>NZ_JBLZWZ010000009.1:0-1031681 GCF_056098985.1 Bacillus sp. 11B20
AGGTTACCCACGTGTTACTCACCCGTCCGCCGCTAACATCCGGGAGCAAGCTCCCTTCTGTCCGCTCGACTTGCATGTATTAGGCACGCCGCCAGCGTTCGTCCTGAGCCAGGATCAAACTCTCCGAGGTATGCAGGATGCATATCACACATGCGTTGCTACTACACGATGTAGTGAACTTGGCATGTAATCATTTCCTGCCTCGTCAGCGTTTGACTGACTACCTATGAAGTATCATAGGATTTTTTTATAAAAACTCGAATTAACAGGTACGTTTTGTCTTGTTTAGTTTTCAAAGATCATCTTCGCCGTCTCTCAGAGGCGACTTTATTAATATAACATTCTATCAAGATAAAGTCAACAACTTTTTTCTTAATGTTATTTATCAACCGCGCTGTTTCAGCGGCGAATACAAATATAACACCTTTTGAAAGAAGAAACAAGTATTTTTTCTAAATAATTTATTTTTCCTTATCTCTTCTTATATATCGATACAAATGCTGCTCATCTCGGGAATTGTCTATTGTTGATCCTGCAGGTCTTTAGTATATTTATATTAGATTGAAACTAAATAACCGCAGGGGGAGCTTTGTGCTGAGAGTGAACATTCGTTGTTCTGACCCTTTGAACCTGTCAGTTAATACTGAAGTAGGAATGTGGAATCACTTGGATACATATGGTGTATTCAAATCGATATGTTTTTCTATGAATAACATACTCATCCTTACACGGTCTCTCCTTGCTCAATTCATGAAAAAGGAGATTTTTTTATGCAGCAATCAAATCAATTGGTACGACTGATGGAAATCGCGATTATGACTTCACTTGCACTTGTATTAGATTACTTATCAGGTCTCTTTTTAAGAATGCCGAATGGCGGATCTCTTGCTCTGATTATGATTCCCGTTATTCTCATGTCTATTAGATGGGGGATATCTACCGGATTTATCATCGGTGTGTTAATCGCAGGTCTTCAGCTGATGAATAGCCCGATCATCGCTACACCTGTTCAAGGATTCCTCGATTACTTCGTTGCATCTGTTGTTATTTCTTTAAGCGGCTTGTTTTCTGGATTGATCAAAAAAGCCATTCAGGATCAAAAGCGAAAGCAGCAATTTTTCTATATTACCTTAGCTGTTTTTGTTGCTAGTTTCTTCAGGCTGCTGACGTTCTTTATTTCTGGCGTCGTTTTCTTTTCTCAATATGCACCGAAAGGAACACCAGGATGGGTCTACTCTTTAATTTATAACAGCACATATATGGTTCCTTCATTTATTATTTGCAGTATTGTTCTTTGTATACTCATTCCAAGTGCATCCCGTTTGGTTTTTCCTCATCAAAAATAACCGGCTGATGACAGCTGGTTATTTTTTTATGCATAATTTGCTGCTCTATGGAATCTATTAATAATAGAAGATTTCATGCTGGAGGTACGACAATGAGCCCTTACTCCATTATGCTTTGCTGTTATATTCTCAGTCTTGCTTATTTTTTGGCAGGCTTCTATGAAGCTTTAAAAATAGCAGGCGTGAAAGGAAAAGTAGAAGCTTCACCGTTTATTTCTTACATGTTGCTTGCTGTACTTTTCACTTTTTTCTCTCATTATTACTGGAAGCTGACGATTTAATTCGTTTTACATGGTTATTCAATCTAGACAACTCCCATCCATACCCTATTTCATTATGGTTCTCGCCAGCCAGCTCGAACTGGCTGGTAACGACAAAACTAGGTTGAAGCTTTTGATAAAATTGTTTCGCCGAATTTTGTTCAAACACCCATAGCAGCATATTCTGATAACCCTTTTCTATTAAATATTCCACTCCTTTTTCCATTAGAGCAATACCCGCCCCTGATTTCTGTTTCTGTTGTAATAAATAGATGGCATATAGCTCTCCATCATATGTAGAATAGCGTTCGTCACGTTGTTTTCCGAAAGAAGCAAAACCAAAAACGCCATCCTCATCTTCCGCGACAAACGTGCCTTCAAGCGGTCTTCTTCTCCAGCTCTCTTCCCGCTCTTCAATGGTTAAACCATCTAAATACTCCTGCGAAATAATCCCTTGATAGGTCGTCTGCCAGCTTTTCACATGAATCTCGGCGATTTTTGGAATATCTTGATGTACAGCATGTCTCACCTTCATCCGCTCCACTCCTTTTAGCTTTTTCCACCTTATCTTCATTATGATAAATTTCTATTACATAGAATTCAATGACTAGCGTTTTGTCAGCACATCTTTCAATGGTTAAATCTTCTTCTATAAAAAAGTGACACCTTCTGGTGGAAGGTGTCTTTTGATTTTAGTGTTCTATTTGATCATCAGCTTTTTCGATTTTTCTTGGTTGTTTGATTTCATTTGTCAGTTCTTGAATGCTTTGCTTCACATTGCCTTTGCCAGAAAAGTTCTCAATAATTTCTTTCACATCAATTCCAGAGGATGCTTTCAGACTCTCTTGAAGACTAGACATGAGATTTGTGGCATAGCCTGTAACTTTATTGGCACCGCTGCCTTCACCGTTACCGCCTGTATCCACAACAGTAATTTTATCAATGTTAGAAAGTGGTGCAGATACTTGCTTCGCATATTCAGGAAGCATTTTGACAATCATATCAAGAATCGCTGCCTGACCATACTGTTCGAATGCTTCCGCAATTTTCTCTTTCGCTTCGGCTTCTGCAAGTCCTTTTAGTCTAATGACTTCTGCTTCTGTTTCCCCTTTCGCACGATCCGCTTCCGCTTTGGCAAGCCCGTCAATACGAACTTTCTCAGCTTCTGCTTTTGCCATTGCTTCAATGCTGTATTTCTTCGCATCTGCTTCAGCAAGACGTTTTGCTTTTTCTGCCGCAGCCGACTGCTCAACAGCATAACGGTCCGCATCTGCTTTCTTTTTCACTTCAGAATCATATTGACGTTCACGACGCTGAATCTCTTTTTCTTCTAATTCAATTTGTTTCTGACGCTCAATGATTTTGACTTGCATTTCTTGTTCAGTTACGTGCTGACGGTTACGAGCGGTTTCTAAATCGTACGCTTGGTCAGCACTTGCTTTCGCTGTATCCTGTTCACGTCTGAATTCTGCTCTTTTCAGTTCATTAATCTTTTCTGCTTCAGCGATTTCAGTAGCACGCTCAAGCTCAGATTTCTTCGCATCTTTATCTGCTTCGGCACGTTTGATCCGTGTTTCTTTATCTGCTTCAGCTGTTGCAATATCTGCATCGCGTTTTACTTGGGCAATTCTTGGTTTACCTAGAGATTCTAAGTAGCCATTTTTATCACGAACATCTTTGATCGTAAACGAGACAATGACTAGACCCATTTTCGCTAAATCTTGAGAAGCAACGCGTTGTACTTCTTGTGAAAATTTTTCTCTGTTTTTATAAATCTCTTCAACTGTCATTGACCCTAAGATGGAACGAAGGTGACCTTCTAATACTTCTCTCGCTTCGTTTTCACGGTCTTCTTTTGTTTTACCTAAAAATTGCTCTGCAGCAGTAGCAATTTCTTCAATCGATCCACCAATTTTTATGATGGCCGTTCCATCCGCCATGACCGGTACACCTTGTTCGGTATAGACTTCAGGGGTTGAAACATCTAGCTTGCTAGATAGTAAGCTGAGCGGCTCTGCTTGTTGAAAGACTGGAAGGACAAAGGTACCGCCGCCTCTTACAATCTTAATCTTGTTTCCACCTTCGTCCACGTGGACATTTTTACTTCCTAGATAACTTCCTGTCACGATTAATGCTTCATCTGGACCTGCTGTCCGGTATTTAGAAACAAATACACCAATAAGTGCAATAAGAATGACAAGCACAATTCCAATGATCACTAAAATAGTTGTTCCTGGCATAGCATTCCCTCCTAGATTTCTTCATTTGGTATAACAGATAAGACGCCTTTGTTCACTTCGACAACTAGCACACGGGTTCCATATGGAATCTCCTCTTGGTCGAAGCTGACAGCTGGCTTTGAGATTTTCCCGCTGTTACTGATTAACAGCACTTCTCCAAACCCGTCTTTTGGAACAGATACAATGATCTCCCCAGTTCTTCCTTTTAAATCGGCCTCCGTATAAGAGAGAGATTCTTCAGCAGAGGAAAGCGGGACTAATACAAATACATTCAAACAGGTCACAAGGATCACTGCGAGGATGGCAGATAATAGTGCGCCAAGTCCACTTCCTACAATTGCTGTTTTTTCAGAGATAAACCCTCCAGCCGAGAAAAAGGTAAGAAATGCGAGGATCAATGTTGGTTGAAGGAATGGAACAGGGATCGCTTCAAACCATCCATCAAATACATCGCCGAAAAAGACGAAAACAAGTGTCAGGATTCCTGATATCATCAATATGTATAAATACAGCGTCTGAAGAGGCAGCCCAAACACATCCATCTTCCTCACCCTTTCTTCATGAAATGAACATCTGTTGTTTCATTTAGACCATACTCACCTCCAATGTATTCCTTGTAACAGGTAATACGAACCACTTTTGTAAAGGTTTCATATTTCATCACAATTCTTCAAAGGGATTTTCGGATAGCTCAAGAATGATTGTCATGTACCCTTATGTTAAAATTTGATCTTGAGGTGATGAAGAAAATGAGTTTATTACATGAAGCAAGACAAGAATTGTGGCACGAGCTGCAAGGTTTGAGCGAAGAACAATTGAACCAAAAATTATCTGATGATACTTGGAGTATTCAAGAGGTAGCAGATCATTTAAAGAAAATGGACCTAGTTGCAGCAAAACATCTAGCTGCTGAGGGGAAAAAAGCACCGATCAAAGAATATGAACCAAAGCCGGTGGAAATGGCAGAGGATCGTTCGAAAAAAGCCACTGCGCCTAGTATTGTTGCGCCTGAGCACAAGCATGTGACACCTACACATTTAAAGGATGAGCTCGATACAGCTCGTGAGCAGCTCAATCAAATTTTATCAACATTTACTGAGGAAGATTTCAAACGCGTCATTGCACACCCTGTGTTTAAAGAGCTATCCCTTAAGCAATATCTTGATTTTATCGGCGCACATGAAAAACGCCATATTCATCAAATCAAAGAAATTAAAGAACAACTATAAAACATAAAAAGGACTCCCTTTAGGGAGCCTTTTTTCATTGTTACACTGTTTTAGGTGTTAACTCAAAGCAGCGCGCATAAATCCATTTGTACGCTTTTTCGTTTAGATCTCTTGGGTTTCCAACTGTTTGCGGATCTTTCATCGCTTCTTTAGATAAACGGTCAATCATATCTTTTGATACACCTTGTTCTTCTAATGAAGGAATTTCTAAATCTTCTACTAAATCATACATCCAGTTCACGGCTGCTTTGGCTGCTTCCTCTGTTGTCATTCTGCTTGTATCAACCCCAAACGCTTGCGCAATTCGTGCGAATTTTTCCGGATACCCTTTCCAGTTATATTCCATCACTGGTCCCATCATCGCTGCAACACACTGACCGTGCGCGACAGGAATAATGCCTCCGAGTGTTTGGCTCATCGCATGTGCAGCGCCAGCTGATTCACTTCCATAAGAAAGCCCGGCAAGCATCGCAGCTTGTGCCATTCCATATCTGGCTTCCAAGTCCTCACCATCAGCAAAGGCACGGCGAATATAATGAGCTGCATATTCAATGGCCATGAGTGCTACCGCATCTGTAATCGGCTGAGCAAATTTCATCGTATAGCATTCAATCGCGTGAGCAAGCGCGTCAATTCCAGTCATTGCTGTCACATGAGGCGGCATGGATACATGAAGCTCTGGGTCAATCACTGTAAGATGAGCTGCAATAAGAGGACCACCTGTATTGAATTTGAATTCTCTTTCTTCATCAGTAATGACTGCCCATTGCGTCACTTCTGAACCTGTACCAGCTGTTGTTGGAATAGTGGTTAAAGGCGGGATTCTGTTTTCAAGCGGTTTTTTCCCCTCTGCCGCTTCGTAATCAAGAACTGAGCCTTCATGAGTCGCCTCTACTCCAATTGCCTTGGCTGTATCCATTGAGCTGCCGCCGCCTACTGCGACTAATCCATTACAGCCTTCTTTTTCATATAAAGCAGATCCTTCGTTCACTAGACGGACTGGCGGATTTGGCTCTACTTTATTAAATAGAACAACATCAATTTGCGCTTCTTTTAATGAAGCAATGACGGGGTCCACCACGCCCGCTTGATAAATGCCGGGGTCTGTTACAAGCAATACCTTTGAAACGCCGTATGCTTTTACTTCTTCCCCAACATGTTTCACTGCACCAATGCCATGTTTGATGACAGTCGGAATTTCAAATGTATGGAATTTCTGCATGCTTTCAATTTTCATATTTAGTGTCATATAGAATCTCCTCCAAATGCGTAATTTTTATTTAAACCAATGAACTGCTTCAGGTTTTGTATTTCGATATAAATGCTTCAGCTCGGTATATTCTTCAAGTCCCGTGCGTCCTAATTCACGCCCAATGCCTGATTGCTTGTAGCCACCCCACGGTGCTTGAGCAAAATAAGGATGGAAATCATTGATCCAAACCGTGCCTAATCTTAATTGCCGAGCCACTCTTTCGGCTTTGCTGATATCAGAAGACCACACAGCTCCTGCTAATCCATAAATCGTATCATTTGCCAGCTTGATGACTTCTTCCTCTGTATGGAAGGATTCGACTGTCAGGACAGGTCCAAAGACTTCTTCTTGCACAATCCGCATATCTGACGTGCAGCCTGAGAAAATGGTCGGCAAGTAGAAGAACCCATTTTGCAGCTCCTCTGCGTCAGGTCTTTTTCCACCTGTCTCTAACTTAGCGCCTTCTTCTAAACCAATGCTGACGTATTTTTCTACTTTTTCTCGATGCTCAGCTGAGATGAGCGGCCCGCTCTGGGTGTCTTCATCAAAGCCGTTGCCTAGCTTGATTTTTTTCGTACGCTTCACCAGTTCTTCTAAAAATTCATCATGAATGGATTCTTCCACCAGCAAACGTGACCCTGCTGAACACACTTGCCCTGCATGGAAAAACACAGCATTCATTGCCTGGTCAACCGCTACGTCTAAATCAGCATCTTGAAACACAATATTTGGATTCTTTCCGCCAAGCTCAAGGGCTATTTTTTTCACATTACCGCTGGCTCCCTGCATAATTTTCTTCCCTGTATCAATACCGCCTGTAAATGAAATCAGATCTACTTGATCATTCACAGCAAGCTCATCTCCAACCGTTGCCCCAGGTCCAAGCACTAGGTTTGCAACGCCTGCCGGAACGCCCGCTTCTTCCATGAGTTTAAATACTTTTATCGTGGTGAGTGGTGTGATTTCACTTGGCTTTAGAACGATTGTATTTCCCGCCGCAAGAGCCGGCGCGATTTTCCAGCTTGCTTGAAGCAATGGATAGTTCCAAGGAGTGATTTGTCCGCATACACCGACAGGCTCTCTGATTAATTCACTTTTCGAGTTTGGAATTGGCGATGCAATGATTTCCCCGCCATCTTTATCAGCCAGACCTGCGTAATATTGGAACACGTTCGCAATATCATCCATATCTGCCTTGCTTTCCTCTAATGTTTTCCCTGTATCAAGCGATTCCAATTTGGCTAGTTCATCAAGATCACGTCTAATCAATTCAGCTATCTTAAACACAATATTTCCTCTTTCAAGTCCAGAAAGATTTGCCCAGTCCCCTTGATCGAAGGCTTTTCTCGCTGCTTTAATGGCTAGCTGCGCGTCATTTCTAGATCCTTCGCTGACTGTCGCGATCACTTCTTGATTGAACGGATTGATGATATCCCGCGTGTCGCTACTTTTAGCGCCAACCCATTGTCCGTCTATAAATAGTGTTTGACTCATAGAAGGAACCTCCTCTGATTCTCTTTGATAAGTTTGTTAAATAAAAATTTAACGTTTTGAACATAATTAACTTATCATGTTCAAATTTTTCTGTCAAAGGGGAGATATGCTTCATTTATTTTGACTTTTTGTATTCTTTCGTTAACATATAGTCCATAAAGATTTTTTTGAACGTATTGAATTCTCTTAATAGAAAGCAGGGACAAAATGAAAAAGCAGGAACAACAGCCGCAAGCAGAAGATCGTATTTTAGCTGCTAAAGATCTAGTCATTGATTCCATAGCTGAAACGATGGATCTCTATGGCATTACGCGAAGTGCAGGTATTCTATATGGGACGATGTATTTAAATGAGGAAATGACACTGGATGAAATGCGTGAAGAGCTGCAAATGAGTAAGCCGAGTATGAGTACAGGTGTGAAAAAGCTGCAAGACATGAATATTGTCAAAAAAACGTTTCACCGGGGCCGAAGAAAACACAGCTTTGTTGCTGAAAAAGACTTTTTTAAGTTTTTCACAAACTTTTTTCCACAAAAATGGGAACGAGAGGTCGAGGTCAATTTAACAGCAATCGAAGAAGCGCAAGAGCAGCTTCAAGAGGTGGCGCATGATGATCAGCTGGAGGAACATGTAAGAGAGGAAGCGCAGCAGCTCATTGAGCAGCTTGAAAGCTCAAAAGCCTATTATGACTGGTTGAGACGATTAGCCCATTCTGTTCATTC
Source organism: Bacillus sp. 11B20 (assembly GCF_056098985.1). Lineage (NCBI taxonomy): Bacteria > Bacillati > Bacillota > Bacilli > Caryophanales > Bacillaceae > Bacillus > Bacillus sp. 11B20. Next base: position 8,544 of record NZ_JBLZWZ010000009.1, read on the forward strand.
TGGCGAAATCTTTGACTATATTCCAATTGAGCAGAAGGAAAAATAGGCGATGTATTTACGTTTTACAGCTTGAATTTCACAGGAGGATTGATTATAATAAATTATGTCGTCATACCTCGGGGCATTAGCTCAGCTGGGAGAGCGCTACGCTGGCAGCGTAGAGGTCAGCGGTTCGATCCCGCTATGCTCCATACGAAAAACCATTCTTGAGAAATCAAGGATGGTTTTTTTATGTACATATCTCTTATGCTTGTTCTTTGTTTTTTCGTATTCTTAATCAATTTATGATGCGGTATGTAATCACAGAAAGATAAGTTAGGATGAGAATGATTGTATAGGACACAGGAAAATCGCTCGTCATTCCGTGATAAATGAAATAGATGAGTAACGCTGACAGCATGATGATTTGGAACAGTTCTTTTTTCATTTTTCTCTCCTCTCATGATAGTGATTTGGTTGATTATATCACACATGATGTCATTTTTTGTTAGCTATCAGCAAGGAAGCATTTCCTCACTTGCTGATAGCACTTTTTATAGATCGTCACTTCTTCAGCAATTGTTCGATTTTGTTCTTCGTCTTCGGTCCGTAAATTCCGTCTGCCGCTAAGCCGTTCATGAGCTGAAACCGCTTGACTGCATTCGCTGTTTTCGGTCCATAATAACCGTCAATCCCGTTGTTTTTTGCCCCTTTGTCTGGGTAAAAATAGAGGGATGATAAGGCTTTTTGCACAGCAGTGACTTGAGGGCCTTTTGTTAAGGGCTTGGTTACTTTTAAAATGCCAGATGGCAGGTTTGACGATTTCTGTTTGGAAACGGGTGCTTTGTGGCTCAAGCTTTCTGCCTGAACTGGTTTTCTTGTGCTTTTGCTGCCGGTATGCGCTGTGGCTATGCCAGCTTTAAACTGATCCCATCGTCCGAGAAGTTTCCTTGGACACTCTTTCCCGCTCCAATGTTTATGAGGCACTACATTTGATAAAGGAATCCCCAAATCTCCTATCAGCTTGCGAATGAGCCATTGGGCATTTTCGACTGCTTGTTCAAAGTTACCGTCTGCATTTTCACAAATTTCAATTCCAATTGACTTCATATTGCCGGTGCCTCTGCCATCCCCTGCATGCCAGCCGTTTTCGTTTAACGGTAAATGCTGATAAATCACCTGATCATCAACAGTGTAATGCCAGCTGACACCGGTACTTGAACGTGCAACAAACGCTGCATGACTGGCCGCATTAGCACCTTTTGCACTATTTGACGTATTATGCACTGTAATATAGAGCGGCTTCATCGTGTTTCCTGGTCTGTTGCGATGTTGTTTTGGGATCAATGCTTGAATGATTTTCACCATGTCGTTTCTCCTTCAAGTATTATTTTGTTAGCCCTCTTTGTTTCAGAGCATCTTTTTGTAATTGGCCTTTGTAGGTCACATAATTGTTTTTAAACCAAGCTATTACCGCTGTGACCATAGTAAAAATCGTAGAACCTGCCACATAAAGTGCTTCACCTGCGGTTTGTACTTGCTCCTCACTAATCGGCAGCACCGTCTGTCCAAACATGATAAGCGTTTGATTGATCAGAGCAATAAAAAGAAGCACTGTGCGAATCACAGTGCCTTTGTCGAATGTTTTCATGATTTTTCCTCCTATTTTAAATTTCGTTCTATTTTGTCGAGTTTGTCGATCACGACGTCATACTTTTCACTAAACTTGGCTAGTACATCATTTTGCGCCTCGATTTGCTCATTGAGCTTGTTTTCTCGTTCCTTTGTTGTGTTTAATACGTAAAACAGCACCCAACAAAACAACACCGCAAACGGTCCTTGTGTCATTAAATATTGAGTTAAATCCATTTCCACTGCACTCACCTACTCCCTCACTTTGCGCGTCTTTAAAGAAGGCAAAATAAAAACGCCTATTCAGCGTTTGTTGGATATTCTTCTTTTGTTATTTCTTTGTATTGTTCCGGCGTAATCTTCTCGAAACGAACAAATTTTGCTACATCTTCATTTTCATAACACTTCCATTGATAGAACAATGAAATACTACGGAACCAATCCAATTAAATGACCCCCTTTTCATTCAGCAACATGATAAGTTCTGATATTGTTTTTGATTGTTCTTCTACTCTCTTTTCTGACTCTGACAGCTGCTGAAGCAGATCAGCATTTTGCTGTTTTAATAGATCAATTTCTGATGGTGGCAGCGGTTTTGGCTGCAAGTTATCAATGTATTCCTGTGTTGCCGACTCATACCATGCTCTTTTCGTTTCATTGTATTTACCTTTGTACAAACCATCTTGAGGTCTTACATCTGTATATCCTTTTGGGATGTCTGCATCCTCTTCAATTTCTATTTCTTCCCCTGGAAGGTAATTGAATTTTTCGTCGTATTTATATATCCAGTTCATTTCATCCCTCCTGTGCCGCCATGAATTTAAAGCCGAAAGTAATAAATTCATTTGGGTTTGTTGAATTGGAGACACTTTGTATATACACATTACCATCAGTATCAATATGTGTCCTGTGTGTTTGTGGTGTTGAACCAGCACCAATACTAGATGCTACCCCTATGAAATGCATTCCCTGTATAGGACGATAACCACTTGGCAATGTAAAAACAGGTACTTCAAAACCGATAGTCCCCCCTGTAATAGAACCCATTAACTCTACCTCTCCAAATGGATTCTTATAAAATTGCACTTTTTGAGTGCCGTATTGTTTCCATCCGTTTATTATTGTTGTCGGGGATTTCCATTCTATTTGCTCTGCGCTGGTTAACAAACGTTCCCATTTTGACCATACGCTATTTACAACTGTTTTTCGCCATGTTCGGCCGAGATTATCAAAAGCAATAATAGAACCGTAGTTTCCTGCACTATTACATACCCAAACCCCTCGTAAAGCAACACCTGGTCCGTTAATAGCTGATGTGTCTGAGGTGAAATGAACAAAACCTTTATAACGAGGTAGTATGTCATGAAAATCAACAGAATTGATTATGTGAAATTTTCCATAACCATCTGGATTGGTAATAGGAAATGCTTGAATACCATTTAAATCTTTAACTGTGAGCTGCCTTTCCCATTCAGTCCATGTATAGTCAGTCTTCCTGATTCTATAAAAAGAGTTCAGACCATTGACTGCATCATAGATAGCTTGTAGCATGGTATTCCCATAACTGATAACAATCATAAACGCCCTTTTGATCTCTTTTGGACCATTTAGACCTGCATTATAAACGAGATACATTCCTGTTTCCGTAATTTCGTTATAGTCGGTGGTCTCACCTATACTTTTATAAAAGGGTTGCCCATTATCCCTTGTTATTTTATGAAGCTGACTGTTGTTCCATTTATCTTTTTCAGCTGCTGTCGGAATCTGAGTCCAAGTGATAGATAAATGGCTAGAATTATAGTAGAAGTAATATGCATTGCCTGATGTATCTATCGCAAAACCTGTTCCAATGTTATTTTGTCCCACTGTCTGTATCCCTCTAATGGCGAATTGTGAAGGGCTATCCTCTATTCCACTGGGCGCATAAAATGTACATGTCCCTTTGTCTTTAATTGAGTCATAAATTTTTGAGCCGACAGGAATATTTAAAAGTTGTACTCCATTATCTCCTGTAATTTTATACAGCTGCGACTCATTCCATTTCTTTTTTTCTACTTCTGAAGAGTGTTGGCTAGAATCATCGATATGAAGAGTTAATTGTTCTGATATACCAGTGTCGTTATAAAGCAATGTTTTCAACATATCGTTGAATAGATCAGCATGAGCTTTATCACTCGTTTCAAAAGAACGAGGAGTTTTTATATCCAATGTGTTCTCTCCTTTGTTTCAATGAGATTGAGAATAATTTATGATTTATTAGTTTTTTAACGCCATCGGAATCACCTTTTTTCCGGCAAAAAAATAAAGCCATTAGGCTTCGTATTTGTCTCCTGTTATGTCTTGATAGTCATCTGCCGAAATCCAGCCAATGCTTACATAAAATGCAATGTCCTCTGGGCCGTAACATTGCCAGTCCCAAAATTGTTTGATATCTGCTACAGTCGGAAACATCATTCTGATTCAGCTCCTTTAAAAATAGCAAATAGCTGCGTTAATTGTTTTGATAACAAAGCATTTTGTTTTTTCAAAAGCTCTATATCATTTGGCGGGAGAGGGGCTGGTTTTAGGCTATCTATATACTCCTGTGTCGCTGATTCATACCATTGTTGTTTTTCCACATCAAAAGCAGCTTTATAAAAAGAAGGATTATTGGGTGGAGCAATTGTTGTGCATTGATCTGGAATGACATAATTACCTTCATCATCCCTTTCGAACACTTCGATAGGTCTGACCAATTCATTTTGATGATTGTATTCATAGGCTTGTATCATCTTTATCACTTCCTTAATTTAATGGGACGACTGTGTCTAAATAGTATCCAGTTACTGCACTGTTATTCACTGCATGTAAACCGGTTAATTTTAGCTCTCCTGTCTTATATATATATAATTTACTATGACCGGTTGTACCCGATACTGGTACTGATACTACTATGCCTTTATCAGGTAATCCATTAATTGGAATTTTACCACAAATAACTTCTCTATTCGCTACTAGATGACCTCTCAACAATAATAAGTTTCCCCATTTAACATATTGAACTGGTCTGTCACCAATAGAAGAACCATTATCTAATGTGACATCTAGCCACTTGACACTTTCAAAATCAGCATCAGTTACTATTTTTTTCCACCCTTTGAAAACACCGTCAGTATGAACAGTACCAAACCAATGAGTGTTGTCATAACTTCTAATGATATGAATAGTCTTTCTACCATTTACAGTTTCTAAGATATCGATATTAAACCAAGAAGAATCATTATCGACAGGCATATTTAAAACATTAGATCCAACAGCAAAGTAAAATCCGGATGGCAGCGTTAAAATATCGGTACCTATTGGCATTGAAAGTCTTAATCCCTTTGAGTTTAATAGGTTATGGTCATTGAGACGTTTCCACCCGCTCCACTCTTGTTGGGTACCTGTTACATCAGTTGTAGAACGGTTAATATAGACATCTCCTGTATTGTTTGCACCGATGACCCAGCCGTAGGTATTTTCACTAAAAACAGACAAAGCCCTCATGGAACTTCTTGTCGGAAGATCTGGATGTGCTTCATGGATGTACCATGAGTGAACTCCCGGTAATTTTATCAGCTTATCTAAAATGCTAGGATCATCTGCATTAATTCTTTCAAAAGCTTTTCCATCATCAGCAGTGATTTTAGACAATTGTCCTGCATCCCATTTGTTTTTTTCATTTTGAGTCGGCATCTGCACCCAGTTGATTCCAATGTCTTTCACATGATAAGAAAAACAAAATGAATTGCCTGATGTGTCAATTGCAATTCCTACTCCAATATTATTTTGTCCCACAAATTGAAAGCCTCTTAATGCAGCATTTCCAACAGCTGGAGAATCAGCTACTCCAGAACCTCCTGGGGCATAGAATGAGCAGGCACCTAGCGCTTTAATTTCCTCATAGATACTGCCACCAGCAGGGATATTAATCAATTGGGACCCGTTATCATTTGTCATTTTATATAGCTGCGATTCATTCCATTTCTTCTTTTCTGAACCAGAGACGTGAGGGTTTGTATCTCCCGTATGAAGATTGAATTGTTCTAATAGTTCCTGGTCATTTTCAATCAAAATCTTCACTAGATTGTTAAAGAGATCTGCATGAGCCTTATCGCTCGTACTAAAAGGTTGAGGTGTTTTTATGATCTTTTTCTCCTTTCAAAAAACCATTATTATTAGGCGATGTGATGCATTGAACTTATGTTCTCGTTCCTTTGTTGTATTAAGCACATAAAACAGAAAAAGTGAAAGACAGCTACCTCCGATTTGCTCACACACTTTCTTTTTCAAATAATCCTATCTTAGCTGTGACAAGGTAACATAAGCTCTATTTACCGTAATGGTTCTCCCAGTGTTTTTGGGTGTAATATAAAATGTTAATTTATCTCCTGCTTTAAACTTTTGTTGAAGGTATAATACACATACACTTGATGAGACGACAGGATTCCAGTTACCTAATCGTTGAAATTCTATCCCATTCACATAACACGACAAAATGCTATCTGATCCAACAGGAATGTTATTGCTATTAAGATAAAGCCTAATTAAATACAGACCAGTATTTTTCAGTGTAATTTCAGCGCGCGAACGATTATACTCTCCTAAATCGTCTGATCTTGTATCACCAAAATTCAGTTTTGTTGGAACGTTTTCAACTGCTGATACAGAAGAATTATCGAGATCATACGTATCAACAAAAGAAGTATTATCCATATCCTCCTTTGTTAAAACACGTTTCCAGCCTTGCCATCCCAAATTTAAATCAAGATAGTTTGTGTACATGTAATTGTTATAATCTATTGCTATGACCCATCCAAATGTACCTTTTCCATTGCTATCTTGAGAAGTAAAATGATACATACCACGACACGATCTTGTTGTTGGGCTGTTTAATGCTTTACCTGTGGCATAAAATGTACCATGCTTCGGGCCTAAAGAAACAACCTTTTCAAGTAAATCTTCACCATCAGAAACAGATAGAATCACCCCTCCATTATCCGCAGTAATCTTAGATAGTTGCCCTTCATTCCATTTATTTAAATCGTTTATATTCGGAAGAGGTGTCCAAGTAATAGTCGTATGCCCATGATTGTAATAAAAGCTGTATGCCTTCCCTGCTATATCTACCGCAAAGCCTGCCCCTATGTTATTTTGGCCTACTATTTGCATGCCTCTCAGTGATATATTTGACGATGATGGAGAATCTTCTACTCCAGGAGCTGCGTAAAATGTACATGTTCCTTTATCCTTAATTGCATCAAATATTCTTGAATCTGCTGAGACATTGATAAGCTGCATACCATTATCTGCAGTTATTTTATAGATTTGCGAGTCATTCCATTTTTTCTTTTCTTCTTCAGATGCATGTAAGTTCATATCTTGAGTGTGACTCGTAAGCTGTTCTAACAGTCCATTGTCGTTTTCAAGCAAGGTTTGAACCATTTCATTGAATAAATCAGCATGAGCTTTGTCACTAGTTTCAAATGTTTTCGGTGAATTTATTTCCATTAAAATCCCTCCATCAATAAATATCATCAATCTCAAAAACAAATTCGATGTCGCCGTCTTTTTGTTTGTCTGTCATGGTACGGATGGCGGTGAATTTGCCGTCTTCGTCGACAAGTGCTAGTTCGTTGATCACTTCTCCTGCCAGTTCCCCTTCGGCGATCGTGCAGGTGTAGCGGATTTTTGCTGGTTCCATGAAGGTAAACGAATCAATATTTTTTTGGACTAGTTCTTTTTTGAGTTTTTGTTCAGTGCCGTCTAGTGAGATCGGTTTTCCATCCTTCGTTCCCCCATTTCCAAATGCCATTTTGACGACTTTTGTGAGTTTTGTTCCTTCGGCTCTTGCCTTTGCCATTTGTTGACGTGCATACAGTGTTGTTACGGTTAATTGATCAGCCATTGTGATCCTCCTTATAACTCTATTTTTTTAGAAGTTGCTGCTAGCATTTTTGATCCGTCCAGCGGAACAGATCCATCGAGAATCCAGTAATGATCCTTGATCAGTAAGCTTCCACCCTGCTCAGTTTGGACATGTACTGGCAGACGGAACGTTATCTTCTTCTTGGTTTGATGCTGAAGCTGATTTTTTGTGCGTAAAGTCAATGCCGCTTCTTGCTTCGTTTCATGTACCGCTCCAGTCATGACATAGTTCATGCGATGTGCTGTTTCTGACTGATGTTGAAGCCGCATTCTCATGTTTAATGAATGTCTAAAACGAGCAGGCACATCCGTTGTACCTCGTGTTCCACTGAGGTAAAACGTACCATTTAAGACAAATTCACCATTGAGTAAAATCGGGATATGATCGAAAAAACCCACCCTGCTGCGCAGTGTGAGCCTTCCGTGATGATCATTTTTTTCATGTACGTCGGTATGATGAAAAGCCGTGAACGTATAAGCCAAGTGAGCAGGCTTTAACGTTTCAAGAATTTCTACAATATATCTCGTGTTTTGCAGATCATCTAGGTTTACACGTAAGGCGAAATGATAGCGATTGGTTGTGAGACGGATGACAGCACTTGGATTCTTGAGAAAGCGATTGACTGATTTCTCTAATGAAAGATACGTGATTGGCGGAATATTTGACATCATATTGAGTAAGCGTGCCCTGCGCAGTTCAATTGAATCATCTGATTCCCGCTGCACCTTCAGCATTCTTTCCCATCTGTTTAATCCCCATGTCGCAGTTAAAGGAAAGAACTGATCCGTTAAGTCGAAAATGGATTCGTCCAATTGCTCAAATTCTGGTGCCTCTGTCTTGAGCAGGTGATCCACTTCATAAATTTCTGTAAAATATGGCGGCAAATAGTTTTTCATTTCATCCTGTTTGCTCAATAACCTTCACCTGCCTAAGACGCGGAATCTCAATATCCTGTAATACTAAGTTTTTCGACTCTCCATTCAATAACACATCTGCATAATCTGATACACTTTCTGAATGGTACAGAATATCATTTAAGGCGGACATTCGAATGGTACTCTTTTCAAATGCGATTGATTTCAACAGCGTCTTGACCTTTTCTTCTATTTCTTTCTGAGCTCCTTCAAGGGTCCAGTCCATTTGAAGTTCGACAGCTACTTCTATGTCGATATCCAGCCATTTGGCACTTTCAACGGTTGCTTTTGAGCCTATAGGCGCTTGTCCTTCTCCTTCACCTGGCACTGGGTCAATATATTCCTGTACCCTTTTGACAAGAAGGTCTGATGCAACATCTAGATTTCCATCTGTGATAACAATTTTGACCGTCCCTTCTCCGTTCCAAAGCGGGAACACTTTCGCTCTGCCAACACCAGTCACTTCCTCAGCCCATTTTTTATAATGCGCCCTGTTGGCACTGACAGCCTCTCGTCTCGCACGTATTAAATATCGATCATATAAAGAAGCGTCATCTTCCTCCTCTTGACCTGGTATGACCAGTTCTTTCATCGTAATCGATTCAAGTCCTGGAATTGTATCAAGTGACAGCAGCGGCTGATCTGTTAATTGAACATTGCCGGCTTTACCAGGTGTCTCGCATTCTAGCGTGCCATCCTTCGAATATTGGAAATAAACGTCTTCAATAAAAAAACGTGAGCCAGCTGGAATGTTGATATTTTCTGGCTGAATGGCCGCTGACCAAACCGCTTTAGTGGCGGGTTTTCTTTTAATTCCTACTTCAGCAGCCCGCCGATCTAGAAACTCTCCTTGTGCTGTATCTGCAAAGACCAGCTCAAACACTTGATCAAGCCAAATATAGGACTGGGCCAGTTCAGCGGCAGCAGGTGCCAAGGCATTCCAAATCACACTGTTTTCTCTTTTATCTATATCGTCTGGCAGTCTATCCAGCATTCTTTCCATTAATGCTTCGTACGTCTGTTCTTCAAACATCGCCCTCCATCACCTCCTCTATTTCTAATGTGCCCTCATCTGTGACAATCGCTAGTTTGACATGAAACGAGTCATTTTGCTTTGTGACCTCTAACTCTTCAATATGATCAATCCGCTCGTCAACGAGCAGTGCTTCCTCTAGAAGCCTTGGAATCTCCATTTCTTTGTATTCATCCGTGGCTTCTGTATCCGTCAACAGCTCCTGAATTTCAGTACCAATGTCGTGGCTGTAGATAGGATGTGCATACCGCTCTGTTCTAAGTGTCATATAAATAAATTGCCGGATTGCTTCAATACCTGAAATGGTTTCGCCTGTCAGTCTGCCAGTTTCAAAATCTATTCGATACGTCGTCGAGGTTTCGACCTCTTCATCTTCTTCTATTTCCTCGATTTCTTCCTCTGGTGAAAGTGCCACGTTCATCACCTCCCTTACAATTTGTCGATGATGTAAAAGGACTGGCCTCCTGCCATTGAAAGCACCATAATACTGTCTCCTCTTTTTAACTCATCATCCTCACCCTTATTTAAACGCTTCGGCCAAATCAGTAATTCTTCTGGAATGATCAGCTTATGATTTTCATTTAATCGAATGCTCAGAGGGGAAACCGCCGTTACTTCTCCGATGACAAGATCAATTGGAGATGCAGCGTCTACTGCATTCACTGCCAATCGTTTAATCGCTTCACTTAATCTCACGCCTGATCACCCTTTGGCATAGAATTTTTCTCAACAACATCAATGGTCATGGTGTGTTTCACCCCACTGAATTCATGTTTATCTTGATCGATCCAGTAAGTTTTTTTCACGTTGATTTCAGGAATTTTCAAATAGATTGGGAGACCGCTTTGCAGCTCAGGAATTCCTAGCGCTTGGATGCTTTTGACTTCTTGTTTGACGCCTTTTTTCTCTGCCAGCCGTACTTTGGCTCTTTTTTGCAGCTGCGGCTGGTTGATTTGCCCCGTGACTGTTTCAACATGCTGTAAAATACCGTATTTATTCTGACCGGCTTTATCCTGTTCGATCACCACAATCTCGGATTTACTGCCTTTTTTCTTATTCTTCCCCTGTTCATCAGCAGACGTACGCATTTTGACACGAGTGGCTGTCTCTTCAATCGAGGTGCTGTATTGATAGCTGATGAGATTAACGCCTGATTCAATGACCCATACGTCCTCTGGATCAGGCCAGGCTCTCAGCCCCATCTTGCCTTTAGCAGAATAGATTTGATAGTTTCTTCCCGTCTGCCGCTTCGTTTCTTTCAATGCTTTCAATATCATGTCATACAGGCTCGTATCATTTTTAAAGACTAGTGATTTGATGACATGTCCTGTATTGGCGATTGAGGTCATTGGAATTTGAAAGTCAGCTCCAATCCGCCTTAAGATTTGATCTGCTCTTTGATTTGAAAAAACATAGACATCTTGGTTTTTCACCAAATATTGAAGCATATCGTATGCGGTAAAGGTCAGCTTTCCTTCAACTGGCGTCCGGGAAAAAACAATGCCCCTGAACAGCTCTTTTCCTTTCCATTTAAAAAGAACCGTGTCTCCTTCTGAGACACGGTAATATGTTTGACTGCCTTGCTTTGTGATAATATTTGCCTGAATAGAGCGAGGGGCTTGATACCTTTGCCCCTGAAGTGTCACACTCTCTGTGACAAGCTCATACATGGTGCCGCTTCTGATGGCAAAAAGCTCGATCAATGCCAGCCCCCCTATTGTGGTATTTTTAACCTTTGTCCAGGGAAAATCCAATGCCCCGGCTGTTTAATATTCCGCCTGCTACGTTTAATCATCGCTAATTTATTGGCATTCCAAATACGCCGCCATTTTGTACTGTCGCCATAAAATCGGCCAGAAATGGCCCATAGCGTATCCCCTTTTTTGACAGTGTACATTTTTGGTGGTGTTTTTGAAGGCCTTTTCTTTTTCGTTTGTTTTGCTTTTTTCTTTCGTTTGATTTTCCTGGGCGATGCGCTTTTATATTCCTTTAACTCGATCGTAAATTCACGATCGCCAATATCATATGAACCTTCCTTGTGGGTGAAGCTTTCAATGCTGCACGTCATATTGATTTTTGTCCCAGTTACAATCAACCGCACAGATTTCTTTGAACGCATCATTCGTTCAATTTTCGCTATTGCATTCTCTGGTGATGGAATGCTTTTATATTCAGCAATCGGCGAATATTTCTTAGGAAATAATGAGGTGAATGATACTTGTTTCGCCGATGGTACGTCAATAAAGGTCAATTCTCCAAAAGAGGCGACCTTCACTGTTTCATTTTGTACGTTATTTGTGATTTCGAGTTCGGATGGAAGGACAGGGAATCGCAACTTGTCCTTTCCTTGGGAAATCCACAATTGATACACTGATTTACCCATCGATCACGACCCCCTTCGTTCCTGTATGAAGCTCTACTTCTAGTTCATCTACAAGCATTTGTTTAATTTTTTCTACTAGCGATTGCTGATCTTGTCCATTATGGAAATGCTGATCTCCATTGAACTGAATCGTAATCTGTTTATTACCTGACGATGTTGTACTGCCAGTAGACTGAGCTGAGGTGACTTGCTGCATCTGTGCTTCTGGTAAAGGAGCAGATGCATTTGATGGATCATATACTTGCATCCCAAGTGCCTTGGCTGCCTGCGTCAATAAATACCTTCCGCGAATGCCTCTTTCTTCAGGAATAATCCATTCGCGTTTGTTTCCTTCACCGACTCTTGCAACCTGCTCTTGAGTAATCAATCCGCCATTTGCGTAGCCTTTATAAGGGCCGCCTCTTCTCATACTTCGTAATCCCGGCGTGTTGAAGACTGTTCCATATCTGCCCTTAATGTAGTTAATGGCTGCTACGGCATTATGAATTGGGTTCCAAATGTCATTCATGCCCTTGCCTTTATTGGCGTTAAACGTCGTTCCAATGGTTTGCATTAAGCCTTTAGAAGGTGTTCCCTTTTTGGCGTTGGAATCCCATAAGTTGATCGCTCTCGGATTTCCATTTGATTCATGCTGCGCGATAGTCATCAGACCTGGAAGCCAGTTCATAGATGTGCCAGTTGCCATGAGAGCTGCCATGAGCCATTGTTTAATATTAAGCCCTGAAGCTCCCATACCGCTGAAGGCACCGATTAATGAACCAGCCTGATTTTCAGCAAATTTTTTCACATCAACTGAATCAAGCCCTTTGACGACACCGATCGATGCAAATTTCCCAAGACTCATCATGACGCGTGAAGGGGAATGAATGTCTAATTCCTCTCTAAACGCCTGCTCTACTTTCTTCGCCATTTCTTTGGCTGCTTGCGTGACTTCGCTTCCTTTGGAACGCATGCCGCTGTTAAAGGCGTCAATCATTCCAGAACCCCAGCCTGGTGATTCTTGTTTTGCTTGCAGGAATGGTTGTTTGATGTGCTGGTCTACGTATTGGCTCGTGCCAATTGATGTGGCATTTTGACCTGCCGCAAAACCACTCACCGTCCCAGAACCCCAAGTTGGTGATGCTGTCATCACTTGTTGGTATGGTGCTTTTACACGACTTTGCAAGAAGCTATCTGTTCCTGTTGGTGTCATCTGCTGACCATTTGCAAAGGCAGAAACCGTTTGTTGACCATACTTACCTGAGTCTGATGTCAATTGACCAAAAGGCTGCTGAATATTCTTTTGTTTCCATTGATCAAGAGAGATCACTTTACGGTTTAACCCTTGTTCAAAATCGTTATTAAATTGCTCGCCAATGCTGGAGGCTTGAATGTTCGCATTCATTGAGACTGATCCGCCTCCGCTCATTGAACCTACAGAAGCTGATGCAGTTGTAGGTGCTGGAGAGCTTGACACTTGAGTTCCTGCCGCTCCGCTTGGTACAACAGACATTCCAAGTTGAGAAGCAGCCTGTGCCAGCAGCATCTTTCCACGTCCTCGATTATTTTGAGTTGGAATGACAAATTCGTTACCTGCTTCACCGACCCATGATAAGGTTGGCTGGGTGATATAGCCGCCTGTGGCTTTTTTATCAGGGGTTCCAAAGACTTGTTTCAATACAAAATCAACCCCACCGCTAGCCTTATTAAACAAATCTTTGACCCAACCAAACGCTTTAGAAAACCCCTCACCAATAGCTTCTGCTACTTTTACAATCGGCTTTTGAATGTTGTCCTCAAACCATTTGGATAATCCATCCCATATATCTGTCACGACTTTATACGCTTCTTCAAACTTTTCCCCGAAACTGTCTTTAATGGTTCCTACCGTATCTACAAGTGGATTCCACACATTTTCCATAAACCATGTCGATACAACCCCAAAGATTGATTGTATCTTTTGCCATGCATTTGATAATGCTGTCCAAATCCCTGTAGCGACTGTAACAACTGTGCTGCTTAGCGGCGTCCAAACGTTCTCGATAAACCACCCTGCAACTGCACTGAATGTTTCTTGAATCCACGTCCAGGCATTGACTAGGCTTGACCAAATGGTCGTTGCTACCGTAACGACTGTACCGCTTAACGGTGTCCAGACGTTTTCGATAAACCAGCCTGCTACTGTACTGAATGTTTCTTGGATCCACGTCCAGGCATTGACTAGGCTTGACCAGATGGTCGTTGCTACCGTAACGACTGTACCGCTTAACGGTGTCCAGACGTTTTCAATAAACCACCCTGCAACTGCACTGAATGTTTCTTGGATCCACGTCCAGGCATTGACTAGGCTTGACCAGATGGTCGTTGCTACCATAACGACTGTACCGCTTAACGGTGTCCAGACGTTTTCAATAAACCACCCCGCAACTGTACTGAATGTTTCTTGGATCCATGTCCAGGCATTGACTAAACTCGACCAGATGGATGATGCTACTGTGACAACCGTGCTGCTTAATGGTGTCCAGACATTTTCTGTGAACCAAGTCGCAACTGTTGACCAAACTTCAACAATTTGATCTTTAATTTCAATGGCTTTTTGGCCAATCTTTTCAAATCCGCCGCCATCAAACCATTTTCCGATCGTTTCACCGATAGATTCGCCGCCCATACTTCCAGCAATGCCGCCTACTAGACCACCGATGGCTGTACCTACTCCTGGAACTACGCTTCCAATAGCTGCACCTGCTGCTGCACCTGCCATCCCGCCGGCGATACCGCCTCCAGTCGTACCGATCTTTTCACCAGCATTCTCTTTTTTCATACCGATTAAATTTGTTGCACTAAGTAAACCACCTAGAATAGGTACTTTCTTTAATAATTTACCGCTCCCTTTACCGATATTTTTCACCGCATCCCCTAGTCCACTTAACCCCTTGCCACCTTTCATTAGACCCGTAAGGCCACCAACTGAAGCTGCGATACCCGCACCTTTCTTTAGTCCACTAGGGATTTTTCCAAATAACTTACCTGCATTTGTTTTCAGTTTCCCTAATTTACTTGGAGGCCTTCTATTCATTTCGGTTCTTGATGTGGCATTTGGATTTGTTGGTCGTCTCGGTGAACGGCCATTTCTCGCTTTAGTAGATCCTCGGCTGCTTATACCTCTTGCACAACAAGGGCAACAACTACTGCGAAACAAACCTTTTCCACCTCGCGGCTTAGGCTGCGTTTTAGGAGCCGAATTAGATGGTGTTGATGTTGGTGCAGTTGTCGGAGCTGTTGTTGGTGCTGTTGTTGGCGCTGTTGTTGGCGCCGGAGTGGTACTGTTGTTTTCACTTGATTGATCACTTGTACCAAAGAGGCGATCTAATCCAGTCTTCACCCATTGATCTAGTTTTTCTTCAGGATTAAATTTAATCTTCTCTTTAATTCTTCCGATCACATCTTGTTTGTACTCTTCTATTTTATTTTCAACCCAAGGAAGTGCTTTTTCATCCCAAAACTTTCTAGGACTCAATTTTTCCTTCACTTTGTCTGCAACGTCACCTGCATATTTTTGAATTTCATTTAATCCTTTATTGGCAAAGTTCTGTAGCAAACTCTGTTTAGGTTCATCCGTTTTAGCTGACGGACTAGCAGCCTCAGGCTCTTTTTTTATGGTTTTTTCTTTCACAACAGACTCTGCCTGATCTCGTTTTTTCAGCTTACTTTTTGCATTGTCTTGAACTGACACTCTGATTTCGTGTTTGGACATCGTCAAGCTTTTGAGTGTCTTTTTGATTCGTTGAATTGCTGCGGTGGCTTGGTCAACCATGTTTAATCTCATATAGTACGTTCTGTTGATGAGCTGAAGGATTGATTTTTTGATTGATGATATTTTACCTGATAATTGATCGTTCAATTTAAACGTCATCATCATGGGACTTGTCCCCACTTGTCTCAAACGATCTATGCTGGTTTTAATGACATCCAGTCCCTTTGCTTGAATGGATATGACCATATGATTCGGTAACATATTTAACTGATTTTTTAATGATTTTAGATCACGATAGATTCCCTGATCCAGTGTCATGGAAACAGCTGAAATTTTCCGGAGAGATAAAGTGAGATTTCTCAGCTTCTTTTCATCCATTTCTAGGCTTATTTTCACCGGTTTTCTAAATGGTTTGAGCTGCTTCTCAAACGTTTGAAACCGTTTTTGAATGCGTAATAGCTTATTCGAAACCCGGTCTTCTAATTCAAATCGCGCTGTAAGTTTCGCCATTTACTTACCTCCTTTCTTTGCTTCTTTTTCTAGCATGTCTAGTTTGTAGCTGATCAGTCCGAAAAGAAATGCTTTGAATGGTCTTGGTGATTCGTATAAATCAAGGAGTTCAGATGGGGAGTAGTGAAGTTCGTGCATCGCGTAATATAAAAACACGGCTTCTTTATCCCCATCTTTTATTAGTTTTTTGCTGCTTCTTCTAAATCTTCAATTTCATCTTCGAATCCGTTGATTTCGATCGCTTTGTTTAACCAGTTCGCATATTCACCGCCAACTGACAGGACACGTTTTGCTACTTCAACTGGATCTTGTGTGCTGTAGGCTTCTCTTAATTCCTTTGAACGGAAATCTGGGTAAATCGTCGATTCAATTGCAATACGTGCGTAGAAGCGCTGGCTGTCTAAGTCTTTTACACGTCCTCTGCCTTTGACATTTTTGAAGGTTGTGTTTTCTTTTTCCAGTTCATCAATACGTTCAGTTGTAATAGCTTTAAAGACAAAAGGAATGACATTCCCTTTTTTATCAACAAAACGCTTAGAAATCGGTACTTTGACTTCTTCCGCTTCTACTGTTTGTCCTGGCATAAAAAATGAAAGATCAAATGTTTGTTTTTCACTCATGTTTAAAAACTCCCTTTGTTATGTTTTTTTGAATGCAAAAAAGCACATCCATTTTTTGAATGTGCTTTCCAATCTTTTCATGTATAATTTTAATTGTACAATTGAATGGCTTGCTCAAGGGCGTCTGGCTCATCCCCGATAGGAAGGGGGTGATGCATATGTCAACATTTGAAGCGATTTCCCTCATGTTTTTATTCGGGATGTTTATCCTTACTTTGTTGACTTATATAAACAAAAAATAGACTCCCCTTGAGCTTTGGACGGTTGAAGGGGAAGTCTATCCTAAAAACTATCTAAATTGATTAGCCAGCCCCTTTGAGGGCCTCATTGTACATTGCCGGGATGTTAGAGCATCCTGGCTTTTTTATTGTATGCAAATAGCTTTGCATGTAAACATATTTTAATGAATCGAATACAAGACGCTGCCAGACGAAATTTAGACGGCTTCAAGACGGCTGTATTACAACTGCATTATAGCATATTCAGTTTTTAATTTGCTAATTAATTAGCTGATTTCCTCCACTTTTCTTAGAAAGTATTCTTCAGCTTCTCAGGAAGATCAAAGTCTTCAAACGTGAAAGGAACTTCTTCTTCAAGCGCCTCTGAATCAACATCCAATCCAGCGATTTTAGCTGAATCAAAGTTGACATCAAATAATGTCACACGCTCAGTGCCACGGCCTGATGATTTATCGTCAATGACAGCTTGAAGAGTGAAATATGGATCTTCTCCTTTTTTCACGTAATTGAGCATCAATTGAACGAAACGAGATGTAACTTTATAAAAGGTTGCCGTTCCTGTTCCGTTTGCTCCCGTTGTTTTATGACCAGTCATTCGGCGGCCCATGACGTTCACTTCTGATTTGTTTTTCTCCACGTTTGCTTCGAAGGTTTTGATAAATGCAAGCTCCTCACCTTCTAAGAAAAGACGACCTTCTTTACCTGAAATTGTATTTTGCGCTTTAAAAGCCATCTTACTTCACCTCCACATTGAAATAGAATTTTTCTGCTGCATCTACTGGTTGAACCGCTAAATCGATGATAAATCCATCACGATCTTCATTGAGGCCGATCACGATATCTGTTTCTGAGTTAAAGCCTGTAATGCCGCTGCCATCTTGAAGCTGTGTGAGATACTGGGTAATCAGTGTTTTCACAAGCTGCACACCATCATCTGATGCTGGAATGTCATTGCCATTGGCTTTGCGTAATTTAATCAGATTTTTTAATTCGAAAGTTAAATCATTGTTGATCGCATCAAGCACACGAATGATTTTGTTTTTCGCCATTTGCTGGTTCTTTTCAGCTGTGAAGCTTGTCAAGGAGTTAATATCTTTTTCAACACTCACCGTGCGATCTCTCGCATCAAAGGTGAAAATGAACTCCCCTTGTGATAATCGGTATTCTACTTGATCATTGTCAAGGCGTTCTAATGTATCGACTGCTCCTTCGTATTCAACAAAGGTGAGTGACTGATTGAAGTTTGCTCCGGCACTTGCACCTGCGACCCATGCTGTTGTTTGAGCAGGTGTTAGTTCTGTTCCATCTTCGAGTACAACACCGCTTGTCACATTGATGATTCCTTCTTGATCAGCTGCGTAATTAGCCACAACCCCTTGCACCTTACGTCCTTGCTTATCACGTAAACGATCGATAAATGAAGCGAAGGTTGCTTTTAATTGCTCACTATTATCGACTGGAAGGGCAATGACATCGAAGTATTCTGTTTCTGCTGCTTCTAGGAAAGCTGTATAATCTGCAACACTTGCCACGCCGTTTTTCCCGCCGCTTAGTGCCACACCAGCTGTGATGACTGCTTCACCTTCACCAGAAAATTGAACGTACTTGTTTTTCACAAGATCTTTGACATCAGTGACAACCTGTTTGTCCACAATATCTGTTCCCAGATAAGTGATAACATCGCGCTTTGTGCTATCAAGTACATTTTCTGCCACTTGTACTGTGATCTCATTTCCTTTTAGGCCGCCATAATTTGCTGTGACCACAAAGTTTTCAGCAATTTCAGCTTTAGCCGGCTCCCCTTCATTTAAGCGGTAAAGCAAGACCGTTTGCGCTTTTTTCTTTGCTTCACGGAAAAGAAGAAGTGACTTATCATCAATGTTAAGTCCAACCTTCTTATTTAAGTCTTCCATATTTGAAACGGAAATAAAGGTTTTTGGTTCTCCCCAGCTCATCACAAGAGGAAGTGCCACCGTACCTCGGTCACCTAAAGTAATTCGCTGCTCTGCTGTTGTTTTAAAATTAAAGTAAATGCCAGGACGCTTTTTCTCTGTACCTGGTGTAAAAGTGCCTCCGTTCATCCTTTAAACCTCCTTGGACAAAAAAGCATCAATGTGCTTTTTTGCTTCTGTTTTTGTAATTGGTTGATCTTTGATATAAAAAAGAGCGCCTTCAAGGATTTCTGGTTTGACCCCAAAAAGATCCTTGCTGTGCTCCTTTAAGGCTTCAAATGAAAAGCCAAATTCTTTTTCTTCGCCGGCTGTTTGAGCGGGCTGTGCATTTTTAGTCTTGCTCACGTTTGATCACCCCATCTGAAAAGTTGATATCTTCAAGGCTTGCCTGTTTGTCCCGGTTGTACCAATAGCTGCTATCCCATGTCAGGACAATCGCTGCTACGCCTTGATCTATCATTCTTGTTTCCACTCTTTTTATGCGGACATAATCATCAAGCACCTCTCCGTCTTCACTCATCATCTGAATGATTTGACGATCAGCAAGCAATGCATCAACGATTGTTTCTGCCGCATCATGTGCTTTTTCTGTATCAATATGAAAGACTTTCACTTGTAGCGAATAAGATTTCATAAAGGTAGAAACCGTATCTGGACCACTGATCACTGTCACAGGCGGCACATAAACAGATGGCACTTGAAAGCGTTCTGGCAAAAGACGATCATACATTGTCACAGGAAAGTGTGTGTAGATATAATGCATGATTGCCCCGACTTCTTGATTCATTCCATCACCTCCCAAAATGTCGATCGAACCAGCTTTGCAGCTTTCGATCCAGCGACTGTTCAAACATTTGCTCATAGAGCATGACAGCATGATCCCAGTAGCCATTACCTTCAATCCATTGAGAGGCAAGCATCATTCCTGTACTTGCATTCGGATCATATTCAAAGCGGCTGCCAGTCCATCTGCCAGGCACCCATCTTCGCTCTCCACTTGAAGAAATGGCATGTCCGTCATTGACATAGGAGGCATATTCAAGCTGCGTTCCTACTTCCAGTGTGAGACCGCCTTTTGACATGAGAAAATGATTCTCCTTGTCGCCTTGTGTAAAGGATCTTAGAAGCCGGCCTGTATCAACAGCATTCTCCTTGATTAATTCATCCTGAATGATGTCTAAAAACTGTAGGCCCATGTCCTCCAGCCAATCTTGGTATTCTGTCTTTAAGCCGCCATCACACGCTGTCTGCAGTTGTGAAATCAGCCGTCCAAGTCCATCAATTTTCATAGATTTTCCTTCCTGACTGCCATCACTTCGATGTGATGATTTTTCACTTTTTTAGGCTGCTGTAATTTGAGTGACACGCCATTCCACACCATTTTGTCATGCAAGCGAATATCACTTCCTAAAGGAAAATGGACAAGATAGGATTGATAAATGACTGTATTCGGCTCTTCTTGCACAAGTGACTGGTTCTTTTCTATGACATAACAAGCTAGATCGGTCAGGCTGGGAGCGTGGGGATAGGAAAGTGTCATTTGTAAATCATCAGCTGGAATTCCAAATTTCCCGCGGGCAGACTCCTTATGTTCAAGGTGAAAAAGATCACAGCGATCTGTTAATAGAGATTGATAGCTCATAATGATCTCACCTTTAGTTTGGCACTGCCGGCAGTTAATGTTGGTTCAATGTAATCTACTAGCAAGGCATATACATAGGGTCTGCCTTTCACTTGATCAGCTGCCTTTGCATATGAATAATCGCCCATTTTCTCTGACGTAAAGCCTTTCATCATAGATTCGTCATCATTCAGCATGGCAAAATATTGGGCCATTTTTAATAATGCGATTCTTGCTTTTTCAGGGAGAGGCTGATATTTTTCGCTTGAGAAATCGTGACCTACGATCTGAAATACCGCAGCTTCTGCTTCGATAATATCTGCTGTCAGTCTTTCTACAGATCGATTTTTCACACGATCAAATACAGAATAGGCCTGCAGTTCTTCAGCAGAAATGATCATGGTCTGCCGTCACCTACTCTTTCACTTTCATCACTTTTGCTACAGCATCCTCTTCCTCAAATTTGCTGTCTAGCTTCGCTGTGAGGACAATAATAAATTTACGGCTGCGAATATCTTTTTCTACTTCAATTCGAATATTTCGAGAGAAACCTACGATAATATTTTTAGGATGTGTCAGCAAAATATCTGATACATCTGTTCCCGCTTCGTCATATGGCTGCATATTGGCAAGACCTTTGACCGGCACACCGAATGCAGAAGAAAGTCCGCCTTGAATGGCCGCATCTCCAAGGCCCGTCTGACGATTTGCTACTTGATCCTTCCATTCAACTTCTAAGCTTGGGGATGTGTAGAAACGGAAATCCTGAGGAACGCGTAAATATTTTGACGGCATCGCTTTATAAGCTTGCTTAAACATTTGGCGGCTGATTTCCGCTCCATTTGCATCTACGATATGAGATACTGCTTGTTTTCTCACGCCATCCATTTGAGCTAGAAATGGATCTGCTGAAGTCGTATCGCCATTGACGATGAGCTCTTCAATGTCAACCGCTGCTCGTTCAGCGAGCATTTGCATAATCGTCTGCTGAATGCCGTCTTTCTCAATATTGTTTTCAATGCTGTCGTAGGTCATGTGGATCTCTGCGATGACCTCTTTCGCATTTAGCTGGACAGTGCTTGTCGCTGGGACAACACGGTCTTTCGCATCAAGCGCTTTGCCTTCTTCTGCTGGGCGCAAAATACGCTGGCCAAAGCCGATTTTTTCGATTTTTTGTGAATCACTTTCCATTGGAATGATACGTGCATCATTTAAAACGGTTGGTGTATTTTGCATCATTCTAATGAATGTGTTGGATTGGGTTGCGTTCATGAGACCGCCGGTTTTTAAGCTGGCAAGTGTCATTTCGGCCTTGCGAATCAACTCTTGATTTCTCACACTATTTCCTCCTTATTTAGGCTTATAGTAAGCCATCCCATATGGGCTTTGTACTGTCGTTTTGTGTATCGTGGATTGTTTGTTTTGACATGCCGCGCGCTTTTTCAAGCATGTGAATCCGCTCTGAAATAGGCAAAAGCTGCTGCTGAAGCACTTGCTCAAGCGCAGCTTTTTCTCTGCTGGCTGATTTCTCTAAAGAAGAAAGCTGATGACGAATTGGTGCTACGGCTTGCTCAAGCACCTTTTGGACAGGTTCTTCTCCAGTTTGATCTGTTTCCTGCTGTTCAGCATGCTGTAAGACGTTTTCGATGGCCATTTTTGCTTTTTCAAGCTCTCGTACTTGCTCCGTCGTCAAAGCGGCGTCTTGTTTTTGTACGGAGGCTGGCCTTTCACCAATCGTTTGAAGCACATCTTCTGTCTTCAAAATCTCCTGCACGATTGGCAGCAATTGCTCAAGCGCTGATCTTACACCCGCCTCATCACCATCACTTGACTGTAAGGTTTCCAGCAGGTGGTCTAAAACGCTCCAAAATTGTTGTGACATGTTTGCACCTTCCTCTTTCAAAAAGAAATTTTTCAGCAAAGAAAAAAGCCCTCTCTCATTCGTGCTTTGAGATAGGAGCTGATCTTGTTCTTCAATTGCTACGATGTCCGCCGTTCCTGCCATTGAATATCCTGTAATGTGGCCTTTCTGAATTTGATCCCAAATCTCTTGAGAAGCCTTTGTTACAAGCACCCAAGATCCTTTTCGAATCAGCTCACCGCCTACTTCAAAATCAGCTGGTGCAATGTATGATTCAACCACTTCTCCAACACCATGTTGAAAATCATGCTGCTTATCAATGTGGCGGGCATCCTTCATAAAACCATGTGCTGCTCTTTCAATTTCTTTGGCAGACATAAAGTCTTGGTGTGCATCAGGTGTATTCGGTTCATACACGACACCATACACAAGGCGATGAGCATCTTCTGCCTTTGTCAGCACACTCACCTCTTTTTGAAAGTCAGGCTGGCTTTTCTTTGCCTTCATCAAAAAGAATTTCTTTTTGTTTGCGGCTCTGTCCACGTAGGAAACATGCGTAATTTTTGCGTTTTTTAATTCTCTTGGCATATGTTCACCCCCTTTCAAAAAAGCGCACGCGCTTCGGTTTATTCTTTCAACTGATCTGGCTCTCGTTGAGGCTGTTGTTCAGCTGATGTCATGCGGCTTTCTAAAGGTCTGTGATAGAGATCCTCCGGCCATTCCTCTAACGTTTTCCCAAGGATACGTCCCGCCAGATCTCGCAAATCGTTTGGTGACACTGCCCCAGCCTGAATAAATGGTGTCAGAACCTTGGCAATCTCTAATGGGTCTCTAAAGTCAGGACCATTTAATAGGAAACGGACATGCCAAATATCAAGATCCGGCAGGAAAAGGGTATTGAGTTTCCCTGTGATGAGGTGCCGTTCAGGCTGAAATACCTGTTCTTCTGTTGTTTTCCGCGCCGTATCGGCTGTCGCTTTGTTATAGTCTTGAGACTCACCTGTATAAATAGGCGGCAGTCGAAAAGCAGAGCGGATTTTGTTTCTTGTTTTTTCATCGTATTCTAAAAAGAGTGCATCTTCTTGCAAGATCTCTGCTAGGGATTTGAAGTTCACTTTGACATTTGAAACATCTTCTTCTCCAGTTAACCCTTTTTCCGTCGGGAGACCTTCGACTTCAAGCAATAGAAACTTATGTGCATGATCAGAGCCTTCTATATCGTCCATATAATCTTGAAGCTGCTGATAGGATGACTCAGACAGCATTCCATTTTCGACAATGATGGCACCAGGTACGTGCCGCCCTTGTTTAAAATAAAGGTAGTTCAGTTCTTCTGCCTTGCGTGCCCCATACATATTGACGATGTTGCCAATCCAGCGGGGAATCCCATACGTTCCACTGCCGATTTTAAAATGAATCACTTCTGTTGCACGCAGCGACTCTGGGGTGGTGTCATCGTATTTGCCTGTTTCACAATGTAAAATGCGCGGATCACCATACTCCTTGAAGAAGACTTTCTTTTCATTGATCACCTGCACATATTTACGGAATCGCTTCTTTCGATTCATTGTTTTCAATTCGCCGTTTTCTGTATACCGAAATTCGACGTCGACTGGCTCACTCAGCTTGCAAATGCGGATATGGAGCGCATCTAAATACTCGATTCCTGCCGGCTTTCCCTGGCCATCTCGGAGAACTTCTAAAAAACCATTCCCTGTTTTCTCCCGGTCTTCGATGACATAGCCAAGCACCACATCAGCAGACTCATCATAGTTCATGTATTTCGTAAACTCTTCAAGTCTTGTCCATTCCTTCTCTGCCGCCTTCTTTTTTGCCGGTTTCACGCCTTCTGCATTAAAGTCAAAGGCATATTCTACACCAAAACCAAAGCCTAAAATATTGGTCTTATACGCATCAATACATTGCTGAAGAATGGTTGAATATTCTGCCATACTTTTTAATTCATAAATATTGTAAGGCGGGGGAACAATGTCATCCTTTTCGTAGGAAAATTCATCTGCATACATTTGTTTTGTATGATCAGACATGTTTGCCTTCATAATGGTTGCTTTCAATTGTTTCATTGTATGGACCTCCTCTCTCTGTTTGGACGGACACGCTCCGAGGCAGTCTGTTTCAAATCTGTCACTTCATAATCATCCAGCGCATACCAGATGGCTGATAATGTGTGTGGATCGATTTGAAATTCATCTTCTTCTAGACGTCCATCCTTATCTGCCTTATAGGTTAGTGATTGAAGTTCATAGATGGTATATGGACATGCATCAGAACAAATAATTTTCTTAAACCGTTTGATCTTTTTTGTATACTGTAAACGTGAGCCTTGGAACTTATGTGCCGCCACCATTTGAAAGCCGCGCTGCCGAAAATAGTGAATGGTTTTAGGTTCGGCTGCATCGGCTTTAATCAGTTCTTTTGATTCAATGAACTCTTTCAAGTCAAGGGCTGTTTCATCATCTGTTTTCCCGCGGTCGTAATATTCCCAATAAATATATAAGTACTTTTTTTCATGATCGACAGCTAGCCGAATGAGCGCATTGTATGATTCAACAAATCCAAAATCCATGCCTGCTCGTTTCAGCGGTCTGTCAATCTGCTGAATGGCTTCTAATACATCAGAATGGCTTCTCACCTCAAATTGAGGAAAAACCTTTGTGCCATTAATGCCGAAATATCCCTTCCTCGCAATGCGATAGAGGTCTGGATCATACTCTTTCAGCTCATCCAGCTGCTTCACGTAGCTTTTAGGAAGGAATAGATTATCTTCTGCCGTGGAGTGATGGTAATACGTATCCTTGATAACAACGGTTCGCTTTTTGTATAAGGTTTCATCATCTAAAACAAAACGCTTCAGCTGTTCATCTCGAAAAAAATGTCTATACGTCCAATTATCCTGACCAACAGGATTGGTCGATAACATCATATAAAGCGGTAAGGATGGATGCCTTAGCCTTCCAAGCAGCTCTTTAAATCCTTCATAAGAAACCTCTGAACATTCCTCAATCCAAATGATCGAGATGTTGTTGATTGATTTCAATTTTTCAGGTTTGTCCAGCCCTTTAAATAAGATGCTGCTGCCGTTTCGAAACGTCAGTGCAAGCGGCGAACTTCGGCACTTCACCACATGGTCGATGCCGAGGTCGCTGACGATCTCTTGTAATAAAGAAAAGGTTGATTCGCGGTGCGTATCATACACGTCTCGAATGACAAGTGCTGTCCGCTTTTCTTCCAGCAGCTTTAAGACGAGCTTTAAAGCAATGTGATAGCTTTTAGAGGAGCCATAGCCTCCAACTAAAAATTGAAACTTTTGATTCCAATCGAATAGAAAGTGTTCAAAGTGAGGATTGACTTCTTTTTCAATCAATGGCGTCATGAGTCGTCCTCTTTTCGCTTGATCATGATTTGAAGATCTTCCTCTTTTTCTTCACGCACTGCTTTTTTTGTTTTTTCGATCGTCAGTTCAATTTGTTTCAGCCTTAATCTTCGTTCATCCTTCGCATGTGCGAGCTCTTCAAACTGTTTTATTAAACGCCTGAGTTCACCCATTGCACGGGATTGTGCATTTAGAAACGTCGCATGCCGATCCCATGAAAATTGAAACGAATATTCTTCTGAGGTGATGTCTAGTTCTGGCTGAATGCCTTCTCCTGTTTCTTCTAATGAAGAAGGCATGTATGCCGCCTTTTTCAACTCTTTGATCATGTCCTCTTGATCTGCTACATACATGATTCGCTGCGCCCGAATAATGGCTGCATATTGAATTTGAATTTGATCCCAGATTAAATCAAGCGATGTGCGTCCATCCATTTTCTCCATGATTTCAATCGTTTCATCTGAAAGAAATTGATTGAAGATTGAGTGTGCTTGCTTTGACGAAGTTTTTTGTCTTTGCCATCCGTATCG
Organism: Bacillus sp. 11B20; assembly: GCF_056098985.1. NCBI lineage: Bacteria > Bacillati > Bacillota > Bacilli > Caryophanales > Bacillaceae > Bacillus > Bacillus sp. 11B20. Next base: position 34,892 of record NZ_JBLZWZ010000009.1, read on the forward strand.
CCTTTTCCACGATTTGACGGTATGGATCGAGACATTGTAATGATCAGCAATTTGCTGGTACGTCATCCCCTTCATATAATCCTGCTTGGCCTCTATCCGTTTATCTTTCATTTACATTCACCTGCCGCCTCCTTTTAATTCGAATGATTCCCTTTGAAGGAATCATTTGTGTAGGGCTAGCAAACATTCGTTTGGTCTTTCTAACTATAGGTGGCAACTGTAAGACAAGCTTTAGCTGATTTATTTTGGATAGAAAAAACGCCTATTCAGCAGCTCTGAATAGGCGTTCTTGTACTTTTTTGGACATCTTCGTCCGCGCTCTTTCCATATGTTTTTGCACAGTTCCTTTTTTGACATCCAGCATGACCGCAATCTCGCTAAACGATAATCCTTGTGTTGTGTGCATAAAGAATACATCCTTTTCTCGATCTGTTAAAACAGACAAAGCTTCATCAATTCGTTTTTTGTCTCTCTCACTGACTTCTCTTTCTTTCTCTTGAATAAGGGTATATTCATGTGATAAAGCCTCTAACACTTCTGGATTTGCAAGAATGGTTCGCTGATAGACTGAACGTCTGTCTAACCCTCTGCGCGCACCTGGCTCTCTTCCGATTTGTAGCCATTCTACTACGTATTCTAGATCGCTCACCATACTGGCGATCATTTTTTTATCATGCTTGTCTTGAACGGACAGCTGATGTTCTTCTTTTTCTTTAAATGGTTCATATTGTTTTCTAGCATTCTTTAAGGCTCTTTTATATTCAATGAGTAAATCTTGCATATTCGCTCTCTCCCTTTTTTAAGAAAATAAAAAACGGACACCAATCAGGTCCCCTTTTAACAGGGTCTTGATCAGTGTCCGCAGGCTTTCCGTCTTGGACGTATTATGATTTGATGTGTTTAGTCAGTTAGCTGATTTTAAAACCAATCTCGTGATCTACTCTTGCAAAATGACCTTTTGCCGTTTGAATAATGGTTTTTCCATGTTCAGGTACATCCATTTGATAAGCCGTTCCTACATTTCCATCTAACACGATGACTTGAATTTTTCCTTTTTCCATCTCACCGACAAATGTTTGGTTATCTTGAATAAATAGTTGTTTTGGCTCGTTCATATGCTTGTCTCCTTTTTTGGTGATGGCCTCGTGCCACTACCTACCGTATTGATAATGATTTCAACTCTTTCACACATACTATAAAACTGGGAAACTCTTAAATCGACAATCTGCAGAGGGACTTGATCAGCTATAGAATGAAGTGCTTCTTGAATATGCTGTAGACTTGGCTGTAAGATGCTGACGTGTATCGGGCGTATCAACCCTTTTTCTGCGTATGTACGCTTTTTTTGGCAGTCAGCAATGTTAAGCGGCATGTGATCAAATAAACGAATTTCAAGTGATAGTGCGCCTTCTAATTTTTGCGGGCATTGTACTTTTGCAGCTGATCGTATTCTTTTCATCAATGTCTCTTTTGTTAACAAATGTTCATGTTCAATGATTAAATGGATGACCATGTTATGATCTCCCGTCATCCTCTGCCCACTGGCGGATGTCTTGTTCGTTTTTACTCGCTTTGAGCAAGCATTTCAAAAATGTCATGATTTGCTTCCATCGTTTCACGTCGCCCTGATTCCTCCTTTATTGTCATCGACTTAGCTTTCAGGAGGGTCATATATGTCTCTTTCTCTTCTGCTGTGGCAAAAACAAACATCGGTTTCTGTTGAAAAAAGGCGATCCAGCCGCCAGCTTGGTCTAAACAAAGCTGCGCTTCTTTTCTAGCATCAAACATCAGCTGATGTCTCATCTTCTTCAGATCCCTCCAAACTGTCATCAATTTCTGTTTGGTATCCATATCGTTTCATGTCATATGACCAGTAGCTTTTTGGATAACCAAAGTTACTCATCTGTGTCACCATTGGATGTTCAATATTCATTCTGCTCGTCTCTCCTTTTCTAAGAACTGATCTTCTTCTAGATAATTACTCTTATTGTGTAACTTCTGACCAAAAAAAAGCTCTTGAACACCGGTATTTAGCAGATCTGCAATATGCTTTGCTATTTCTAAGCTTGGCTTCGTTCTGCCCATCTCTATATTCGCATAGCCGCTTGTGTACTTATAACCTAATTTTTTCGCCATATAGGTTTGTGTTTTTCCTTGCAATATGCGCTCTTCTCGTAAATTTTCAAGTTTCATCTTTCCACCTCTTACTCAATATGTGTAAGTTATATTCATTATGATAATATACACAAAACGAGTAAGTCAACCATATTTTTATTCTTTTTGTGTATTTATTTATCTTTTCCGTGTAATTCATGATAAAATTTACTCATAACATGAAAAAAGGTGTTTCTGATGGATAATTTGACTGGGAAGATTTTAACTGAATTAAGAGAGAAGCATGGATGGAGCAAGTCAACAGTTGCTAAAAAACTCGGATTAAAGGCGATGTCCACTTATGCAAACTGGGAATATGGCTTGAGAAAGCCCGACGGTGAAATGATTGTGAAAATTGCTGAGTTATATGGGGTCTCAACCGATTATCTTCTCACAGGTAAGGACAAAGGCAGACACGATGACGATCTTGCAGACGATCCTGATTTGCAAATTGCGTTTAAAGCCGCCTCAGATTTTTCCGAAGAAGCACGAAGACAAACCATCGATTTTATTAACTACATTAGAGAGAAAGAGAAGCAAAAAGGCCGTCAGCCAAAACAGCGAGACGACCAGTAATCACTCTTTCATCTGCTTTACGTTGCTGGGATGAACCCAGCTTTTTTTATACCTCTTTTTTCCCTTAAAAAAGAAAGAGCATATGAATAAAAAATCATGTGTTTTTTTAAATATATGTCTTTCCCGACATAATATGTGACAATTTTCACCATAATTACTCTTTTTTCACACATTTCAATTGACATATAATTCTATTAATATTAATATATGTATATACCAAAAAAAGGAGTGTTACCGATGATAAAATTCATGAAAGTCTGTACATTGTCTTTAGCTGCTTTAGGTGCTCTTACGTTCTCCCAAACTGAAGGTGCTCATGCAGCTGCACAGCCAAAAGAACCAGTCATAGCAAAAGCTCCTATTATGAATAAAGTAATTACAGTGAACCGTACGCTTTCTGTAGGTTCTTCAATCGCCGTCTCTCTTCCAGCAAGCCAAATTTCTGTGTCGGGTGCAACGTATGCGATTCAATTAGATCAAACGGCTCCAAACTTCACTTGGATTCGTGCCGTACAACGCGGTTCAGTAACCGTTTCTTATTATAATTCACAAGGCGAGCTTGTCATTAACTATATTACGGTTCGATAAGCAATCTAGCTTTACATATCTGAAGGCGATGACATGGAGTCATCGCCTTTTGATGTTTAAAGTTGGTTTCATTTGATTCGTGATTGCCAACACCTCTCCATTATGTTAACTTTTAATAAAAATAAGTTAACATAATAAGGGAGGCATTAATGATGAAAGAGCAACTGTCTTTATCTTGGGAAGCGATAGCGGAGAAGGCCATGAAAAATGAACCGATTACGGTGCAAGAGGCTTTAGACATTCTTGAAGCTGACGATAGTGAATTGTTACCTATTATGCATGCAGCCTATCAAGTACGATTTCATTTTTTTCAAAAAAAGGTGAAATTAAATATGATTTTCAACGCAAAAAGTGGATATTGCCCTGAGAACTGTGGATATTGTTCACAGTCGATGATTTCAAAAGCACCGGTTGAAAGATATACAATGCTTGATCAAAAAACCATTGTGGCAGGGGCGCGTGAGGCTCTCAAAAGAAAAGCCGGGACTTATTGTATTGTGGCAAGCGGGAGAGCGCCTTCTCATAGGGAATTAGATGAAGTTACAGCAGCAGTAAAGGAAATCACTGAAACGATGCCTTTGAAGGTGTGTGCCTGTCTTGGGTTATTAAATGAAGACAAAGCGAAGCGGCTGAAGGAAGCGGGTGTTCATCGGTATAATCACAATATCAATACACATCACGATCATCATGATCACATTACGACAACTCATACATACGATGACCGCGTGTCGACCATTGAGCAGGTCAAACAGTCTGGCATGTCACCTTGCTCAGGGGTCATTATTGGAATGGGTGAAACCAATCAGCAAATCGTTGAAATGGCTTTTGCGCTTAGAGCACTTGATGCGGATTCAATTCCAGTCAACTTTCTTCATGCCATTGAAGGAACACCGCTTGAGCATCAAGAACGGACACATCCGATCAAAGCATTGAAAGTGCTGGCAATGATGAGATTTGTCAATCCAACAAAGGAAATTCGGGTATCCGGAGGCAGAGAGTTTAATTTACGGACACTCCAGCCACTCGCACTTTATGCGGCAAATTCGATTTTCGTTGGTGATTATTTAACAACAAAAGGCCAGCAAGTTCAAACGGATCATCACATCATTGAAGATTTAGGGTTTGAAATAGAAGAATGTGCGTTATAAAAAAGTCTGCCGATTCACCGGCAGACTTCTAAGATTAGAATCTTTTATGAAAATCGACAGTTCCGCTTCCATCTTCTCGGTCAAAGCTGCCAACAAACGTCCAGTTAATATATCCACCGTCACCATTGTTGACAAACGTACCATCTTCAAATACCCAAATACCAAACGTAATACCGTCATATTCAACACTATCATAGTAGACAACATTGTTCAGACCGCTAAAGTCGTGATCTTGGCTTAAATTTTGGACAACTACGTTGTAGTTTTGACCTGCTTCATAGAACGCACTGTATGCCGCGTTTTTTACGAATCCATCACGATTTTGAGATGATTTTACTGCTTGTTCAATTTTATCGGCAATGGCTACTGGATCAATTGAGACACTTCCATCAACACCTGTTGTTGTAGCAGCTTCAGCCGTTTGACCAAAAGTCGTAAGAGATAGAGGGGCAGCAATCATTGACGTGGCGATGACAGAACCAACAAACATTTTACTTGTTTTTCTCATATTTTCTAACTCCTCCTTTAATTGGTATGTTTATGTACTACCCCTTTCTCTGTCTCTTAAACACTAATTTATGAAAAAAATTCTTATTCTACCAATTAAGAGGGTGTTTTTAGTGTTTAATTAGGCGAAATAACAAAAAAACTACTCTTTTATAAAGAGTAGTTTACATATTACATGAACAGGATAAATAAAATCACACCTAGGATAATTCGGTATATCGCAAAAGGCACCAGTTTGATTTTATTGATCAGTTTTAGGAAGAATCGAACAACAAAGAGAGCCACAACAAACGCACTCACAAAGCCGACGATAAAGAATGGCAGCATGTCTGTTGTTAAATATTCAGCATTTTTCACAAGGGTTAACAAGCTTGCTCCCGCCATAATTGGCATCGCCATGATAAATGTAAAGTCTGCCGCAGCACGGTGATTCAAACCAAGAATAACCCCGCCTGCGATCGTCGAACCTGAGCGCGAGAAGCCTGGCCATAATGCCAAACATTGAAACAGTCCAATATAAAGCGCCTGTCTGTACGTCATGTTATCGACAGAGCTTGTTTCTGTTTTCCGTTTATTGATCCAGTCAGCGACAAGCATCAGCACTGCCCCTAAAATCAAACCGACAGCGACCGTTCTGACGTCAAATAAGTATTTATCAATATAATCTTCAAATAAGAATCCTAAAATGACGGCTGGAACAAGTCCAACAGCAATTTGGGCGATGGTCAGCTTATGCCCGCTGCGCTTTTGTTCTTCGGTGATATTTTTCTTTAAGCCCAATAAGTTTAAAATACGATCTTTAAACACGATCATGACAGCTAAAATAGAGCCTAACTGAATCACGACTTTAAATGTATTAGCCGCTTCTGGCGTAATAATTTCCTTTGATTTTAGCCAAAGATCATCGACAATGATCATGTGACCTGTAGATGAAACAGGTGCGTACTCTGTTAATCCTTCGACAATTCCTAAAACCAGTGCCACGAATAAATCCCATAGATTCATGATTTTCTTTCCTTTCAATTCTGATCTTTTGAACACGCCAAACATCTATGTCCACATAAAGACAAGCTTCCTTTATCGAAAGCTCGTCTTTATGATACTATATTTTTTTCAAAAAAAGATTATGACATCAAACCTTTTCTTCTTTATACAAATTGGACCGCATTTTAAACCAATCAAACAGGTGGGTTGTGATAACCTTCAGAACGGCATACGTCGGAATAGCGACAATGATGCCGATGACGCTGAACAATTTACCAGCTGTTAATAGAACAAAAATAATCGTAATTGGGTGAATATGAAGGTTTTTCCCCATCACCTGAGGCGAAATAAATTTACCTTCAATGAGCTGAACCACTGTCCAGACAATAATAAGTTTTAAAAGCATCACTGGTGACGTCACAAGTGCAATCACAATCGCTGGTGTAATCGCAATTGTTGGACCAAGGTAAGGTACTACGCTTGTACATGCCGCAATGATAGCAAGCAGCAGCGCATAGTCAAGTCCAATGATCATATAACCGATTAACAGAAGAACACCGATACAGAAGCTGACAATAATCTGTCCGCGAATATACGAGCTCAGCCGGTGGTTCATTTCGTGAAGCACGATATGTGTATGTTCTCTCATTTTATTTGGAATGAATTTCAAGAAATAGTCAGGCAGCTTTTTGCCGTCTTTTAATAGATAAAACAGAATGAACGGCACCGTCACGATCGAGATGATAACTTCTGTGAGCGCCCCTAAGAATGTTCCTACACCGGTAAAGGTGCTTTCCAAAATCTTCGTCGCTTGACTAGATGCTTTACTTACCAATTCAGACACATTAAAGTTCATCGTTTTTTGCACTTGATTAATAAAGTTACTTCCCGTTAATTGTCTAATTTGTTCTTCTACTGTATCGACGTATTTCGGAAGATTATGAAATAGACTCATGGTTTGAGCTTGTAAAAAAGGAATAATAGACACGATGGTCACTGTAATAATCCCAATAATGACAAGATATAAAAGCAAAATGGAATAGATCCGCTTGATTCTTGCTTTCTCTAACAAGTTGACAATTGGATTTAATAAATAATACACGACCCCCGTTAAAATAATCGGTAAGGCAATGGTTTTGACGAGTACAATGAGCGGTGTGAAAATAAATGATGTTTTCATGAAAACAAGGATATTCAATCCGATTAATAGCAGGACGAGTAAAAAGAGAACAAACTTGTTATCAAGAAAAAATTTTCTAAATCGACTGCTCCACATTTGCATAGAATTCATATCGTTCCTCCAAACACGGGCTATTTTATGAGTAAATTGTACACTACTTGATCATGATATGGTGATCATTGTTTCAGCTTTTTTCCCATTTTGCAATAGACATCGCCCATATAATGAGAATCGGCTGTCCAATAAGTCTTATCCATAGCAAAGCTTGTTCTGTATTTTCTTGACCTGGAAATGGTATTCCCTCACGTGCAGCAAATAAGTTTGCCGGGAAAATGAGTACAAGATAGACAGCAATGAATTTTGCCGCTGAAATCCTAGAATTCGGCAAAAGCAGCAGCACGGCCAGCAGCCATTCAAGACATGCAGTCACATAGACCATTACATATGGAAATGGCCAGCCTGGCATCATGCGAGCAAAGCCGCCCGGCTCTATTACATGAAAAATACCAGCAACTATGAATAAAAGCGCAAAGGTGTATGTACTTCCTATATGCAGGACGCGCTTCATGTTTCCTCCTCTCCCTTCTATCCTGAGTATTACCCGAAGAAGGAAGAAACTACCCACTTTTCGTACATTTATATCCTTTATGTAAGACGCATCAGCCTATATAAAGGTTTCATCCGCTTTTCAATAAAAAGAATATTCTTTCATACAAACGCTTTCAAAGCATGTATAATCAGAGGAAAGCAGAAGGAGGGAATCACATGATTCGATTTGCTGTCATCGGAACGAACTGGATTACAGATCGGTTCTTACAAGCTGGTGAAGGAATCGCTGACTTTACATGTACAGCCGTCTATTCACGATCCGCTGAAAAAGGACAGGCCTTTGCCGAAAAATACGGGATTGAGACGGTTTTTACGAACTTACAACAAATGGCGGAAAGTGATACGTTCGATGCCGTGTATATTGCGAGTCCAAATGCCCTTCATAAAGAGCAAGCCATGTTGATGATGGAGCATCAAAAGCATGTTTTATGCGAAAAACCATTCGCCTCTCATCGAAAAGAAGTGGAAGAAATGATTGCCGCAGCAAAAAAACATCAAGTGTGTTTGATGGAAGCGATGAAAACGACATTTCTGCCAAACTTTCTGCAAATCAAACAGCACCTTGATCAGCTTGGACCTATCAGGCAAGTGGTCGCGCATTACTGTAAATATTCCTCAAGATACGATGCCTATCGAAACGGCGAGCTTCCAAATGCCTTTAAACCGGAGTTATCCAATGGTTCGTTAATGGATATCGGGGTATACCTCGTTTACCCAGTCATATCCTTATTTGGTCTGCCGAATCAAATCACCGCGAGAGGCTATAAGCTTTCTTCTGGTGTGGATGGAAATGGTTCAGTCCTTTTACAGTATGACGGGCATCAAGCACTTCTTTTTCATTCTAAAATTTCAACGTCTCATTTATCCGCTGAAATTCAAGGCGAGGATGCCACGATGGTGATTGATCAATTCCACCGGCCTTCACGAATCACGATACATGACCGTGATGGACATCAAACTGACATCTCGCTCAAAGATGATCAGCCAGCTATGTCTTATGAAATCAATCATTTTATTGAGTGTATTCAGCAGGGAATGGGGCAGTCTCCGGTCAATACATTTGCGTTATCTGTTCAAACCATGTCCGTCATGGACGAAGCAAGAAGACAAATGGGCGTGATGTATCCTGCCGACAGACAAAATGTGTAGGGCATAAAATGATGAACAAAGGGCGAATTATTTTTTGGTTCGCCCTTTGTTTTTTACGTTTCGTGTCAGTCGCTTATTTTGCCGCTAACACATCCGCAAATGCTTTTACATACGGCGGAAGGTCCGGCGGACGTCTGCTGGAGATGAGGTGGCCATCTGTGACGACCGCCTCATCAAACCAATCCGCACCGGCATTTGTCATATCATCTTTAATACCAGGTGTACTTGTCACTTGTCTGCCTTTCAGGATTCCTGCTGAAATCAGCACCCAGCCGGCATGGCAAATCTGCCCGATTGGTTTTGCCTTCGCATCAAATGTACGGACGATGTCTAATACTTCTGGATAACGGCGCAGTTTATCAGGCGCCCATCCGCCAGGGACAAGCACAGCATCATAATCATCAGCTTGAATGGAATAAAAATCTGCATCAGATACCGCCGGCACACCATACTTCCCGATGTACTCATGATTTGCTTTTTCACCTACAAGATGGACAGTCGCCCCTTCTTCTCTTAAACGCAGAACTGGATACCACAGCTCTAAATCTTCAAAATCATCACTGACAAACGCAATGACCTTCTTATCTGATAAACGCATTCTATCTCTCCTCTTCTTTCGATTTCCTCTATTGTACGAGATGTCCTCTTAAAAAGAAAAGCGGTTCCCCTCGAGGAGAACCACTTGACCTTATTCGCTGATCTTGAATTTTTTAATTAAATCGCGTAATTCTTCCGCCATTTGGGAAAGAGTCGTGGATGAAGAACTAATCTCTTCCATTGAAGCAAGCTGTTCTTCTGCTGAAGCTGCGATATCTTGGATGCTTGCTGAACTCTCTCTCGATACATCTGCAATTTCATTCACTGCTTTAGAAATTTGCTCAGATCCTTTCGACAGCTCGCGCACCGTTGTATTCATTTCGTTCATTCTTGCTGCGATTTCCGCTGTTTGCTCATTTATTTGTGAGAAGCTTTCTTTCGTTTGATCTGTAATAGTAAGACCGTTCTTTACTTCTTCATTCACTGCTTTGAACATATTTTGAGATGTTTCAATTTCAGAGACGATTTCATTCACAAGCTTTTCAATCTCTTTTGCTGAATCTGATGATTGAACCGCTAGTTTACGCACTTCTTCCGCAACAACGGAGAAGCCTCTGCCTGACTCGCCTGCGCGTGCTGCTTCAATAGCGGCATTTAGTGCAAGTAAATTCGTTTGATCCGCTATGCCGTTAATCACGCCTAGGATGTTTGTGATATCTTTTGATTTATGCTCGAGTCCGTTGATCACGCCTTCAGCTTCTTTCACTGAATGGTCAATCGTCTTCATTTGGCCGACAGTTTGCTCCACAAGCTGACCGCCTGTTTCCGCGACTGTTTTTGATTGAACAGATGACGCTGTGATGACATCAGACGTTTCGGCAACTTCGTTCAGTCCTTCATTCATTTGTTTTAAATGAACTGCGCTTTGCTCCACCATTTCGCTTTGATTTTCATTGCCGTTTGAGAATGTTTCAATAGACGATGTAATATGTTCGGTTGCTTTTGTTGTTTGACCTGCACTTGCCGTCAGTTCTTCAGATGATGAAGCGACATTCTCAACAGATGTTTGTACAGCTTGAATGACATCTCTTAGAGACTCACTCATTTCATTAAAGCTTGTGCCAAGCTGTCCAATTTCATCTTTTGAGTGGACATCAATTTTTTCTGTCAAATCTCCCTGACTGATCTTCTTCGAAGAAGAGACAAGAGTGGAAAGTGGTTTTGTAATGGAACGGATGATAAAGAAGATCAGAATCCCGCCAATGATAAGCGCGCCGGCTAAAATGATGGCGGCCATATTAAAAACTGGCTGTGCAGCTTCTTCTACTTCACTGACAAACATCGTCCCGACAATCTTCCAGCCAGTCGCCTTGTTTGTGGTGAACTCCATTTGCTTTTCTTTCCCTTCAAACATATAACTCATAGATCCGTTATCTTGTGAGTACATTTTTTCTAACCATTCACCAGATAATTTCGTTCCTGCTTTTTTCTTTGGATGTGCCACATATGTGCGGTCCGGACTTCCAATAAAGGCATAGCCTTGTTTCCCAATGTTAATGCTATTGGACTCTTTTACTAGATTCGCAATGTCTAGGTTCATCGCGATGACGCCTGATCCATCCTCTAGTTTTTTAGAGATTGTGACCACCAGCGTACCGGTTGATGCCGTTGCATATGGAGCTGAAATAGACAGCTCGCCGTTTTTCGCCCAGCCGTCTTTATACCAATCCCGCTCAGTTGCGACATAATCGGCAGGCATTTTTTGATTAGGATATCTTGAAAACACTTTGCCGTCACTTGAAGCGACAAAAATACCTTCTGTGTCATCATTCATACTCATGAACTGCTCAAAGCGTCCTTGAATATCGGTCGTGCCTTTTTGCTTGAGCTTTTTCTCCGTGATCCATTTGCTAAAGAAATCGGCTGCGTCTGTTTTCACTTTTACAACCTTCGTAATATTTTTATCTAGCTGCTCTACATTTTCCTTTGCGCTTTGCATAATTTGATCATTTAAGGAGGTGCTTGCCGTATGATATGAAGAGAATGCCAATACGATGATTGGGCATAAAAGAATAAATAAGAAAGAGAATACGAGCTTTTTTGATATAGATGGCTTTCTGAAATACTGTATGAATTTCATAAAAAAGAAAACTCCTTTTAGTAAGATAGTATATATATCGGAAGTACTACTAGGTTCTTTACTTTTTTAACTTATTAAAGTCTAAATAAGTCCAAATTACCCAATTTATATGCATTGAATGGAAAAACACCTGACGTTTTGGCGTCAGGTGTTTCGCTACTCTCTTACATTTTAAATTGTTTAATGAGCTCTCTTAGTTCTTCTGCCATCTGAGATAAAGTGGCAGAGGAAGAACTGATCTCTTCCATAGATGCAAGCTGCTCTTCTGCTGAAGCTGCGATATCTTGGAAGCCTGCTGAGCTTTCTCTTGAGAGCTCTTTGATTTGATTCACCGCATGAGAAATATCATTTGAGCCATGCGATAGCTCTTTGGCTGATCCGTTCATTTGTTTCATTTGTTCTGTCATTTCTGATGTTTTATCAGTGATTTTCTCAAAACTCACTTTTGTTTCATCTGTAATGTTTAATCCAGACTGTACTTCACCTGCTACTTGTTTAAACATTTTCTGCGATTTTTCTATTTCCTCCACAATTTCGTTCGTCAGGCTTTCAATTTCTTTTGAAGAGCTTCCTGATTGCTCTGCCAGCTTGCGGACTTCTTCTGCGACAACAGAGAAGCCTCTGCCAGCTTCACCTGCTCGTGCAGCTTCGATCGCAGCATTTAAAGCAAGGAGATTCGTTTGATCCGCAATACCGTTGATGACCCCCAGAATATTTGTAATATCCTTTGATTTCTGCTCTAAACCTGCAATGACAAGCTCTGCTTCTTTTACTGCCTGCTCAATGGTTTGCATTTGACCTGCTGTTTTTTGAACGAGTTCTCCTCCAGCCTGAGCGGTTTTGCTCGATTCGATCGACGATTCCATCATATGAGAGGTCGTGTCGACCATATGCGATAGGCTGCGATCCATTTCGTTTAACTGAACTGAGCTTTTTTCGATCATATCATTTTGATGTTCAGTGCTGTTTGAGAACTGTTCAATAGAGGATGTGATATGCTCGGTCGCTTGAGCTGTCTGTCCTGCACTTGCCGTTAATTCTTCAGACGAAGCAGCCACATTTTCAATCGAATTTTGAACAGCTTGAATGACTTGTTTCAGCTTTGCTGACATGTCGTTAAAGCTTTGCGCAAGTTTACCTATTTCATCGTGCGTACGAACTTCAATATGCTGGGTCAAATCACCTTGACTGATTTTCTCAGCCGATTCAGAGAGCTCTATCAGTGGCTTTCGAATCGATTTAATAATAAAATAAACCGCGATTCCGCCAATGACAATCGCAGCCGCAAGGATGATCATTGTTAAGTCGAGCACTGGCTGAGCGGCTTTTTTTACTTCATTCACATACATCGTTCCAGCAAGCTTCCAGCCTGTTGCTTCATTTGTGTCAAAAAACATTTGCTTCGGCTGGCCATTGTATTCATATTCAAAGCTGCCTTGTTTTTTATCATACAATTTCGAGATAAAGTCACCAGTCAGCTTTGTCCCAGCCTTATCGGTTTTATGGGCAACATAACGCTGATCTGAGGTGGCGATAAACGCATAGCCTTCTTGGCCAATTTTGATGCTGTTTGTATCTTTTATAACCGTATTTAATCGTACATTTACCCCGATCACACCAGATCCATCTGCTAATTGTTCTGATATTGTGATGAGCAGGTCATCAGATGACTTACTTGTAAAAGGATCTGAAATAATGAGTTTCTTATCTCCCATCGATTGCTGAAACCATGGTTCATTTTTTGCGCTCTTTGCATTATCTTTGTGTATCTCGGAATATTCAGTTAGTTTACCAATTTGATCTGCAACAAATACTTCTACTACATCGTCATCTGTTTCCGATAATTGCTCTAATTTCACTTTGAGTAAATCTTTGTTTTTAGCAGCCAATTCACTCTTTTTGACCGATTTGGATAAGTATGAAACAATGTCAATTTTAGGCTGTATATCTTTATTAATGAGTTCATTTAATTGTTGAACACCATTTGCAGCGCTAGACATAATCTCATCATTGAGAGACTTTGATGCCACTTCATAAGAAAATGCGGCCAATACGAGAATTGGCACTAGGAGAATCGCTAAAAATGCAGTAATTAATTTCTTCGACATCGTAAAGTGCTTAAAAAAGTTGATTTTTTTCATAACTCTACTCCTTTTGATTTATGATTTGTGGTCTTTCTCTTCTATTCTTAGGTAATATGAATTATTTTTCAAGGAATAATGTTCAAAAAAACCAAAAAATAAGTACAATTACCTATTTCTTTTTATTCAATAAATAAAAAGAGCCTCTAGTTGGAGGCTCTTTTCTTCATGTCTATTCAACTTTAAACTTGCTAATTAAATCGCGTAATTCTTCTGCCATCGAAGAGAGTGTGGCAGAGGATGAGCTGATTTCTTCCATTGATGCCAGTTGTTCTTCTGCTGAAGCAGCAATGTCTTGAATATTTGCTGAGCTTTCACGTGATACGTCTGCGATCTCACGAACAGCCTCTGACACATGTGCAGAGCCTTTTGAAAGCTGGACAACGGTTTGATTCATTGTTTGAAGCTGGTTAGAAATTTCTTTTGTCATGTCGAAAATATTGTGGAAGCTTACTTTCGTTTGTTCAGTGAAGCTTAGGCCTGATTGAACTTCTCGATTCACCGCAGTGAATACTTCCTGGGATACGTCGATGTCTTGCACGATTTCATTGATCAAATTCTCAATTTCTTTTGCCGAGTTAGCAGATTGAACCGCAAGTTTTCTTACTTCTTCTGCTACAACGGAGAATCCTCTGCCAGATTCACCAGCTCTTGCTGCCTCAATTGCTGCATTTAGTGCAAGTAAATTCGTTTGATCGGCAATTCCATTGATGACACCGAGAATTTGGGTAATGTTTTTAGATTTATTTTCAAGCGCCCTGATGACGTTCTCTGCTTTTTTCACGGACTGATCAATAACATTCATTTGAGAGGCCGTTTTTTCAACAAGCTGTCCGCCTTCTCCTGCGATATCTGTTGATTTGATCGATGAAGCCGTAATAGACTCAGCTGATTCATTCATATTTTGAAGACCACGGTTCATTTCCTCTAACTCGACTGAGCTCAATTCGACTTTATCATTTTGGCTTTCATTTCCGCTGGAGAATTGTTCAATGGCTAGTGTAATATGCTCAGTTGCTTTACTTGTCTGTCCTGCACTGGCAGTCAGTTCTTCTGATGAAGATGCGACATTTTCGACTGAAGTTTGAACGGCTCCAATGAGGGATCTCAATGAATCAATCATCGTATTAAAGCCTTTACCAACTTGTCCAATTTCGTCATCTGACTGGATCTGAAGCTTATCGCGCAAATCACCATCGCTGACTTTTTTCGAGAAACGGGCAAGATTGGATAATCTTTTTGAAATAGAGCGGACGATAAAGAAAATAAGGGTTCCTGCTACAATGAGTGTGACACTGAATACGATAATGGCAGTATTGAAAACGGGCTTTGCCGCTTCTTCTACTTCAGATACGAGCATCGTTCCACCAATTTTCCAGCCGGTTAATTCATTGGTGACATATGCAACCTTTTTATCTGTTCCTTTGAGGGTATAGCTGCCGCTTCCTTCTTTGTTTTTATAAATAATACTGGCCAGATTTTCATTGACCTGACTTCCTGACTTTTGGGTTGGATCTGCTAAAACCGTTTGATCTTTCTCCATCATGAAAGCATAGCCTTTTTGCCCAATTTTGATTTCTTTTAGTTTTTGGAGCAGGCTGTCAATTTCCATATCAAGACCAATGACACCTGAACCATCTTTCGTTTTTTGGGCAATTGTGATCACCATTTTGCCTGTGGATGCTGCTACATATGGTTTTGTGATGACTTGTTTGCCGTTTTCTGCTTTCAATGCCTCTTGATACCAAGGACGTTCTCTTGGATCGTAGCCATCCGGCATCTTTTGGACTGGGTATTGCATAAACAATCCCTTTTCAGAGCCTGCATAGATCGCAGAAACATCTTTTTCATTAATTTTTCCAAATTGCTGTAATTCTTTAATGGTTGCATTTCTATTTTTTTCTTGAAGATTAGACGCTTTGAGTGAATCTGAGAACAGTGTCACAGCATCTGATTTGTTTCCAATATTCTCATTGATTAAGGTATCAAATGCATTGACCTGACTCATCGCACTGCCCATAATCTGTTTGTCTAGCTCTGTCTTTGATGTAAAAAACGCACTAATTGTCAGTGCCACGGTTGGCAGGATAAGAACTACCAAGAAGGCAATGATTAATTTTTTTGAAATGGATGGTTTTTTGAACCATTGGATCATTTTTCCCATTTTAACTTTCCCCCTTTACTTCTCTAAAGTTAATATCGGATGAAAGGTGTATTTTTAGAGACTGGAAATGACGTTTAAAAATAAAAAAAATACCCAGACAATTCTGGATATTTTTTCATCATTATTTAATTAATTTTAAATTGACTTGTGAGCTCTTTTAGCTCCTCTGCCATGTTGGCAAGTGTTACAGAAGAAGACGTGATTTCTTCCATAGATGCTAGCTGCTCTTCTGCTGAAGCCGCAATGTCCTGAATGTTTGCTGCGCTTTCTCTTGAGACTTGGCGCATCTCCTGCATCGCTTGTGAAACAAGCTTTGAACCGCTCGATAGGTCAATGGCTGTATCGTTTAATTGTGACAGTTTTTTCGACATTCCTTCTGCCGCCTCATAAATGTGCTGGAAGCTTTCTTTAGCTTCTTCTGTCATACCGAGCCCTGCGTTTACTTCTCGATTGACTGCTTTGAACATATCTTGAGATTTAGCAATTTCTAACACAATTTCTTGGATAAGCTTCTCAATTTCTTTCGCTGAATCTGCGGATTGGACAGCTAGTTTTCGCACTTCTTCGGCAACGACGGAGAAGCCGCGTCCTGATTCACCTGCTCTTGCTGCTTCGATTGCTGCATTAAGCGCAAGTAAGTTTGTTTGATCCGCAATGCCGTTAATGACATTTAAAATACTCGTAATATCTTTAGACTTGTATTCTAATTCTTTCATGACCTGTTCTGCTTCTTGTACGGATGTATCAATATGTTTCATTTGGCTCGCTGTGCTTTCAACAATTCGCCCGCCTTGACCAGCCGCCTCTGTTGATTGAAGTGAGACAGCAGCTACTTCAGATGAGGTTTGTGACATATCTTGTAATCCTTCGTTCATTGCCACAAGCTGATTCGTACTAGATTCGACTTTCTCGTTTTGTGCTTCATTTCCATTTGAAAATTGTTCAATCGACATCGTGATATGCTCTGTTGCTTGACTCGTTTGACTGGCACTTGCCGTCAGCTCCTCTGAAGCCGAAGCCACATTGTCGACAGATTGCTGTACAGCACGAATGACGTCACGAAGAGATTCACTCATCTTGCTGAAACTTCTTGTGAGATCTCCTATTTCATCCTTCGATTTCGTTTCGAGGGTTTCTGTTAAATCCCCTTCACTCACTTTTTCTGAGAAATCAACAAGCCTTCTCAGTCCAATTGTGATCGAGCGAACGATGAAGAAGATAGCGACACCACCAAGGATAAATGAAGAAATTAAAAGAATAATGGCAGAATTCCAAACTGGCTGTGCTGCTTCTTCTGTTTCTGAGACAAACATCGTTCCAGCAATTTTCCAACCTGTTAAATCATTTGTTACAAAAACGAGGCGTTTTTGTTCTCCTTTATTCTCATAAGTTGATGTTCCTTCTTTGCCGCTGTAAAGGATAGATGAAATATTTTCTGTGACCTTAGATCCTGATTTTTCTTCTGGATGGGCTACAATTTGTTTGTTTTTATTTGCAATAATTGGATATCCTTCTCGTCCAATTTTAATATCTTTTATTTTATTTACAATGTCTTGCACATCAATATCGATTCCGATGACTCCCGACCCATCCTTCAGTCGCTGAGCAATCGTGACAACCATGCCGTTTGTTTTGGAAGAGCCCTTTCCGTTTGTTGTGGCAGAAATGTATGGATTGGAGACAACAGGCTCACCTTTTTCATCCTGCATCGCTAGTTGATACCAATCACGTGTTGTTGGATCATAGCCTTTTGGTATGTCTACTTTAGGAAACTGAATGAAATCACGATTTTTACTTGCTGCATAAAAACCTACTACATCATCTTCATTGATTTTGCTGTATATCTCAAAATGCTCATACAGTTCGTCCTGGTTTTTCTTTTTAAAGTCTGCAGCAGTAGATGTTTCAGCAAAGAGTTTCACCGCTTTTTCCTTATTCGAAAGCTTTTGCTCGATCATGTCATTCAGTTCATTGACTCTTGCATTTGCTCCGTACATGATTTCATGATCTAGTTCTTCTTTGGCAATCTGATATGAAATCGTACTGAGTGTAATAATGGGCAAGACGAGAACAAGTGTGAATGAAATAATCAATCTTTTAGAAATCGATGGTTTTTTCAACCATTTTATGACACTTTTCATGTTTTTCCTCCTTTTAAACGTTATTTTATATATCGGACGGCTTGATATTATTTTCATGTTTTTCAAATAAAAAGGATGACTTTTTGTTTATTTTCACAAATTGATTCCTTGCCCAAGCACCCTGCATACGCTAATACTAAAGGGGGCGCTTTTCATATGATTATCCTTTCAGGACAGCCAGTGACTAATGAGCAGCTGGCATCGTTTCAGCTAGAAGGACAAAAGCGGATCATTTTGATGCAGTTACAGGCCTCGAATGGTACGTTCCGCTATAGGCAAGCATCTGATTTGTTATTTGAGGTCACTTTAAGATCGAACATTATGAATGCTGCAAGAAATTTGAATAAAAGCGGTGCCTCATTTGCCATCTTTCAAAGATCGCGTGCAAATGATGCGTTTTGGCGTGTATCGGAAGCAGGAGCACTAGAGCTGCGCTATCAAGTGGAGCCATCTAGAGGCATTAAAGACATTTTTGAAAATGGTTCAAAATATGCATTTGAATGCGCAACCGCGATTGTCATTGTGTTTTATATGGGGGTCTTGCAAACAGTAGGAGAGGAGAAGTTTAACCGAAGACTTCGCAGTTTAACACTGTATGACTGGCACTATGATACTTTGTCAATTTATACAGAGCGCGGAAATGATTTTATCTATGGGGATTGTTTATATTTCGAAAATCCAGAGTTTAGCTATCAGCAGTCGCAATGGCGCGGGGAAAATGTGATTTACTTAGGAGAAGATCAATATTACGGTCATGGGCTTGGAATTTTAACAGCAGCAGAAATTATCGACAAACTGAATAAGAGAAGACGGCCAGGTGCAGTTCAATCCGCTTATTTATTACCGCAGACTACCCGGATGGATGTGATTTATCTCAGGCAAATGTTTGGCAGCTAAAAAAAGCCTCTTGTCTATTGGTTATGACAAGGGGCTTTTGTATGCCTTGCGCTTACGATAATTTTGGAGTGTGCCAAGCAACGTGTTCGCAAGGATCTCCATTTCTTCTAAATCTTTTCTTGTGACCGGTGGATCGTGCCTGCTCCACTTCACGTATCGAACAAAATAGTAGTGACGAATGGGCGTAAGGACGGCAGGAGAATGAGGAAAATCATCAAACCAGAATTCAATCTGACCTTTTTTTCGGTAGGAATGTTTTAAGATGTCCATCCTGTCACACCACCCGTCATGATTTTATATCTGCGTCAGTTCGTGCATGATGTCTTCAACGGTTAAAATCGAGCGAATACGCCCAACGCCCTGTCCTGCCCACAAAGCCATTTGTTCAGGGTTACCGCCGGCAGCAGCTGCTTTTCGCATCGGTGTTGTCCATACATGCTGAACCGGATAAGGAAGAACCCTATCTTCATGCAGGCTTTCATCCTCCATCCACTGATTCACAATGCCTCTCGCTCTTTTCCCAGAAAAAAGCCTTGTCACCCTTGTTTCACTGCCTTCTGCCTGTAAAATGGCCTTCTTGTATACCTCTGCCGCAGCACTTTCCTGGCTGGCTAAAAACCTTGTGCCGATTTGAACCGCATCTGCTCCAAGCGCCAGCACTGCTTTCACACCTGCTCGGTCCGTGATACCTCCGGCAGCAATCAATGGCACGCGGCAGAGCGGTTTGACATCAGAGATCAGACTGATCAGTCCCAGCAGTGCGTCTCCTTTTGCCCGTAAAAATGTGCCGCGATGCCCCCCTGCTTCACTTCCTTGCAGAACAATAGCATCCATTCCTTTTTCCTCTAAAAGCAGTGCTTCCTCTTTTGTTGTGGCCGTTCCGATTAAAAAGATTCCCTTTTGTTTTAAGCGGTGAATCGTTTGTTCTTTTGGACAGGCAAATGTAAAGGAAACAATCGGAACGTCTTCTTCCAGAAGAATGTTGATTTTTTGTTCAAAATCATCCCACAATTCTTCTTCGCTTGGCATCCTATCTGCTGACGGGCGTGCAGGCAGTCTCTTTTCCCAAAATGCCACATCCTCTTTTTTCACTTCTGGAATTGGCTCTGGTACAAACACATTGACCTGAAACAGGCGAGATGTCAGGTGTTTGACCTGTCTAATCTGCTGTCTTAAATGGTCAGGCTGCACATATCCACTTGCCAGGCTGCCAAGCCCTCCATATTCCGAAACTGCGGCTGCCAGCTGCGGTGTCACAGCTCCTCCTGCCATTGGCGCTTGGATGATTCCATGTTCAATCTGCAGTAACTTTTTGATATCCCCCATTTACTTCCCCCATCTCTTACTCGTTTGACGATACTTGTACATAAAAATGACGATGTCTCGGCCCGTCAAACTCACAGAAATAGATTCCCTGCCACGTGCCAAGTACAAGATCTCCATCATGAATGAGAACATGCTGAGACGCCCCCATATAACTCGCTTTCATATGCGCTGCCGTATTCCCTTCCATATGGCGGTCCTTTGGATGTTCCCACGGGAAGACTTCATCAAGCCGGCGAAGCATATCCCGTTTCACATCTGGATCCGCATTTTCATTAATGGTGATCCCTGCTGTTGTATGTGGACAATAGACGATGACAGTTCCGTTTTGTATGCCTGTTTCCCTGACATATTGGAGAACCTCGTGTGTGACGTCGATCATGTCATCGCGTCTGTCTGTTTGTACATTGATTTTTTTCATATGAGCTGCCCCTTTTTGACGTTTCTATAAATTCATACCCTTTTTATGTGAAACAAATCTTCTTACCTAAAGTTTACCAAGCAAAAAAACCTCGTCAAGCAGTACGAGGTTTTTAAGAGAAATGAACCTTTTTGACTTCAATGGTTCGAATATGGTGGTCTTCAGCATCAATGATCGTAAATTCACAGCCTTCTGCTTCAATCGTATCTCCAATGTCAAAATCAAATTTATGCGTCATCATCCAGCCTGCAATTGTATCAACATCATCATTCTCAATGGCTAAATCCAATAAATCATTTACTTCATCAATCAATGCTTTCCCATCCATCACATAATGGAAATCACCTTTTTTCACGATGTGAGGTGTTTCATCCTGATCATATTCATCTCGAATCTCTCCGACAATTTCCTCTAATATGTCCTCTACTGTGACAAGTCCCGCTGTACCTCCGTATTCGTCTACGAGCACTGACATATGGATTCGTTCCTTTTGCATCAAAATGAGCAATTCCTGAACAGGGGTGCTTTCAATGACCCGGATCACCGGACGCATTAAGTCTTCAATAGATACATCTTGATTTAGGAAGCTCGCTTTAAATACATCTTTGCTATTAATAACTCCAATCACATGATCTTTGTCCTCTTTAATAACAGGGTAGCGTGTGTACCTTTCGTTCAGCATATAATGGGTCACATCTTCTAAGGTCTGTTCAATCTCTATAGCTGAAATTTCTGTACGCGGGATCATGATCTCTCTCGCCACTCGGTTATCAAATTCAAAGATTTTATTCACATATTTGTACTCAGATTGGTTAATCTCACCCTTCTCATAGCTTTCAGATAAAATGAGTCGTAATTCTTCCTCACTGATCGCCACTTCATGTTCTTTGACAGAATGATAACCAAATAATTTCACGATGCTTCGTGCAGCCCCATTTAATGCTTTAATAAACGGGTACATGACTTTATAGAAAAAGATGAGTGGTTTTGCTGTCACTAGGCTGACGGCCTCTGCCTTTTGAATGGCAATTGTTTTAGGCGCGAGTTCTCCAACAACAACATGTAAAAACGTAATGATCACAAATGCGATGATAAACGAAAGGATGTCAGTTAATGCGGAATGAAGCCCGATTTTTTCAAAAAGCGGATGCAGAAAATGCTCTACCGTCGGCTCACCCAGCCATCCTAAGCCTAAAGCTGTGATGGTAATTCCAAGTTGGCAGGCGGACAAATATTCGTCTAGATTTGATATCAGCTTTTGAACATGGATGGCCCTTTTATCACCGCTTTCAATCAGCTGGTTAATTTTAGATCCTCTAATTTTCACAATCGCAAATTCAGTGACAACAAAAAATGCTGTCGCAGCAATGAGTAATATGACTAAAAATACGTTTAAAATATACAAAAAAACCCTTACCTAACACTGGTAAGGGCTCACCTCCTCTGGCATCAATTAATCATTACGGCCATTTAGGAAGATCATTACAAAACGGAGCAATTCAAACAGGGAGACAAGGGCTGCTGCTACATACGTAAGAGCTGCAGCATTTAACACCTTGTTCACGCCTCTTTCTTCACTGCTTCTAATGATTCCTTCTGAAACAATGATATCTTTTGCACGAGAACTTGCATTAAACTCGACAGGCAATGTCACAAGCTGAAAGAATACAGCTGCTGAGAACAAAATGATCCCAAGCCCGATTAAGTTAAGGCTGCTGAGCAAAATTCCACCAAGGAAAAGAAGCGGAGCAACACCAGATGCAAAGTTCACGACAGGAAAGATCTTATGTCTCAAAACAAGCGCACCATAGGATTCCTGATGCTGCAAGGCATGTCCAACCTCGTGTGATGCGACTGAAATGGCCGAAATGGAGTGGCCGTAGTACACAGGTTCAGATAAACGAACCACACGCTGCGTCGGGTCGTAATGATCAGTCAAAGTTCCTCTTACCGGTTCAACGGGCACATCGTATAACCCGTTGCGATCTAAAATATATCGAGCGGTTTCAGCACCTGTTTTCATACTGGATGCTTCCACCTTTGAATACTTTTCAAAATTATTCTTCACTTTAAATTGTGCCCAAAATGATAATCCCAATGCGGCAAATGTTAAAAAATAAAAAAACAGCATGCTCATCAGCTTCCTTTTTATTTTATATATTTATTTACAATTTTAATGACTTTTATGTACCATGTACAGCAAAAAGCACTAGGTCTTTTTCAGGGGAATGACCGCACCAATGAAAAAGAAGAACACACCTAAGCAAGCTGTATAAAAGGTCACTGTACCATAAAGGTCTTGAAAAAAGTGAAGCCATGAAAAATCACTCATAAAATGATTCACAGCATTTAAATCAAACACGAGTAAGATGACAGCTGATGATAAAAAGTGCACACCAATAAAAAGAAGTACGGTCTTTTGAACGAACGACATTCGAATTCCCTCCTTCTTCTCCCTTATTTTAAGATATGGGTTCTATTTCAATACATGACGAAGATGAAAAAATCTTTCCTCAATCGGGCATACTGACATTAGCATTCTCCTGAAAGGAAGAGTCCGATGAAATCAAACCGTATCTTTATCGCTTGGCTAAGGTGGCCGCTTTATCTTCGAATTGCCATCATCATCTGTTTCTTGCTTCTTTTTTTTGGACAATTGATCGTTTTACTTGAACCGAAGCAGTATCATACGATCTTTGATGGGATCTGGTGGGCGCTCATTACAGTCTCTACGGTTGGCTACGGTGATTTTGTGCCGCAAACCATGCCAGGGCAGGTGGCGGGTATGGCTCTCATTTTTATCGGAGCCAGCTTTGTCACCGCTTATTTCGCCACACTTGCCGCCGCCGTGTTCAGCAAGCAGCACCATTATGTTGAGGGCAAGGTAGCCTTTAAAGGGAAAGGACACCTGATTATCGTCGGCTGGAATGAGAAGACGAACAAACTGCTTCAGTCGTTTCAAACGATTGATCCAGCCATGCCGATTGTGCTGATTGATGACTCCTTGAAAGAGGGGCCTCTTTTGGAAAATGTTCATTTTATTAAAGGACATGGGACCGAAGACGTCACACTCCGTAAAGCCAATATTACCGGTGCAGATGCACTGATGATTACCGCAGATCAGCATGAAAATGAAGTGACAGCCGATATGCAGAGTGTTTTAACCTTACTTGCAGCAAAAGGCTTAAACCCTTCGCTATATTGTTTAATCGAAATCTTAACAGATCGTTACGTGAAAAATGCCGAACGTGCTGGTGCCAACCAAGTCATTCATACCTCTGATGCTGTCAATCATTTAATGGTTGAACATTTTCTGATAAAGGAACAGCTTACAGCGTTAACAAAAAAACGACAAATGACCTTGCATAAAAACGTCACGATCATACCTGTACCAGCTTCATTGGCTGGAGAAACCTTCTTAACAGCGCTCCATCACTTTTTAGAACATCATGTGATCATCGTTGGCGTACAAAAAAAAGAAGGACCCATGATGAATCCTCCCTTTGGCTATGAGCTTCATCCAGAGGATGAACTGATCAGCCTTTAAAGCAGTGCGTCTTCTAATTCCTTGACGAGCGAAAAGCCAATCTCAGCATAAGCCTTTGATACATCTCCATCTTTCTCTTTTGGTTCTTGGAATTGGTTAAAGGATGCGCCCACATTTCCAACCATCGCATGATCATCTAACTTGTCTTGATATACATGCTTTAAGAGAAATGGATGTCCCATTTTCACCACAACCCCTGGCTGATCCAGCTGGCCTTTCTCGGCTGTAAATGGAACTCTGAGAAAGGTATAGCCATCACGGTTATCAATTTTATAATCAAAATATCCGTGATCATAATCCCAGTTGCCATTAATGACATAACCGAGCGGCTTCATTGTTTCTTCTAAATGGTAAAGTGAAAAGCTTTCACCAGGCAGTCTGGATGGTACATGAATCATACGAAACCCTCCTTTTTTATTAGGGTTCGTTAAAGAGAGGAATTCATACATTTCCTCTCGCGATTTGTACATTGTTTGTAAACGCGGCATCAAATAAGCTTTGATTGGTTGATTGATTCGTCTCGTTATCGCTGCCGGAACCTGCTGTTTCCTTCGTAGCACTCTTAGAACAAATGCGTCCGACATTGCCAAAGTTCACGATTGCCTGGCCAGAAATATCATGAATATAGACATGATTCGTCCTCATTTTTCACCCTCCTCCATTTATTATTCTATGTACAGAACATAGGAAAGCTTGCACAGGAACCTGAAGAAAACAAAAAAGGCACACCTTTATGAAAAGGTGTGCTTTTTCGTCTTATGATTGTTTTAAACGGCTTTCAAGCTCTGCTTTTTTCTCTTCGAAGCCCGGTTTGCCTAGTAAAGCAAACATATTCACTTTATAAGCTTCTACTCCAGGCTGATCGAATGGGTTGACGCCTAGTAAATATCCAGACATCGCACATGCTTTCTCAAAGAAGTACACAAGGTATCCGAATGTATAAGCATCCATCTCAGGAATTGTCACGATAAGGTTCGGTACTTTTCCATCTGTATGGGCAAGCATTGTTCCTTCAAATGCTTTTTTATTGACGAAATCAACCGTTTTTCCTGCTAGATAGTTCAAGCCATCAAGGTCTTGTTCTTCTGCTTCAATTACAAGCTCATGTCGAGGCTTGTCTACATTGACGATTGTTTCAAACAAGTCTCTTCTTCCTTCTTGAACATATTGGCCAAGTGAATGAAGATCTGTTGAGAAGTTAGCAGATGAAGGATAGATTCCTTTTTCATCTTTCCCTTCACTTTCACCAAATAATTGCTTCCACCATTCTGCGAAATATTGCAGGCCTGGCTCATAGTTAATCAGCATTTCAATCGTTCTGCCTTTATTGTAAAGGACATTGCGGACGACAGCATATTGGTAAGCCGCATTTTCAGAAAGCTCAGATGAAGCGAAGTCTTCGCTTGCTTTTGCCGCACCTTCCATCATCTGATCAATGTCCGCTCCGCTCACAGCGATTGGTAAAAGACCGACTGCTGTTAATACAGAATAGCGTCCACCTACATCATCAGGGATGATAAATGATTCATAGCCCTCTTCAGTTGCTAATGTTTTCAGTGCACCGCGTGCCTTGTCAGTTGTCGCATAAATACGTTTTTTCGCTTCTTCAGCACCGTATTTTTCAATGAGGAGCTTTTTAAAGATGCGGAACGCAATGGCTGGCTCTGTTGTTGTACCAGATTTTGAAATCACATTAATGGAGAAATCTGCATCTTCCAATAGATCCATCACATCTGTTAAATAAGAAGAACTGATGTTGTTTCCAATAAAAATGATTTGTGGTGTCTTGCGCTTGCCTTTTGGCAAAGTGTTATAGAAAGAATGGTTCAAAAACTCAATCGCCGCACGTGCACCTAGATATGACCCGCCGATTCCGACAACAAGCAGGACGTCAGAGTCAGACTTAATTTTATCTGCACTTTTTTTAATGCGGGCAAATTCTTCGCGGTCATATTGCTTCGGCAAGTCCACCCAGCCTAAATAGTCACTGCCTGCACCCGTTTGTTCATGAATATTATGATGGGCCACCTTCACAAAATCTTTTAAATATGTAAGCTCATGTTCTTGAAAGAAAGGTAACGCTTTCGAGTAGTCAAATTGAATATGTGTCATCGCTTGTAAGCCCTCCATTACGTTAGTTCTGTCCCTTTCACTTTAGCGGAACTAGCTTTTGAAATCAAGTGATCGTCACTGGCATAACAAAAAGCCGCTTCTCATTCGGAGAAGCGGCAATCTGAATTATAAAGAAGCTTTCAAAATCGATAGAATGTCATCACGGTTAAGTTTCATAAAGTTTCCAAAACCACCATATTCCATTTCTTTTGCTGCAATGTCAGCAATTTTGTCCAGCTGATCCTCACCAATGTCATAATCAGCTAAACGGCTTGGTGCACCAAGGCTTGTCCAGAACGCTGACAGTTTGTCGATTCCTTCTAATGCGATGTCACGATCTGACTTTCCTTCTGTTTCGATATCAAACATGTTCAGCATAAGGTTTTTAAAGCGTTCGACATTATGATCGAGTGTGTGGCGCATCCAGTTTGGGAAGAGGATAGCAAGCCCGCCTGCATGCGGAATGTCATAGACAGCCGATACAGCATGCTCAATCGTATGGGACGCCCAGTCGCCAAAGTAACCCATTTGCAGCGTGCCATTTAAAGCAATTGTTCCTGCATAAAGAATGGTTTCACGATGCTCATAGTTTTGTAAGTCCTCCAGCAGTTTTGGTGCTGTCTCGATGACCGTTTGAAGAACAGCAAAACACATCCGATCCTGTAAAGGCGTGTTTTTTACATTATGGAAGTATTGCTCAAAAACGTGGCTCATCATATCGACCATACCATACACTGTCTGGTTTTCTGGCACAGAATACGTATGCTCAGGGTCTAGAATCGAAAAAGCAGGGTGAGTGACTGAGCTGCCCCACACATATTTTTCATTCGTTTCCCAGTTTGTGATGACAGAGTCCGGGTTCATTTCTGAACCAGTTGCCGCAAGTGTCAGCACTGTGCCAAACGGCAAAGCTTTTTGAGCGGTTGTTTTCTTTGAAATAATATCCCACACATCACCGTCGTACTCTGCTCCGGCTGCAATTGCTTTTGTACAGTCGATCACACTCCCGCCGCCAACGGCTAATAAGAAATCAATGTTCTCTTTTTGGCAGATATCGATTCCCTTTTTCACTGTTGTGAGGCGCGGGTTTGGTTCAACGCCAGACAGCTCAAACACTTCGGCATCTGCTTCATTTAACGCACGGATGACATTGTCATAAAGACCATTTTTCTTAATGCTGCCGCCGCCATATACAAGTAACACTCGTTTTCCATAACGAGCGAGTTCGCTTTTGAGTCCTTCTAGTTGTCCTTTTCCAAACATCAATTTTGTTGGATTGTAGTAAATAAAATTCTCCATCTGTTGAAACATCTCCTTACAACGAATATATCCAAAAACATGAAAGACTACTGTAACATATGTACACGATGAACTCAAAAAAAGATAACTGCCCGCAAGCAGCTATCTTTTGTTGTTCAATTATAAAGAAGCGTTCAGAATGGCTAAAACATCTTCTTTGTTTAGCTTTTTAAATTGACCAAATTCACCGCGTGCCATTGCACGGTCTGCAATTAAATCAATTTTCTCATCGTTGATATCATAATCCGCTAAACGGCTTGGCGCACCAAGACTTGTCCAGAAAGCTGACAGCTTGTCGATTCCTTCTAAGCCGACTTCTTCATCTGTTTTGCCCGCAGGATCTACATCAAATACACGCACCGCTAATTGTTTAAAACGGCCTGGGTTTTCTTGAATGACATGTTTCATCCAGTTCGGGAACAAGATCGCAAGTCCGCCTGCATGAGGAATATCATAGACAGCAGATACTGCGTGCTCAATGTTATGAGATGCCCAGTCACCACGTGCCCCCATTGAAAGCATTCCATTAAGCGCAATTGTGCCAGTGAATAAAATGGTTTCACGCAGCTCGTAGTTCTCTAAATCATTGATCAACTTCGGTGCCGTTTCAATGACAGTGCGAAGAAGTCCTTCACACATACGATCTTGATAAGGTGTATTTTCTGTGTGATGGAAATATTGTTCGAACACATGTGACATCATGTCAACCATGCCATAAATCGTATGGTTTTTAGGCACAGTGAATGTGTTGACTGGATCCAGAATAGAGAATTTCGGGAAAACTGCTGGACTTCCCCAGCCATACTTCTCATTTGTTTCCCAGTTTGTGATAACTGATCCAGAGTTCATTTCAGAGCCTGTTGCGGCAAGTGTCAACACAGTACCGAACGGAATAGCTTCCATAGGAACGTGCTTACGTGTCACGATATCCCAAGCATCTCCATCGTACTTCGCACCAGCTGCGATGGCTTTTGTCGCATCAATGACACTGCCGCCGCCAACTGCCAAAATAAAATCAATATCGTTCTCTTTGCAAAGCTCGACCCCTTTTCTTACTGTTGTTAAGCGCGGGTTTGGCTCTACGCCAGCAAGTTCAGTGATGGCAGCTCCTGATTCTTTTAGAATACTGACAACTTGGTCATAAAGGCCGTTTCGTTTAATACTGCCTCCACCATATACAAGTAATACGTTTTTTCCGTAGTGTTTGAGTTCATCTGAAAGGGCTGATACTTCTCCCTTTCCAAAAATTAATTTCGTTGGGTTCCAATAAGTAAATCGATCCATGTGATCTCCTCCTCGCGCTACATTATGCGCCTCATTCATTCCAAAAGTAAAGTAATTTGCTTTCATCCATTTTCTTACGCATAGTTTGGCTAAAAATCTGCAAAATATAAATGTATTGATGCTGTAGCGAAAGGAGGAATCACGATGAGTGCTATTCAGCGTATTGCCCTCGTGCTCACGATTATCGGTGCTATTAACTGGGGACTAATCGGCTTTTTTCAATTTGACTTAGTAGCAGCGATCTTTGGCGGACAAGGTTCTGCATTATCACGTATTATTTATGGTCTTGTTGGAATTGCAGGTCTTGTCAACCTTGGTCTGTTGTTCAAGCCAAGCGAAGAAGCTGTTCGCCGTGACGAGCCGAATCCAGAGGTTCGTTAAATAAAAGGACATAAAAAAGGCTGCCTACATGAGGCAGCCTCAGCGTGTAGACAAACCCACGCATTCTTTGTCAGGTCTGCGCGCTGGTGCTCACGAATTCTAAATTCGCTCCGCTCCAGCAGTACTCGCCCTTCCTAGACTTCAAAGGTTTTCTATCACGCTGAAAAAAAAGACAAAGGGCTAAAATAAAGATCATTTTAGCCCTTTGTCAACAATCTAAGGCACCGTTTGAAGCGGTGCTTTTTTATTATTTCTTGATAAGGTCTTTACGGTTTGATTGCTCAATCCACTCTTCAAGTTTATCTTTAAGCGTATTGAAACCTTGTGGTGCAGCAGCTTCTTCTTTCACTTGCTGTGGTCTTTGTTTCTTTGGTTTGCTTTCTTTTCTTTCAGGTGCTTCTTGTGTCGCACGGATAGAAAGGCTGATTTTACCTGCATTTTCATCAACAGAAAGAACTTTTACTTGTACTTCGTCACCAATTGAAAGGTGCTCGTTGATGTCTTTTACAAAGCCATGTGTTACTTCAGAAATATGCACAAGTCCTTGAGTTTCTTCATCTAATGCAACAAACGCACCATACGCTTGTAATCCTGTTACTTTACCAGTGTAAACACTGCCTACTTCAAACTTTGTCGCCATGATAACAACTCCTAAATAAATGTTTTAATATTCGTTTATACGCAATTAAAAACTATATCACAGAACGGGCAGTTACGCAAAATATTTTTTAAATGGGTTTAGATTAGATCAAAAGGGGGAATACCTGAAAACAAGAATGCTTTCTAGTATTCCCCCCTAATTTGTGAGGCATGAGTCCATTTGGATTGATGCCTTTTTTTATTTTAAAATGGCTGATGCTTCTTCCTTCACTTGTCGAGCCTGCAAAAAGCGCTGAATTCTTGAAAGTGATTCCTGAAGATGATCAAGTGATGAAGCGTATGAACAGCGAATATGACCCTCACCGCTCGGTCCGAATACATTCCCAGGAACAACAGCGACTTTTTCACTTAGGAGCAGCTCCTCAGCAAATTGTTCTGATGTCATGCCTGTGCTTTTAATCGATGGGAACGCGTAAAATGCTCCGTTTGGCTGGTGGCATGCGAGGCCTAGTTCATTCAGGGAGCCGACAAACAAATTACGGCGTCTTCTATAGCTTTTCTTCATTTTCTCTACATCTTCAAGCCCATTTTTTAATGCTTCTTCTGCCGCATATTGTGCCATCGCCGGCGCGCACATCATAGAATATTGATGTATTTTCAGCATGGCATCGCGCAGTACAGGTGGTGCTGCCACATATCCTAAGCGCCAACCCGTCATGGCAAACCCTTTAGAAAAGCCTGAAATCAAGATCGTTCTTTCTTTCATATCCTGTATAGCCGCCACGCTTGTAAAAGCTTCATCGTATGTCAGCTCTGCATAAATCTCATCCGTAATAATGAGCAGATCATTCTCTTTCGCAAATTGAGCAATATCTTCTAGCTCTTCCTTTGAATAAACAGACCCCGTTGGATTTGATGGCGAGCAAAGCAAAATGGCTTTTGTCTTCGGCGTCAGCTTTGTGCGAAGATCAGCAGAATCCGCTTTGAAATCTTTTTCAGCGGATGTACTTAAATAGACAGGCACTCCGCCTGCAAGTGTCGTAAGCGCCCCGTATGCTACGAAACAAGGCTCTGGAATGATCACTTCATCCCCGCTGTTTAATATCGCACGAAAGGCCAAATCAAGTGCCTGGCTTCCGCCAACTGTGATAATGAGTTCTTCTTCTGGACTGTAGTCAATGTGAAACCGCTTATATAAATAGTGGCTCAGTTCTTTTCGCAAAGAGATTAAACCTGCATTCGCCGTATAGGAGGTCAGTCCTTGTTCTAATGACATAATACTTGCTTCTCTGACATTCCAAGCTGTCACAAAATCCGGCTCACCGACACCAAGGGAGATAACCCCTTCCATTGTGGCAGCCAAATCAAAGAATTTCCGAATACCTGACGGCTGAATGCTTTGTACCGTTTCAGATAAATAAGACTTTTTCATTTAAGGAGACACCACGATTCTTTTGTCATCGTCTCCTGTTTCAAACACTTTCCCATCATGTTTATATCTTTTCAAAATAAAGTGGGTAGTTGTTGAAACAACGGAATCAAGTGTCGATAATTTTTCAGATACGAAGCGGGCAATATCAGACATTGATCTTCCGCGGATCACAACGGAAAGATCATAAACACCTGACATGAGATAGACAGACTCCACTTCCTGAAACCGATAAATCCGTTCAGCAATTTCATCAAATCCGACGCCTCTTTTTGGTGTCACTTTTACATCAATCATTGCTGTAACGCCTTCATGGCCATCCACTTTTCGCCAGTCAATCATAGTTGAATAATCAATAATAACTTTTTGATCTTCAAGTTTTTGAATGATGGCTTCGGCTTCTTCTGTTGTCACGCCTGCCATTTTTGCTATTGTATTTAAATCGGCGCGGCTGTTTTCATCTAAAATCTCTAATATTTCAGTTTCTTTTTCTGTTAGTTTCATTTGATTTCACACCTCAGATTATAAAAGCTAGTTTTAAAAAATCTTCTGAACATTATAGCACGTTTTTCCCATTATGCTAAGCAGGGAAAAGATTCTAATGATAGCTTAAAATCCACTTTTTAGGGTACAATACAGTCACCTAACAGAGAGAGTATCAAGTATCGGAGTGAAGAATGTGGACATTGTTCAGCCAGCTTATATGAAAAGTACATTCGGTTTAGACATCTATTACGAGCACTATCCAAATGAGGGCAAGAAGACATTGATCTTAATTCACGGTCTCTTCTCTTCTACCTTCAGCTATCGAAAACTCATTCCGCTTCTAAAGCAGGACTTCAATTTAATTGCGATAGATCTGCCGCCATTTGGACAGTCCGAGAAGTCGAATACGTTTATTTACAGCTATCGCAACATGGGAAAAATTATTATTGAGCTAGCTGGTTATTTACAGATTCAGCATGCGATTCTAGTAGGCCATTCAATGGGAGGACAGATTGCCTTATACGCTGCCACTGAGCGGCCGGACCTATTTGAAAAGGCGGTTCTTTTATGCAGCTCTGGATATTTGAATAAGTCAAAAAGATCACTTGTTTACAGCACATATATTCCTTATTTTTATCTGTATCTAAAAAGAAAGC
This sequence comes from Bacillus sp. 11B20, assembly GCF_056098985.1. Classification (NCBI taxonomy): domain Bacteria; kingdom Bacillati; phylum Bacillota; class Bacilli; order Caryophanales; family Bacillaceae; genus Bacillus; species Bacillus sp. 11B20. Next base: position 67,345 of record NZ_JBLZWZ010000009.1, read on the forward strand.
TTTTAAAGCAGGGCATTATGAAAAATTTAACTGCCGTTGTGCATGATCACTCCATCATTGATCAAGAGATGGTCGACGGATATTTAAAACCGTTTTCAGATGATCAAATCTTTCGGGGAATATTTCGTTTGATTCGGCACCGGGAAGGAGATTTAACCTCGGACGTTTTAAAGAAAATGGAAACACCCGTGCTGCTTATTTGGGGCGAGGAAGATCGAATCGTTCCCATTCAAATAGGCGAAAGACTGCACAAAGATCTGCCGAATTCGACCTTACATGCATTAAAAAAAACCGGGCACCTCATTCCTGAGGAAAATCCGGTCTTTGTGTCTGATCAAATCGGACATTTCAGCCTGTCTTAGCGTGAACAGGAGCTGCTGTCTCGCAAGACAAAAAGCTGATTTGCTATATGCTGACAGCTCTCTATCGGAAGAAGCTGTTCAAATGAGTGATGGTAGATGGCTTGAATCTCTTTTGCTAAAGATAACGGGTCTTCTGCGTCGTATAATGCACTGATGACGTCAGCAGGCTCCGTTTCATAAAAATCCTCTCCATAATGAAAAGGGTCCCATGCCTTAATGAATTGAATCATCTCTTCTACAGCTTGACTATCTTTCATCGGTATCACCGCTTATAATAAATTTTGTGATGTTTATTTTAGCACAACCAAGAATGGTTGAAAAACAGCTAGAGGTGGGTTTCATGAATTTCGACGAACAGATCATACGTAAAGGTTCAAAATCAGTGAAATGGGATCAAGCAGAGTCTTTGTTCCTGACAACAGATGCCCTCCCGATGTGGGTGGCCGATATGGATTTTAAAGCGCCGCAGGTCGTCCTTGATGCATTGAAAGAGCGATTAGACCATGGTGTATTTGGCTATGCATTTCAAGATCAGGATACGCAGCAGGCAGTAGCTGGATGGCTCAAAAGAAGACACGGATGGACCATTCAGACAGAAGCGGTCACTTTTACACCAGGCATCGTAACGGCCCTTAGTTTTGCTGTTCAAGCCTTTACAGCACCGCATGACGAAGTAGTTATACAGTCACCAGTGTATACACCTTTTTATCAAATGATTGAGCGAAATGGACGTACAGTCTCAACCAATCCTTTAAAAATAGAAAACAACCGTTATATGATGGATTTTGATGATTTAGAGAAAAAACTGAGCAGACCACAAGCAAAGCTCATGTTCCTATGCCATCCGCATAATCCGTCTGGAAGAGCGTGGACAAAAGAGGAATTAAAGCGAGTTGGAGACCTCTGTGTGAAGCATGGAGTCACAGTCGTTTCAGATGAGATTCATTCTGATTTGATGCTTTATGGGAAGCAGCATGTTCCCTTCGCCAGCCTTTCTGACGACATTGCACATATCACGGTAACGTGTATTGCGCCGAGTAAAACCTTTAATCTAGCGGGTTTGCAGGCGTCTGCAATTATCATTTCAGATGAAGAAAAAAGAACCCTTTTCACCAATGAATTGCAAAGAAACGGACTGTCCAAACTGAATGCATTTGCGATTCCAGCGATGGAAGCAGCATACTGCCACGGGGATGAGTGGCTTGATGCCCTTGTTCTTTATCTCGAAGGCAATATGAAGATGGCGATGGACTATATTGACGAATATCTTCCAAATATGCGTTATATGAAACCAGATGCTTCTTATTTATTGTGGCTGGACATTCGGGATTATCAATTCAGTCAAGCGGAATTAAAGCGGAATCTGCTAAAGAAAGGGAAAGTGATCCTAGAGCTTGGCCACGTGTACGGACACGAAGGAGACGGCTTTATTCGGATGAATCTCGGCTGTCCTGCTTCAACAGTCAAAGAAGGACTGAAACGTCTTCATCAAGCGTTCACACCATCAGCTGAATAAGATCTATACGGTAGAAAGAACATCCTAACGGGTGTTCTTTTTAAAGAAAAAAACCCTCCTTTTATCATATCTACTTTGTACATGAAATGATATAATGAGAGGAATTACTATTATTTACGAGGAGAGCATTTAAATGGAAATGTTCAAGGATTTTCTGCTCCATGTATCTTTTATTCTATTTCCAATTTTTTTATATCATGCGCTATGGCTAAGCCGGACCCCTGCTCATTTCCCAAAAACGAATAAACTGCTCATCACAGTATTCGCATCCATCTCTTCAGCACTATGTATTATGTATCCAGTTGGTTCGATTTTAGATTTGCAGACTGGGCTTCAATCCATTCCCCTTGTACTTGCTATTTTATACGGAGGATACATGGCGGGGAGCGTTGCCATCTTGATAAGCATCATTGTCAAATTCGTGATGTATGGCTCTTTCTTATGGATTGGACTCATTGTTGTCCCAATTTACTTTTTCATCCCGTTCCTGTTCTACCGAAAATGGCATCAATATTCGAAGCCAAATAAGCTTTTTTACGGAGTGCTTATCGGTTTATCCAAAGGATTCTTTATTTACATTGGACTGCTTGCGGTCAGCTTACTGGAATACAGCCCAGCTTTTATTATGCAGCAAAAGCTCCTTGAGTTATTTTTCTCAACTCTTTACTACATATTCTTTCTTGTGCTCAGTATCTATTCCATTGAATTCGTTAAAGAAAATGCGGAAATGAGAACACAGCTTGTCCAGTCAGAAAAACTGACCATTGTAAGTGAACTTGCTGCAAGTGTCGCCCATGAAGTACGCAATCCGCTGACAGTTGTGAGAGGGTTTATTCAATTGCTCTTTTCGAGTGATCATACGAAAGAGCCGCCTGCCAATAAAGATTATAAAAATCTCGTTCTATCCGAATTAGACCGGGCGCAGGACATTATCACGAGTTATCTTGACATTGCAAAACAAAACTATTATCAAATTGAATCACTCAATCTATCTAAATTACTTGAGGAATGTGCTTCACTGATGACATCCTATGCGAATTTTAAATCGGTCACGATTCATCAATCCATTGAACCTGACTTATACATTCAAGGTGACGTAACGAAGATCAAGCAAGTCATGATTAATTTAATCAAAAATGCGATAGAAGCGGCTCCCGAACATGAAGGGAAGGTTGAACTTTTTGCTTCGAAAGAAAATCATAAAATCTGCCTTTATTTCGTTGATAATGGTGTAGGTATGACAGAAAGCCAAATGAAAAAGCTTGGCGAACCGTATTACACCTTGAAAAACAAAGGAACTGGGCTTGGGCTGACAGTGACTTTTTCAATTATTGAAAATCACCATGGAACCATACGTTTCAAAAGCTCGCTGCAGTCTGGAACAACCGTCACCGTAAAATTTCCTGAAGATACAAGAAGAAAATGATTAATCCATTTTTTTTGTTCTTTTTTCATCTATCCGCTCCTGCTTCTTAGACGCACGCACGATGAGACGAAAACAAATAAACGCAGCAATAAAGAACATCACCGTGGTGATCGCCGCCGGGATGTACTCCCTTTTATCTTCAGGAAAATATAGTAGAAAAAGTACGATGAATGACATCTCGCCATTCCCCCTTTTGCTCGTTTACTTCACTATATTGGCTAAAAGAAATGAAATACCTTCCTATGAGAAGGAAATGGAGGAATTTCACATGACAGACATTCAAATTGGACAAGTTGTGAAAGGTTTTTATAAAACAGGTGTATACGTTGGGGAAGTGACAGCAGTGAAACCATCGACCTATCTCGTTCAAGTAAAAGCCATTCTGACACATCCCACTCAAGGCGACCTGCATCATCCGAAAGAAGCAGACGTGCCTTTTTTCCAGGAGAGGCGGGCTTTGGCCTATAGAGAACAGACCAATATCCCTCATCATATGGTGAAACCTTATGATGGCGATATACCTGATTATGAAGAGTCACTGAAAGAAGCTGTAGATAAATTGAAACAAGCACTCCATGCGGATGATTCCAAATGGGCTGAAAAATCAAGAGCGTGCCTATCTTCTCTTGAGAAAGATTATTTTCCAGAAGACGTCCGCTAATCAGCCGAATCAAAAAAATGTGAGAAATCGATCAGCTCACCAATTTTGGTTGTTTGCGGATTTTCCACATAGGCTCTGTCTTTTTCAAAAAGGGTTAACAGCTGATAAGTCGTCATAGCATCATCGAGTGCTTTATGATGCTTACCAGCTCCTTCACTGCCGTATTCCTTTGCCGCTTTTCGAAGCCCTGTCAGTGTGCGGTCACCAAAAAAGGTTTTATATTCAAAGGCAAGATCCCTCAGTTTCCCCTTAAAAGGAAAGCTAATATGATTAAGCATACAATTTTGCTTCAATACCTTCATGTCCATGTTGCCCCACGTAATAATCTCACAATTCTCTCCCCCATCAAGTGCTACGAGCTTCTCGATAAACACCTCAAATGAAATCCCGCTCTCTACATCCTCCTGCGTAATTCCGAGGAATGATTTACAGCGCTTCGTCAGCTTTGGGAACTTTTTCGGTTTGACGTAGCTGGAGAATGTGTCTATGATCGTTTCATCTGCTGCTTTCACTACCCCAGCTTCAATAATTTCAGGAAAAAAGTTTTGTGGATGATATTTTCCATCAGGCATCGTAAATTCAAAATCGACCACAAGCACCGTCTTCTGTTCCACCAGTTTCACCTCACTTTTTCGTCAGTTTTCATTCTCATACCATTATATTAAGGTGGACCTTGAAATCACTTCATTTTCGTGAAAATAATGCAGATTCACTACGCCCAACCTATTCATCTGATGAAAGATCGTTTATTTTCCTTTATAATTATTAAGGAACACGAAATAAATAAAGAAGGTGGTCTCTATCACAAACAGGAAGAAAAACTTGTACATCATGTGGTTTGTGAACTTTTTTGTATCTGCGAGCATTACAATGATCGTCCCTTTTTTATCACTTTACATAGAATCTCTTGATAGCAGCTATTCAAATGAATTTGTTCAAAGATGGAGCGGCTATGTCTTTGGGGTCACGTTTTTAACGGCCTTCCTGATCTCTCCAATTTGGGGGCGGATTGGCGACCGGCATGGCTATAAAAAGATATTATTAATTAACGGTATTGGCATCGCCACAAGTATTCTATTAATGGGGCTTGTGCACACCGTGTATCAGCTATTCGCATTAAGGCTCTTCATGGGGCTTGTCACAGGCTTTATCTCGACTTCCATGGCACTGATTTCTGCACAGACCGAAAAGGCAACTGCCGGTAAAACCCTTGGAACGATGCAGATGAGTAATGTCGCCGGAGGATTGTTTGGTCCATTAATGGGCGGATTCATGGCAGACAGCGTCGGATTTATTTATACGTTTTTCCTCACAGCGGCTGTCATTTATGTGTCAGCTATTGTGATTATCTTCGGAGTGAAGGAACAGCCGATCCGGTCAAAAGAAGCAAAGCGTGTTTCTTACTCACGGAAGGATGTACTCTTTCACATTTTCAAACAGCCTTTACTTATAGTCACGATGCTTTTAACGTTTATTACACAAGTAGGGAACTTTAGCATTCAGCCGCTTTTGGCTTTATACATTCATGATTTACATGGTCCTGTCAATCTCGCTTTTTATGCGGGGCTTGCATTTTCTGCAACTGGACTTGGCAATTTGCTGTTTACGCGAAAATGGGGAGATCTCGGAGATCGAATTGGTCATGACAAGGTGCTGCTAGCCCTTCTCATCCTCTCCTCTATTTTATTCATCCCGCAAGCGATGGCGGATTCGTACGTGATGTTAGTCATTTTCCGTTTCCTATACGGCATGGCACTTGGCGGCATTATTCCGTGTACGACGGCGTATATTCGGATAAAAGCACCTGCTTCTATGCAAGGGGAAGTGCTCGGATACAATGTCAGCTTCCGCTTTCTTGGGAATGTCGTCGGTCCGGTAATCGGCGGCATTGTGGCGAGTCATTACGGGATTCCAGCTGTCTTTTATGTCACTGCCGGCATTTTTCTGTTTGGCGCTTTATTTTTATGGGCGGTCCGCTCGCATGCGAAGACAAAGGAAAGGAGTGTCTGATCATCTTCAGACACTCTTTTTTTCTTGCAGAAAAGCCTTATTCACTAGACTTCACGCCCATTCTTTTCTAAAAATAACCTTCTCGTATTCGCAAAAGAATGGTACGATATGGCTAGAAAATTGAAGAAAGTGAGTGACCTCATGTTTCGTGCAATCATTGGTTGGTTATTACTTGCTGCCCTCATCCCATTATTTGCTCTGACTTTTTATCTATCAAAGGAAGAAGCTGCAAGTGTAAAGCCTGTTAACGAAGTGCTTGATCAAAAAATCAAGCTGGAAAAGATAGATTTTTCCCAAAACAGTTATATGTATGACCGGGATGGTTCTCTCATCTCCGAGATCGTCTCAAACGATGAGAACCGAGTGTTCGTGAAATACGATAAAATTCCTGAACCTGTGAAGGAGCTGTTCCTCCGATCAGAGGACCGCAACTTCTATGACCATAAAGGCATTGACTTTATGGGGGTGGTTCGTGCCCTTGCTGCAAACGTCAAAAACCATGGCATCAGCCAAGGAGCGAGTACGATCACACAGCAGCTGTCCCGTAACTTATATTTAAGCCATGAACGTTCGTTCAGCCGAAAGTTTACAGAGCTGCTCTATTCCTATGAACTTGAGCGAAAATTCTCGAAAGATGAAATTCTCGAAAGCTATTTAAATACGATTTATTTCAGTAATGGTGTTTACGGTGTCGGTTCTGCGGCTAATTACTATTTTGATAAGCCGCTTAGTTCTTTAACACTCGCACAAATGGCATTTATCTCTGCTATTCCAAACAACCCAACACTGTATGACCCATTAAAACAGTTCAAGCACACAAAGAAACGCCAAGAACGGCTGCTTGGTATTTTGAAGAAAGATGGCGTCATCACCAAAAAGCAATACAAAAAAGCCGTCAAAGAAAAAATCAGCCTATCCTTAAGTGAAAAGAAAAACCTTTACCCTGACTATGTGACATATGCCAATGAAGAGTTTACCGATCTTGTGTCTGATCAGGAAGGCTTTACAAAACGATTGAAAAAGGCCAAAACGGCTCAAGCGAAAAAAGCGATTCAAAAAGAATTATCTGAAAAGGTCAGTGCCCTGCTCCAGGATGGCGTGAAGATTTATACAGCACTTGATCCTTCCTTACAGCAAAGAGCTGTCTATCAACTCAATGCACAATTGCCTTACCAAGGTGTAGAAGGCGGATCAGCGGTCATTAATCATGAAACGCATCAAATTGTTGCACTTGCTGGCGGGAAAAACTATAAAAAGTTTGATTTCAACTACGCCTATCAAGCGCAAAGACAGCCAGGCTCTGCGATTAAGCCGCTTTTAGACTATGCGCCTTATATTGATCAAACCGGCGCAACAGCTTCAAGCACCATCAGTGCTGGCAAGTTTTGCAGCAGCGGATACTGCCCGCAGAACTATAATCATAAAACGTATGGAACAGTCACACTTGAAACAGCCTTTAAAAATTCTTACAATACCCCTGCGATCCGAATGCTGGATACAGTAGGTGTCAAAAAAGGCTTCAGCTATTTAGAGAAGTTCTCATTCGAGCATATCGTAGCAGATGATTACCGCCTTCCTTCTGCACTTGGCGGATTTACGAAAGGCTTCTCACCGCTAGAAATAACAGATGCGTACACCGTTTTTGGCAACCAAGGAGCCTACACACAAAGTCATTCGATCACAAAAGTGACAGACTTAAACGGCAAGACCCTTTACAAGTGGAAAGAGTCGCCAAAGCAAGTATATTCTCAGCGGACAAATGAAACGATGCGTAAGCTGCTTTCCTCCGTTGTAAAAAGTGGAACAGGGAAAAAAGCGAATTTCAATGCCCCTTATATCGGTGGTAAAACAGGGACATCCAATGACTACAAAGATATTTGGTTTGTGGGACTGACAGATCAGTACACAATGGGTGTCTGGGTCGGAAGAGATAGAGGAACGGTTGAATCGATTTATCGTTCAAGCCCGCACTTACGTATTTGGAAAAATACGATGCAATACGCCAGATAAACAGGAGGTTTGATTGCGATGCATTCAACACATCCATCCCATTTAATTTTATTTGACGGTGTCTGCAACGTGTGCAGCGGCGCTGTTCAATTTGTGATTAAGCGCGATCCGAAAGAACGGATGATGTTCGCTTCATTACAATCAGATACAGGACAGCGTATTTTAAAGGAAAACGGTTTGCCTTTAGAAGAGTTCAATTCATTCATTTATATTGAAAAAGGAACACTTTATACGAAGTCAACAGGCATCTTAAAAGCCGCGCGGCATTTAAAAGGGATCTACAGATGGAGCTTTTTACTCCTGGCCATACCTCGCCCACTCCGTGATTGGTTTTATGAGCTGATTGCAAAAAATCGCTACAAATGGTTTGGTCAAAAAACATCTTGTATGATGCCTACACCCGATATTCAAAAGCGGTTTCTTTCATAAAAAAAAGCATCCTCCAATGATAGGAGGATGCTTTCTTTGTCTGCTTACGAAGGCAGACTTGCCATCACACTGTTATAAAGCTTAATAAATAAGTACAAAATACCGATCAAAAACGTCGCCCAAAACAGCAGAATAAACATCATAAATCCAATCAAATTCAGCATATTAAGCGATTGATAAATGCGAACCACAACCCAGATAAAATAGACAAGACTTGCTAATGCAAAAAGTCCGACTAGCAGAATGAGCTGCTGAGTCAACAGAAATGCAAGCAAGCTGGCAAATAAATAAACAACGGATGCAATCCGAATTTTCTTTAAGTTCTCCCCTTCAGGGTCCTTAGCGAAAAAGAGTAACGCCAGCTCTAATACCGTATCTGCAATCAGTTTTAAGGCAGATAAGATCATAAAATAAACAAGTGCAAAAGCGGCAAAAAGAGCAAGACGGATGCCCTGTTCTGAGAAAAATTCCAGCATTCCTTTTAAAATACCTGCTTGAGTCAAGAAATCAGTTGTGATACCTACTGTAAAAATCGAAAAAGCAGAGCTGAATAGTAAGATTGAAATCAGCGGAAAATATCCAGTCAAATATGTATTTTTCATAAATAGTTCCTTTCTCATAAGCTCACATTTATTATGGCTCACTTAAAACGGATTGACAAGATGCTTTCAAAGTAAACTGACAGCAAAAGCAAATTTATGATTTTGCACGTACATTCCTTCACAAACTTACATTTTCCCGTTAAAGTATTACTGTTACGAAAAAAATCGCGCGTTAGGGGTATACTCGTGAAAAAAACTTTAAGACTGCAAACACGGCTAACGATCTTTGTGTGTATCGTTGTCCTGATCTCCCTTTGTATCACATTCTTTACGATATGGTCGGAAACAGCCAAGAACATTCATCAACAGGAGCGTGACATTGCTCTCTCTACTGCCAAAATGGTCGCAGAGGCACCGATCACAGCACAATCATTAGAAGATCATTCATATTCAGCATTACGAAAATATACAACAAATGTTCAGCAAATCACCAAAACCGAATTCGTTGTCGTCATGGATATGAAAGGTATCCGCAAAACACACCCGAATCCGCAGAAGATTGGGAAACGGTTTGCCGGCGGTGATGAAAAAGCAGCATTACAGGGAAAAGAACATATTAGTACGGCTTCTGGAACACTCGGCAGATCCATGCGTGCTTTTGTTCCTGTTTATGATCAAAATGGTAAGCAGCTCGGGGCTGTGGCCGTAGGGATTACGTTAAAGGAAATTGACTTGATTATTCATCAAAGCTTACTTCCACTCTACTTCGTCACATCACTCAGCCTCCTATCTGGCATCATCGGGGCACTCATTGTGGCAAGAAAAGTGAAGAAGATTATGTTTGGACTTGAGCCGGATGAGATTGCCACTTTGCTAAAAGAACGAAGTGCCATGCTAGAATCAACAAAAGAAGGGATTCTTGCCGTCGATCAGCACGGTAAAATCAAGCTGGCCAATGCAGAGGCAAAACGACTCTTTCATAATATGGGCATTATGGTTGATCCTAGAGAACAAGATGTTCAAACTCTCCTCCCTTCAAGCGGCTTAAAACAGGTCATTGAAACACGCAAGCCACTGCTTGATCGTGACGTGAGAATGAATGGACTGGAGCTCGTTTTTAATGAAGTACCAATTACAGTAAATGATGAGATTGTCGGGGCCATCGCCACCTTCCGTGACAAAACAGAAGTCAAACACCTGGCTGAGCAGCTTAGCGGGGTCAAAATGTATGCGAATGCCCTCCGTGCCCAGTCACATGAATTTATGAACAAGCTTCATGTCATTTTAGGTTTGGTCCAGCTCAAAAACTACGATGACCTTGGCACCTACATCAAAGATATTGCCATTTATCAGCAAACGGAAACAAATGAAATCATCAACCATGTGAAAAACTCTGTTTTAGCAGGATTTTTACTAGGAAAACAAAGCTATATCCGGGAACAAGGCGCTTCCTTGGAGGTTATTTGCAGCACACAGGTGCCAAATACGGAGGACCCGGCAGTGACGCATGACCTCATTACCGTGATTGGCAACCTGTTAAATAATGCACTCGATGCGGTTTCACATACTGAGACGAAAAACATCTCGATCTCCTTCAGATACGTTCAAGAGCAGCTTCACATTGAAATCACGGACACAGGTGTTGGTCTCACAAAAGAAGAACAAGACATCATGTTTGATCAAGGCTTTTCAACTAAAGGAGAAGACCGAGGTTTCGGACTCTACTTCGTTGACCAAAGCATCAAGAAATTGAATGGACATATGATTGTCACGAGTGAAAAAGGAGAAGGAACGACCTTTAGTCTCCGCATTCCGTATAAACAAAAGGAGGATTCACATGATTAATGTGTTAATAGTAGAAGATGATCCAATGGTTGGGGAGCTGAACAAACGCTACCTGACCCAAATCGATGGCTTTGAGTTAAAGGGGATTGCCACCTCTTTTCAGCAGGCGCTTGAAGTGTTAAAAACAGAAGTCATTCACCTCGTACTGCTCGATATTTATATGCCAGGTCAAAATGGGCTGGCATTACTAACAGAAATTCGCCAGCAAAATCATGCCGTTGATGTCATTGTCATTTCGGCTGCCAATGAAGTCGATGTTGTTCAGCAAACGATGCGAAACGGAGCGGTAGATTATTTAATCAAACCTTTTGAGTTCGAACGATTCCAATCAGCACTGGCAGAGTATAAACGGAAACACGCCCTGTATCAATCAATGAACAGCATTTCGCAAAATGATTTAGATGCGAAGCTTTTTCATAAAAAAGCAGAGGCGGAAAAAGTCCTCCTGCCAAAAGGCCTGACCAAAAGCACACTCAAACTCATATGGACAAGCATTCAATCATTTGGTCAGCAGGCTTTCACGACCGAAGACCTAGCCAATCATACAGAAATCTCTCAAGTCTCCATTAGAAAATATTTGAAATTCCTTGAGGACATCGAAGTGGTGGATGTTGAAATGGCTTATGGGACAATTGGACGTCCTGTTTTCCAATATAAACTGAACACGAGCAATATGAATTTGATTCAGCAATATCTTTAAACTGTTACATCTGACCTTCACGAAAGGCCAGATGTTTTTTTTATGGCATACGATGTAACAAACCCCTTGATATCAGTGGTTCTACTGTAATAGAGCACATCACAAAAGCGGCATTATATCATATTTCAGCAGATAAAAAGACATCAAATAAAGCCATTTAACATTTTTTTAAAAATAAAACAAATTTCTATTTATTTATTCGATGGGAAATGATAAATTATGATTGATTAGTTCAACGAGATATAAGTCTGATGTCTTACATCTTCTCTCCTGTCCTCCATAAGTTTCATGAGAAAGCAGGATAAAATACCCTCTTTAGGGTGAGAAGAAGATAGATCGGTCTTTTTTCGCGAGACTTTTCTGAAACTTTTAAATTTTATAGGGGGTTATGTTTTGAAGAAGCGCAAAATTGGACTAGCATTGTCCTTAGTCGTAGCAGCAGGAACCATCCTTGGAGCATGCGGCAACTCTGGCTCAAACAGCGGTGAAAGCAAAAAAGATAAAGATCAATTCACTGTTGCAATGGTAACTGATGTCGGTGGTGTCGATGACAAATCGTTTAACCAATCAGCTTGGGAAGGTTTACAAGCATTTGGGAAAGACAACAATCTAAAAAAAGGTAAAAACGGCTTTGATTACTTACAATCTAAATCAGATGCTGACTATACAACAAACTTAAACACACTTGCTCGTGAGAAATTCGATCTCATTTACGGAATTGGTTTCTTAATGGAAGATGCTATTTCTGAAATTGCGGATCAACGTAAGAAAAACCACTTTGCTATCGTTGATGCAGTCGTGAAGAAAGACAACGTGGCCAGCATCGTATTTAACGAAAACGAAGGATCATTCCTTGTGGGTGTTGCGGCTGCTCTTACAACAAAATCAAACAAAATTGGTTTTGTCGGCGGCGTTGATTCTGAATTAGTCAGAAAATTCGAAGTCGGTTTCCGCGCAGGTGTTGAAGCAGCGAACCCAAAAGCAAAAGTTGAAGTGAAATATGCTGGTGCATTCGATAAGGCTGACATCGGTAAAGCAACAGCTGAAAGCATGTACAAATCTGGCGTCGACATCATCTATCATGCTGCTGGCGGCACTGGAACGGGTGTCTTCACAGAAGCGAAAAACCTGAAAAAAGCAGATCCTAACCGTAAAGTTTGGGTCATCGGTGTAGATAAAGACCAGTATGACGAAGGAAAAGTACCTGGAACAAAACAAAGTGTCACTCTTACTTCTATGGTTAAGAAAGTAGACACAGCGGTACAAGACTTAACAACGAAAGCAAAAGATGGTAAGTTCCCTGGCGGCGAAGTGATCACATACGGTCTGAAAGAAGGCGCTCTTGACATCTCTCCATCTAAGGAAAACCTTGATAAAGATGTATTAAAGAAAGTGGAAGAATGGAAACAAAAAATCATCAAGGGCGAAATCAAAATCCCTGCAACACGTGATGAATTAAAAGATTTTAAAGCTTAATTTGAGCATCGGGATAAGCGCGCCTTATCCCCTTGCCTCTCCTTTACCTCCTCTTTATTCGTAAAAGGTGGTAAAAGAAAAGCTGCAGCCTCGTTTTGCAGCTTTTCTTTTGCTAGTTTTTATCTTCATCAGCACCCTAAAAAAGGAGCGGTTAAACCTGTGGATTATGTCATTGAAATGTTGAATATACGCAAAGAATTCCCTGGCATTGTAGCAAACGACAACATTACGCTGCAGCTAAAAAAGGGCGAAATTCATGCGCTGCTTGGTGAAAACGGCGCTGGAAAATCAACGCTCATGAACGTGCTTTTCGGACTGTACCAGCCTGAAAAAGGTGAAATCAAGGTACACGGAAAACCCGTGACCATCTCTAGTCCAAATGATGCTAGTGATTTAGGCATCGGAATGGTGCATCAGCACTTTATGCTTGTCGATACCTTTACTGTCGCTGAAAACATCATTTTAGGTAAAGAGCCAAAGAAGTTTGGAAAGATTGACAAAGAGCAAGCCATACAGCAAGTACAAGAGCTTTCTGACCGCTATGGTTTGAAAATAGATCCTGCCGCAAAAGTATCTGACATCTCTGTCGGTATGCAGCAACGTGCAGAAATTTTAAAAACACTTTACCGCGGCGCTGACATTTTGATCTTCGACGAACCAACGGCCGTTTTAACACCTCAAGAAATCAAAGAACTCATACAAATCATGAAAAACTTAATCAATGAAGGCAAATCCATTATTTTAATCACCCATAAGCTGAAAGAAATTATGGATGCCTGTCATCGCGTGACCATTATCCGAAAAGGTCAAGGCATTCGTACACTTGATGTGGAAAGCACAAATAAAGACGAACTTGCAAGCCTCATGGTTGGTCGTGAAGTGTCATTTAAAACAGACAAAAAAGCTGCTTCTCCTGCTGAGGAAGTTCTTCAAATTCAAGACCTCACAGTAAAAGACGCCAGAGGAATTGAAGCGGTCAAACAGTTAAACCTCTCAGTGAAGGCTGGCGAAATTGTTGGAATTGCTGGGGTAGACGGCAATGGCCAGTCTGAATTAATTGAAGCCATTACCGGTCTAAAAAAATCAGAATCTGGCACGATCATGCTAAACGGGAAAGCCATTCAAAATCTCCCGCCTCGTAAAGTGACCGAATCTGGGATTGGACATATTCCTCAGGACCGTCATAAACATGGACTTGTACTCGATTTTTCAATTGGAGAAAACATTTCCTTACAAACGTATTATCAGCGTCCTTATTCAAAATTCGGCTTATTGAATATGAAGAATATTTATCAAAAGGCAAAACGAATCATTGCGGAGTATGACGTCAGAACACCGAGTGAATATACAGAAGCGCGCGCCCTTTCAGGCGGTAACCAGCAAAAAGCCATTATCGGCCGTGAAGTGGACCGTAATCCTGATTTATTAATTGCCGCTCAGCCGACACGAGGACTTGATGTTGGTGCGATTGAATTTGTTCATAAACGTCTCATTGAGCAGAGAGACTCTGGCAAAGCTGTTTTGCTCATCTCCTTTGAGCTTGATGAAATTATCAATGTCAGTGATAAGATCGCTGTCATTTTCGAAGGCAGCATTGTGGCCATTGTTGATCCAAAAGAAACAACAGAGCAAGAGCTTGGCCTATTAATGGCTGGAAGTACGCAACAGGAAGTGGGGAAAGAAGCAAATGTCTAATCGCTTAACAAATCTGCTGATTCCGCTTATAGCCATTGTACTTGGTCTTTTGGTTGGGGCCATTATTATGCTGGCAAGCGGTTATAGTGTCATCGAAGGCTATGGCGCCCTTTGGAATGGCGTTTTCGGTGAAACCTATTATATGGGAGAAACCATCAGGCAAGTGACCCCTTATATTTTATCAGGTCTTGCTGTTGCCTTTGCATTTCGGACAGGCCTGTTTAATATCGGTGTCGAAGGTCAAATGCTTGTTGGCTGGGTAGCTGCTGTATGGATTGGAACAACTGTCCATGCACCTATGTATATTCATCTGCCGCTTGCACTCATCACCGCAGCTGCTGCAGGTGCTCTATGGGGCTTTATTCCCGGATTTTTAAAAGCTCGTTTTTATGTGCATGAGGTCATCGTCACCATCATGATGAACTACATTGCCCTTCATGTCACAAACTATTTAATCTCAAATGTCTTAACAGATAATAAAGATAAAACAGATAAAATCGATGCCACTGCCTCTCTTCGCTCTGGATTTTTTGAGCAGATCACTGATTTCTCCCGGATGCATAACGGTATTTTTGTTGCCATTATTGCGGCGGTCGTGATGTGGGTCATTATTCAAAAAACTTCTAAAGGGTTTGAGTTACGTGCTGTTGGAATGAATCAGCAGGCATCACAGTATGCTGGCATGAACGTTCGCCGCAATATCATTTATGCGATGCTCATTTCAGGTGCTTTTGCAGGTCTTGCAGGCGCTATGGAAGGCCTTGGTACATTTGAATATGCCTCTATTAAAGGCTCGTTTACAGGCGTAGGTTTTGATGGAATTGCCGTCGCTTTATTAGGTGGAAATACGGCTGTTGGTGTTGTTCTTGCTGCATTATTGCTTGGTGGATTGAAGGTCGGTGCATTAAATATGCCGCTTGAATCAGGCGTACCGACTGAGGTTGTTGATATTGTCATTGCGATCATCATTCTTTTCGTCGCCTCAAGCTATATTATTCGTCTTGTGATTCAACAAATGAAGAAAAAGGGGGGAAAATAAGTGGGATTTCTGCAAATACTTGAAATCATCGTCCCAGCTACACTTGTTTATGCTGCACCACTTATTTTAACCGCTCTTGGAGGCGTCTTTTCAGAAAGATCAGGTGTTGTCAATATCGGTCTTGAAGGTTTGATGGTCGTCGGAGCATTTTCCAGTATTATCTTTAACTTATTTTTTGCTGATACGTTTGGAGCCTTGACCCCGTGGCTTGGGCTTCTCGTTGGAATGGCCGTTGGCGGATTGTTCTCACTGATTCATGCAGTTGCGACCATTACCTTCCGAGCTGATCAAACGGTCAGTGGTGTGGCCATTAACATGCTGGCACTTGGCGCTACATTGTTTGTCGTAAAACTGATTTACGGAAAAGCACAAACTGATAAAATTACAGAACCTTTCTATAAAGGAGATATTCCCCTTTTAAGTGACATTCCGATCATTGGTGATATTTTCTTTAAAGATGTTTATTATACGTCCATACTTGCTTTAGCCCTTGCGGTAGTTGCATGGTTTGTTTTATTTAAAATGCCATTTGGTCTTCGTCTTCGTGCAGTTGGAGAGCATCCAATGGCAGCTGATACAATGGGAATCAAAGTGTACCGGATGCGTTATATCGCTGTCTTCATTAGTGGACTGTTTGGCGGTCTGGGCGGGGCTGTTTATGCCTCAACGATCGCGCTTGATTTCTCCCATGCCACCATTACTGGACAAGGCTTTATCGCACTAGCTGCGCTTGTATTCGGTAAATGGCATCCATTTGGCGCAATGGGAGCTGCTTTATTCTTTGGATTTGCTCAAAGTTTAAGCATCATTGGTTCTCTCCTGCCGCTGTTCCAAGATATACCGAATGTTTATATGCTCATAGCACCATATGTGCTCACCATTTTAGCACTTACTGGCTTCATCGGACGTGCCGATGCACCGAAAGCACTTGGTACACCTTATTTAAAAGGAAAACGATAAATACGATGTATGATCAATCCCCTGAAGGACAAACTATCTTCAGGGGATTTTTGTATGATAAAAAACTCAAAAACTCCTGTTTATTTTACTTTTATTACACTTATTTTAGTTTAATAAATAGATGAGTGTCACAGAATCTTCTACAATTGAGACAAATAGCATTTGGGGGTGTTTATGTGGCTAATGCACAACAATTGAAATCGATTACAGACGATTCTGACAATAATAAAAGCGTTTTCCGTAAGATCATGTCTTGGAAAATTGGTGTTATTGATCTACCTGTGTATTTAGTACTTGCAGCGATTATTTTAACTGCCGCTTATTTTAATAAAATTCCAGCAAATATGCTTGGTGGTTTCGCTGTTATTATGATTTTGGGGATTTTCCTTGGAGATGTAGGACAACGTATTCCAATCTTAAAAGATATTGGTGGACCGGCGATTCTTTCTTTATTCGTACCATCGTTCCTGGTCTTTTTTAATGTTCTGAATCCGAACTCATTGGAAGCGGTTACGTCTCTTATGAAAACGTCGAACTTCCTTTACTTCTATATTTCTGCTCTTGTAGTAGGTAGTATTCTTGGGATGCAGCGGACTGTTTTAGTACAAGGCCTTATTCGTATGTTTGTCCCTCTAGTTGCAGGTACAATTGCAGCTGTGAGTGCTGGTATCCTTGTTGGCCTTTTAGTTGGTTACACACCGCATCATTCATTCTTCTTTATTATTGTACCGATTATTGCCGGTGGTGTTGGAGAAGGAATTTTGCCATTATCTATCGCTTATTCACAAATTCTTGATGTATCAGCAGAGTCATTAATTTCTCAATTAATTCCTGCGGCTGTCATTGGGAACGTCATTGCCATTATCTGCGCTGGCGCAATGAAGAAGCTTGGTGAGAAACGTCCTGAACTGAACGGGAATGGCCGTCTTGTGAAATCTAAAGAAGCAAACGAAATTTTCGAGCAGCCAGATATGGATGCAAAAGTTGATTTCGGTTTAATGGGTGCTGGTGTACTCGTTGCTTGTACAACCTTCATCTTTGGTGGTTTGTTAGAAAGCTTCGTTCATATTCCAGGTCCAATCCTAATGATTGTTCTTGCTGCTTTAATCAAATACTTAAACGTGATGCCTCAGCATCTTCAAAATGGCTCACAGCAGTTCTACAAGTTTGTATCAAGAAGTTTTACATGGCCGCTAATGGTTGGTCTTGGTATTCTATACATTCCACTTGATGATGTAGCAACTGTCATCTCAATTCCATTCGTATGCGTATGTATCGCTGTTGTACTCGCAATGGTTGGTTCTGGTTACTTCGTTGGAAAACTAATGAACATGTATCCAGTAGAATCTGCTATTGTCACTGGCTGTCACAGCGGACTTGGCGGTACTGGTGATGTTGCCATTCTTTCAGCTTCTGGAAGAATGGGTCTTATGCCTTTCGCACAAGTATCTACACGACTTGGCGGAGCAGCAACTGTTATCTGTGCAACGATCTTACTCAGAATGTTTAGTTAAACTACCACACATAAAAAGCATGAGCTCTCACATGGGCTCATGCTTTTTTATATTTCTTTTCTCCTATAGGATCTCTTATTCATCAGCTAATACAATTCGTAAATATTCCCTGGGCTGAAAAGGATACAGCTTCGTTTCTTGATAGCTCATGTGAAGAAGATGCTCAGAAAATAGCGGCCATTCACTTCCGGCCTGCCACCTTTTTTGATCATTTCGGTCAATCAAGAATGCTCCTCCTAAAATCGTGCAGAATAGGCTTAAGCTGATGGCGATCTTTCGTTTCATTTGATCAGCTCCTTTAAGAAAAGCATGTACGAAAAACAAAACAATATACAATGAGTGTCATTTTTGATAAAATTATTTTTGTGGTCAAAAGAACCTAAAACAAATACAGTTTGCTTGAAATCGTTTCAAACCAATGCACTATGGCTGTATTTACGCTATAATTTTAATTACCAGTTCTTTAGAACGTGAATTTATATTGATCAAAGGAGGTTCATTTTCTTGCAGCTTATTCACTTCGCCATCCTATCACCTTTTTTACTCGCTTTTGTAGTACCTTTCCTTTACAAATATGTGAAGCGTATACATACAGGATGGTTTGTTCTCATCTTGCCGATTCTTTTATTTACCTATTTCATCCAAATGTTACATATCACTTCGAATGGACGAACGCTTTTCTCACAGGCTGAATGGATTCCATCTTTAGGGATGAATTTCACTGTGTATGTCGATGGTCTCAGCCTGTTATTTGCTTTATTAATTACAGGTATAGGCGCACTTGTGGTACTGTACAGTATTTTCTACTTATCAAAGGAAAAAGAACAGCTTGGCTCTTTCTACACGTATTTGCTCATGTTTATGACCGCGATGCTGGGTGTCGTTCTTTCTGACAACATGGTGGTTCTATACTTGTTTTGGGAGTTAACGAGTATCTCTTCCTTCCTCTTAATTGGGTATTGGTATAAGCGGGAGCGCTCTAGGTATGGAGCAACGAAATCACTGCTTATTACTGTTTTTGGCGGATTAGCTATGCTTGGTGGCTTCATCCTCATTTACCTGATTACTGATTCATTCAGTATTCGTGAAGCAGTCAATCAGCTTCAGCTCATTATGGCATCACCTTACTTTATCCCTGCCATGATCCTAATCTTACTAGGTGCCTTTACGAAATCAGCGCAGTTCCCATTCTATATCTGGCTGCCTGATGCAATGGAAGCACCGACCCCTGTGAGCAGTTATCTGCATTCTGCTACGATGGTGAAAGCCGGTATTTATCTTGTTGCCCGCTTCAGTCCAATCTTTGCTATATCAGAGGTATGGTTCTGGACCATTTCCATCGTTGGACTTGTCACATTATTCTGGGGATCATTCCACGCCGTCCGGCAAAACGATTTGAAAGCCATTCTGGCCTATTCGACAGTGAGTCAGCTCGGCATGATTATGCTCATGCTTGGCGTCGGCGCAGCTGCGATTCATGAAAACAATCCTGCCTTTTTTGGTGCAGCCGTTCTTGCAGCTATTTTTCACCTCATTAACCATGCTACGTTTAAAGGAAGTCTCTTTATGGCAGCTGGTATTATCGATCATGAAACAGGGACTCGTGACATTCGAAAATTAGGCGGATTAATGACGATCATGCCGATTACCTTCACAATTACGTTAATCGGTACATTTTCAATGGCCGGATTACCGCCATTTAACGGTTTCTTAAGTAAAGAGCTATTTTTCACAAGTATGATACGAATTTCTGACATCAGTTTTACGGACGTTTCAACATGGGGTGCTATCATCCCAGCACTTGCTTGGCTCGCTAGTGTCTTTACGTTCATTTATAGTATGATGCTCCTCTTTAAAACTTTTAGAGGCCGTCTGAATATAGACCAATTGGAGAAAAAACCGCATGAAGCACCGATCGGCATGCTCATTCCGCCAATCATTCTCGCTGCACTTGTGGTCACCTTCTTCTTTTTCCCTAATATTCTTGCCTATTCTGTCATCGAACCCGCAATTGCGGCGATCATTCCTGAAGCGATTGAAACAGGAAGCCGTTTTTCTGTGAAGATTGAAGCATGGCATGGCTTCCAGCCAGAGCTCTATATGACAATAGGTGTTGTTGTACTCGGCACAATCGGCTACTTGACGCTTTCAAAATGGCGTCCAATGTACAACATCTTTAAGGAAAAATGGTCATTTAACGCTTTATACGACCGCTCTCTTATCGGTTTGGAAAAAGGGTCATACCGCCTGACCAACAGTTATATGACTGGTTTTCTTCGTGACTATCTTGTCTATGTGTTTGGGTTCATGATTATCGTCATTGGCGGCGTCATGTTTTATCAGCAGGCCTTTTCATTTCAAACAGATCAGGCTGCCTCAATTGGCACGTATGAGGTGATTCTTTCACTTGTGATGGTGGCGGCGACGATTGCAACAGTCTTCGCAAGCTCACGATTAACAGCTATTATTGCTCTAGGTGTCATGGGCTACACGCTGTCATTATTCTTCGTGATTTTCAGAGCACCTGACCTTGCGCTGACGCAGCTGATTATTGAAACGATTTCTGTCGCACTGTTTTTGCTTTGCTTCTATCATTTGCCGAAGCTGAGCTTAAAGCAAAAAACGAGAAGATTCAAAATGACCAATTTCATCATTTCATTAGGTGTTGGGGTTGTTGTCACTTGTCTAGCTTTCGCTTCCACAAGTCAGCAGTCACTTGACACTATCTCAACTTACTTTATTGAAAACAGCTACAAACTTGCTGGCGGTGACAATATTGTCAATGTCATTCTTGTCGATTTCAGGGGCTTTGATACCCTTTTTGAAATCACTGTGCTCGCCATTGCGGCACTTGGTATTTATGGGTTATTAAAAACACAAGCAAAACGGAAGAGAGGTGTGCGGCGATGAGAAAGATTGATACGAATGATATGCTTTTGCAAGTCACAACAAAAATCACAGCATTCATCATCTTGCTCTTCTCCCTTCACCTATTTCTTGCGGGGCATAACAATCCTGGCGGCGGATTCATCGGCGGCCTGATGAGTTCTGCGGCTGTCGTTCTTCTGCTTTTAGCCTATGATCTGAAAACAGTAAGACGCATTTTACCCTTTGACTTTATTTATGTAGCTGGAGCCGGTTTGCTCGTTGCGATCCTGACAGGTATGGGATCCTTTCTATTCGGTGCACCTTTTCTATCACATGCATTTGATTATTTCCAATTACCGTTTTTAGGAAAAACAGAACTGGCAACAGCCGTCCTGTTTGATATCGGTGTGTACTTGGTCGTTGTTGGTGTCACCATGACCATTATTCAAATGATTGGAGAGAAGGAATAATGGAATTTCTAATGTCTATTATCGTCGGAATTATTTTTATGGCGGCGACCTATTTGATGCTGTCAAAAAGCCTTCTGCGGGTCATCGTCGGTACTGCTGTTTTGAGTCACGGCGTCCACTTGCTTCTTTTAACAATGGGCGGCTTAAAAAAGGGAGCACCTCCCGTTCTAAAAGAGGGGCTCACATCCTATGTAGATCCATTGCCGCAGGCATTAATTTTAACAGCCATTGTCATTGCTTTTGGTGTGACATCCTTATTACTTGTCATGGCCTTCCGAGCCTTCCAAGAGCTGCGAACAGATGACATGGATCAAATGAGAGGAAATGATCAGCATGAATAATCTCGTGATCCTGCCTATATTAATTCCATTACTAGCTGCTACACTATTGATTTTTATAAATAAAAACATCATGCTGTCAAGAGTTTTTAGTGTCTTGGCATCTCTTTCAGCCATTATATGTAATGCATATTTGGTTCAAACGATTTTCACAAATGGGATACAAACCCTTTATTTAGGCGGCTGGAAAGCCCCATTTGGAATTGCCCTTGTCGCCGATCAATTTGCTGCACTCCTTGTGCTGACTGCTTCCGTTGTCGGGCTTGTGACAGTCCTCTTCTCCTTTCAAACGATTGGGAAAGAAAGAGAGCGGCTCTTCTATTATTCTGGTGTGCAGTTTTTGTTAGCTGGCGTGAGCGGAGCCTTTTTAACGGGAGATATATTCAACCTGTTTGTCTTCTTTGAATTACTGCTGATGGCATCTTATATGCTCATTGTATTAGGCGGATCAAAGCCTCAGCTTCGTGAATCACTCAAATATATTGTGTTTAATATCATCTCGTCGGCATTATTTATTGTCGGAGTTGCCTGTTTATATGCAGTGACGGGTACGCTCAATATGGCTGATTTAAGTGTGAAAATAGCTGAATCAGGGCAAACAGGGTTAATCACTGTTATTTCCATCCTGTTCCTCATTGTATTCGGCTTAAAAGCTGGGATCTTCCCGCTTTATTTCTGGCTGCCAGGATCGTATCATGCACCGCCAGCAGCGATTTCAGCTCTTTTTGGGGCTTTGCTCACAAAGGTTGGCTTATATGCGATTGCCAGAGTCTTTACATTAATTTTTATACACGATACAGGCTTCACCCATACACTCATGGCGTGGCTTGCCGCACTGACGGTGATATTCGGTGTGATAGGTTCGATCGCCTATTCTGATGTGCAGAAGATTGTGATTTATAATATTGTCACAGCTGTTGGTGTCATTTTGTTTGGATTTGCAGCCAACACACCTGCATCACTCCAAGGAGCTATTTATTATCTCATTCACGACATGGTGATCAAAGGGGCTTTATTTATGCTGGCAGGTGCCCTCTTTGTGTACGCTGGTACAAACCAACTGAAAAAAATGGGCGGACTGATTCAATCTCAGCCTCTATTAGGATGGATGTTTTTCATTTCGGCTTTATCGCTGGCAGGAATTCCGCCGCTGAGTGGCTTTGTTGGAAAACTAAAAATTGTGGAAGGTGGATTTTCTGCTGGATACATGACGTTTTCTATCTTGGTCTTACTGTCCAGCCTCCTTGTCCTCTACTCTATTATGAAGATTTTCATGTCCGCATTTTGGGGCGAGGAACAGGATAAACGCAGAAGAAAGCCGTCAATTAAAGGAATGGTGTATCCTGGCGTACTGCTTGTCGTCTTATCGCTTGCTATTGGGTTAGGGACAGAGTTCATTGCCCCTTATATCAATCAAGCAGCGGAAATGCTCTCTACACCAGAAAAATATATTCAAGCTGTGCTGAAGGAGTAGATGAACATGGCCTTTCAAATATTACTAAACGCTCTCCTCGCCTTTACATGGATGTTTATGAATGATACATACAGAGCCGCAGACTTTGTATCAGGTTTTGCATTAGGGATGATCGCCATTTTTATGCTGCGGCGATTTTTCCCGCAGCGTTTTTACGGCTATGCCCTTTATGCGATTTTCAAGCTTATCATCATTTTTATTCGCGAGCTGCTTCTTGCCAATTTAAGTGTATTAAAGACCGTATTATCTCCAAAGCTCACGATTAAACCCGGAATTTTCGCCTTTCGTACGGATTTGAAAACAGATTGGGAAATCACCATACTGGCCAATATGATTACATTGACACCAGGTACACTAGTGATTGATATTTCCGACGATCGTTCCATTTTATACATTCATGCGATGGATATTGAAGATGCTGAAAAAGCCATTCACGATATCCGGGTTTCATTTGAGAAAGCGATTCAGGAGGTGAGCGGTAAGTAATGGAACTCATTTTGCAAATTTCACTTGGCATTCTTGCGCTGTCTACCTTGCTTTTTGTGATACGAGTGATCAAAGGTCCCTCTATTCCTGATCGTGTGAGTGCGCTTGATGCGATAGGAATCAATTTAATTGGGATGACAGCCATCGTTTCAATTTTACTGAAAACCACTGCATTCTTTGAGATTATTTTACTGCTCGGTATCCTTGCCTTTATCGGTACTGTCGCTTTTTCCAAATTTCTTGAGAAAGGGGAAGTGATTGAAAATGATCGTCATCGCTAAAGCCATCGTCATTTTCTTTATCCTGCTAGGCGCTATCCTCTGTTTGATTTCAGCTATTGGTGTCCTTCGACTGCCGGATGTTTACACACGTATGCATGCTGCATCAAAAGCATCGACACTTGGCGTTGTTCTGATTTTAGTAGGTGTGTTTTTTCATGAATGGTTTCTTGCAGGCGTTATTTCTGCAAAAATCCTTCTCGGCATCGTATTCATCTTCCTGACAGCACCAGTCGGCGCACACTTAATCGGAAGAGCCGCCTACAATACTGGTGTTAAGCTCGACAAACGCAGTGTACAAGATGATTATGGCGGTTTCCGTAACTTTGTAATTAAACGAAAAGAAGATTCTTATTTATAAAAAGCGAAAAAAGAATGGCCTGATATGTTGGGCCATTCTTTTTTTATCGCTCAACGTGCATATAAAAAAAGCTTCCGCTGCACCGGGAGCTTTTTTATATGCGATCAATGACAGCAAGTGTGCATCTGGACGTACAGATGTGCCGGTCTCGATCATCTTTTATATCGATTTGAAATACCATTGTACGCCGTCCTATATGCACAGGAACAGCTGTCGCTGTCACAACTCCATCGCGTACAGATTTTAAATGATTGGCATTAATTTCAATACCTGAGCAAACTTGCTGCGTTAAGTCTAAATGAGCCGCAGCCCCCATGCTCGCCACTGTTTCTGCTAGAGCAGCAGATGCTCCTCCATGCAGCAGTCCAAATGGCTGTTTTGTTCTGTGATCGACTGGCATTGTTGCAACGCATCGTGATTCATTGCACTCTACAATCTCAATGCCTAGTGCCTCAAGCAGTGTATTTGATCCGCTCACATTCATTAAGGCCCTCTCCCTTCACACGTTTACAGCACACTTTCAGACTTGGCAATTAACACCGCTTCTGTACGAGATCCAACATTCAGCTTATTAAAGATGGATGTCAAACTGTACTCAATTGACCGTTTGCTCAAATGAAGCACATCGGCAATCTCCTGGTTCGTGTATCCTTTTTCCACTTCTCTAAGGATCAAACACTCCCGTTCCGTTAAGAGATCGTGGTCAGTCTGCTGCGCTTGTTCTGGCTTTTCTTGCTGCTGTGAAATCAATTTCTTTAAATAGGACAGCTGAATGACAACTTCTCCTTGCAATGTCCGGTGTATGTATTCAATAATTTTGTCTTTCGTCTCTGTTTTACTAATTGCACCGTGTAATCCAGCCCGAATAGCCTCTTCAAAATAATCATCTACTTCATACCCTGTATAAATGATAATTTTCACTTGATGGTTGGTTTCTAAAATTTGTTTCGCTATGTCCATTCCATTGATATCCCCGAGATTTAAATCCATTAAAATCACATCATAGATGGAAAAGTCATGCGTCTTTAAAAAGGCGGCTTCTGCATCAGGACTTAAACAATCGACTGATAGCTGCTGGTCTGATTCTAATATGCTTTTTGTCCCTTCCATGACAGCCGGATGATCATCAATGACCAATATCTTCTTCATGTCTTCCTCCCTTTAAATCACTCACTTCCATTTTATATAAAAGACTTGGCTGATGCCAAGTCTTAATCCTTAATAAATGGTTACAATTCCATTTCAATTTTCACCTTAAGCCCTTTCCCCGGGGCTGTGTGAATTTGAAGCTTTCCATTTAATGCTTTGACTCGTTCTCTAATTCCCGAAAGCCCCATGCTCATTGTGTGCTGATCAAGATGACTTGCATCAAAACCGACTCCATCATCCTCATAGTGAAGAACAACCTGATCTTTAATACAAATCAGCATCACTAACACTTGAGTGGCTTTAGAGTGCTTCAGGGCGTTGGATAACAACTCCTGAACAATTCGGTAAATATTCAGCTGTGAATCAATATCAATGTCCAATTCTTTATCAAAGCGTGTCGTATTCAGCCTAATATGAAACGGTGCTTCCTCCTGAATTTGAGAAGTCAGCTTCGATATCGCCTTTACTAAACCTAAATCATACAGCAGCTGAGGCCGAAGCTCATGACACGTTTCTCTCGTCGTTTGAATCACTTTGGACATTTGATCATTCCATGAGATAAGCGAATTTTCAATAGATGTCGGGCATTGGTTATTTTGGAAATTCGTTAAAAACATTTCCGACTGCCTTTTTAGTGATATCAAGTCCTGCAGCACGGAATCATGAAGATCTCTCGCTAAATCTGAACGCTGCTTTTCTTCCATAGCAAACATGATTTTCTTCAGCCAGGCAGGATTGGCCTCGCGCTGTTTCAAATCGTCAAGATGCTCCATCAACTCTTCGATCTTGACGACATTTTCTAAACTGACACTTGTATAAAAGGCCAATGTTTTCAGCCAAGAAATCTCATCACGCGACAATTTCGGTGTCCGTAAATTAGATAAACAGCAAATCACAAAAGAGTGACCGCCCCGCTCACCAATTTTCATCATGAATCCTTTATCAAGCGCAATGATTTTTCCAACTTCACCTAAAATATCTTGAAATTGATCCACATACTCTTTCCATAGCTGGCTTTCTTCTATTGATTCATCAATTTCAACAATTTGTCCATCTGCCTTCACTTCAAGCACAAAGGCTTTGTTCACAACAAGTACTTCTAAGATGGTGTATTTTAAATGATACAATACTTGATGGAGTGATGACGCCTCACGAATGAGCTGTGTAAATTTAAATACACTATCCTGATAATTATGCTTCTCTGAAAAACGCTTCAATCGAAAACGGAAATCTAGAATTTCTTTGAAATAAAAAACAGCCAGCATGAGAGTATAAGTGATTAATGCGAGCTTCAGTGTGTACTTCAAATCTTCTGGTTTTTGCAGAATGTAAAACGTGACTACAACGAAAATGGTTGGTGTAATGGCTAGAAAGCCATAGTATCTCAGTCTACTAATTAGAAAATCCATATTGTAAAGTTTGTTCGTCATAAATTGGTACACGAGTGAAAAAGGAATTAACAAAACGATAGACGTCAGGATAAAAGGATCAATCAAATACTTATCAAAAAATACATAGGGAATAACGAAAAATAAAATAAATGGACTGAACGACAAAACATTTATAATAGCAAAAAACTTTAAAACTGAACCATGTGCTGTTTTTTTATATCTCTTCATGCCTCTGACTATTAAATAAAGTGCTACTAAAACTGTTCCGAAAAAAAACAGCAAACTGATGCTTGGAACATATTTTCTCAATTCAGATGACACCGAAACTCCACTATGTACTGCAAGATTAAAAATAGGTATTAAGTATAAGCACCTGATTAGTTTTGGGTTCGTTAAGTGCACATCAAATTCTTTGAAGTATTGATAGATAAAATGAATATATAAGATGGATACACTCGATAAACACAATAAGAGAACATAATGGCTAAATCTATCACCAATTCCTGAAGTACCTGCACTCAGATATCCAACACAAATTGACAATAAGAATAAAATTAATAAAAATGCAGATTTTCGTTGCGGCTCTTTGTTGATTTTAATAATAAAAAAGATACAGAATAAGCATATTGAATATAGAAGAAGAGGGATTAAATAGATAAATAAGCTTTCTCGACCAATCAATGTTTTATTTTTAAGTGATATAATTTGGTTTCCTCTTTGAATATCAATTCTTTGTACATTTCTAAGCTTACCATTAATCATATGATCTTGAATTAAATTAGATTGTCCGTTTATTTTTAAAATAATATCTCCTTCTTTTAACCCTGACGAATAAGCTAAAGAAAGATATTCAACGTCAACAACTTCCGTTTGACCATTTTCATTCTTTTCTACACGTGCACCATTAAAAATATCAAATACATAGATATATGAAATATAGATCACAAATAAAAAAGACAAAAACACAAGAAATGTGGACAATTTTGTATAGGTAAGCTTCATGTTTAAAACATCCTTAAGAAAAGATCATTAAATAATCATACAGGTTGGATCTTAAAATTAATACTCCCAGATGTATTTCGCACTCATGTATCCTTTTTCTACACCTTTTATAATGGCTGCGGTTGTTTGTGCATCTGCATGAATTAAACTTGCATTTCCAGATTTCAATTCATCGATCACAACTGGGTTCTTCATTAGATGTGCAATGATATTTTGAATGTTCAATCATTGCCCTCCTTTGTCATAAATGCATATAATTGTTCCTTCTTCGTTTTAGGTAAATCAAGTTGTTCAATTCCTCGCTTCATTTTTAACAGCATAATCTCTCTCATCGATACCATGTACTGAGTCAAACCAGCTTCAAGTAATTTCTGCTTCAGTTGAAACGGCTTTTGCTCTGACTCATCCAGCCGGTTAGAAAAGAAGGAAAGAAGCTCTTGACTGGCATCGTTAAAACGTCTTTGTAAATAACTGAATGCCAGCGTTTGTTTTTTTTGAAAATCTCCGTTTGATTTTGAAAATAACGCAAAAAAATCGTTACTGATCTGTTCAGCAACACCATAATATATCGAATAAGATTCCACAGTGGCGTTTATTTTTCCTGTCGCTAAATAAACACCCAGTACGCTAGAAAGAGCTGTTAAAGAACCTGATTTTCTCCTTAAAACCTCTACACACTCTTCTTCTGTTCCATGCAAATGACGCAAATCCTCGTGCTGCCCTTCCATTGACATTTTGATGAAATGGAACAATTTCTCTATTAGTTGAGAATTATTTTCACATATTGATGTGATGAATTGGATACTCACCGTATACAAATACGTAGATGCATTGATGGCCACTCCTTGGTCGACGTTCATCCAAGGATACGAATCATTGTCCTGATCTTCAATATCATCTAATATATCGGCAGATAAAATGAGAAGTTCAATCCCTGCTGCCAGTTTTGAAATCGCTTGCTTGTCTTGTCCGCCAAATGCCTCATAATGCTGGTAAGCCAATTGACCAAGAGGAAATTCTTTTTTTCTATCTGTAAATTTCAGAAGCAGCTTTTGTAAATCATTCTGCCTGACTGCATGTTGAATAAAATCAGACATATTCTGCTTGATTTTTGTATTCTCTAGATAGTTTAGCATACTCGATCTTGTACCTCACCCTTTCGTCTTTTATTTTACTAAAAAGACATGAGCAAATGTCCACTGACATCGCTATTTAACAATTATATAATAATATATCCTTTTTTTGTATGTATTTGGATAAAAAAAAAGACTTGATGATTATCAAGTCTTTAAGAAATTTTCACATATTCATATTTGTCGTATTGATCAATGCTTTTGTTAATGTTATGAAGAGAAGCCGTTGTTTCTCTGATTTCGTTTTCAAGTTTCCATAATAATTGTTTAAGCTCTTCGATTTCATACTTTTCCATCGATTCCACTCTCCTTTTTTGGAAGATCAATGTATTTGTGTATGGTGATTGGGTCATAAGTATTTGATCTGTTACTAACAGTGTAAATGTAATTGAGTATTTTTTCACCGAAAAGTATGCACAAAACGTGTGCGCGATACCGCAAAATTCAATAGGTCTTTTTTCATCATTTTCTGACTTTTCAAATCATACTTTTATCTCAATTTCAAAGGAATTGCGTCATTTTTGCGACAGGAATAGGCATCATTCGTCACACTTCCCTCCCAACAGAACGTACGATCCCCTCTATATCTTCGGTTTTGCGTGTCATAGGTCAGACGACAGACGCTATTGTGGACACCGCAATTTTTTGGCGACATTCACCGAAATTGACCGCAAAAGTACCTATTTTTATGCTGGAATTACAAAGATAGAAAGATCATTTTGATTCTTTATTCTGATTTTCTACATACATTTAGAACAGATATCCGTCCAATTTCACGCCAATGAGAGAAGAGGTGACCATGTGTTTTACTATGTACCTTATCCTGCTTTGCAGGTTCCCGCAATGAGCAACGCATACCCGCCGCGCACGCCAATGACTTTTCCTCCAGTTGATGCCCACTCATTTCAACGAGCCGCAAAGGAATCAGCCCGTCTCGTTGCTGATGCTTCACTCATCACGCAGCAAATTTCCAGCTCTCTTCCGTTTGCGCAGCGCATCATGGAGGCTGCTGAGCGATCTGATTCGACAAGTGTCATCCGAATGCTGAAGCAAATCGGGGTAAAAAGCGGTATTGATATCCGCTTTAGTCCAGAAGGCATTCGAATCTACTTGTCTCTTGCCTCCAGCAGACTTTTCCTTCTTTTACAGTGGGCATGACAAAGAAAAAGCCGCTCTCACATGAGCGGCTTTTCTTAAGATTCAAACATTTTATGGCACCATTCAATGGCTTCTATATAACAGCCATAGGCTTCCTGTTTCGGGAGATTTCCATCAAACATTTCATCATCCCATTCGTTTCGTTCAATACGTTTGGCCACACCTAGCACAAAAGAATAATCATTTTCATAGCCAAGCAGTGCCTCGCCAACTTCATCAGAAAGCGGCAGCTCCTTCACAAGTTCTGTGATATCTGCCCTGACAAGTGTATCAATGAGAGAAAACATGCCTGTCAGCATATAAGAGGCAGGGTGCTCTCGTTCAGTCCGATAAGCAATCAGTTCACACGTTTTGGCACGAATGAATGACATTTTGATAATTTCTTTTTGGCTTGAGTTAGCTTGGACATTCAGTTCTTTAAATGAAAGGATAAAGATCCAGCGCCGAATTTCATTAAATCCAAGCAGGATAATCGCCTGCCGGATACTCTTAATTTGATATAGACGTCTCATGCCGCCTGAATTCAGCATTTTTAATAATTGATATGATAGCGAAAGGTCACTTTCAATAAAATGGGTCACGGTCTGGATATTCGGCTGGTCCTTGCTTAACTCATTTAAAAGCTGATGGTACGCATGGAAGCTGGTCGATAATGCTCGTCCTGATATCACATGCGGCTCACTAAAGAAATACCCTTGAAACAGGTGAAAACCCGCTTCTAGCGCTTCTTCATATTCTCTTCTCGTTTCTACTTTTTCTGCTAGAAATCGAAGGCGATACTTTTTATACGTATTCAGAATAGCTCTTCGTTCTTGCGTTGTTGTTTTCAGAAAGTCAATTTTTAAAATATCAATGCAATAGAGGAGTTCCTCAAGCAGCTTGTCACTATAATGTGTTCCGTTTAGGAAGAAATCATCGAGTGCAATCGTATATCCCCATTTTTTTAACTGCTTACATCTCATAATAAGTGCCGGGGTAATCGGTACATTTTCTAATATCTCGATCACAAGCTGATGCGGATCAAAATAGGTGAGCAGATCAGATGAAAGCAAGCTTTCGGTGAAATTAATGTAGCATCGTTTTCCTTCTGTCAGTGTTTCGATGCCGATATTTAGAAAACTGTTGATAATGAGGTCCGTTGTCGCTTGATCACCGTCTTCAGCGCTATATGTATTGGTTTCACTATCTCTATAAAGCAGCTCATATGATACGACTTGTTCTTTTCTGTTAAAAATAGGCTGTCTCGCAACAAACACCCTCAACTGCTCCAATCCTCCTTTATGCCATGACAAACAAGATGTGCTTTCAGTATACCAAATGATTGCGCTTTTAGTTCATTTTCAATCGGTCAAAATTAAAAAAAGAGACCATCTGGCTTGATGATCTCCCTTTCTTCTAATCATTCGCTTTCATAAAGCTCTTTTTTGATTTTATTTTTCACATCATGGATAAACTGCATTTTATTATCCCAGCATTTTTGACTCAAATCGACTGGATATTCTTCTGGTTTGCTGATTCGTTTGTATTCCTCCCAGAAGAGTCCAAGACTGTCCTGCACGTAGGCTTGAATCGTTTGAATATCTGGATTGTCATAGACAAGTTTACCTTGTTCAAAAATCGGTACGTGAAGATCTTTCGCCACAAAGTTTGTCACGAATTTACTAATAAATGTATGCACGGGATGGAACATTTTTAGTTTATCCTCACTATGAACATCTTCCTCTTCAAGCGCAATGTAGTCACCTTCAGAATGATGATTCAATTGATTGATAATGCGGTACACCCGTTTACGGCCAGGTGTTGTCACTTTCTCTGGGTTGGATGAAATTTTGATGGTATCATTCATTTTACCGTTTTCTTCAATGGACACCAGCTTATACACTGCACCAAGAGCTGGCTGATCGAATGCTGTGATCAGTTTTGTCCCAACACCCCACACATCAATTTTGGCGCCCTGTGCCTTTAAATTCATAATGGTGTGTTCATCAAGATCGCTTGATGCAATGACTTTTGCATCATGGAATCCTGCTTCATCCAGCATTGTTCTAGCTTTTTTAGACAAGTATGCAAGGTCCCCGCTATCAAGTCTGACACCGATGAAGTTGATTTTGTCTCCAAATTCTTTCGCTACCTTAATCGCATTCGGAATACCTGATCTGACAGTATCATACGTATCGACTAAAAAGACACAGTCTGTATGTGTTTCAGCATATTTTTTAAATGCTGTATATTCATCGCGGTATGCTTGTACAAGTGCGTGAGCATGTGTTCCTGATACAGGGATGTTAAAGCGTTTCCCAGCACGAACATTACTTGTTGCCTGGAAGCCGCCGATGAGTGCCGCTCTTGCTCCCCACATCGCCGCATCCATTTCATGTGCCCGTCTTGTTCCGAATTCTAATGCTGTCTCATCTTCAATGATTCCTTTAATCCGAGCCGCTTTTGTTGCAATCAGCGTCTGGAAATTCACGATATTAAGCAATGCTGTTTCAATTAACTGGGCTTCAACAAGCGTTGCCTCGATGCGCATAATCGGTTCATTCGCAAAGACAATTTCCCCTTCTCGCATTGAATGAAGTGTACCTGTAAAGGACAATCCGCTTAAATAGTCAATGAAATCGCTTTTATAACCAAGTTCATCTTTTAAATACGCGAGATCGCTTTCAGTGAAGGAAAAGTCCGATAAATATTCAATCGCTTTCTCTAAGCCAGCAAATACAGCGAAGCCATTGTCAAATGGAAGCTTTCTAAAGAAGAGTTCAAAGACTGCCTTCTTCTCATGTATGCCGTCTCTCCAATACGTTTCTGCCATGTTAATTTGATAAAGATCTGTATGTAGTGATAAACTGTCGTCATTAAACCGATGCTCCAACTTCCATTCTCCTTCCCTTACTTAACCACTTTCGCACCAAGCGACTGCTCAAAGTGAGAAAGTGCCCACTCGTGCCCCGCTTCATTAAAACTCGCCACAGCATTTTGGTGAATCACAAGTTCAAAGCCTTTATTGTACGCATCAACAGCTGTATGAAGTACACAAATATCGGTACATACGCCGGCTAAGTGAAGTTCCGTGATGCCGCGCTCGCGCAGTTTCATTTCTAATTGAGTGCCTGCAAAAGCAGAGTATCTTGTTTTTTCCATATAGTAGACATGTTTTAAATGTTTTGACGTGTGAAATAGTGAACTTAGTTGTCCATAAAGTTCAATACCCTCTGTTCCGCGAATATTATGGGGCGGAAATAACTTTGTCTCTGGATGATAAGGGTCCTCTTCTTCATGATGATCGACAGCAAAGACGACAAAGTGGCCTTCATCAATAAATGAAGAAGTGATCTCTGTGATCTTAGACTCAATCGCCTGTCCAGGCTTTCCGCATGTCAGTTTTCCATCGTCTGCAACAAAATCAACTGTATAATCAATACAAATCAACGCTTTGCCCATCCGCATCTCTCCCATATGCTCTTTTGAATCATTATAGCTTATTCATTTCACTAGGGAAACCTATTCAACAGATTCGTGAGAAAAAGCTTTTTGAAACAGCTCATCTTTTAGATAGATGTGCTCTTGATTGACCGCACTTGGCATCTCTATGACAAGACCAAATGGAGAGTGCGCTTCATGATGATTCACCACTTTAAACGAACATCCAGCGGCATTTGCCATTTTGACATATTGAGAATAGGAAGCATAGGACAATTCACCATTTAAAAGAACTGTGGCCTGGCGATTGGCCTTCAATACTTGCTCCACCTCATGATACGGTTTATTTCTTGATACCTGTCCCTTTGTCAGGGCGAGAAGCGCTCGTTCCCTTAATGAACCAAGAAACATCCTTCGTTCATCGGGTTTTGTTTCAGCATGTCCAAATATCCCCTGCTGCAAATAAAAGTCTACGGATTCTTCTTTCATCGCTGTTTTCACTCCTGGTTTCTAAATTTACATTTCTGTGACCCAGTGCACAATCTTGAGTGCGAGGTCACGGGCTTCGTCTGTTTCTACTCTTTCCATTAAAGATTGTTCAAGCGTATGGATGAGCTGCTCTTTTTCGTCCTCATACGCAATGGAAATACTCCATTCAATGTCAGGTACGGCTACAAGCGTTTTATATTCTTTTTTATTTTCATGTAAATATACATTGTAGGTCTTTGGTTGTCCGCTTGTGATGTGTGCTTTTCTAATTTTCATTTGACTCTGTTCACACCTCTTTTTTTTCTTACATCCATATCCATTGTACCATAAAAAAAGACAGCTTCTGAAAAGGAATTCCCTTTCAAAGCTGGCTACGCATTAAAGCTTTTTTGCTGGCTGATCAGGTCTATATCCCACACAAAAGTGACATTTGGACTGTTAAAAAATTGGACAAGATCTCCTGCATTATAAGTCCCTGAACCACCGGCAGAGTGATCGACACTTTTTGGCGAAATGGCAAAAACATCACCGAAATGTGCTGCCCCATTTCCGTACACACGATCAATATGAATAGGCCCAACAATCGCTGGCATCTTTCCACCACCTTTTCTTTCCTCATCATATGCCCAGCCTAAAAATACGTGTATGAAAAATAAAAAAGACAGCTGATCTGTAATCATCAGCTGTCTTTCTATGCGTTAAATGATTGAGGCTGGCCAAACAATGTGAAGTCCCAAAGCATTGTCGCATTCGGATCACTTGTAAGTGACATATAATCACCTGAATTAAAGGCTCCCGCTCCGCCAGTAGAGTGGTCTACAGCCAAAGGGGCAATGGCCAGGACATCACCGAAAGTAGCTGCACCGTTTCCTCCTAATGACTCGATATGAATAGGTCCAACGATTGCAGGCATCAGAATCTCCCCCTATCTGCTTATCTCAATCATCTTATGCAAAAAGGGAAAAGGTGTGCATCTGTCCTAGACGTTTAAATGCTGTTCCTTACGAGATCGCTGACGCAGCTGCACCAATCTGACAATATTCAAGGTGATGGCTTTGAGCAGTGCATAAACAGGAACCGCAAAGATCATACCAAGGATCCCGCCAAAGCTTCCTGCCCCAATTAATAAAAGGATAATGGTCAAAGGATGTGTGTTGAGGCGTTTCCCAATAATCAATGGAGAAATAACATTTCCATCAATTTGCTGAACGACAAGAATGACAATGACTGTCACCACCGCTTTTCCAGGCGAATCAAGAAACGCAATAAGCACAGCTGGTGCCGCGCCAAGATATGGCCCAAGGTAAGGAATCACATTTGTGACCGCAATGATAATACCGAGAATGAGCGCATATTTCACACCAATTAATAAGTACCCGATAAAACAAGCCACTCCAACAAATAAACAGACAACAATCTGCCCTTGTATGTAAGCCGCAAGCGTATCGTTTAATTCTTTAAAGATTTTCAATCCTTCTTTACGGTAAGGCATTGGCAAAAATTGAACAAGCTTGTCCGGAAACTTATGTCCGTCTTTCAACATATAAAACAAAATGAACGGAACTGTGATTACAGCTAAAGCAATATTGGCAATCACGCCAAACACAGCAGACATACTTGAAGCAATATTTTCCGGCAAATCTTTTAATGTCGAAACAATTGTCTGTTCAAACTTCGAGACGGAGACATAATCTTGGTTCATCATCCAAGTAAATGTTTTAGAATGCGAGAAGTCATTCATAAATTTCTGCATATCCGTCACATAACCAGGGAAGCTTTTGACAAGTCCACCGACCTGCGTGACAATAATCGGTCCCGCAGCATTCACAATGAACGTGATGAGTCCGATGAACAAAAGATAAATGATCAGGATAGCCAGTGTCCTAGGAATTTTCTTGGACAAAAATCGAACAATTGGATTAAAGATGAAAAAGAGAATTCCAGCCAGTAAGATGGGAACAAACAAGGTTGAAGCAAATAAAATAATCGGCTGAAATAAAAACGAAACCTTTGTTGATACATAAACAATGAGTAAAACAAGTAATATTTGGAATGTCCAGAAATGAACTTTAGATTTTAACAAAGATGCTCCTCCTGTTACGTATTGATCTTATTAAAAAACTACTATTCAACCCACCTTCTGTCAACTGCTTCTTGTTTTAGAACCTTATTTTTTGTAAAAAAAAGAACAATTGGTATATCATGCACTTTTTCCAGATATACATTCTGTAAGCATGAAAAAAGCAGACACCTTTGCGTCTGCTTGCTACACTCTTTCACTGTGATCAGGCATCACCGATACAATTTGCTGGATCCGCACATAAAAAACTGATTTCGCCCCCGCCTCAATGACAATATGATCCGGCATGACTTCTTTTAATTTTCCACGCACCGTATCTTTCACTGTTTGAACAATTAATCTCATACCGATTACTTTCTGCAATGTTTGATAAACATATGGATCAACTAATGAAACAAGCTGTGGACTTCCTTGTTGTGCCATCCTACCTGCCCCTTTACTTGTGTATTTACCCACAGCGTATGCAATGACCCATGTGAATGTCACTCAGGGCAAACCTACAACATAAATACCATATTTTAACATTTTATGTTATTTTACATCTTTTGGAAGTATAATAGATTGGTGCTGCCAACAACTTAAATCATTTGAAGAGGTGAATGATCTTGAAAAAACTCATCTGTCTCGCTGCTGTCATGCTCTTTTTTTCCTTTGCAAGTTATGCGTATGCAGGATCAATTGGAGATGAACCTGGGACACCGGGGAAGTGGTTTAAAGGAGAAGCGCCAGTTCAAAAAGACGAGTCAAAACCG
The DNA here is from genome assembly GCF_056098985.1 of Bacillus sp. 11B20. Lineage (NCBI taxonomy): Bacteria > Bacillati > Bacillota > Bacilli > Caryophanales > Bacillaceae > Bacillus > Bacillus sp. 11B20. The sequence continues at coordinate 104,379 of NZ_JBLZWZ010000009.1, forward strand.
CCACTTGTTTTTGTTCACGGCATTAACAGCTCCTCCTCCACATGGTTCGACCGAAACGACATGGCAAAGCAAGCTGTTCTGAACGGATACGAAAGCGCATTCATAGATTTGTATCCAGATCAGGATACGAAAAAGAATGGCAAACTATTAGCAGAAAAGCTAAAAGAAATCTATGATGTGTTCGGTCGAAAACTCATTGTGATTGGTCATAGTAAAGGCGGGGTGGATACACAGTCCGCACTCGTGTATCACAATGCCCATCCATATGTAGAGAAGGTCATCACACTTGGCTCCCCTCATTACGGGACGCCGCTTGCAGATTTAGCGTATAGCAAGGGCGGAAGCTGGCTCGCGGAAATTCTTGGACAAAAAAGCGATGCGCTCTATTCTTTGCAAACGGGGCTCATGGCGGCTTTTCGAAGTGAAACCGACAAGCTGGAGAAGTTTCCTCAAAAATACATCACTTATTCGGGATCGGAATGGGGCACATTTGGCGGGGTGCTGTACTTAGGCGGCATGTATTTAAAGAGCTTTGGTGCAAACGATGGCGCCGTCACGGTAAGCAGCACAAGACTATCATATGCAAACAATATTTTAACAGGGAAATGGGATCACAACTCCATTAAAAACGGCACAAGCATGTTCCCTGTGTTCCAGCATCAGCTGCTGGCAAATGCCGCAAGCACTGGAAGTGAAAATATAGAGAGCCCGAACTCTACTGAGCTGAATACAGATGTTTATGTGAAAGGCGGAGAAAGTGAAAAGGATAAAACAGAAGCGTTCTATGTAGAGGAAGGAACGAATGGCTTATCGATTCAGTGGTTAAATGAAAGGCAGGAGGCGCGGCCGGAAATCATCGCCCCAAATGGAGACGTCTTAACAAATCTGAAGACATCGGAAGCATCTTTCCCATATGAAGGCGCATTTTCGCACCATGTGCAAATCAATAAACCCGTTCCTGGAAAATGGACAATTCGATCAAATTCAGAAAAAATGACTCCTTATTTGCTGCTCGTATCCTTTGATTCACCATTAAATGAAGAAATCAAAGCAGAAGCAGCGCAATCAGGGGATGATGCATCAACCCATTCAAGCGGTCTGATTAAACGATTAAGCAAGAAAGTAGAAACCTTTTACTTTAAGGATGCCCAAAAAGATCATCCTCTCAAAACAACTGCTTCATCAGCTGTTCAATTGAAAAAAGAAGGTGCTTATTCTGTCACGGTTCATTACACTGGACTCACTGCATCAGGTACATCAGCATTTAACCGTACCGTTATTCGCACATTGTATGTCGATCAGCATGGAAATATTCATGGTGACATTCCATACTAAACAGAGCGTTTCATGGGCTGAAGTGCCTGTTGCACTTTCTGATCCAATTCCGTGATTTTTTTCATTGCAAGTGATTCGTCTATTTGTCTGTAATGGTGATGCCCGCCAGGCTCTTCATCCATTTCATCTGCTTTCTTAACGATTTGCTGGAGTGTGTCCTTATGAAGGTCGCCCTCTGGCAAATATGAATCCGTATGAAGCAGAATTGCAAGCGCAATATCTTTGGCTGCCTTTGGTTCCTCACCGAGGCGTATGAGCAGTTTGTGAGCACGCTCTGCACCTTTAATGGCATGAATATCATTCCGTCTATATGTCTCGTAATCCCATTCTCCGCCAGCTGTATACCATTCATAGTGGCCGATGTCATGCAAGAGGGCTGCTTTCACAGCGAGATCTGGATTAATCCCAGCCTGCACCGCCAGTTTGAATGCGTGATAAGCACAAGCAATCGCATGGGCTTTACCTGAACGATTTAAATATTTTTGAGCGACTGGATGGGTGTAAACATCCATTAATGTAACCTTTCTCATGGAAACCCCTCCTTATCTATATTTTTAGCATCCTAACATATTCTGAAAAGAAACTCAAATGTTCTGTTATATTTTCTATGAGTCTCAAAAATAGCTTATGTCAAATGAGCTGTTTTTGCTTGTACAATACGAAAAAAGCAGTCGTTATGACTGCTTTTTCACATACTCACGTGCATCGTAGACACATCCGCCAGCTGGATCATCTCCTAAAAGATCGAGCAAAATACCTGCGACTTCATCTGGACTCTTCAGTGTGCCTGTTTCATATAATTGCTGAAAACGGTCTATTTGTTCAAAGTCTTGTTTTGATGACTTCCGAATTTCCCCCTGCATATCTGTATCGATCGTGCCAGGTGAAAAGGAAAACGTGTTGATCGGATGCGCCTCGTCCTGCTGTTCCTCATGAAAAGTCCTCATAAACATATCGAGTCCTGCCTTTGAACTGCAATACGCACTCCAGCCTTTGTATGGGTTTTTCGCCGCTCCAGAAGAGAGATGAACGATCGTTTTCTTCCCGTTAAAAGATTGAGTCTGTTTGGCAAACACATGGCTCAGCAAAACAGGAATGACAAGATTCAACTTGTAATGCTCATGAAGCGTATCCTGTCCGCCTTGTCCAACGCGTTTGATAGGTGTAACCATTCCTGCGTTATTGACGAATAAGATGTCATCAGCATCTGCCAGAGTTTGCGGCGTGAGACTATGTTGAAGCCATTTGGCCGCTGCTTCTTCATCCGTCAGATCGACCTGAGTATGTGTGAGCTTTGGATGGGATATCGGCGATGCACTTCTTGCTGCTGTGTACACAAGATCTCCGCGTGAAAGCAGCCTGTTCACAAGTGCTAGGCCAAAACCTTTTGATCCGCCTGTAACGATTGAAATTCGAATGACAATCTCCTCCCTTGATATCACTATTTTACGTAGTGAAACGGTAGGACATCAAGCAATCTGCATAAAGAAAAGCCTGCCTCTTTTAAAAGAGACAGACTATTTCTTTTCAGCCTTCGCATTCACCTTTGGAATCAGGATAATCATCACGACGAGACCAAGGGCTATCAAGAAACCAAAGATAATCGGGAGCAGTGCTGATGTCTGCTTCTCATGTTCATCCTCAGAAGGTGCTGATACAGCCGAATCACTAAAAGAGATATTCATCTCTTTCATCATGTGAGCTGGTGTTTTGGGTGGGTTCTCTTTTAGATCACTGAAAAGCTGCGGAGAAAGAGATCCACCCGGGGCTTTAGGCGGTTCAGCAAAATGAATGTCTGTTTTGACCTTTGACGTTGTTTTACTTTGTTCATATTTCGTTTGATCCCTCAATATACTCGAGTTAATATTGAGCTCCTTTTCCTGATATTCATTCGGCTTGACATTCGTATCCGTATCTTCACCAGCAGCAAAAGCGGCAGGGATGAGGAGAAAAAGGGAAACGGCCGCGAGTGCCGCCCCTTTCACGAATAGATTAAGCTTCATGAGTCACATCACGTTCCTCTGTTTTATCTTTCCATAGCTTTTTCACAAGCGGTACGACCATGAAAAGGACAGTTAAAATCACTAATCCTGTGACGCCCATTCCAAAGGTGTCTCCATTTCCATATTGGATCGACAGGTACACGTCTGTCACTGGATTGGTAAAGTGGAAATTCGGCATCACCAAATCAATTAATGGTGCGACAAAGAAGAAAATAAGCGCCGTTGCTGCCATCCATCCGGCAATGGAACCGAAAAGGAAGGCCGTGCGAATAAAGGCAGAGCACGCCACTAATAACAAAATGGTGAAGATCGACCATTGAATGGCTTGATCATCTGCAAGCTTGTAAATGTTCAGTCCAAACAAGCTGATCATGAGTCCGACTAATAGATTTAAGATGCCAAACAGTGCACCTTTGACCAGCATCGGAGCTGACGCATAATACGAGCTGTAAAAGCCAATTAACAAACTGCTGATCATCACAATGACCAAAATGACGACCGGCGGTACAGTCTGCGTTTTTTCTTCCGGCACATCGCCGCTGATTTTTAGCGGATTGGCTAAATGGTTATACACATAGTTGCTGTTGCCTTGATCACTTAATGTATTTCCTAAAATACCTTTTAAATCTTGCTGAACAAGTTTTGTAGAGTCGACATTCTTGCTCCAGTTTTCATTCAGCGTATCTGCTTTTTCTTGAACTGTTGTGACACTCTCTTCAATGTTATTCGTATAATCCGCCACCCCTTTTTGGCGGTCGGTTAACGAACTCATATTTTCAGAAAGACGAAGCACTTCCTGACCAATTGAATCCTGTGCACTGACAACAATTGAACTGCCTGCAAGGTCTGCTGTATATACCGCATCTCCTTGATCAGCCATTTGCTCAGCTACATTGTCCGCACTTTCAGCAATTGTCTGTAATTCCTGTTCCATGCTTGCCTGCTGAGTCGTGATGTACTCCGCATAGCCATCTGAAAACTTCTGCATCTCATCAATAAAAGTAGACACATCATCGTTTGATGTCAGCATCTGGTTTTTGAGCTTATCCCAGTTTTCTGTTTCTTCTTTTTTGATGGAGAGGATGGATTGGATTTCTTCTCCTTTTGTGTCATATAGAGAAGAGTTATTAGATGGTTGATAGACATTTGCGATCATCAGCTCTAGCTGAGAGAGTTGATTTGAATAGTCCATTAATTTTTTAGTTCTTGTTGATTTCGTTTCAAATTTTTTCTCAAAAAGATTATCGCTAAAGACATTACTAATCGGTGAATTTCTGCGCTTCAGCTCTTTTACTTTGCTGACAATGGATGATTCCTGATTTTTGATTTCATTTGGAATGACATTATATCGATCTTGTAACGATAGAATCATCTTTTCAAGTTTATCTACTTTTTTCGTCAGACTCTCAAGCTCTTTACTCATTTGACTCACTTTATCTTTCAATTCGTCATTATGAGCAGCAGCTTTTTCTTGAATTTTCTTTTTCACTTCATCTAAGCGAGTTGAGAGTGCTTTTAGGTCATCCTGCGATGAATTCTTACTGCTAGTATCTGGCTGAGCAGGATTTTCACCGCTTTCACCTTGTTCCCCATCTTCAGTCGAAGGCGGTGTTTCCGGTTCTCCTAATTGATCCGCAAGCTCATTCATCTCTATTGAAATTTGTGAGAGTTCATTTGTTTCTTCATCTAAGTTAATCCCAATCTCTTCTGGGTTTTCATTATCTTGGTCTGATGGCCCGTCATCATCAGAATCAACTGGCGGTTCCGGCTCGTCCATTAACTCTTGCCTTTTTGCTAATAGCTTTGTCTGCAGGGCTGATATTTTATTTCGATAATCTTCTAAGTAACGCTCTTCATACTTTTTAATCAGTTCTTCCTGAGACGTCTTCACAAGTTCCGTTAATCCCGTTGATTGCTTAGGAATAGCCTCTTCTCTCGACCTTTGAACAGATTGGATGGCGCTGTCAGTTGTTTTCAGCTGGCTTTGTACCCCGTTGATGTCTGTTTTAAGTCCGCCCATTTGATCACTAAAGCTGCGGGCATTTTGGTTTTGAATGTCAGCGAGCTGTTTGAGCCCTTGCTGGATTTGCTTTTGGCTTGTTGATTGCGCTTTGATCAAGAGATCCTTTTGTTTGTCTTGATACTGCTGGTATTGATCGACTACTTTCACAAAGTCCTTTAACTGGTTCTTTGCTTCTTCTGTTGTACTCAAGCCGTCTTTATATTGTTTCTGTGAATCGGCCATTGCATTCTTTAATTCTTCTATTTGTTTCTTCTGCTGCTGTACGGCATCTGATAGTTTGTTCGAGTTCGGTTTATAGAAGTTGTACATCGTGTTTTGGAATTCGACTTCTTTGCCGACAATATGCTCAAACTCTTCTCTCACATTGCCAATTTCCTGTGATACAAAACTCCAGTATAACGTCGACATCTGTTCATTCATTTTCTTTTGTGCATTTTCCAGCTCTCTTTGCACTTTCTCTTTATTGACTGCATTGAGCTGATCTTGAATCGAAAATTGAATGGACGCCTTTTCCGGATGGTCTTTATCATAGCTCAGCACATTTTTAGAGAAGTCAGACGGAATATAGAGGACAGCGTCATACTTTCTGTTTTTCAGTCCATTTTCCGCCGCACTGCGATTCACTACAGTCCATGTATAATCAGGACGCTCTGACAATGCTGCCACAACATCCTGTCCGAAACGAGCCGTGTTTTCACTTTCACTCGCCCCCATATCCTCATTGACCACCGCAATATTTCGTGTGGCATTCTTCTTCTGCTTTGCCGGATCATCTCCAATCAGGTGGAAAAACAAAACCGGCAGCACAAGAATTAATATCATGGTGGATATGATTTTGATGGAGCTTTTTTGCTGCTCTGTCATTGAACACTCTTCCTTTCTACCGCACATAAAGGAACCTGGATTTTCTTCTCTTTCCCGTTTTCAACCAAATAGCCGAAGCCTGGCTGAATGTCTGGTTCTTGTCTTGCATACGGAAGCGGTATGATGTTTTGCTCTGATTTTTTCATGAGTAACATGGCATGACGAACTTGTTTGATTTCGTTTGTGAGTGCATCATAACCCTTACTGAACTCGGTATGATTCCCTGATGCAATCAGGCTGAAGCCTAAGTGTGCATATGACTTCATGAAATCAGCCAATTGATCTTGAAGACGCGGATCGATCGTCTGCTGAAAACGCGTAATGCCATCAATCACAAGCACAATTTGAGGAAATGACAGCTGATCGGTCTCTCCTCGGCGTACAGCTTCGACATACATCTCTTCCCGCACCTTGAATAAGCGGTCCATTTCTTCTGCCCATTCGGTGATATCATCCTTTGTTTCAAGGTAATCAATGTTCTCTTCTTTTGCATAATGGGATAGACCTCGATCAATTGAATCAAAAACAGCCAGCTTTTCAGGCTTTGCCATTAAAAGCTGATCAAGCATCAGTTTTGTCACATTTGTTTTCCCACGCTGCGTTTGACCGATGATGAGGCAATGTTTATTCTTTTTCAAGTCAAAATAAACAGGTGCCACAGATTCCTCATCTAATCCGACTGGAATGTCATAAGGCGGTTTTTGTTCATCTAAACGACTCTCAAGCTCCCAAACTGTCAGCTTATCAGGAAGCATTGGCACAGGCTTTGGTTTTTCGGCTGCTTCAAAGCGGTCATGAAGAAGCTGTATCTCTTGTTTCAGATGCTCAAACAATTCGAGATCGTTCTCTCCTTCAACTGGCAGAAACATTTGCGCAAAATAAAGCTCTTCTTTGTTGATAATCACTCGTCCTGGGATCGGCTCTAAACTGAATTTCGGTCTGCCAATAATCGAGTACGCCTCTCCTTGATCCATTAAGTAATGGACAATCTTAGTTTTCAGATTGTTCATCAGCGATTGACGCACTGCATTTACCCGAGTAGCTGTAATCAAGAAGTATATACCTAGTGATTGTCCGTCACGGCTCAGCTGAATAAATTCAGATTCGAGATCATGCATTTCGTCTTTGACAATGTCAAAGTTATCAATCACGATAAAAATGAACGGAAGCTTTTTCTCATTTAAGGCATTGTACATTTTGATATGACTCATTTCTTGCTGTCTGAATAACCGCTTGCGATATTCAACCTCTTCCCGCAGACGCTTCATTGATTTTTGAATCTTTCTCATCTGATCCATTAAGAAATAATCCGCCGTATGCGGCAGTTTGGCTAACGGAAGCAATGTTCCGTTTCCGAAATCATAAATATATGCGTGCCATTCTTCAGGTGAATACCTCTCCGCAAAGCTCATCAATAGTGTTGTAGCAGCAAGTGATTTGCCGTAGCCGGAGGAACCAAAGATGCCAATGTTCCCATCTTCCATCATTTGATAAGAAAGTGGATGCTGGCTTTGCTGATCTGGTTCATCGACAAGCGCAAAATGGAAGACATGCTCTTCACTCGACGCATACCGTGTTTTTGGAATCCGCTCTTCAAGCGGTGGAAGCCATGGACTTGGCAGCTTCTCAATTCCAAGCTCTTGCTGCATACGTTCAATTTCATCCACAACAGCAGAAATTTCCGTCACTGTCTCTTTTTTCACTGCTGGCTCTGTGCTTACTCCTGATAACGGAATAAGACCAGTATCAGTCACAATGGCAATATCATCTTCTGACCCGTAGCCATCTTCCATATATGGTGCACCGCTCCAAGCTGATTGGAACAATTCATAAATTTCATTATTGCCCACTTGTAAATAGCCGCGGCCTGTGACGGTAATGGACGCTGCATCACTATTTTTCAAAATTTCCTTACTGTCTGACGCATCTTGCACTTTGAGTGCGACCTTAAAGCGGGAGTTACTCCAAATCTGGTCATCAATGACCCCGCCTGGCTTTTGGGTAGCTAAGATAAGATGGACCCCGAGGCTTCGGCCGATACGTGCAGCACTGACAAGCTCCCTAATAAAGTCTGGCTCTTCACTTTTTAATTCAGCAAACTCATCAGAGATTAAGAACAAGTGAGGCATTGCCTGCTCAGCCTTTTTCTCCTTGTAGAGCTTCGTATAATCATTGATGTGATTCACATGATACTGATCAAACAGCCGCTGTCTTTTCTTCAATTCACTTTTAATTGAGGCAAGCGCTCTTTCACTAAAGTTCTTGCTGCCTTCAATATTGGTGATCGTTCCAAGTAAATGAGGAATATTTCGGAACGGCTGCGCCATTCCGCCTCCTTTGTAGTCAATCAACAGGAAAGCAACTTCGTGCGGATGAAAATGTACAGCGAGCGATAAAATATACGTCTGTAAAAATTCACTTTTCCCTGACCCCGTAGTTCCCGCCAACAGTCCGTGCGGGCCATGTGCTTTTTCATGCAAGTTCAGATCGACAATGTCGTTTTTCCCTTTATAACCGATCGGCACTGATAATGATTTGGCCGTTTCTGAAGTCAGCCATTTTTCACGAATGCCAATGTCATCTACCTGTTTGGCATGGAAAAGATCAAGGAATGAGACCGTCTCAGGAATCGAATTAGTCATACCGACTTGATGATCTAATGTTCTCAGGGTTCTGGCAAACAGTTCATTGTCCCCGCGCTGATGTGTATCAAGCTGAAACGGAATTCTTACTGCCTTCTTGTGCTGAATGAGAATATCTCCTTCTTCTTCGTTAATATAACGGACAAGCGTCGAAATATTTTCAGCTAAACTTTCCTTTGTTTCTGCTGCAAAGATGATGGAAATGCCAAGATCTGTCCGGCTGCCTTCTAAGTATTCTAAAATCACATGCTCGGCAATGAGCTCATGATTTGTCACGATGAACACAAAATGAGGCGTAAAGATTTTCTTCTCTTTTTCTTCTTCTAAATCACGCTCACGTAAAATTTCATAGATTGAGGACAACAGCTGATCGCGTGTTTGTTCGTTGTAAATAAACCCTTTGCCATATGTATGAGGCAGCTGGAAGTGCGGAAGCCATTTCATCCATTCCCAGTTCTCATACTCCTGCTCATGAAAGATAAAGACAAATCTCAAATCGTGATAGCTGTGCGAGAAAGCAAGCTGCCCGACAAGCTGATGAAGCTCATTTTTCACAATCGCAGGCTTCCCAATTAATCCTGTTGGACCATCCGCAAGACCGAATGTAATCGGGACATTCTTCACTTCACGATATACTTTTTGCATGTGCTGCGTTTGTTCCATTAAGTCATCAACATCCCGGTTGGCCATATCGCCGCCGCTCATCGATAATTCATAGCTTGATGGAACTGCGCCCGTTCCAAGACGCAGATGCAAGAAGTCGTCACTCACAAGCGTCTTTTCCCAAATGCGGCCGCTGATTTCTGATGTTAAATACTTCATTTGTTCAAATGACGGATAATGATACGTCAAAATATATTGCTGGCGGTCATACAGCTCCTGCAGCTCTTTCCGCTTATTTTCTAAATAAAGAGAATAGACTCGCTGCCGCTTCTCTTCTCGTCTTTTGCGCTGTGATTTTTCTTTAAAGTATTGAACGGACGATGTAATTAACGTCATGATAAACATCGCCATCGACACGACAATAAAGATTCCGCGCGGCTGGATAAGGGCGACAATCCCCATCACAAGGAGCATGACAAGCGGCGGAAGGACAACAAGCCAAAGCCCTCTGCTGTTATTTTCACTCTCCTGCGAAGGAAAGCTAAAGGATACCCGGTCATCTGGTAAATCATAAATCAAACGCGGTGTACGTCTGTATGAAGGGTATTTTTGTTTTGTTTCGGTGCTTGGCGGTCTTGTTTTTTCCAAGCGTGTTTGAAAAGGTTCGTAAGCTTTCACCTGTAATAAATCATCATCTATAAATGTCACCGTCAGAAAGTTCCAGAACAGCTCATCTCCGGCATAAACCTTCTCTGGACCGTTGATTTTCTTTCCGTTCACGTAAATCGTCTCGTCCTGAGGCATGACATACCATGTTCCTTCGATTTTCTCTAAAGTGAACTGGCTGGCATCTTGAAACATGGAATGAGCTTGTTCTTTCCACACATCGACCTCATCTTTCTCATCACGTGAGAAAGATAGCTCAACTCTATTTCCTAGGTAATAAATATGCTGATCATGATGTGCATCCATTAAAATAAATGTGAGTGAACCAAGCTGATATGGTTCATGTGGAAGTAATTTGCCTTTCTTCTCATTCCCCTGATAAATAGTAAAACCATCATTCGATTCATCAGGAGATAAACGAATTGTCCCTTCATCAAATGAAAGTGAAGGGATTGTCACCGTATGCTCTATTTCAGGTCCAATCAGAGCTTCTCGATTGAACTGCTCATCTAAACGGACGGTTTGATAATCCTCCTCATAAAAAACCCAAAGAAGACTCAAACGCTCCACCTCCTCATCGGACAGCACCAACTGTCAGTTGTATCGAAAGAATTATTTTTTCTCATCTTTTTTTGTCTGAGAGGTTTTCTTTTTCGCTTCAGATTCTTTCTCTTTTTTCTCTTGATCGGCTTTTGATTGCTCTTTTTGTTCAGCTGTTTCATCTGTTTGGCTTGCGCCCGAGGAGTCACTTGTGCTTGTCTCGGTTGTTTCTTTTTCTTCATATTTCGCCATTTCTTTAATGATTGGATCTAGCTGTTTTTGTTTTTCTTCAGCAGAAAGGTTGTCATCGTTTTGAATTTCATTGCGGTAGGCGACGAGTGCCGTGAATATGTACCTGTCGTCTCCAAGCACCCGTGCAATATCAAGTGCTTCCTTGCTATTGCCTTGTCCAATATGAATCCAGAATAGGAAGTATTGCGGATCTGTCTGTAATGTGTACGTTTCTGTGATTTCTTTTTTATGCTGATCAAGTAAGAGGCTGCCTTGATTCGTTTGTACATACGAAATGGCCAGTTCATATTGAAGAGAGACTGGCATTTTATTGGCTGGATACTTCTCTAACGTATCCACCACTTGACTGTACTGCTTGTTGAGATAATATTTGTTTGCCTCGACGTATGCTTCTTGTTTTGGCATGGCAAAAAAGAAGGTGTAAATGGTGTACACCAATGCAGGGATTAGCAGAACAAGCAGACCTAGTCCGATGTATCGCTCAATCTTCCATTTCTTTTTAGGGATGGTTAAGAGCGTTTTTTCTTTCGTATCGATTGCTTTGATCTTTTGCTCAATCAAAGCTGACAATTCTTCCAGCGACTTCGTTTCACTAATTTCTTTTGCCAGCTCAGATAATTTCAACGTTTCATTGTAAGCCACATATTCTTGAAATTGATATTCATGGTCAACCACTCGAAGAACGACGGCCTTGACCTCTTTTAACAGGCGATGCTGATCAGTTTCATATGGCGGGATGCTTTCTTTGACTCCATAATGCAAAAATGCAGGAGCTAAGCCTTGATGAAAAACAATGTTTTCAGGAGAAACAATAGGATGCAGCCGCTTCACGTCGTGTTTAAGAACTGCATCGACAAGCTGGTATGAAAAAATCCATTTGCTTTTTTCATCCTTTGCATGGATGAAACGAAATTCCTGATAGGCAGGAGGCGGTTGAATAGAAATGATGACCTCATCTTCAGTTAATTGAATCTCTTTCTGAAATGAAGGATTGATGTCTTTGATCGGTGCCGCTTCTAAACCGTCTAAGAGTTTAATTGTCTCTTTTTGAAAAATAAAGGTATAGGTGCCTCCCTCTTTTTTCATGACTGCTTCTAATTGTTCTTCTAAATAGGAACTCTTTTTATCTGCCATTTACAAAAGTCCTTTCATAGTATTTCCAGCCTGTCTCCTGTGGTAATCCCGCAGTCTGACAGCTTATATTCGCCTGAAAACACAGCTTTCTTATTGACTACTCGCACCCATCCGCCTTCCCGCTTTGGAAGAGAGATTTGTTTTGCCTGCCAGGCGATATGGATGACTTGTTTAATATGTAAATAATTTGATAGTCTCAAATCAAACACACTGCCATCATAATTTTTTAAGTCGATGGTAATATCGATATACACAAATTTCCACCTCACAAAATAGAAAGAGCGCCGGCATCCATTGACAGACTCGGCGCTGTTTCTGCTTTTCACACTTAGAAAGGAAATCCCCTTGATTAGCCGCGGATTTGGCTTGCGATGTCTTGGTCAGTGCTTTCAAGTGTATTTGCCGTTTGATCAAGCTGATTGCTGACATCTGTTAATAGATCAGACATTTTGATAAATGAAGGCTTAAGCTGTTCGTATTGATCAGCAAATGCTTCACTAGAAGCACCTTCCCACATTCCTTTTAAATCAGAGATCATTCTATTTAGACGATCAACTTGGTTTAACACTTCTTGACTTTCAACACCATATTGCTTAGCGGTCGCTCTTAGTTCTTCTGGGGTTACGCGAATAATTCCTGACATATTCCTCATTACCTCCCGTGCATAGCCGCCATATAATGGGCTAATCCACTTATTTTTTGACGTTATTATTATAAAAACAGAAATGATACACAGTCAAACAAATCTGTTTTTATTTTACAAAATGAGTCTATAGAATTACTGGTTTTTCGCTTTTTATCTAGTATTTAACATTTTTTTGGTCATATATTCTTAATAAGTATCCACCGACTTCGGTGGACCTTTCCGCCTATTGATTTTTTACTACGTTATTATTGTACTATTTCTTTTTCATCGTGCTTCAACATCCACTTGCTTGCTTCTCACAACTTTTTGTTTTTTTAAGTTTATGGCAGTTTTTTGTTGATTTACGTACCTCATTCTCTTCATAATGTAAGTACGTGAAATATTCGAAAAAGCAGGGGTTTTTTATGACAAAAAAGACAGATCCGTTTAAGTATAGTCTTGATCGTTTAGAGGATGTGGCAGACCAAATAAGTGATGTGCTCAATTGCCCTATTACTATAGAAGATACTCATCATCGATTATTGGCATATAGTACACACAATGATTTTACTGATCCCGCCAGAACTTCAACCATTATCTCCCGCCGGGTACCGGAAAAAGTCATCAATCGGCTTTGGAAGGACGGCATCATTCCTACACTCCTTAAAACAGACGAACCGCTTCGTGTCCCTCAAATTGCAGAGGTGGGTTTATCTAGCAGGGTCGCCATATCCATCTGGAAGGATAAAGAAGTGCTCGGATTTATTTGGGCGATTGAATCTACGCAGCCATTTTCAGAAGAAGAAATGGACCTTCTCAAAATGGCAGCACATGCCGTGAAAAACAAATTACTCAATTTACAAATTCGAAAAACGAAAACAGAGGAACGCAATCAGGAGCTTTTCTGGAAAATGCTCACGGGTCATATTCATGAAAAGGATGAGATGCTTGACCTTTTTTTAAGACTTGGCATCAGATGTCCAGACACATATGCCATCATCATCTTCCGTCTTCGTGACGAACTCACAGAGGAGACAGAAAAAAAGCTGTCCTATCTGCTTGAAACAACACAGCAAGTACAGGTATTGTTAACGACTGTTGATTTTCACGAATTCATTATTCTTGTCTCACCAAAAACAGAACATCCACTTCAAGATATTAAACAATTCACAAGCGGCATGCTGCAGCAGCTTGCGGACCGGTATCATATTCAGCATGTTCAGGCAGCAATTGGAGGAATTTACGATAACATCTCTCAAATTCAGCCTTCCTATAAAGAAGCACTGGCTGTATTAAAAACGAAAGAACGCTTTCCAGTTGAAACAGAACGTTTAAACAGCTTTTCTGAACTAGGCATTTATCAATACCTTGATGTGCTTGCTGAGAAGCGAAAGGGCTCTTCTTACTCCAGTTACTCTTTATCGAAGCTGGAGGATTACGACCTGAGGCATCATTCCAACCTCGTCGAAACACTTGAACGGTTTATTGACTGTGACAGCAATGCCAATATTGCCGCAAAGCAATTAAATATCCACATCAATACCTTAAATTATCGATTAAAACGGATTACAGACATCGCAGAAATTGATTTAAAAAACATGAATGAGAAAATGACCATATACCTTGATATGAAGCTAAAAAACGTCCATTTGTGAAATTTCACAAAGAGGCGTTTTTTTATTTTTTATTTCAACCGAAGAATTTTCTAAACTTTCAGGATACACTAGACATACAATATCAATAGATAAGCATAGGAGGAATAAACATGATCATCGGCATTCCGAAAGAAATTAAGAACAATGAAAACCGAGTGGCATTAACACCAGGAGCAGCTTCTCAATTGCTTTCAGCTGGACATCAGATTTTAATTGAAACAAACGCTGGTTTTGGAAGCGGATTCACTGATGACGATTATGTATCTGTTGGTGCAGAGATTCTTGATCAGGCGAAAGATGTATGGGCATCTTCTGATATGATCATGAAAGTAAAAGAACCATTACCTGAGGAATATCCTTATTTCAGAGAAGGACTCATCTTATTTACGTACCTGCATCTAGCCGCAGAGCCCTCCTTGGCTGAAGCATTAAAACAAAAAGGCGTTACAGCCATTGCTTATGAAACCGTAACGGACGGAAAATCACTCCCTCTTCTCACACCTATGTCTGAAGTAGCAGGCAGAATGGCCGCTCAAATTGGTGCACAATTTTTAGAAAAGCCAAAAGGCGGAAAGGGTATTTTACTTGCAGGTGTACCAGGGGTATCAAGAGGAAAGGTCACCATTATTGGCGGCGGAGTTGTTGGAACAAACGCAGCGAAAATGGCAATCGGACTTGGCGCAGATGTCACCCTGATTGATGTAAATGCAGAACGCCTGCGTCAGCTGGACGACCAATTTGGCCATCAAATGAAAACGTTAATGTCCAACCCTGTCAACATTGCAGATTCAGTCAGTGAAGCAGATCTTCTCATTTGTGCTGTGCTGATTCCTGGTGCCAAAGCACCGACACTTGTGACAGAAGAAATGGTGAAACAAATGAAACCTGGTTCTGTCATTGTAGATGTAGCGATTGATCAAGGCGGCATTGTCGAAACCATTGATCATATCACAACCCATGACCAACCTACTTATGAAAAACACGGCATATTGCATTATGCTGTCGCCAACATGCCAGGTGCGGTTCCGCGGACATCAACTGTTGCGTTAACGAATGTCACTGTTCCATATGCACTGCAAATTGCGAATAAAGGCGCTGCTAAAGCCATTAGAGAAAACAACGCCATCGCAGAAGGCGTCAATGTCATGAACGGACATATCACGTACGAAGCGGTTGCTCGTGATCTCGGCTATGATTACGTACCTGTCAGCAAAGCCATCGATGCCACTTTTATGACCGAAGCTTAATCTACTCCCCGCCCTCTTGATGGGCGGGTTTTATTGTTAACCTTAAATAAAAACAAGTTGACAAAATTTCTTCTTCCCCTTAATCTATTTGTACAGATAAGACAGGGGGAAACATCATGCAAAAGAAGACACGAACTGCTGACTTTGTGCTAGTCGGAATGTTTGCTGCACTCATGGCTATCGGGGCCAATATTACATCCATTGTGCCGTTTTTACAGGTCGGCGGAATTCCACTTACGATGCAGCCGTTTTTTTGTGTGCTTGCCGGTCTCTTACTCGGCAGACGGCTCGGGGCATTAGCTATGATTGTCTATGCCTTGGTTGGAATTGCTGGTGCACCAGTATTTGCTCAGTTCTCTGCGGGCTTTGGGGTCATTTTAGGCAAAAGCGGCGGCTTTGTATTATCATACATCCCTGCTGCCTGGCTTGCCGGATTCATTCTGGAAAAAAGAAAAAGCCCTGGCTTTGGCCGATTTTTGCTTGCAGCCATTGCTGGTACGACCGTGATGTATGTGATTGGAACGACCTATACATACCTCGCATTAAATGTATGGCTCAATGCACCGATTTCCTATCAAACCACATGGTTCTTTATGATCTGGTTTATGGTAAAAGACTATGCATTGACTATATTACTTGCGATGCTGGCACCTAAAATTTATCGCTCTGTATCCAAAGCCACATCCTTTCGAAAACAAGAAGCTGTATCATAGAAAAAAGAGCCTGTCATCATTCAGGCTCTTTTTTCATCATTACTCAGCGTATTGATCTATGATTTGTTCTAGCATTCCTTCAAGCACTTCTACATTTTCAAGATCTGATGGACTGAAGCGGTAGCGCGCAAGCTGTTCTCCTTCATTATACATCTCTTCGAGCCATCCTCTCAGGCCTCTTGCTCTGCGGTCGACTTCAAAAACAATGTCTAAGCCGCCTTCATCTATTAGAAAAATCAGCTCTAGCTCATCAAGCATATAGCGATAGTAGTCTGATGTCGGAATGAACTCGAATTCTTGGACGAATGGCAGGCGCCGCTGAAAGTAAGGTGCTTGCTCACAGTCTGCTTCATTTAGGTGGAAGCCAAGATTTCTAGTGGCCTCCAGTACATTTCTCACCCAAGGGTGTGCTTCAACGAAAATGCGGTCATAGTCAGATTTATCGATTCCGCCTTGGATATCAAGGTCTGTCATTACTGCAATTTCTACTTTTCCGATCGTCATCGGGGTATCGATAGGAAGAATAAATGAAAACGGAAATTCATGCTTTTCTCCAGGCTGGATGGTAAAAGAATCCGTCACCCGTAAAGTAAAGATATTCGCATATTTTCTTTGCTCTTCATCATCTTTCACAATCACATACTGTGTTTGAATCTTGACATTGATATAGCGGATGTCCTGAGCAATTTTCCCGCCCTTTACATGGACAGTTCCCTTTACTTCTTGTCCTGGATAATAAGCGTTTTTCTCCAAAATGGTATCTACTTTTGCTGCACCAATCCCAGCACTTGCCGCTAGCTTTTTAAAAAATGACATATCCCATCTTCCCCTTTTCATTTTTATCAGCATATATACGTAAGATAGAGGAAGAAAGATTCATTTAATTCATACTTTTGTCCTAATTATTTTTTCATCTGCGAACAACAAAAAAGCTTATAGAAAAAACATCATCGTTTTCTCTACAAGCTTTTCATTTTACAGAATAATCGCCGCCAGCCAGCCGAACAGAACAAGCGGAATATTATAATAGATAAAAGTCGGGACACAAGTTCCCCAAATGTGGTGATGCTGTCCATCCATATTCAATCCTGATGTTGGTCCAAGCGTACTGTCACTTGCAGGTGAACCTGCATCTCCAACAGCCGCAGCAGAGCCAATAATGGCAATGGTGGCCATTGGACTAAATCCTAAGTGTAAGCAAAGTGGAACAAAGATGGTTGTAATAATCGGAATCGTTGCAAATGATGATCCGATCCCCATTGTCACAAGCAGGCCGACAAGCAGCATTAAAATCGCTGCAAGGCTCTGGCTGTTGCCGATAAATTGGGAAGATGCCTTGACAAGAGATTCAATGTCTCCTGTTTTTGTTAAAACGTTGGCAAACCCAGCGGCAACAAGCATAACAAAACCGATAAATGCCATCATATTCATTCCAGATGTAATGAGTTCATCTGCTTCATCGCGTTTCATCATTCCAGTCACAAACAAGACAAGCAGTCCTGCGAGTGCACCGAAGATCATTCCTTCCACACCAAGGCTTTGCGATAGATAAAGCTGGACAATCAACGAAACGAGAATAGCAAGACCGGCAAAGAATAAGCTTTTTTTCGTATAAGCCGATTTCTCTACATCTGTAATTTCACGATTCTCATATACCTTCGGCTTTCGATATACAAAAATGGAAACAATCAAGCCAAGAACCATTCCTGCTACAGGAATCAGCATCGCATACGGAATATCTGCAAGGTTTACGGTCAGACCCGCTTCCTTCATATTGTCACGAAGCATTCCGTGGAAAATCTGTCCAAAACCGACTGGAAGTAATATATATGGTGCAGTGAGTCCGAAGGTAATGACACACGCTAGCAGTCTGCGGTCAATCTGAAGCTCGTTAAACACCTTTAATAACGGCGGAATTAAGACTGGGATAAAGGCAATGTGAACAGGAACGACGTTCTGTGAAAAACAGGACACGATCAAAATGACAAGAACGATGAGCACTTTTGATAGTGTTTTCCGTCTTGAATCGCCTTCTTTTCCTAGAAGCTTCACTGCTCCTTCAACCATGGCATCTGGAAGACCTGTTTTCGTCAGCGCCGCAGCAAATGCCCCTAATAACGCATAACTAATCGCCACGGTTGCATTTCCTCCGAGTCCGTCCGTAAAGGCGTCCACTGTTCCTCCCAAGCCTAATCCACCTGCAAGTCCGCCAGCTAAAGCGCCTATTGCTAGCGCAATCACGACATTGACCCGCAGCAAGCTTAATATCAACATTAAAACAACCGCTAAAACAACTGCATTCATGGTGAAACCCCCGAAATCCTTTAGTTTACTAATGTAGTAGATAATTAAAGTACCAACGTATGTTACCATAGAAAAAAAACTTCGTCAAATGGCGTATGTCCTACATAAAAAAGCTCTGCCATCCGGCAGAGCCTTATCCTTTATTTTGTTCCTTCAAATCGTTCCACAAATGTAGCAAGTGATCTTACCATCACACCTGTTGCCCCTGTTGGCCCAAAGCATGAAGGTTTTTCTGTTGTTGCGGTTCCTGCAATATCTAAGTGAACCCAAGGCGTATCCTCTGCGAATTCACCAATGAAAGCACCTGCCATGATCGCATGACCATCACGGCCTGGTGAGTTATTGAGATCAGCCATTTTGCTGTTTCGTACTCGTTTCTTATCTTTTTCCGTGATTGGCAGCTGCCAGATCATTTCACCGCATTCTTCTGATGCTTCTTTAAACTGAGCGTACAGCTCATCGTTATTGGTCATTACGCCTGTTGTCTCATTTCCAAGCGCCACAATGACACCGCCTGTTAATGTGGCCACATCTACAAGGACAGAGGCACCGTGCTGCTTCGCATATGTCACCCCATCTGCTAAAACAAGACGGCCTTCTGCATCTGTATTGAGCACTTCGATTGTTTTCCCGCTTAGTGACACAATGACGTCGTCTGGCTTCATAGCGTCTGCGGAAATCATATTATCCGTTGAGGCGATGACCGCAATGACATTTTGCTCTGGGCGAAGTTCCCCGATGATTTCCATTGCGCCTAAAACAGAGGCTGAGCCGCCCATATCTGTTTTCATACCAACCATACTCGCTCTTGGCTTTAAAGAGTAGCCGCCGGTATCATACGTGATGCCTTTACCGACAAGACCGATGACGTCTGTCCATTCTTCCTTGCCTTGGTATTTCAGCACGATGAGTTTTGGCGGTTCTGTTGAGCCTCTATTGACGGCTAAAATACCGCCCATTCCGAGCTCTTCCATTTGTTCTTTATCTAAAATTTCAATTTCAAATTCATATTTATATGCAAGCTCTGCCGCATACGAAGCCAGATCAGAGGATGTGAGCATGTTCGGAGGCATATTCACAAGGGTACGGGCCGAATTGACTGACTGTCCGTACACTTCGCCGACTTTCAGACTCGCCTGAATTTCAGCTTGATCATGCTCCGTCGTTGCATAAACAAACTCGATGAAACGATCCGGTTCATTTGTTTTATGTTTAAAATCCTGCAATTCATATGTAGCTAAAAGGCAGCTTTCAGACAGGGCATGGGCTGCATCTTGGGCAGGCAGATCCTTTCCAATAAACGTATCCAGCAAGACAGAAACCGCTTGCTTTTTATCTTGATGAAGCTTTTTAAATAAATGGGCAAACACTTCTTTTGCCTCTTCAAACGTGTAATCTGATTCCTTCCCAAGCCCGACAAAATAAATGCGTTTGATGCCTGTTTCAGGGGATGGGAAAAACTTCGAAAGCTGATTTCGTTTGGATGAAATGTCGCCTTCTTTTAATAATTCAGTGATTCTTCCTTCAAGTAATTCATCCATTTCTTTTGCTTTTCCTGATAATTGGCTCTTTTGAAAAAGTCCGATCGCCAGTGTATCTTTATGCTGCAATTCATTTGTCGAGAAAAACATATTTATCACACGCTCCTTAATGAACTCCATTTTTCACATTGGAACTTCTATTATATCAAAATTTGCGTGCCTATACGATCATTGCCAGTCTGTCTTTACTTGATGAACATTTATATTTTCACACGTGGAAGGGCATCATGAAAAAGCAGCAAAAACCTAAGCAGCCTGTCCGTGTTCTCCTCGTTCCACATCTAGTTTCTTTAATGTTATAATGAACATGGACTTGGCAGCATTTTTTACTGCTATCATTTTTTCATCATACTAGGATTTTTAGTTCATCATTTCGCACGATATTTTTTCTTAAAGAGAGGATGTTTCTTGTTCATGAGCGTACTGACGAATTTTCCGCTGCTTGCCAGCCTAGCAGCCATCTTTTTTGCACAATTTGTAAAAGTACCGATTCAATTTATTATTTCTAGACGACTAGATTGGTCGCTCATTACAAGCACAGGCGGAATGCCAAGTTCACACTCCGCAGCAGTAACAGCACTCTCCACAGCAGTGGCTTTAGAGCACGGGCTAGATACATCTATCTTTGCCATTTCCGCCATCTTTGCCATTATTACTATGTTTGATGCGACAGGCGTTCGCAGACAGGCAGGAGAACAGGCGACTGTTCTCAACAAGCTCGTAACAGATTTTAACCGATTTGTTTCCGAAGCAAAGAATTTCCCAAATGCGGAAGAAAAAGAAAAGCAAAAGAAATTAAAAGAGCTTCTTGGTCATAAGCCGATTGAAGTCTTCTTCGGCGGTTTAACAGGGATCTTGCTGACACTCATCTTAGATTATTACTTCATGTAGAAGCGAAAAAGCTTTGGACCTTAAATGGCCCAAAGCTTTTTTATTCTTTATTGGCTTGAAACTGCTGACGGAATACTTGCATCGATTCTGCTTCATTGAGCTGATTTAAGTCTTTTTCCGTTAACGTTCCTTCGCCCTTTTTGATGATATACACATCGAGCACTTTTTTACCCCATTCTCTATACACATCATCAACGGTTTCATAGTATAAATCAAGCTTATGACCTTTAATCGCTTTCCCGGTATCTGCAACGACACCGTAGCCATAGTTTGGGATAAACAGCACCGTTCCAATCGGAAAAACGGATGGGTCGGCTGCCACTGTTGAATATAAATCACGTTTCACTTTGACGCCTGAATATGTAATGCCATATGCATGATGTTCCTTCGTTTTGCCTGTTGATTCCACACCTGCTGTATAGCCGGTTGCCACAACCTTCTGCTTCGGGTAATCGTTCCAATTAAACGCCTCTTCGAGAGAAACAGATCGCATGTCTTCACTTTTGAGTGCCATCGTTTCCCTTTTTGGCTGCTGAAAAAAAGAAGATACTTGCTTGCCCGCATCGGTCTCTTTCACCCACGCAGCTAAATCACTTGGTTCGACTCCAGATATGCCCGTAAAGCTTGTCAAAAGTGCAATCATGAATAGCGCTGTCATGAACAATCGTTTCATCCATGTTTTCATCTCTATTTGTCACTCCTCTACCCATCTATTTGTTTCCAAACAAAATGGAAACTATGCAAAGGAGAAACAAAAAAACCCACTTGTGTGTCCACAAGTGAGTTAAAACATTTGATACCCTCTTTTTCGAAGTGCATTAATGACAAAACCTGATGCGATCGCACCAATCAGGCCGCTTAATAAGATGATGATATCTGCCGCAGCGAGTGAGACGATCCGGTCTCCTATTCCTGAAAAAGCAGTGCCAGGCTCTCTTACATAAGCGATCATCTTTTGATTGTTAATAATGAAAAGGCATACAATTGGATATAAAATAGCCATAATCCATGACATTCTCAGCAGCATATTGAGCAAAAAACCAATGCCAAAGAATAACACGAAAAATAAAATAACTGAAATGATAACGACTGGTAAACTGATCACTTCATCTCCACCCCCAAATATCCCATCATTAGTTTAACTTGGAAATAGAGATGAAGTCAATCAATGGAAAAAGCAGAACGATTAACGCTTCTTTCCTGTCCCTTTACATTCCTCACACGTTTCAGATCCGCCGAGCAATAGCTGAAAATACCCTTTTCCTGAACAATATTGACAGGCTGATGTTTTTTCCTTTGTTTGTGCATTCATATTGCTCACTCCTTAATCTAAATTTTCTGATAATTCATCATAACATATTTTTCTGTCCAGTACCAAGTGAGAAAATATTCCGTCAAACATGAAAAAACGTGTACCACAGGGATACACGTTTTTGTCTATATCGGTTTAGAAGAACTTGAATTTTCCTTTTTTCAGAACAAGTCCTGGTCCGCCAACCATGAATAATGAACGGTTGTCGATGATTTTTTTCATTGCAGAAGCTTTTGTTCCTTGAAGTTTTTTACCAAACGCAACACCTACAGCGTCGTGTTCACCAAGAGAAGCAACTGTTCCTTTGATGTCTGGCTTAAAGCTTTCAAGAGAACCGCCTTTTACTAGTGCTGCAAGGTTTTTCGCTACTGTTTCACCTTGCTGCATAGCGATTTGTGCAGTTGGTGGGTATGGACGGTTGATTTCTTCATTGATAATCAATGAACAGTCACCAATGATGAAGACATCATCATTTTCTGGTACACGAAGATCTGGAGAAACTTTTACGCGGCCGCGCATGTTTTCAAAACCAGCTTCTTCAACGATTGGGTTACCGCGTACACCTGCAGCCCAAACAACAGTTGCAGCTTTGATTTCTTCTGTATCATCGTCTTTTCCAACAATGATACCTTCAGGCGTACATTCTTTGATCGCTGTACCGATTTTGAACTCAACACCTTTACCTTGAAGGTAGTTCATCGCATAGTCGATCAATTCTGGATCGAATCCAGGAAGAGCTGTTGGCGCAGCTTCTACACAAATGATACGCACGTCTTTTTGATCAATGTCATACTCTTTGCAAAGCTCAGGCACACGGTTTCCAAGCTCACCAAGGAACTCAATACCTGTGAATCCAGCGCCTCCGACAACGATCGTCAAACGCTCTGGACGTTTTTCAGCATCCGTATTATACGTAGCAAATTGAAGCTCGATGTGCTCACGAAGCTGACGAGCAGAGTTGATGTTAGAGATTGAGAATGCGTATTCTTTCAGTCCTGCAATACCAAATGTTTCAGGAACAGCACCAAGTGCAACAACAAGGTAATCATAAGAAAGTTCGCCATCTGATGTCACAACTTTCTTCGCTTCCTTATCAATGCTTTCAACTGTTGCTTGTACAAAGTTGACACGGGAACTGTTAATCACATCTTTGATTTGATAACGACAGCGGTCATGATGAAGTGTACCTGCACTTGCTTCATGTAACCATGTTGTTTCGTAATGATAATTATGCTTGTTCACAAGAGTAATATCCGCATCATTTGTGCCAAGCTGTTTTGTTAATCTTGTTACAGTCATTAATCCGCCATAACCTGCACCTAATACAACGATTTTCGGTTTATTCACTGGAATCACATCCACCTTTTTTAAATTTGCTGTAAAACGGATAAAGAATTACATATCGTTATTCTCAACCGCTTTGCGGCATTTTATGAAATTTAAACAAAAAAATAAGTATGTGAAAATCTGAACTTTCACCTACATAAAACGAAAGCATTTGACCGTATCCGACAAAAATTCATAAAAAATTAATATTTAGTTCCCTTAACAATAATAGCGAGTTCTGCTCCAATTTTCAAGGCTTTAAACTGAAAATCCTTATGATAAACGGTCTTTCTCACTTTTTCCTCCTTTTCAAAGCTTCAGCATCAAAAAACGACAAGTTTTTCAAAACAAGTCAAACGACGATATGTGGTATGATATGATATAGTGATAACAATTTTCATTTGGGAGGATTAAAGGAATGCAAGAAGATTCTAAGGTATATGACATTACCGTTATCGGGGGCGGCCCAGTTGGATTGTTTACTGCGTTTTACGGAGGCATGAGACAGGCAAGTGTGAAAATCATTGAAAGCCTTCCTCAGCTCGGCGGTCAACTATCCGCTCTTTACCCTGAAAAATATATTTATGATGTGGCTGGTTTCCCAAAAATCCGCGCACAAGAATTAGTTGATAACTTAAAGGAACAAATGGATAAATTTGATCAAACCATTTGCTTAGAGCAGGCAGTTGAAACAGTTGAAAAGCAAGCAGATGGGATCTTTAAACTTGTCACAAATCAAGAGGTTCATTACTCTAAAACGATCATCATCACAGCTGGTAACGGTGCATTTCAACCGAGAAAGCTTGAATTGGATACAGCAGAATCATTTGAAGGAAGCAATCTGCACTACTTCATTAATGACCTGAACCAATTTGCCGGCAGACGCGTGGCCGTTCTTGGCGGCGGAGACTCTGCGGTGGATTGGGCACTTATGCTTGAACCAATCGCAAAAGAAGTATCCATCATTCACCGCCGCGATAAATTCCGCGCACATGAGCACAGTGTAGAAAACCTGCACAACTCGAAAGTCAATGTGCTGACTCCATTTGTGCCAACTGAGCTCATTGGTGAAGACCGCATTGAACAGATCGTGCTAGAAGAAGTCAAAGGCGACAAAAAACAAGTGCTTGATGTGGACGATGTGATCGTCAACTTCGGTTTCGTTTCCTCCCTTGGACCAATCAAACAATGGGGCCTTGAAATCGAAAAGAACTCCATCGTAGTGAAATCTACAATGGAAACAAACATCGAAGGCTTCTATGCGGCAGGAGATATCTGCACGTATGAAGGAAAAGTCAAATTGATTGCAAGCGGATTTGGTGAAGCACCAACTGCTGTCAACAATGCGAAAGCTTACATGGACCCGAAAGCCCGTGTACAGCCTCTCCATTCCACAAGCTTATTTGAAAACAAATAAGAACGGATCAAAAAAGGAGTTCCCACTCGCGGAACTCCTTTTTCGTTTATTTAAAAACCCCAATATAGGCATTTGCCATTCCAAGTACCATTGCAGCAAGCAGCACCACAACAATCCCTGCCACAACCAAAATCACCCGATCCTTCACACGTTCCTTTTTCGGAAGCGGCTTCTCAATCCCGCAAGCTGGACACGTTTTGGAACGATACGGAATCAGTTCATGACAGTTCCTGCAATTGATTTGTTCACTCAAACCTCAGCAACCTCTTTTCTCACTACAGTTTATGTTTGGTTTTCATGATACTCTTTTCGAGTGGAAATAGCCAGTTGTTCGGGCCAGCTGTAACAAAATTGAGCGATTTTCGAAAAAAACACAATCAAGATCAACAATGATATAAATTTTTAAAAAGATGATTGACCCTAACGCAACGTCATATTTTATAGTGGATATCAAGAGAGGTGAATTGAAATGAAAGTGAAAGAAGTAGCTGAATTATTTGGTATTAGCATTCGTACACTTCATCATTACGACAAGATTGGTTTATTGACTCCAAGTGAAGTCACAGATAATCGTTATCGGCTCTATTCAGAAGAAAACCTTGAAACATTACAGCAAATACTATTTTTCAGGGAACTTGGATTTCCATTGAAGGAAATCCAAAAGATGATGCACAATTCTTCATTTAATAAGAAAGAAGCATTTATGCTACAAAGAAAAATGTTAATAGAGAAACGAGATAATCTCAATAAAATGATCGGAAATATTGATAAGACGCTACAACATTTAACGGGAGAAACTCAATACACATATAAAGAGAGGTTTGAGAATATGAATATGAAATTTAGTCAATATGAAGAAGAAGCTCGTCACCGTTGGGGAAATCAAGCTGTTGATGAAGTCAGCTCAAAACTAAATCATTTGTCTAAAGATGAACAAATTGAATTATCTGATAGCTGGGATAGCATATTGAATAAACTAGCCTCTCTTCGCAGCCATTCCCCTAAATCCAAAGAGGTGCAAATCGTCATCAAACAATGGTACGACTTTTTAAACGAAAACTTTCGTTATTACTCTCTTGATGCTTTTTACGGTTTAGGCCAACTCTATATTCAAGATGAACGTTTCACAAAGAATATAGATCGTTATGGTGAGGGCTTGGCATCATTTATGAGCGAAGCGATGAAAGTCTTTACTACTCTTCATAAAAGAGGGAACAGCTTTGAAAATGATGATGATTGAGAATACAACCGATTAATACGAAACGTTATTCTCAACGAAACACAACAAAGAACATTTTTTCCGACACACCATGATGAAACCTTTTGAAAAGATGTGGAAGATGAACAGAGGAAATACTAAGAAACTGCGAGCTTTTTTCTAATTAAATATCTTTATAAAGAGGACGTGCTGAGTGATTGAAGTCATGTCCTTTTTTTGCATCTTTAAAAACAACACAAAAAACCTCCTCAAGAAAATGATTAATATGAGGAGGTCTTCATTATACAAATGGTTTTACAGAATGAATCGCTTTAACTCTTAACACTCTTCAGGCGTACCGGTATTCGTTGCTGTTCTGAAAGAAGAACCGCACCCGCATGATGCGATGGCGTTTGGATTGTCAATCGTGAAACCGCCGCCCATTAGTGATTGTTTGAAATCAATGATGGTTCCGTTCATGATATCAAGGCTTTCGGAGTCGACAAGGACATTGATGCCGTGCTGCTCGAACTGCGTGTCTTTCTCTGAGACTTCATGGTCAAAGCCCATGCCGTATGAAAGACCGCTGCAGCCGCCGCCTTTTACGCCCACTCGCAGGAACGCATTTTCTTCTTCATGTTCTTTCATCATATCTTTAATCTGCAGTGCAGCAGCTTCTGTAATGGTTACTGGTGTACTCATGATCATCCCTCCTTTTGACTGGATGTTTCTTTTTCAATTATAAACGTGATGATGCCTTTTCTCAAATAAATGGTTTAGAGATAAAATGTCCCGTCACAAATGGTCTCCGCAGGTCCTGTCATAAGCACGTGGTCATTGTCTTTCCAGCGAATGATGAGGTCTCCGCCTGCTAAATGAACTGTCATGTCTGTTTCTTTTTTTGCCTGCCCATTCACAATTGTGGATACAGCCGCAGCACAAGCCCCTGTTCCGCAGGCCTGTGTAATGCCTGAGCCTCTTTCCCACACACGAAAATGCAGTTCGGTTTCACTGACAACTTCAACAAATTCTACATTGACGCCTTCTGGAAACATATCGTGTTTTTCAATGATCGGTCCAAGTGTATGAAGAGGCGCTTTTTCAATGTCCTCTAAATAAAAAACGATGTGCGGGTTTCCCATTGAAACGGCCGTTCCATTTAATTTCGCAGTGCCAAAATCAAGCGGCTCATTAACTGTTGTGCTGGCCGGTTCACCAAGCATCGGCATCGCTTCTTTTTCAAATCGTGGTTTTCCCATATCTACTGTGACTAGCTGAACATGACCATCTTTAGCGTGAACGGTAGCTTCAACAAGTCCTGACAATGTCTCAATCTGGAACGTTGTGTCCGTCACAATTTGATGCTCATACACATACTTTGCAACGCAGCGCAGCCCGTTACCGCAGTTTTTGCCCTCTGAACCATCATTGTTGAAAATGCGCATCTTCACAGGTGCAACATCTGATGGGCAAATCAGGATCATCCCGTCAGAACCGATTCCTGTATAAACAGAAGAAACGCGGATCGCTATCTCTGATAGCTGCTCTTCTGGAAGCTGTTCCTTCATCTGATTAACGTAAATATAATTATTTCCTAATCCGTGCATTTTCGTGAATTGAAATGATGTCATGAGCTTCCTCCAAAAATGTTGTTTCTTTATAGTATAAAAGGAGTCGATTCAGGAGACAATCTTATCATCCCCCGTTTTTCATACATAGAAGCTCTTTGCTACAATGGCAAAGGGCTTTTATTATGCATATGCCTCTTTTTCTCTCGTGTGATGCTTCATATTGATGATATTTTATTAGCATAACATATTGGATGCGCTTTCTATTCATTCTCCTTAAAAATGGAAGATGAAAATGTGAAAAAAATGCACCTCATGACCTATGTGGTGCATTTAAAACATGTCGTTTTCCTCTATAAAAGCATAAATACGCTCGACTAGCTGCTCTGCATTTTCTCCTGAAACAAATTCTCCATTCACAAGTGCAAATGGGGAGTCCATACATTTGCCGCAATAGCTTAAACAGCCGTATTCCATTACGTCTAGGTTTGGGTCTTTTTCAAGCTTCTCTTTTGCTTCTTGAGACCCTTGTGCAAGATTACTTACACAAAATTCGATCAGTGGAAACACTGTGCTTCACCTCACATTGCCTTACCATCCTACCGAAATTCCTTGTATTAGTCAAAATATGAGCTTCATCTGTATCGTTACGCCTATTCCTCGTAAAATGTTTTACTATTTAGGACTAACTGATGAATATGTAGGTTATTTTGAAACAATTATTGTGGTTTCACAGTAAATTCGATATAATTTTATTTGGTATTTTAACTTAAAGTTTTTTAGTATAAGTGTTTTTCAATGTCTACGGGGAAAAGGAGAATCGTCATGAAAAATTTAGTCTTGATCGGCGGAGGTTACGGGAATATGCGGGTTCTCCACCGCTTATTGCCAAATCAATTACCTGATGATGTCACTATCACATTAATTGATCGAAATCCTTACCACTGTTTAAAAACAGAATATTATGCACTTGCTGCTGGAACGATCTCTGATCATCACATTCGAGTATCTTTTCCAGAGCATCCGAAGCTGGATATTCAATACGGGGAAGTAGAAAAAATTGATATTGAAAACAAACAGATCTTATTCAGCGACCGTGAACCGATTCCGTATGATGATACGGTGATTGGACTCGGCTGTGAGGACAAGTATCATAATGTCCCTGGTGCAAAAGAACATACATACAGCATTCAAACCATTGATCAGTCAAGACATGCGTATAACAAATTAAACAATTTGAGCGCAGGTGCAACGGTTGGCATCGTCGGTGCTGGACTTAGCGGGGTAGAGCTGGCCAGTGAACTAAGAGAAAGCCGTGCTGATTTAAACATTATTCTTTTTGACCGCGGAGAGTTGATACTATCAAGCTTCCCAAAAAGATTAAGTTTGTATGTGCAAAAGTGGTTTGAAGAAAATGACGTAAAGATCATTAACTGTGCCAATATTACAAAGGTTGAAGAAGGTGTCGTTTACAACCATGATGACGCAATTGAAGCAGATGTCATCGTGTGGACAGCAGGAATACAGCCAAGCAAAGTGGTACGAGAGATGGATGTTGAAAAAGACGCACAAGGCCGCGTCGTATTAACTCCTCATCATAATCTTCCAGGGGATGAGCATGTATATGTCGTAGGTGACTGCGCAAGTCTGCCTCATGCCCCAAGTGCACAGCTTGCTGAGGCGCAGGCAGAACAAATTGTCCAATCTCTGCAAAAACGCTGGAAAAATGAGCCGCTTCCTGAGGCTTATCCACAGTTTAAGCTAAAAGGTGTTTTAGGTTCTTTAGGGAAAAAAGCCGGCTTTGGCTTAGTGGCTGATCGTCCACTTGTTGGCCGGGTGCCAAGACTCCTGAAATCTGGACTCCTTTGGATGTACAAGCATCACAACGGCTAAAATCATGTGAATTTTTTCTCAAAGCTCCTTCGTGACGAGGGAGCTTTTTTCTATGAAACGGCATGTGCCGATGAGTTGGTCCATTTGATCGGAGCAAGGGCAAGAATGCAGTCTTTACGAAAAGTTCTCATCGTCTTCTTCGATAAACAATACGCTTGGATAAGCTGATCCGTTTGACGGTGTACAATGATTTTTCTCTTTGTGCACTCTCCGTTTTTCTTCATATAAATCATCTCAATCGGTACTTGCTGATGAAGAGATTGTTTCAGTAAATAATTCATGATGCTCACGCTCCTTTCATTTCATTATAAACGAACAAATGTTCTTTTTCAATACAAAAAAGGAACGTTTGTTCGTTTTATTCTTCAAAAAAAGAACAGCTTATTCACTGCTCTCCTTGTACCCGTATTTCTCCATTTCTTGATAAATGTCTTTTAATTTCGGATTGCCCTCTCCAACGATTTGATCCTCTACTAAGACAAGTGGATAAAAGAATTCATCATCAAGAATTCGTTCAGACAATTCCTTTTGTTGTTCGTTTTCTGGCGGGTGCTCAATATCAATATATGTGATGCGAAATGGCTGATTCGGATATTTTCGTTTTAATGCTGCATCTAACCATTCAAATGTATCTTTTGAAGAAGGCAGATTCACGCAGCTAGCGCACAGTACATCTCTTCCATATACATAAAGATCGACAGTTTTGTTCATTTGACAAGCCCCCTATTCTTTCTTCATTTTAGCTGAATTTTCTGGATGAAAAAAGTCAAAATCACTTTTTGTTTCAAGATGAGATTGTGCTATAATGAGAAGGAAACTTTGAAACCAATCAATAGATTTTTATCGTCCAGATGAATATAATGGTGATATGTTGTGAAAGGAGCGATTATATCTAATGACTGAAGTCGAAATGAAAGACCAAGTACAGGAAGTACTGGACAAACTTCGTCCATTTCTATTACGTGATGGTGGAGACTGTGAGCTTGTAGACATTGAAGATGGCATTGTGAAATTACGTCTTCTTGGTGCATGCGGCAGCTGCCCAAGTTCAACCATTACATTGAAAGCCGGTATTGAGCGCGCATTATTAGAAGAAGTGCCTGGCGTTGTAGAAGTTGAACAGGTTTTCTAATTCATATATGACATGAAAACGACCCAATTAGGGTCGTTTTTTTCATGATTGACAAAGGCTTTAGCCCTTTGTCTTCTTTTTAGCGTAGATGAAAACCCTTGAAGTCTAGAAAGGACGAGTACTGGCGCGGAGCGAATTTTCTATTCGTGAGCACCAGCACGCAGGACTGACACCGAATGCGAGGGTTTGTCAGCACGCTGAAGGGTCGTTTTTGATTACGCTAGCTTTTCTCTAAACCATTCCTTTATAAAGGTCAATCTTTGAATGCGCTGCCCCGGGTGTCCGCTTCTGGATAAATCATGAGATGCCTTCGGGAATTTGACCAATCTTGTGTCTTTCCCAAGCTCCTTCAATGCCACAAAAAGCTGTTCTGCTTGATCAACTGGGCAGCGATAATCTTCATCGCTGTGCAGGATGAGAAGCGGCGTGTTCATCTGCTTCACATATTTTAGCGGCGAACGATCCCATAGCTTATCGACAGAATCATAAATATCCCCATCAATCTGCCACCTTGTAAAGAAATAACCGATATCACTAATGCCATAAAAGCTAATCCAGTTTGAAATGGAGCGCTGTGTGACAGCTGCGCGGAAGCGGTCGGTCTGACCGACAATCCAGTTGGTCATAAAACCGCCATAGCTCCCGCCAGTCACGCCGAGTCTTGTTTCATCAAGGAAATCATAGGCTTTGAGCACATGATCAACAGCCTGCATAACATCGTCATAATCAACGTCACCATAACTTCCTCTCACACGGTCGGTAAACATCTGTCCGTATCCATGACTTCCGTGCGGATTGATATACACGATGGCATAGCCCTCAGAAGAAAGCATTTGAAATTCATGAAAATACGTATAACCATACATCGCATGCGGTCCGCCATGAACCTCTAGAATAAGCGGATATTTCTCCCCCTCTTCTATCTTGGAAGGCTTCATAAACCAGCCATGCACCTCGTCGCCATCTTTTGACTGAAAAGAAAATGGTTCAGGTTCGGATACGACATACTCCTTTAGAAAATCATGATGCTCAAACGTGATTTGCTTTAGTTCTGTCTCCCCTAATGTCAGCTCATATAGCTCGCTTGGTGAAACAGGTGAAAGCCGGCTGAGCAGCAGTTTGGATTCATCTGGATGAAGGCTGAAATTGGTGATATGTTCCGCCTCTAGTCGAACTGGATAGGCTAAACCTTCAATAGAGAAATAATAAATCCCTGTACTGCCTTGATCAGAAACAAACGTATAAAATCCTTGGCTGTCTTTTGTCCACTGTGGAACTTGATAGGCCTCTCCCATCACGCTATCTCCTGCCATACAGTTTCCAACATACATATCGAGCATTTCTGATAGCTGAACCGCCTTGTCTTCTTTCAGATCATACAGCCATAATGATGGGAAGGTGGCATTTTGGAATTCACGCTCATGTCCAATATACAAAAGACTCTCTCCATTTGGAGAAAAAGATACGGTGGAATAAGCGCCGTTTGCTTGTGTGATCTTTTTTGTCTGACCATCTTCTAATGACAGAAGACACACGTCACTTATGTAAGGTATCTGTGGATTTAATTGAATAAAGGAAAGCCATTTTCCACACGGGGAAACGGTATGATTCATATGATGAACCTGCTCGCTCGTGATAGGCTCTACCTCTCCTGAACGGATATCCACTTTCACGATCTGTGTGACACGCCCATCTAAAAAGCCTCTTCCATCTGCTTTATAGGTCAAATCATCATATACCGCTGGAGCAAATTCATCTTGCTCTTCCTTTTTTTCATCATGAACAGATTCTGATTGTTTCAATGACACAGCCGCATAAATGAATGCTCCGTCGGGAGAGAAGACAGGGTGAGATACTCCGTATGGAATCTTCGTTAAAGTACGCACGCCGCCTCCTTCGCTCTTTATGAGTGCGAGCTGAGGGACTTCCTTTGGCTTTTGCAAAATAAAAGCAAGCTGCCTGCCGTCCTTTGACCAAACTGGTTGATGATGCTTTCCATCCTCAAATGTCCATTGTGCCAGCTCCTCTGTCTCTTCATCTCGAACCCATAAATGGATATTGTAATCGTCCTTTTTCTCATTCACAGTGACTTTTGTAAAGACTGCCTTTTTTCCATCTGGTGAATAAACCGGATGAGAAACAGAAACAATCTTCGTTAAATCTTCTGCCGTCATCAATTTCTTCATGAATGAATCTCCCCCTTATATGCATAAAAAATAGTTCGATCCTCTAAATAATAATCCCTGCTTCTTCCCATAAAAACAAGCATAAAAAAGAACGTGCAGATTCACAGCACGTTCTCAGATTGCTGAAAAAGGGCTAAAATGATCTTTATTTTAGCTCTTTTTCTTCTTTTCAGCGTGATTGAAAACCCTTGAAGTCTAGGAAGAACGAGCACTGGCGCGGAGCGAATTGAACATTCGTGAGCACCAGCGCGCAGGACTGACAAAGAATGCGAGGGTTTGTCTACACGCTGGGAACGTGCAGATTCACAGCACGTTCTTTACTTGATTAACAGGATGATGCTGCACGACAACACCTTCTACAGGTACCGTCAGCAAATCGACTTCGCAATGCGGGAAATTTTGGGCAAGCTGTTCTTTCAGCGCTTCTCCCTTTCCTTTTTCCACTAAGGTGAGGATCGTCGGCCCAGCACCGCTCAAAGCTGTTCCATACGCTCCTTTGAGCGAAGCGACATGCTCTACCTTCGACAGCTCTGGAACGAGCATTGTTCGGTACGGCTGATGAAATAAATCCTTATTCATCATTTCTCCAACAAGCGGCCAGTTTTGTGTCATTAAGGCGGCAACAAGTACGTTGCTTACAGCACTCGCACTAACAGCATGCTTATAGGAAAAATCCTCTGGGAGGACATCACGGGCATCCTTTGTGAGCACTTCATAAAAAGGAATCACCACGACGACATCTACATCCACATGCTGCACTTTAACGGCATGGGTTTTGTCTTCTTCATGAAGACCAATCAGTAAACCACCGAATAAAGAGGCACCCGCATTATCTGGATGACCTTCTACCTCACTTGCATAAAAGAGCTTCTGATCATCTGTCATGTTTAATTCAAGAAGCTGATTGGCGAGTTCAATGGCGGCCACGATGGCAGCAGCACTGCTGCCAAGCCCCCGTGCCAATGGAATATCACTCCACACTTTGACATGAACAGGCGGGAGTGTTTTTCCAAAGTCATCTGCGACCTTTTTGGCTGTTTGATAAATCAGGTTGTCGGTGCCTGATGGAATCCCAGACACGACATCTGTTTCTGCTTCAAACAGCCAGCTATCATGGTCATAGACCGATAGCTTTAAATAGCGGCTGAGTGCCATTCCAACTGAATCAAAGCCTGGTCCTAAATTGGCAGTGCTTCCCGGTACTGTGATTGAAAAAAGCATGGAGGCTTCACTCATACGCGTGCGGCCTTTTCTAAGTGTTCAAGAATTTGATCTTCATCTGCATCGAGTGTGACCGGCTTGATTTGTGAAATATCGATAGCTGTATTTGGATCTTTCAGTCCGTTGCCTGTTAGTACCGCAACAACTTTACTGCCTGGCTTGATTTCACCAGATTTCACCTGCTTTAACACGCCGGCAATCGACGCACATGAGCCCGGTTCTGCAAACACACCTTCTTCACGTGCAATCAATTGATACGCATGAAGAATTTCCTCATCAGTCACTTCATCAATCTTTCCGTTTGATTCATCTGCGGCTGCCACAGCTTGTTTCCAGCTTGCTGGATTTCCGATACGGATAGCTGTTGCCACTGTTTCTGGCTGCTCAATCACTTCATTTCGAACGATTGCCGCTGCACCTTCTGCTTCAAAACCACGCATGACAGGCAGTCCAGTTCCTTTTTTCTCGTGATATTCCTTGAAGCCTTTCCAGTAGGCTGTGATGTTCCCGGCATTTCCAACAGGAATCGCCAGTACGTCCGGAGCAGAGCCTAGCTGCTCACAGATTTCAAATGCTGCTGTCTTTTGTCCTTCAATTCGATAAGGATTGACGGAGTTCACAAGGGCGATCGGCGCTTTTTCACAGATACTGCGGACGATTTTCAGTGCATCATCAAAGTTGCCGTCAATGGCAATGATCTCTGCTCCGTACATGACAGCCTGTGCAAGCTTACCGAAGGCAATTTTCCCGTCTGGAATGATGACAATACATTTCATATCAGCACGGGCTGCATATGCCGCTGCTGCTGCAGAAGTATTCCCTGTTGAAGCGCACATGATTGTATCATTGCCTTCTTCTTTTGCCTTAGCAACGGCCATGACCATTCCTCGATCCTTGAAAGAACCTGTTGGATTCACGCCTTCTGTTTTCACATGAAGCTCGATTTCCAGCTTTTCTGAAAGCTTGGCGAGATGGATCAGCGGTGTATTCCCTTCATTTAATGTTAGTTTAGGTGTAGATTCGTTTACTGGTAAGAATTCTTGAAATTCTTCAATGAGTCCATTCCATTTCATTAGCTTAAACCGTTCCCTTCTACTCGGTACGTGCTCTTCACTTGAACCACCACGTCGAGGTCGTTTAATTTTTGCAGGATATTTGAGAAATCTTCTTCTGAGGTCTGATGTGTAATAATTACAATTTCAGCCAGCTCATCGTGTCCTTTCACAGGAAGCTGAAGGATCTTTTCAAAGCTGATGCCTCTTTCAGAAAAAATAGATGTAATGCGGGAGAATGCCCCGACTTGATCTCTGACATGAATTCTTAAGAATTGCTGAGCAAATACTTCTGATGACGATTTGATCTTCTTCTCAAACTGCGGTGCGATAAATCCGCTTCCGTTCACGCCAAGGCGCATGTTTTTCATTACTGCGACTAAGTCTGATACAACAGCTGTTGCCGTTGGCAGACTTCCTGCTCCAGGTCCGTAAAACATCGTTTCTCCTACAGCACTTCCGTAGACATACACCGCATTAAATTCATTGTTAACGGATGATAATGGATGATGATCAGGAAGTAAGGTTGGCTGAACGCTGACCTCTACTTTCTCTCCGTCCCGCTGAGCAATTCCAATCAGCTTCATTGTATAGCCAAACCGCTTACTGAAATTAATATCCTCATCAGAGATATCAGAAATACCTTTCACCTTGACGTCCTCTAAATCTACATTCATGGAAAAGCCGAGTCTTGCAAGAATCGCCATTTTCCTGGCTGCATCCAGTCCTTCTACATCAGCTGTCGGATCCGCTTCTGCAAAGCCAAGATCCTGTGCTTCTTTTAAGACATCCTCATATGCGCTTTTATCGACATTCATTTTCGTTAAAATAAAATTCGTTGTACCGTTCACAATCCCCATCATCTTGGTGATTCGGTCAGAGGCGAGCCCTTCCTCCAGCGTGCGCAAAATCGGAATTCCTCCGGCAACACTTGCTTCATAATAAAGATCACAGCCATTTTCTTTCGCTACATGTAAAAGCTCCGTACCGTAAAGCGCCATTAAATCTTTATTGGCTGTAATGACATGCTTCTTCTCATTCAACGCATCTATTAAATATTGTTTTGTCTCTTCAATGCCGCCCATCACTTCAATGATGACGTCGACCTCTGGATCTCTAATCACATCGTATACTTCAGTTGTGAAGACCTCTCTTGCGACATCCACATCTCTTTTTTTATCGGGATTGCTCACAAGCACTTTTTGTATTAATACCGGACAGCCGATTTGGTGCATTAATTTATCCTGATGATCTTGGATAATTTTTACGACACCGCTCCCCACTGTTCCTAATCCTAATAGCCCAACTCGAATTGCCTTCACCTGAAATTCCACCTTTCTCCGTAAATGTCCTCTCTAAAAAGACATTTGTTAACCTTACACAGACATTCAATGTACACACATTATAAAGGGGTATCCTCATTTTGACAAGGTAATAAAATAAGAGATTGTCAGAATGAAACCGCTTAACAGCTATTTATATCAAGATTCTATATTTTCAAAATATTTTTGTCAGAAAAGCTCCCGAACACCGGGAAGCTTTATATTATGAACGAACCGGCGTTTTGGCTGGCTTGTCTTGTAGGACAAGTGCAATATTCTCAGCACATAAACGCATCATCGTTTTTCTCGTTTCGACACTAGCACTTCCAATATGAGGGAGGACCGTGACGTTAGGTAATGTCGTTAATGGATGAGATGGACTGACAGGCTCTTGTCTAAATACATCTAGACCTGCGCCGGCAATTTTTCCTGTCGTGACAGCCTCGTATAAAGCATCCTCATCCACCGTCTGTCCTCTTGATACGTTAATGAAATAAGCAGAGGTCTTCATCAGATCAAATGCTTGTTCATTAAACATGTCTTTCGTTTCCGGGGTTAACGGCGTCAGACAGACGATGAAATCAGACTGTTTGAGCAGTTCCTCAAAATCCGCATATGTCACACCAAGCTGCGCTTCTGCCTCGGGTTTTCTGGAACGATTATGATAAAGGATATTCATATTAAAGCCTTTGGCCCGCTTGGCTAGTGCTGTTCCAATGCTGCCCATTCCGACAATCCCGAGCGTTTTGTGATGAACATCAGCACCAGCAAGAAGAAGCGGCCCCCAGCCTGTCCAGTTTCCATCCTTAATCCAATCACTCGCCTCAACAATGCGTCTAGCTGACGCCATCAGAAGGGCAAAGGCTAAATCAGCCGTCGATTCTGTTAAGACGTCTGGTGTATGACATACAGTGATTCCGCGCTTTTTGGCTGCTTCAACATCAATATTGTCATAGCCAACAGCAAGGTTTGCGACCACCTTGATATTCGGAGCCTTTGATAAGAGGGGCTCATCTATTTGATCTGACAGCATGGTGAGAAGCGCATCCGCTTTAGCTGCTTGTGTTTCTAGCTCTTCTCTTGGACATGGCTCATCCTCGCTCGGCCACATCTCAACATGAGCGACTTCTTTTAATGGTGTAAGTGATGCTTCATCAAGCTTTCTTGTGATATAGACATAAGGTTTCGTCAAGAAGGACACTCCTTTAATCGATTTCTTTAAGCATAACGAAAAACGCCTCAAGAGAAAAGAGACGTTTCGTCTGTTCACTGAAACTTCAAATCAGCTGCAGGCTGGATCCAGCCAATAGCCGGAATGGGGCTCCCACCGCTTCGCATGGCGCTCATTTCTTGAAAAACCTTTAGAAAGTATTCATAGCGATTGGCATCATTTAAAACGTAATCTAACCGCTCTTCATAATATGCTTTTTCATTTTCTCCAGACATGTAGTAGCCCTCCACAATTTCAAAATAATGAAGCGGGAACAACAGGCGGCTGTATAATAAACGCTTTGAAAAAGATGAAAGAGGTGTCACCTGCTCATATTGCTGAAGAAAGGAAAAGCCCTCTTCAATTAAATCTTCCTTATGCTGCACAAAAGTCTCTCTTAAGTATTCGGCAATATCGCGGGTTGGATGATCAAAGACCCAATCCACAGGTATACGAAGCGGCTGCTCATGCGGCCATGTCATACGTGAAAAGCGCTGATGACAGACAGTGCCTGAGTCACCTTCTTTCGGTTCATCATCGAGCTCAGTATCGACTAAATATTGAATGGCATTCTCCGTTAATCCAAGATAATACGGAAACGATTCAATGAATTTTTGTTCAAACCGTTCCAGCGGTTTTTGATGCATTTGCTGCATCCAAAAGCCTTCGAGCTGATCTAATCGTTTTGCCCACAATTCCTTCCAGGCACCGACACGTTTTGTTTCGGATACTTCATATGGAAAGCCTCTTCCTCTAACATGAAAGGCCGCCAGCTCTGATGCTTGCTGAAACGAGCGGCTTGAGATCGGAGGCGCTGCTTTTAATAAAGCGTACTGCTCCTTCCCATGAGTAAAGGTGGGCTTTTCTTCATTTGTTAATTCAAACACAGCGACGTATGGGTCTCCAGCATTCAGTAAATACTGACTGATATGATACATCTCTGCGAGTTCTTCTTCTCGCAAATGAGACACAGGAACAATAAGAAAGAGAGCCTCCGCCGTTTGAAAGCTATGATAACTGCCGTATGGCATAAACTGACGAACATCAATACCAAATGTGTGATAAATGGTTTCTTTCATGTTTTCACCTGCGTTCCTATGATCAATCTCTTATCATATCGTAGTCGCAGGTTGAGGGATTTATGAATACTATTTACTATCCGAAGCTTTTTACACGTTGTGGACAAATTAAGAGGATTGGGTGAGGAATACATGCCGCATCATCATGAGATGAACGAAGTAGAAAAAACAGCAAGACGCCGTTTACAAGAACGAGGCGTAACCATTCAAGATATAGCAGACCTTGTCTACTTTTTACAGGAAAAATATCATCCTGGCTTAGACATGACAGAGTGCATCCACAATGTGGAGCGTGTCATCGCAAAACGTGAAGTCCAAAATGCGATTTTAACGGGCGTTGAACTAGACGTACTCGCCGAGCAAAAGAAGCTGACTGAGCCGCTTCAATCAATACTTGAAACGGACGAAAGCCTGTATGGCGTTGATGAAATTTTATCCTTTGCTATCGTCAATATATATGGTTCGATCGGCTTTACGAATTACGGATATATCGATAAAGAAAAACCGGGAATTCTCGGAAAACTCAACGATAAATCCACAGGCGAATGCCACACCTTTTTAGATGACATCGTCGGCGCTATTGCTGCTGCCGCATCAAGCAGGCTGGCACATAGTGCGAAAAATGCGGAATAAAGAAAAAGAGGACGCGCGCGTAACGCTTGTCCTCTTTTTTTATGATAATCGCTCAATCCACTCGGATAATGAATCAATGACATAGGTTGGCTGCTTTTCATACTGCTGAAGCAGCTCTTTTGTTGTCACACCTGTATGGACGAGTAATGTGTCCATGCCTGCATTCATTCCTGCCATAATATCCGTATCATAGTTATCACCCACCATGAGCGTCTCAGACACATCTGTTCCAAGCACACGCATCGCTTGTTCCATAATAATGGATTCTGGCTTTCCGATAAATGTCGGCTGAACTGTTGTCGTCACAGTCAGTACAGATGTTAACGAGCCATTCCCTGGCAAAAGCCCTCTTTCTGTTGGGATGGCAATATCTCCATTTGTTGAAACAAATTGTGCGCCTTGACGGATGGCAATCGCACCTACTGCTAATTTTTCATATGTAATGCCCCGATCAATTCCAACAACAACAAAATCTGCGTCTTCCTGACCAAACGTCAGCCCTTTTTCTTCAATCGCCTGCTTGATTCCTTCTTCACCGATTACGTAAACTGACGCATCTTTCTTTTGCTCAGCAATATAATTGGCCGTCGCCATACTTGTTGTAAAAACTTGATCTTCTGTGGCTGGAATATCGAAGGAAACTAGTTTTTCCGCTACCTGCTTTGGCGTGCGTGATGAGTTATTCGTGACAAACAAGTAAGGGATGTTCAACTCATTTAACTTCTGAACAAATTGACCTGCTTCTTCGATCTTTTCTGTTCCTTTATACATTGTCCCGTCTAAATCAATTAAATAGCCTTTGTATTTCATGATGCTCACAACTCCAATGGTTTATTTAAACGCTGATACTGGGCCAAGCTCCTGCTCCAAGTAGGTACGGATGCGGCTTGGAAAGACCTCTAGCGCCTGCTCTACTTCGCTGATCACCTGCAATAAGTCATGATGATCCACTTCCTGATATTGCTGCACAAGTGTTTTGCGGGATGAGACAAGCTTTTTCAACTGACTGCCTTCACCTTCTGGTACGACCTTTTCATCAACAAGGATATCCATGATGTCATCATAGCTTCCTGGATCACGCATAATAAAGCCATCAATCATGTCATTTCCAGTATCAAGAATACATTCGACGAGCAAATGAACAATTCGTTCCAGCGCTTTTTTTTCTAGAGGACTTGTCCATGTTTGATGACTCTGCATCAACTCATATTGCTCCTCGAAAAAACGTAATGTCTCTTCAATCTTTTTTCTGTCTACGAAATACATTATGACGCTCTCCTTTGCGTTATTTTCTGATTCGTTTTAAGACAAAATAGGCACAGCCAAAATTACAGTATTCATAAATGTATTCATCGAGTGTGCTGATTTTAGTATCAAATGTGGCCTTTTGGTTTTGGTCATCAAAGAACCCTTTCAGCCTGAGCTGATTATAGCCCCAGTCCCCCACAATATAATCATACTTATTTAAAATATCTGAGTACCTTGCTTTAAACGCTTCTTCATTAAAGCCGTCTTTGATATCTCTTACAAGATCAAAGGTAGCATTCTGAATGACGATCATCTTCTCACCTCTTTTTAAACGATCCATCTTTAATGATAATTCATTGGAAGAACTCCATCAATTGCTAAAGCATGTTTTTTCCGATTTAGCCGAAGCTAAAGGAAAAAGGAGGTCACATTTATGAAGAAACAACTGACAGCCGCGATTCTCCTCAGCATGCTTTTAGGCGGGTGCGGCTTTCAATCAGGTATGAACCGGCAAGTGGATGAAGATTCTTCAAGTAAAACCATCCGTCTGTCGGATCGTCATGAAGGAAATAATTCCAACATGCCAGAAGCAGACACAAACAAAGCAGGATATGTTCGTTATCAGCGCCAGCAAGTAACGGATCAGAAAGAAAGAACCCCTGCTTTAAATCGTGAGCATCTTGCCCACGTGATTACAAGTTTAACGGTGCAGCTGCCAAACATCAAAGATGCTGCGACACTTGTGACAGATGAGGATG
This sequence comes from Bacillus sp. 11B20, assembly GCF_056098985.1. Lineage (NCBI taxonomy): Bacteria > Bacillati > Bacillota > Bacilli > Caryophanales > Bacillaceae > Bacillus > Bacillus sp. 11B20. Next base: position 145,972 of record NZ_JBLZWZ010000009.1, read on the forward strand.
CACTCATCGTGTATCGAACAGGAAACAAAAACCGTGATGAATCTGCCGATCAAGTAAAGAAAACGGCGGTTTCTGTTCTCCCTCGTTATTATCATGTATACGTCTCTGATAATCCAGAGCACTTTCAATCCATTGCCAATTTTTCACGTCTTCAAACCAATTCACGTGATTTTGACCAGATTTTAACTAAAACAATTCAGCAAATGAAGTACTCCCCTCAAGGTGGAGATATTTCAACGAAAGAAGATGCAAATGGGATGACGAATTCCGACCGTACGATGAGAAGAAACGCCCCTTATGGCCAAAATTAATATGAGAAAAAACGCCAGAGAGCTCTGGCGTTTTCTTTGTTATGCTTGCGCCTGACGCTTTTTAGACGCTTCGTTTACTTGTTCATCTGCATGGTAGGAAGAGCGCACAAGCGGCCCAGCTTCACAGTGGCTAAAGCCTTTTGACATCGCAATTTCCTTCAGCTCTGCAAACTCATCCGGATGATAGTATTTTTGAACTTTCAAATGCTTTTTCGAAGGCTGTAAGTACTGACCAATCGCCATAATATCCACGTTATTGGCAAGAAGATCATCCATGACTTCAATGATTTCTTCCTTCGTTTCACCGAGTCCAATCATAATGCTTGATTTTGTTGGAATGTCGGGCTGCATTTCTTTTGCACGACGCAAGAATTCTAATGAACGATCATATGTAGCACGCGCACGAACTCTTGGCGTTAATCTGCGAACTGTTTCAATGTTGTGATTTAAAATGTCAGGACGAGTGTCCATTAACGTCTTCAAGTTATCATAATTACCGCCCATGTCTGAAGGGAGAACTTCAATTGTCGTGAATGGGCTTTTTCTTCTAATCGCACGAACGGTTTCAGCGAACACACCTGCTCCGCCATCCTTTTGATCATCCCTTGCAACCGCTGTTATGACAGCATGCTTTAAGTTCATTAAGGCTACTGAATCTGCCACGCGTTCTGGCTCTTGCAGGTCAAGCTCAGTTGGAAGTCCAGTTTTCACCGCACAGAAACGGCATGCGCGCGTACAAACAGATCCAAGGATCATAAATGTAGCGGTTCTTCTCACTGCCCAGCATTCATGAATATTCGGACATTTTGCTTCCTCACAAACGGTATGCAGGTTGTTTTCCCGCATCATTTTCTTCAAACCGGTATAGTTTTCATTCGTATTCAGCTTAATTTTAAGCCAGTCCGGTTTTCTTACGTGCTCTTCCTTCTTTGCCAATTCCATCATCTCCATATGAATTCGTTAAAGGTGCATCTACAAAAATCTTCCTGCTATATACGATGGATGCAGCCAAGAAGCTGCAAAAAATTGAATCTTCGGCCTAAAGCCTTTTCTTTAGACACTTTAACATAGTACAGATTGAACAACAAGGGAATGAGCTGCAAAAATACCCAAAAGCCTCCTAAAAAAACAGAAGAAAATTACTAACATTTTCTTCTTATGAAATAGAGTGATCTAACCACACTAAACGGTAGAAGACGATGCTCGATGAAAGGAGATGGACGTTTGTGAAAGTGGTTTTAGCCATTATGATTGCTCTTTCAATGCTCCCTTTACCTGTTCATGCAGAAAGGACCGGCAAACAGTCAAATGAATTGAAGCAAAGAATGGCCCTATATGAAAAAGTCTCCATCACAACACAGGTTCCATGGTATGTACTTGCTGCAGTTGATCAGTATGAACACAATATTCGAAAAAGCAGAAGAGATTTACCGAAACAAAAAGGCGTCATTGGCATCTACATTCCCCGGGAAATGTGGATTGGACCAGAAAACCCGAATAAACAGGATACCTCTCCTTTAAGCATTAAAGTGTTTGACGGAATTGGGCTTGATGGGAATGGGGATGGCAAAGCGGACAGCGATGACGATGAGGATGTATTATTCACGTTTGCTCAATACTTGCTTCACTACGGCAGCAGCATTGATCAATTAAAAATTGGCTTATGGGACTATTATGGACGTGATCAAACCGTTGGAATCATTTCATCTTTTATGAAGCTATATAAGCACTACGGCCATCTTGATCTTGGAAAGCATGCTTTTCCTCTACCAGTTGGAGCTGACTACAGCTACCGAAGTACATGGGGAGATGCGAGAGGATTTGGAGGAAGAAGAATTCATGAGGGAACCGATTTATTTGCCCATTATGGACTTCCCGTTCGTGCGACATCGTATGGCGTGATTGAAATGAAAGGATGGAACCGCTTTGGCGGCTGGCGGATAGGCATTCGAGATATTCATAATCATTATCATTACTTCGCTCACTTAAATGGCTTTGCGAAAGGACTTAAGACAGGTCAAATAGTTGAACCAGGTCAGGTGATTGGATCTGTCGGAAGCTCCGGTTACGGCCCTCCAGGCACCGCAGGAAAATTTCCGCCGCATCTTCACTATGGCATGTACAAAGACAACGGTAGAACGGAATGGTCATTTGACCCATACCCTCATTTGAGGGCGTGGGAAAGAGCTGAACGGAAACGAAAATCGTAAAAAAACAGCCCAATCATTGTTGGGCTGTTATTCCTTTTTCTCCTTTTTCTCTGGGAGAACAATTGGTGGAGCACCTGAATTTGTTCCGCTGCCATTATAATAATCTGGTACGTCTCCTTGAACGGCTTGTATGGAGACAGGAACAGAGTTTTTAACTACGATTGTTTCAGAAGCAAATGGGATAATGACTCTTACCTTAACCTCGATCAGAACACTAATATCAATCAAGGCATTGTTGATGCCATAAGGCTTAATGTTTTTCTCAACGTCCGTATGCGGATCACCAATCACACTAAAGCGTACAGGTACTTTGGGGCCGAGGTTGGCGATGAGTGCATTTCCGGATGCTTGCCCAAGCGGAATGTTATATATAATGCCGTCATGTCCATCTGTTTGATCCTTTAACGCTTCTTTAGCCTCTTTTTGAAAGTTCCCCTTTTCAATGTCCTCTAAATTTTTCTGAAGATGACGTGATAGGTCAGCCATGGCTTTCGATGTTGCTTGCGCATTAAAATCGATGGTCGTCACTTTTCCGTTCTCACTTGTATTCATGACCACCATATCCTTCATATTCTCCTGATCGTCTGCAAAGTCTTGCACTGAATATTGTATGAGGTGATTGGCGATGCGCTCTGTTTCTAGTTCAGCAATGTGAATAAGGGTTGGTTTAATGGATCGGTTGATAAAAAACAAACTAATCACGGTTGAGAGCACAAAGAATAAGATCGCAAGCAGCATGACGTAACGAAATGGCAAAGGGCCCTTCTTGTAGGGGCGATAACGGCGGTTCATTCTCAATAAAAAATCCCCCCTTCTCCATTACATGTGTATGCAGACAGGCGGGGGGATAGGAATCATCTCTCTATTTTATTTCACCATTTTTAATAATGCATCTCTTCCAATTGTTCCAGCAGAGATACCCAGTGCTTCTGCGGCGTATGTCACAGATTCTAAAGGAGCATCGAGCAATTGCTCAATGGTTCTTACCCCAACTGCTCTTCCTGCAATAATTCCTCTATCTGCAAGCTTTTCATTCAAGAGCCCGACATCAAGTGCACCGCACATGATATACCCGTGTTCATTTGTTACTGCCATGAAATTTGTCTTCGGCAGTTTGACGGTGACCGCTGTAAAGGAATGGCCATCAATTGTAATAGGTGTTAAATTCACCAAATCCCTTCACTCCTCTCATCACAATCTATGTGAAAAGAGGGCGCGTGTTGTTAGGCTGAAGCGGATTTCATGTTGCTTCCTTCAAGCGCCATGTCAGAACATCACGTAAAAATTCAGGCATAAAATATTCAATGTGTTCGTGATCACGGATATGAGGAAAAAGAGAGCCTAATGTATACATATCGACTGTGCCAACTGTATAGGAGGCGTCTTTTTTGATCAATTGACCATGTACAAAGACATCCTTCACCCGTTTGGCCTCGCCTTCTTCTAACGTATAGCTGAGTCCGCTATATAGCATTTTCCCCATCAGCTCACCTCTAAAGCCGAAGCCTTTAATGCGCAGCTGTTCCATTTTTTCTTCACAGCCCCGCCGAACCGTTTCGATGAGCTGTTGACCGGTAAGCGTCACCCGAATGGGATTAATAGGATGCGGACATATCCGGTGGATTTCTTCTCTTGTGACGATCCCTGCCTCTAATGAATCAAGCACCATACCTGCATTCATCATGCCAATATCTGCCTCGCACCAATCTTTAATGGCATCTGTTAAGAGCTGCGGAAGCGGAGATTCATCGAACCACTTCGTTTCTAGCTTCGATTCAATCGTTGTGACTTTTTCCTGCATGAGTGCTTTGGCTCTTCTTTCTGCCTGCTGTAAGGTGGTGATAGCTTCGTTTGATTCACTGATGAGCTGATCCACCGACTGCACTGTCGCTTTTTTCTCTATCAGCTCTTTGCGTGCTGTATCGATTGTCAGCTCGACGCAGCCAATATAATGCCCATACTTTTCAGCGCATGCAAGCAGCACCCCATTGTCCATTTCGCCCTGTTCTAACAGATGATGCGTGTGTGATCCTAGGATGACGTCGATTTCAGGGAAATCACGAGCGACCTCTCGATCATGGATAATACCGAGATGGGATAAGAGCACAATGACATCTGCCTGACGCTTCACTTCCTGCAACATGTCCCGTATGCTGTCAAATGGATCAGTAATGTTCCAGCCCAGCTTTTCATAAACAGGTGTATACGCAATGGTCACGCCTAAGAGACATATTCTCAGTCCGTTTTCCATTGTGATCATATGATAGGGCTTTGCCCATGATGGCCTTTTGCCTTTCTCAAATAGATTAGACAGGACCACAGGAAATTGTGCATTCTCATATAGGTGATCCAGCTGATCATGAGGCAGCGTAATGCCTTCATTATTCCCGATCGTAACTCCATCATAGCCAAGCTGATTGAGGAGCTTGACATTTACCTTTCCATAATCAGCTTCGGATACGAGGTTCACTCGATCCATATGGTCGCCAATATCAAACAAGAGCATCTGATCGTGAACTTGACGCTTTTCTTCAATATAAGCTGCAATTTTTGGCCAGTTCTCAAAATGGCTGTGCAAGTCGTTTGTATGATATAACCATAGCTTCTGCAGCATGTTGATCTCTCCCTCAAGTTGTCACTGACCGTCTCATTCAGGTTGAAAGCTTCAGTCAGCTCTCGGTTAACTAAATAAATCTAACTGCTTCGGAGAAAGGCTAGAATACGTGATATCCAGCAAATCAATCATCTGCTGGCCATTTGCCGCTGCATCTCCGCCGGAGTTATTATTAAACACGACATAGACATCTTTCGATTGCTGATGCAAGATGTCGAGATTCTTTTTCCACTCTTTTAATTCAGCTTCATTATATAAATATAAGTATCTCACTTCACGCCAATTCTCATGGTCTGCCGGGTGAAGCCAGCCCTGTTTATTCCTTCCGTGAAATCGGACCAATGTTTTATCACGGTGTGTAGCTTGTATGACTGGCGGAATGGAGCCTTCTCCGACTTGCGGTTCATCACAGACGGAATGAATCCATCCTTCCTTTTCCATAAAGGACAAAGTCTGCTCATAAAATTCCTCTGAAAACCATGTACGGTTTCGGAATTCGAGAGCACAAGGAATATCACCCATCTTCTCCTTACACCATCTTAAATAGTGGACGTGCTCTTTTTTGCAATCAAACCAAGGTGGAAATTGAAAGAGCACCATGGCGAGTTTCCCTTCACGAATGAGCGGAGTCAGCGAAAGAATAAATGCATCAAACATGTCCTCCTTCGAAGCAAACGGAATCTCCCCCCTTTGATGTCCAGTCATCCCTTGGTATGCTTTCACAACAAACTGAAAGTCATCCGGAGTATCCTTTATCCATTTTTCATGATTACGCTCAGGCTGAACCGCATAAAAGCTGGCATCTAGTTCCACAATGGGAAACGTTGATGCGTAGTGAAACAGCTTTTGCGCGCTGCCAATTTTCGGCGGATAAAGACTGTCATGATCTCCCCAGCCAGTTAATCCGATATAAATCATGTTTCTCACCTCTTGCCACTCTCATGTATAGACGGCTTCCTCACATCAAAGCCTTTGTTCCTTGTGATACCCATATTTCTGAAAGAAATTCTTCTGTCTACAACATATCATATTTGCTCGTAATTCTGAATGAAGATGACTGGCGGCACGTGATTTTATCCTGACGCTCTGTTTGTTTGTCATATTAATTAACAACTTTCTATCTAAAATGATTTTAGCTGATAACATAAAATGCATATCAGAGATGTTGACAGTGATTGTCCATTTTTTTATTCATCTTCACCAATAAAGGAGATTGAGTGGATATGAACATAGACGATAACCAGTTTGACATATTACAAAAAATAGCCAGAAATATTCACGAGCCTGTCTATTTGTTTAACCAGTATGGACGTATACTGTATACCTCGAACTCCATGATGACGAGCCCAGAATGGATGCACATTCTCCCCTTTTTTCGAAGCAGGACAACTCATTCTTTTTCGATGATACATGCTAAACAAACCTTTTCCATCTTCCCGATTGATTTAAACGAACAAACATGTGATTACCTCGTCATCCTTTCTTTCATTCACCCGCAGAATAAAGCATTGCATGGGATGCTTGCAAAAGCAGTGAACGAAATGTCGATTGCTCGTATGAGACAATATGCCGCCCTGCAAACGGCCAAGCGTGCTAGAAATGAAGGTTTTCGCAGATGGATAGAGAGGGCATCGTTTTCCCAGCAAGATCATTTACATTTCGCTCAATCGTTTGGATTAAGCGCCGAATGCCGCTATCTATGTATGATCTGTCAGCTTGACCAGCGTAGTGATACCACATGTTTTATGGAGCAGCAAATGGTTTTAGATCATGTGATTGATCTGCTCGAAAGTGCACTTCTAACCTGCCCATTTCCTGCCTTTCTGTTTGTCAAAGGTGATATGGGTGTTGTATTGATGGAGGAGACTGGCAGTTGGCCGGAGGTTAGCGGCAGTCTCATCTCTTTTTTAAAACAATTGCAGCTGCTTGTTAAACTGCAATTGAATCACACCATTTCTTTTGGGGTGAGTTTGACCGCCTGCCTAATCCACCATCTGTCTGAGGGCTACAATGAAGCATTAGAGGCTCTTCAAACCGGACATCTCTCATCGCGAACTGATTATATTCAATTTTATCAGGCGAAGGATGTACCAGATTTACTAAGGCTTATTCCAAGAAAGGATATGATCACGTTTCACCAGCTGCACCTACACCCGTTATCTGAACCATCACAAGTCGATCAAAGTCTTCTTCACACCTTGTCTGTCTATTTAGAAACCCATTGCCACATTTCAGAAACAGCCAAACGATTGTCTATTCATCGCAACACGGTCATTTATCGCCTTGAGAAGTGTGAAGAATTGCTTCGAATCAGCTTAAAAGATCCTGACGCAACATTGCGGCTGCGCTTAGCCTTCCGTATTCAAAGGTTTCTCACATCCCATCCTGATTGAATTTTTTCTTCCGAAGCTTCATATAGTTTGGAAGAGAAAAATGAGTCTCGAGGAGGGATGACAAATGGATGATGAGCTCCGTCACATCCCGCAGCCCATTCGAAAGGATGGCGCGGGTGCCACCGACTTAGGCCCGCGTGATGTCCTTCGAGATATAGAGAACCCAGATATGCTCGTTCCCCCTAAAACCGATGCCGGAACCATTCCTAATTTGAAATTTTCATTTTCTGATACACACATGCATTTGAATCACGGCGGCTGGTCGAGGGAAATTACGAAGCGGGAGCTGCCTGTTTCAACAACGATTGCAGGTGTCAACATGCGGCTCACACGCGGAGGTGTTCGTGAGCTTCATTGGCATAAACAGGCGGAATGGGCGTATATGATTTTAGGCAAAGCCCGCATCACATCTGTAGATGAAGAAGGGCGAAATATGATCGCTGATATAGAAGAAGGTGATTTGTGGTATTTTCCACCTGGTATCCCGCACTCCATCCAAGGACTTGAGGATGGATGTGAGTTCCTTCTTGTATTTGATGATGGCGATTTTTCTGAATTTGATACATTCACGATCACAGACTGGTTTGCCCATACACCAAAAGAGATTCTATCCGCCAATTTTGGTGTTCCTAAGAAATTGTTTGACCGTATTCCGAATAAGCAGCGCTATATGTTTCAAGGCTCACCGCCGGCATCTTTAGAAAGCCAAATGGTATCTGATCCATACGGGAGCATTAAGCCGCCATTTACGCACCAGCTTCTTCGTCAAAAGCCGCTAACGACCTCAGGCGGAACCGTCCGAATTGTCGACTCACAGAATTTCCCGATTTCAAAAACGATTGCCGCTGCACTTGTCGAAGTAAAACCTGGCGGCATGAGAGAAATGCACTGGCACCCTAATAATGATGAGTGGCAATACTATTTAACCGGCACGGCCAAAATGACGGTCTTTGGAGCAGGAGGTACTGCCCGCACCTTTAATTACAGAGCAGGTGATGTTGGATATGTTCCTTTTGGTATGGGGCATTACATCCAAAATATCGGCCAAACGAGCCTTTGGTTTTTAGAAATTTTTAAAAGTGACCGGTTTGCAGATATTTCGTTGAATCAGTGGATGGCCCTAACCCCGCCTCAATTAGTGAAAGAGCATTTACACGTAGATGATGCAATGATTCGTGCGCTTCATAAAGAAAAATCACCTGTCGTGAAATATGAGAGATGATGCGATTTTATTGATACCAAGCTTTTGCTAAATTGTTTTTAAAGTTACTGTCCTTGAATGGTACGTTGGCACTACCAAAGTCTGTTGTATTCAATGCATGTCTTGCTGCCGGCGTTAGATCATCCCAGCCAATTAAAGGCTGCATCCCTTTACCGCTCACATTGCCGCTTACATCCAGCTCGTGGTTCAATGGCCAATTGCTATCATAACCAACCAAAGGATTTGTTCCTAAAATACTTGCGGCACTCGGTGCTGCTTTCTTATATTGCCCATGACCTGAGTAAGCAATCGATTGAACACGCGGGTTGGCTACAGCTGGGTTGTCAATCCAAACGACAATGGATTCCCAGTCATGACGATGACCAAAGCCCGGTGAAGGATTATCTTTTGGGAAATACCAAGCATACATAATTGCCCAGCTGCCATTGTACCAATCTGAACGTGAATATACTTGACCGATATTACTGCTGCATCCACCATTATGTGAACCGCTCGTTTTTAACCCTCTGCTTGTGTTTCCAGCAGCATCTACAGCTGGGAATGGTACACATCCATGCCATACTTTCAAATAAGGCTGAAATTTTTTCGCTGCTTTTTGTGTAACAGTTGTTGGATTGACTTCTCTAAAACCAACTACCTTGTCATGATCAATTTCTGCCGCATGAACTGCTGATGGCACTGCTGTACTAAACATGGTGACGATAAAAAATATAATGGCAAACATAAACTTCTTCATTTTCTATCCCCTTTTCTCTTGATTATCTCAGTTACCTCATGCTGTCGAGATTGATGTTACCATTGTGGAAAAAGCCAATCAATCACTTTTTACACAAAATGTATATTTTAGTATTTTATTAACAATTTTTTATTAATCTCAAAGACCTAAATTTATGGATTTCATCTCAGTAAAAGGTGTAAATATTGATAAACTATACTATTCATTTAGATAAAATATAAAACATTTACTATTTCTAATTGGAATTTTTCTAGATGTATTTCATTCAATAAAAAAAGATTGTAGATCAACTACAATCTTCCTTGCGCTGCATGAGCATGCTGCACTTTTTTCCCCCACACGATGGATGCAGCGAAACTGACGCAAAGCACCAGTGTTCCAAACATAAAAGGAAACTCAATATTCACATCAAATAATATACCAGCAAGACTCGGTCCGACGATATTGGCAAGGCTCATAAAGGATGTATTGAGACCTCCTGCTATCCCTTGCTGATTGCCTGCCATCTTGGACAGCAATGTATTGAGGGCTGGACGGACAAATGACGTAGCCGATAAAAATAAAATCGAACCCGTAAAAATGAACCAAAAGGACGGCGCAAATCGGCAGGCGATCAGCATGAAAGCCGCTCCTAACAGCGCATAACGGACGACTCTCATCTCCCCAAATCGTTTCACACAGGCATTCACTAACGCACCTTGGACAAGCACCCCAGCGAGACCCGCAACCGTAATCACAAACGCAATATCCTTCGGTGAAAATCCGTGTTTTTGGTCTACATATAAGCCGAAAATCGATTCAAAGTGAATGATCCCGAAATTGAGGACAAAGGCCAATATAAACAAAAAGCCGTACGATGTCTTTAGGGCCTCGATCATTTGTACAAAAGGATTGAAATGAATGTCCTTGTTGAGCCGCGCCTCTTCCTGCTTTTCCTTTGTTAATGTTTCAGGTAAGAAGAGGATGGATAACAAAGTAGAAAGGGCAGCAAAGGAACCGGCAATGAGAAATGGAAAAGCGATCCCGTACTCAACCAAATAGCCGCCTACGCCCGGCCCAATGACAAAACCTAGTGTCATCGCTGCACTGAATAGGCCCATTCCTTTCCCTCGGTCCTTTTCACTTGTGATATCAGCGATGTATGCAAACATGGCCGGCATGAGCAAAGCCCCGGCAGCACCGCCTAAAAAGCGAGACACAAACAGCATCCAAAGCTGATCAGCAAAAGCAAAAATAAACTGAGCAATCGTAAAGCCAGCAATCCCGGCAATGATCAATTTTCTTCGTCCAAATCGATCGGTCAGTGCGCCGGCGATCGGCGATAAAGCGAATTGTGTGAGGCCTGTTGCAGCGACAAGAAAACCGAGTGTTTTTCCTGTTGCGCCAAAGGCTTCGATGTAACTCGGCATAACAGGTACAATGAGGCCAAAGCCAAGCATGGCAATAAAAATATTGAGCATCAAAATGTATAATCTGCCCATCTTCTTCATACAAAAAACCTCTTTCTGCAAAATAAATGAAAATGATGACAAAAAGGATGAGAACTTCTCCAGTATAGCGATAACCTTATCTATAAGTCTAGTTTTTCAAAAATTAGCGTTCTTTTCCAAATAAAAAAATACCCGCCAGTGGCGAGTATGTTGGAGCTCGTTATTCAGCTTGTTCATAGATAGAAAGAGCCGCCTGAAGCCCTGCTCCGCAATGGATAGATGCACCGTGTTTGATGAGAATCGCTTCCAGCCCCGCTAACACAAACAGCACATTTTCCTTTCGGCAGCTGTAGCCCATTGTCCCAATTCTCCATATACGGCCGGCAAGCGGACCAAAGGAGCTTGCAATCTCAATTCCAAAATGATGAAGCAGGTCGAAACGGACCGCTTCTCCGTCAATACCCTTTGGAATGACAACACAGGTCACAACCGGCATTTTACAATCTGGATCACCAAACAATTCAAGCCCCATCGCTTCAAGACCTTTCATCAAGGCTTTTTCATGATACGCGTGTCTTTGAAAACGTTCAGATAGCCCTTCTTCCAGCACAAGACGAACCCCTTCTCGCAGTGCATAGAGCATCGTTGTCGCTTCTGTATGATGATTTAATCGTCTTGGGCTCCAATAATCCTGAAGCTGGCTTAAATCAAAATAATTGCTTTTGATTGGAGAAATATCGATCTGTTTTTGTAATTCATCCTGTGTCGCAATCCCTTTTTCTACTTTCTTTCTCGATTCAATGACAGCTGCGACTCGGTCATTATATGTAATAGGTGACATGCCTGATGGTACAGATAAACATTTCTGCGTGCCGCCAATCGCCGCATCTATTTTCCATTCGTCCACTTTTACCTCGACACCGCCAATGGTTGCCACAGCGTCTACAATGAACAGTGCATCAAGAACCCGGCATGCTTCACCAATTTGCTTGAGCGGCTGCAATCGTCCGGTGGATGTTTCACCATGAACCATGGCAACGATTTTAGGCTTGACCTGCTTTATTTCTTGGATGATGTCGGCAGGATCAAAAACCGTCCCCCATTCACATTCCATAGTATGTACTTCAGCACCGTAGCGCTGCCCTATTTCAATGAGCAAGTGACCGAAGCGTCCAAAGACAGGCACAAGCATCGAATCTCCCGGCTCAATCACACTGGCGAGCACAGCTTCAAGCCCTGAACGGGACGTACCGTCAATTGGATAAGCCCATTTGTTTTCTGTTTGAAAAAGTGACCGCAATAAGGTCATTGTTTCGTTCATTATGTGTGTAAATGCTGGATCAAATTGACCAAGAATAGGGGTGCTCATCACACGGAGCACTCTCGGGTCTACTTCTACGGGCCCCGGTGTCATTATCGTTCTCGAAGGTGTTTGCAGTTCTTTCACGTTATCCATCCTCTCCCTTGCTGTCCATCCTTATAAGCCCACTTATACAGGAATGCTCCTAAAATAGCAATCTCTTTTCCTACGAACTCATTACATAAAATTTACGAGAAATCCATTTATTTCTTCATCACAATATGATAGAAATAAAGAGAATACATTCCCTATCAAGGAGGAAATCGAATGAAAAGAACTTTATTTGGAACTGTGGCCGCCGGAATCATGATATTCGGCACATTCGCCGCCCCGCTGCCTCCAGCTGCAAACGCTCAAGGTTTCAATCTGAATGAACCTAGTCAAACGATCACCTTTTCCCCGTTACAGCTTCAAAACGAAACATCTGCACAACAAACGCAAACTGCCGCCACAAGTCAAATCGATTCCTATTACCAATCTGCTACTGGCAAATCAGGACCCACTCTTAAAAAAGCTTTACACGATATCATTGATGATCATACGCAGCTATCCTACAGCCAGGTTTGGGATGCATTAAAGAAAACAGATGAAGACCCCAATAACCCAAACAATGTGCTGCTGCTTTATAGTGGTGCCTCCCGCTCAAAGCAAGCGAATGGTGGAAATGTCGGCCAGTGGAACAGAGAGCATGTCTGGGCAAAGTCTCATGGCAATTTTGGGACAAGTCAGGGGCCTGGGACAGATCTCCACCACCTTCGTGCGACAGATGTGCAAACGAACAGCACACGTGGAAATTTAGATTTTGATACAGGCGGTAATGAATACAAAGGGGCGCCGGGCAATTTCTACGATAGCGACTCATTCGAACCTCACAGCCGGGTCAAAGGAGATGTTGCGAGAATGCTCTTTTATATGGCGGTTCGCTACGAGGGTGATGACCGCTTTCCAGATTTAGAATTAAACGACAAAGTGAATAATGGAAGCTCGCCTCTTCACGGCAAAATGTCTGTGCTTCTCAAATGGCACAAGCAGGACCCAGTCGATCAAATCGAACGGAACCGCAATGAGATCATATATCAAACGTATCAGCACAACCGCAATCCTTTTATTGATCATCCTGAATGGGTAAGTGAGATTTGGGAATAAAAAAAGGCACTGCTATAAACAAGCAGTGCCTTTCTTTTGTTCAAGAGGACAAACAAGACAATAATCAAGACTCTCTGATTTTTTCTCAAGCTTATAATACATACAGCAGGTTTTCCGGTTGGATGTTTCAAGTAAGCTGTCGTCTAGGTTTAAACTGTGCTGAAATGGATTTTGCTGAGCTCCAAATACATCACCAGCCGCCTGCTTCAGGTACAGATAATCCTCCCGCACGCGCTGCTTCACCGCAGTTTCTTCCGCTTCCCGCATCATGCTTCGATAAAGAGAGTTGATTCGAACGGCTACATTTTCCCATAAAATACGAGAAGAGAGTTTTGATGTGCGGTTCAGTACGTCTAAAAGAGGCGTGACACACTCCGTAAATAGCGCACGTACGACCTTCTCTCTCCACTCATGCCGATCTCCTTCTAGTGGAACAAACGAACACGCCGCCTCATCCACTTCAATTTTCCGATCCTCTCTAAATGCACATGCTGCTGGTGGAAACTGATAGATACCGTCATACAGCGTCATCAAATATAGAGAGGAGCTGACGGCTAAATAGGCATACCGCTTTGAAAACATAGAAGCTGCTACCGCAAGATTGGGTGCATGCATCGCTTCCTTTTCAGCTTCTAATAAACGTATGACGGCTGCTTCTGAAAAAAGCGCAGCAAGTGTGCGATCAGATGTCATTGGTCCATTTGTGATGTGTACCCCGAAATCAAGTAATTCTCTCTCAACCCACTCTGGCCTCATATCAAAACCCCCATCTTCTGTTTATCGATTGCGCTGTTGATATAACAAATAAATAAAGAACGGTGCACCAATAGCTGCCGTAAATACACCTGCTGGGACGTCTAACGGTAGAAATGCGGTTCTAGCCACAAGATCAGCCAGCATCACGAGAATACTTCCAACAAGCGCAGATGCTGGGACAAGCGCTATGAATGAACGTCCAATGATCATCCGTGCAACGTGCGGCGCCATGAGTCCAACAAATTCAATGCCGCCTGCAAATGCGACTGCAACACCAGCCAATGTCACACTCATCAGGAGAAAGAATAATCGTTTCGCCTGCACTTTTACCCCGAGACCTGTTGCAAGATCATCGCCAAGTTCTTTTACATTCATCGTTCTTGCTAACACCATGACAATCGGTAAAATAACCATCACCCAAGGAAGCATCGCAGTAACGTCTTTCATCGTAGAACCATACAAGCTCCCCGTCAGCCAGATGTAAGACTTTGTCGTTGTCATCGTATCACTAAGAACAAGCGTAAACGTCACACATGCCTTCATAATGGCAGAAATCCCTATTCCCATTAGGACAAGTGTGATCGGTTTGACCCCTTTTTTCCAAGACAGCAAATAGATCAGGCACGATACCGCAAAAGCACCTGCAATCGCCCATAAGGATTGATAAGCAATAGGCACAGTACCCATCCAAAAGACGATGAACATAATCGCACCAAACGAAGCACCACTCGTAATCCCAATAATGTCAGGTGAGGCCAGCGGGTTGCGAATCAATCCTTGCAAAATAAGCCCTGATACCGCAAGCGAGGCTCCGACTAAGACAGCCAGCAGCGTTCGTGGAATCCTCAGCGTATTTAACACAAAGGAATTTCCCTCTCCCTGACCGATTAAATGAAGCAGAACATCCACCGGCTGAATGAACCGGCTTCCCATACTGAGACTGAGAATAAATAAACCAAAGGAAATGGCCGTCAATAAAAGTAAAATCAAAAACGTCCGCTTTGAAAATTGAAATGAAATGCGCCCGCCTTTAGAACGCACTGTATATGTTTTAGCCACCTGTCTTCAACCCCTTGCGCACGAGATAAACAAATAGAGGCGCTCCTGCTACCGCCGTCATGACACCAATCGGCACTTCCTGCGGCATGATCAGAAAACGAGCCGCCAGATCCGCGGCAAGTAAAAGCGACGCTCCCACAACGGCACAATACGGCAGTACCCAGCGGTGGTCAGGTCCGACAAGCTTTTTCACAATATGCGGCACAAGAAAACCAACAAAACCAATTGAACCGGCAACAGCGACCGAACCACCTGCTAAAAAGACGACGAGTACACCCATCGTGATTTTCAGCAGCAGTGTACGCTGGCCAAGTCCTTTGGCAATATCATCTCCTGACAAAAGAACATTAATAGAACGTCCTAGAAGCAGCGCCACAATCGTCGCACCGAGAATATAAGGTAACACAGGGATTAACATATCAATGCTTCTTCCAGACACTGAACCAGCCATCCAGAACAAAATACTTTGAATCGACTGTTCATTCACGATTAAAAGACCTTGTGTAAAAGACGCAAACAGTGCAGATATCGCCGCTCCTGCAAGGACAATTTTGACTGGCGTTAATCCATCTCTACCAATGGAACCCAATAGAAAAACGAGCATCCCTGCAATCGCTGCGCCTAGAAAGGCTGTCCACATATAGCCTGTTAACGACTCTGTTGAAAAGAAAACAATCGAAATCACGATAAAAAAGAGTCCACCTGCATTAATTCCTAATAAATCAGGCGCCGCAAGCGGATTTCTCGTCAATGCCTGCATGAGTGCACCTGAAATCGCCAGGCTAGATCCAACGACCGTTGCGATTAAAGCTCTTGATAATCTGGATGTCATGACAATGACACTGTTTGGATCCGATTCATCAAATTGAAGAAAAGCATGGATGGTGGCTTTGAGGGAAATTGAGGTTTGCCCAAGGGAAATACTGAGCAAAAAAAAGACCAACATCAACACAATGAATCCAGCAAAAAGCAGTGCCTTGCTTGAATCCTTTTTTAATAAACTTCTCATCTGATTCCCGCTTTCAATCTGTTATGGAAAAAAGGAGAAAATGGTATGTTCACATTTTCTCCTCTGTTATGACTTATTTATCAATTCCTAGACGATCGTAAATATCATCAAGCATCATGTTTGCAGCGATAATACCGCCGCCCATGTTCCAAGTGATTTCATCTACTTTATGCACTTGTTTCGCTTTCACTGCGTCAAGCTGCTTCCATAAAGGATGACTCGTCCACTCTTTATATGCTTTCTCAACCGCCTTATCTTGATCATCCATGAAGTAATAGATCACATCTGCATCCATTTGCGGAATGCTCTCTTTGTCTGTCAGTGTAATAATGTCTTTCTTTTTATCTTTGACATTCTTAGGTCCTTTAAAGCCTAACTCTGTTAAAATCGACCCTGCGAAACCAGTTTGATAGATTCTAGCATGGTCTGCACGGAAGTTCACCACAGACACACTCATTGGCCAGTTTTTGATGTCTTTTTTCGCTTTTTCTTTGAAGTCAGCGACGCGGTCATCCCACTTCGTCAGCAATTCTTTTGATTTGTCTTCCTGATTTAACGCTTCACCCATCAACTTCACTGTATCTTTAAAGGTGAACACTGTTTCTGTTGCAACAGTTGGAGCGATCTCTTGCAGCTGATCAAAAATTTGCTCATGGCGGATTTTCGATGCAATGATCAAATCAGGATTGAGCTTTTCAATTTCCTCTAAATTTGGCTGTGTTTCCTGCCCAACAATTTTAACATCCTTTAAGTCATCTCTTAAATATTTATACGTAGGTGCTTCAAGCCAAGATTCTACAACACCCACTGGTTTAATGCCCATAGCGACTGCTGCATCGGTTGCTCCTTGGTACAGTGTCACAATACGCTTTGGTTTATCCTTAATATTGTCAGTTGAACCGATAGCGCTTTCAACGGTCCTTGTTTTCTCTTTACTATCTGACTTGCCGTTACTGCTATTGCTGCCGCAAGCTGCAAGTAAAACGATGGAGAGCACAACTAATAGCGACCAAAAAGATTTCTTGAACATGTACCTCACCTATCCATTCTATATGTAGTCATATCGTTTGATAACGATTCTCATTATCACATTATGATTTTATCATAGAAAAGGATGGTGTCAATGTAAATTTTTAAGAAAATGGGAGAGTATTGACTAGTTGTTCTTATAAAATAGGATGATTCCACATTTGGATCGTCCTGCCAATCTGTTTTCCCGCTTCTAATAAAATCGACAAATGGGTATGTCCTTCCAGCACTTGATAGACTGATTGTTTTTTGAGTGGTTCTTTCGGCAGTTCATGATAGGGAAGAAATGTCTCGACGTCATACAGCTCATCCTTGCTGCCTACAAACATGCCATACGGCCGATCCATCTTCGCAAATTGTTTTTTAGGTGCAGATGGGGTTAAGGCAAGAGATAGATTGACAGTGATGGTCGTCAATAGAAGTGGATCCTGCTCGACCACCCATGCAGGATAGTGAAAACGTACGGCTTCAGAATGACTCATCAGACTCCCTTTTGTCATCGCAGACAGAATGAATTTCCATACTTGAACGGTGGCAAAAGGAATTTGATCAGCCCTTGCAGTACCTGACTTATAGCCAAATTCAGGTGCGATGAAAAAGTAACCGTCCACTTCTCTTTTTTTGGGCCAAGACAAGTAGTTAAGCAGCAGGCCTGCTCCCGAAGAATGGCCACAAAGGTAGATGGCACCTTTATGATCCTGTTTAATGGCATCCACAACCTGCGACATATCTTGCCATACATCCGTGACACTAGGTGTATCCCCTTTTTTTCCTTGTGAATGGCCATGGCCTCTTAGATCAAGTAAAAATACATTTACGTGAAAATCATGTTGCAGTGTGTAAGCGATATGCTCATAACCAGCCAAACTATGAGCACCACCGCCATGAATCAAGATCACATTGGCCTGCGTGTTCTTTTCTGATAAAAATGGATAATACGCAAGGCTTGTACCATCATGTGATGAAATGAATTGTCTTTCTGGAATATGTACAGGGGCTGCCTGCTGCATACTTGTAAACGAGAATGCTTCTGTCTTGGTGTGTGTCAATTGATTTCGCTCCTTTAGCCAGAAATGAGAATGACTAAACCGAATTAGTCATCCTCCTCTGCATCCTATTCATTCATATCTTGCAGAGGGAAGGCCTTACTTTTTCTAAAGCATACCATAAGAACATGTCAATGAAGTCGGTGCTTTGTCAAACGCCTTTCATCATACTGTACATCTCTTTATGAATGAACAAAAGACGAACGTCCATCGTTCGTCTTCTTTCCTTACTTCACTTCCTCATGCTCTTG
The DNA here is from genome assembly GCF_056098985.1 of Bacillus sp. 11B20. Taxonomy (NCBI): domain Bacteria; kingdom Bacillati; phylum Bacillota; class Bacilli; order Caryophanales; family Bacillaceae; genus Bacillus; species Bacillus sp. 11B20. Next base: position 164,544 of record NZ_JBLZWZ010000009.1, read on the forward strand.
AGCAGCATCTCTTTTGCTCGCGATAAAGAGTGCACAGGTCATAGCAAGAATGGCCAGCGCCCACCAGAAGGTCGATACCGCCTCTTCATGATCAATGATAATTAAACGGATGACTGCTGTGATCCCTATATAAATAAAATAGCGAAGCGGAAAATGAAAGTTAGATTTAAAGTATTTAATAATTAAGGCAATAAACTCAAAGTACATAAAGAAGATCAGCAGTTCCCCAAGCATTCCATAATAGCTTTCTCCTTTATTGAACAGTGTCTTATAAACAAATTGGACAATGTACCATGTTTCACTGATTAAGAGAACACTTAAAGCGATGGCCAAAAAGAACAGACAGATATTGAGAAGGCCTTGTAAGAGATCAGGTATCTTTTGGAAGTTGTTGAATCGTTTCATTGAGTTGTCTCTCCATTCCAGTATATTCATTTGTTTTCTACATTTTGATGTTCCAAAATCGCAGCACGATGTAGTAAACATCGTTCCTTTCTATACTTTCAAACTGCCCGTGCATGCGGGACATCATTCGTTTGATGCTTCGTTCACCAAGTCCAGTACTTTCCTGCGTGTCATTTGTCTCGTTTATCGCATTGCTGATATGGATCTCAAAGATTTCTTGATCGGATAAAAACGTGAGGTTGATATCCTTTTTAGGATCTGCGTATTTCCTTAAATTGGACATCACATTATCAAATACTCGGCCAAGCAGCTCGACATTCACATTGATATAGCTGTCAGGCAGCTCTCCTAAAAGATGAACCTTAAAGTTCTCTTGATGCAGAATGGCCACTTGATCTGACAGGAGATCGTAAATCACCTCTTTGACTGCAACGGTCTCAAGCTCAGATTCATGTTCTTTATCCAGCAGAAAATAGGCAAACAGATTGTCAGACAGATTTTTTAATTGCAGTGCTTTCCCGTAGGCACTCGCTATATATTGATCTTTTTGGGTATCCGCTCCAGTCTCTTCTTTTTTCGCAAACTCCAGATTCATCATCAACGACGTCAGCGGTGTCCTCATATCATGGGACATTTCGGTGACCAAGCTGCGGCTCTCTTCTTGCAGGTCATCAATGGCTTGAAGCTTGTCCAAAAAGGCTTTTCGCAGATCCTCAATACTTTTGGCAATCATCGCTAATTCATCATGCCCTTTTACCGTCATCTCATAGTCCAGCTCTCCGCCTTCAAGAATGTGAATCTCTTGATGAATCGTTTGCAGGTAGCGCAGACTTTTGCGAATGCCAAGAAGAACTATGAGGAGAAATATAAGCGTCGCCCCGAGCAGCTCGAGTGTAAAGGCAAGATCGTGGTAACGAGATGAATAGAAACCATCCACCATGACGCGGCCTTTACCGTCGCTAAACTGAACCGGATACGAATGATGCTTAGCGTACTGGGTCATCCTTTCTTTTCCGTACGCCGATTCATCGGCAGCGGAATAAATAGAGTCATATTGCAGCACTTGATCATTGAAGATGGTCAAATTAATGTAATTCTCTTTTTTCACCCACTCGCCAAACGCTTTTCGATCCGTTGAAGACAGCTCATTCTCAGACACGTAGCGGCTGAATTTTTGAATATACTTGGCTGACTCCTGCTCGTAATACTCGTCTGAACTCAAATATCCATCGATCAAATCATTGGTGATCTTTTGCAGCGTCAAAAAGACAATACCACTTACGATTGCAGCCGCCAAAATCAACAGTGCCAGCTTTTTGGCCAGTGTATATTTACGATGTGGATGTGCCAAATCGATATCCTCTTCCCCATTCAGTTTTGATATATACAGGACGCGCAGGATCATCTTCAATTTTGGCACGAAGCTTTCGAATATGCACCATCACCGTATTGTTGGAACAATAGAAATAGGGCTGTCCCCACACGCTTTCATAAATATTTTGAGCAGAAAATATTTTGTTTCGCCTGCTCATGAGCAGCTTTAACATCCGATATTCTAGATCAGACAGCTTAATTTGCTGGTTTTCTTTCCATACTTCATTAAATTCTTCACTTACCTTCAGCTTACCCCCAACAAGAAAAGTCTCTTCCTTCTCCTTCTTTTCCTGATAGACGGTATACCTGCGTAATTGTGCAATGACTCTAGCATGAAGCTCCTCTTCTGAGAAGGGCTTTGTCATATAATCATCCCCACCGGCAAGTAATCCTTCAGTTTTATCGAATGTGCTCGACTTGGCTGTCAGAAATAGAATCGGAACGTTAGATGAGGCTCTTATGTGCTGGCATGTTTCGATGCCTGAGAGCCCAGGCATCATCACATCTAAAATCACCAAATCGAGCGAGTCATCCACAAGCTTCAATGCTTGCTCGCCATTCATCGCTCTTAGCACCTCATATCCTGCACGTGAAAGGGATTCCTGAAGAAGGTCACCAATATCCTGATCATCTTCTACGACTAATATTCGATGGGTCATGTCTCTCACCTCATGTAATGTGTTGCTCTTTCTTTTATGTCTTTACTATATATCATCTAGCTATGTGAAAAGATACAGCATAAACCTTAACAGTTTATGAATTTAAGAATCTGCCATCAAATGGACACATCCATTTCCAAAAATTCACTTCTTCATAATTTGTTAAGAATTGATCTATATATTGATTCATTGTAAGGATCAATGGTTCGATCCAAATCACATTTATCATAACAGGAAAAGGGGCACGGATATGAATGCAAACAAAGTAGCACACGGACAACCGATGAGTCTGCGAGAAAGGGTTCATTTCTTGGACATCGTACGAGGATTCGCCTTAATGGGGATTATTCTAGTCAATTACTTTTTGATCGTGGATTCGGCCAAGGGATTTGACATGGAGTCAAATGATGTCTTTCACAATGTGGTGAATTGGTTTGCCTCGGGGAAATTCATTACACTGTTTTCCTTTCTATTCGGGGTTGGTTTTATGATTTTTATGGACCGAGCTGCTCAGAAGGTGGACAGCCCAACCAAACTGTTTGCACGCAGGTTAACCATTCTCTTAGGATTTGGCCTTCTGCATTTGACCTTTGTTTGGATTGGTGACATTTTGGCCTATTATGCAGTCGCTGGCTTTTTATTGCTTTTCTTTTACAAACGAACAGCCAAAACCATCCTATACTGGCTGATCACACTCTTTGTGATTCAATTGCTCACACCTATTTTCACGATGCTGTTCAATACCATGAACACAGCATCAGGCAAGCCGGATTTTGCTGATTTCGAGCTGACCAGCCACAACAGTCTGACTTATTTAGCATCTATTGGTGATCGGTGGACAGATATGGTCACAATGGCTTCCAGTTCTTTTTCTACCATCTATTCTATGTTCTTCATGTTTTTACTTGGTGTTTATTTTGTGAAAATGGAGTTTTTCAAAAACATGGAGGCGAAAAAAGCGATTTGGAATCGCATTTGGATCATTTTCACAATCGCATTTCTGATTACACAAAGCAGTACGATCATTACAGCTGTCAATCCTTTTGAAAATACACTCTGGATGAACATAGCCTCTGCCCTTGAACAAAACGGCGGATTAACAGGCAGTATGTTCTATATGAGTACACTTGCGATGCTGTTTCTTCACGTCCCTCAGCTGCGAGGTGCTTTGATGGTCTTTACCAAAGTCGGACGCATGTCACTGACCTGTTATTTGTTTCACTCCATCATTGGCACAATGCTATTTCTGAAATATGGAGCCGGACTTGCCAATCATCTTCAGCCAGCTGGCACGTTCATGATTGGGCTGGGGGTTTATGTCTTCCTAGTGCTCTTCAGTACACTATGGTTAAAGCGGTTTAAATATGGTCCGATGGAGTTTATTTGGCGTCAGCTGACGTATGGGAAGGTCGATGATAAATCGAAAACAAGCACAATGCATGTGGCGAAGTAACTGACATCATAGTAGTTAAAAAGAGTGAGAAAAGGCGAACTTTAATGGTTCGCCTTTTCTGTAGTATATTAGTTTTTTGTGATTCAATACTGGTCAATCACTTCTCGCAATTGATTCAAATAACTTTCTTTCAATTCATCTGGGTATTCAATTTTCACATGTTTCCCGAATGACATCAAATAGTGTGTCATATACGATAATTCTTCTTGATTGTACCCACCCACAATATAAGGAATATGATCAACGATCTCCAATTTCATATTCGGGTAATGATTCTTCAAAAACTTTTCTTTTCCTTGTTCCGTTAATCGACATTTAAATGAGATATCATGATAAGTTTTTTCGTACGCGAGTTGCAGTTCTTTTAATTCTTCCTTCGTAAATGTATCTCTGATTTCTTCTTCAATCATCATGTCCTTCATAAAGTCACATCTATAGATGCCCCACTTTTTATTTTGAACATCATATGCTTGAGTAAACCAAATGCCATTTCGATAAAACAACTCAAGAAATTGCAGCCTCATCCATTTATTTTCATATTGAGTGTAAGTCATCTTCACTATTTGATCTTCCATTATCGCCTGTAAAATCAATTCCAAATGATTTTGTTCACTAACTGGTGCGACATTATAGTAATGAATCACATCCAAAGTCTCCGTAATCATTTGCTTTCTCTCATCAGACATTGTGGCAAACAACTTTTGCCGAATTTGTGAGTAGGATTTTTTAAATGGTGTTGCTGACACCAGGTCTAGCGCTTTAAGAGCGAAAAAAATAGCTTGGACTTCTTCTATATTGAAATAAATAGGAACCAATGGAGATTGATTAACCAATCGATATCCTCCGTGTCTGCCATTTTCAACGTAAAAAGCTAAGCCCATTGACTCTAGCTCTTCTATATCCCTTAAAGCCGTCCTTTTAGAAATGCCAAATTCGGATTGTAACTCCTTTAACTGAAAAGAGTGTTTATCACTTAAAAAAATAAGTTCTTGGTTTAATCGTTCTGATTTTTTCATTTGTTTCCCTCTTAAAAAGGTGACTTCTTTTGTCACCTTTATCATTTATACTCAGCTTATCAAAAGAAAAGGAGCATGTACATGCAAACATTAATCATTAACGCGCACCCAGATTTCACTCATCGAGAAAGTTATTCAAACAAACTGCAAACACTATTTTTAACACAATTTAAAGAAAGGTTTCCTCATGAAGAACCAACCATTTTACATTTATATGGAACTGAAATCCCTCGTATCGAAAAAGAACAGCTGCTAGGAATTTGGGATAAGCAAGCATCCAAACAAGCATTAACGGCTGCCGAGGAAAAAATCGCCGCTGCTTCATCTGCTTTATTGGCTCAATTCAAAGCACATCATCGAATTGTGATCGTGTCACCTGTTCATAATTTCAATGTGACTTCACGAATGAAAGATTATATAGATAATATCTTTATTGCGAGAGAAACGTTCAAATATACAGAAAGTGGTTCTGTTGGTCTGATGACTGACGATTATCGTGTACTTTTACTTCAAGCAAGCGGCTCAATTTTCACAAATAACGATCGATATACACCTCTGGAATTTTCACATCATTACCTAAAAGAAATATTCCAAAACTTGATGGGCTTTCAACAATTTCATATTGTCCGAGCACAAGGAACAGCGATTTTAGAGCAAGATGCCATCTTACAATCCGCATCTGATGATATGACGAAAACCTTAGAGGAGTTTTATGCACCTAGTTAACTTCTATTTAATCAAAAAGACCCAAAACGAAAAATCGTGCATTTTTTGATAAAAATCACCTTTTTCGTTTTAGGGTGCTATAAAATCTTTCAGTTGATGTACATCGGCGAGACCCCAAGCACTGCGACTTCATTTCAATTACGACATACTTTATTTATGCCACATTCTCAACTGCTAGTAAGACTATTATTTATAACCAATACTGCCGTTTCACGCGGATGGCTAAGAGGAAAATGATGGCCATACGGAACTAAATCAACCTTACCAAGATGCGATGGAGCAGAATAGCCTTTGTCATACTCCCCCCAAATCATGTGAAGATTATGCTTTGTTGCTTCATTGAAATCACCGTGATCGTTTTTCAATAGTAAATGGCTAAGCTGAACCGTCGTATTTAAAATTCTAGGAGAAGTAAAGCTGTTTCTGATTTTTTCAATATAATGTTCAGGGATGCTCTCCGTCCTTTCAAACAAACCATTACTTAATAAATAACGCTCTATCATTTTAGAAGTTGCTAATTTTAATGTCCATTTGTTCATCCATTGTGGAACATTTAGCGATTTAGCATTTTCTTTAGCAACAGGCGGCTGAAGTAAAGTGATTGAATACTTCTTATCTATGTACCCTTGTCCCAATGCTTCAAGTAAGATAAATGCACCGAATGAATGACCAATGAGATGTGCACCATTTGTCGCTTTCTCAAATAACTTTTTCACTACATTCAAGTAGATATCTAGAAGGTTTTTCTCTCGTTTAAAAGGAGATCGTCCCAAGCCAGGAAGATCCAAGATCCATACAGGTTGACCCGTTTTTTCATGAAGCTCTTGCGCTAAAGGAAATAAATCCTCTCCATCACTCAATAAACCATGTAATAAAATAAACGGTTTCCCTTCTCCTTGTAATTGGTAAAGGGTGTTGTTATCGCATAATGTTCGCTCAAATACATGATAATGCTCACCATGTTGATCCATCATTCGATAATCCAGATCAGCTACTACGGCAGGGATAAAGTTCATGACACTCGTCTTCTTAAACCAATACCCTCCCATTATGTTTTTCACTGAAGCATTTGAAAATGTTCGTTTAGTCATAAAATTGAGTCCATCAGAAGGAATGTTTGTTATTTTACTTACTCCACTTTTCATTATTGTTTTCATAAGCGGCATTGGGACAGAGATTTTGGGTGCCCTCATATTCATACTTTCCGACATCACACTTAATAATTCAGCAATGTTCGGATCGTTCTCTTTGTCTTCAACAAGTGTATATGTTTGAATAGCCGGCTGTTCGATCCTGAGAACCTGCACAATAAATTTTGCAAAGTGGCAGCCTATATCCCTTACCTCCAGGAATCACCGGCATGAGCCCTCTTCGTATACTCGTCACAAGCAAACCTAATCCTGCTATCTGCTCTGTACTCCCTGTTTTACTACTGCCGACTATAGTTGGCGGATTAATGACAGACAGCGGATAACCTAGTGCTGTGGCCTGTTGACGGATATAAAGGTCTGCTAAAAATTTTGTTCTCTCATATGGATTTTTGATTTTCAAATAATTGTTTCCTTCTTTAAACACATCAATGGCAATCCTGCTATTTTCATCATCAAAGGGACTCATATAACCGACAACATGAATAAAATGCTGCAAGCCCTTCAATTGATGAATACTTTTAGCTAATTCACCAATATATTTGGCGCCATTTAAAAAGACGGAAGCTGCCTCGTTACTTGTCGCTTGAATATCCATGGGGCCTCCTGCGTGAATCAGCACATCCGTTTTCAACACCATCTCCATATCTTTAGCACTTAGACCTAAATCTACTTTCGTTAAATCACCTTCAATAAAGTGCATCACTTCCTGTTTTAAAATGCCTCTTTCTTGAAAAATACGTGTTGCTTTACTTTTCGACCTCACTAAAAGAAGAATGTTCACATCCTCTTTGGCTAATTCTTCGACTAATTGCTTTCCAATAAAGCCTGTTCCACCTGTTAAAAATACTGTTTTCATATAAAGTCTCCTTTTTAGTACTACTTAGTACTAATTTGATGTAAAAAAAATGCTTCTTTATCGAAGCAAGTTAAATAAATGATCTGCTGTTTTTGTGATGACAGTGGCATCCTTCAATGTTTCTGAAATAAATAACGCTCCTTCAAGATTTGTAATAAAAAGTGATGCCACCTCATCAATATGAATCGTATTTCGGAATTCCCCGCTCTCTACACCTTGTTTCAGTAATAGAGAAACTTTCTTTTGTAATCCTGTGAAAAAAAGACCTATTTTTTCTTTTATTTGCGTGGCCTGTGCAGGACTTTGAATATAAAGAGTAATAAATGGACAGCCGCCCTTATACTCTCTCGACTGAACGCCTTGTGATAATTGCTTTAAAAACAGTTGGATACGATCTTCAACTGAAAATTGGGTCTGAGAAATTACGTCGTCTATTGCAGCTTGATACATGTCAATCCAATAATCAACGACCCCTGCTAATAATTCCTCCTTATTAGAAAAGTGATAATACACATTAGACTTTGACACTTTGCTTACACGTACCAATTCATCCATACTTGTATAAGCAAACCCTTTTTCCAAAAATAATGTTGCAGCTACTTCAAGCACACGTTTTTGATTCATTAATTTTACCTTTGTCATAATTAGAACTATACAGTACTAATTTAAATGTTGCAAGTATTTATGTTCATTTAGAAATAAGTTTGATTCCACAGAAAAATATGATGGCTTTAATGATGATGATATTGGAGGGATGGATCTGACTTCACGAACTAAATACATCTGTCGTTTCATCATGAATGTGAATAAGAGCCATTTGTTGAGGATGAACACTGTATATCTCTCCACATTCACATAAAAAAACACAACGCCATGAAGGCTTAATTAACAAGTGGTATCACTCGAAATTAAATGCCTTCAAAAAGCGTTGTGCATCAATATTCTTTATTAACCAATAGAACCTTCCATTTCAAACTTAATCAAGCGGTTCATTTCAACGGCGTATTCCATTGGCAGTTCTTTTGTGAATGGCTCGATGAAGCCCATAACGATCATTTCTGTTGCTTCTTCTTCAGAAATTCCGCGGCTCATCAAGTAGAATAGCTGCTCTTCTGATACTTTCGATACTTTTGCTTCGTGCTCTAATGAAATGTTGTCGTTTAAGATTTCATTGTAAGGGATCGTATCAGATGTTGATTTGTTATCCATGATGAGTGTGTCACACTCGATGTTTGAGCGTGCACCTTCTGCTTTGCGTCCGAAGTGAACGATTCCGCGGTACGTTACTTTACCGCCTTGTTTCGAAATTGATTTTGATACGATCGTTGAAGATGTGTTTGGTGCAAGGTGAATCATTTTCGCACCTGCATCTTGGTGCTGACCTTTACCTGCAAGGGCAATACTTAATGTCATACCACGAGCGCCTTCACCTTTTAGGATGACTGCTGGGTATTTCATTGTCAGCTTAGAACCGATGTTTCCATCAATCCATTCCATTGTTGCATTCTCTTCACAAATCGTACGTTTTGTCACAAGGTTGAAGACGTTGTTTGCCCAGTTTTGAATCGTTGTATAACGGCAGTAGCCGCCTTTTTTGACGATGATTTCAACAACCGCACTGTGAAGTGAGTTTGTTGTGTAAACTGGAGCCGTACAGCCTTCTACGTAATGCACATGTGCGCCTTCGTCAACGATGATCAGTGTACGCTCAAACTGACCCATGTTTTCAGAGTTGATACGGAAGTATGCTTGAAGTGGAGTATCTACTTTTACGCCTTTTGGTACGTAGATAAATGACCCACCAGACCATACAGCCGAGTTAAGCGCAGCAAATTTGTTGTCAGTCGGAGGAATGACTTTTGCCCAGTGCTCACGGAAGATGTCTTCGTTCTCTTTTAATGCGCTGTCTGTATCTTTAAACACAATTCCTAGATCTTCAAGATCTTGTTTCATGTTGTGATACACAACTTCAGATTCATACTGAGCAGATACACCTGCTAAATATTTTTGCTCTGCTTCTGGGATACCAAGCTTATCAAAGGTTTGTTTGATTTCTTCTGGTACTTCATCCCAAGAACGCTCAGAGCGCTCAGATGGCTTTACGTAGTACGTAATTTCATCAAAGTTTAATGCATTTAAATCTCCGCCCCATTGTGGCATCGGCATGTTGTAAAAGTGCTCAAGAGATTTCAAACGGAAGTCGAGCATCCACTGAGGCTCTTCTTTCATACGAGAAATTTCTTCAACGATCTCTTTTGTCAGTCCGCGCTCTGAACGGAAAATGGAAACGTCTTTATCAGAAAAGCCGTATTTATATTCACCAACATCTGGCATTTTTTTAGCCATCCATTTTCACTCCAATCTTATGATTTGCCGTTATCTTCGGCAGATGCGCCTTTTTCAAGCGCCTTCCAGGATAATGTTGCACATTTGATGCGGGCTGGGAATTTTGCCACTCCCTGCAGCGCTTCAATGTCACCAAGATCAATGGAATCGTCGTATTCTTTTCCTTGCATCATATCGGAGAAAATCCGAGACATTTTCAAAGCAGTTTCAATATCTTTCCCTTTAATCGCCTGCGTCATCATTGAGGCAGATGCCATCGAAATCGAGCATCCTTCTCCTTCAAATTTCGCATCAGTGACTTTTTCGTCTTCAATTTTCATCGTAAGACGAATACGGTCACCACACGTTGGGTTGTTCATATCGACGACAATGCTGTCGTTTAACACACCTTTGTTTCTCGGATTTTTATAATGATCCATAATCACTTGTCTGTACAGTGTGTCTAAGTTTACATTAAAAGACATTCGTAAAATACTCCTTTGTCTTACGGAGCGCTGCAATGAGTAGATCAATCTCTTCTTCTGTATTATACAGGTAGAAGCTTGCTCTTGCAGTCGCTGATACACCAAGCCATTTCATGAGCGGCTGTGCACAGTGGTGTCCAGCACGAATGGCGACACCTTCCGTATCCAGAACAGTTGACGCATCATGCGGATGGACGTCGTCTAAGTTAAACGTCACAAGCCCAGCTCGGTGCTGCGGTCCATAAACAGTCGCACCTTCAAGCTCCTTAAAGCGCTCAAGCGCGTAAGTGGCAAGCTGATGCTCGTAACGGCTGACTTCCTCCATACCGATGTCATTTAGGAAGTCAATTGCTTTTCCTAGTCCAACTGCTCCAGCAATAATCGGTGTTCCCGCTTCAAATTTCCACGGCAGCTCTTTCCATGTGGAATCATACAAATCCACAAAGTCGATCATTTCACCGCCAAACTCAGCAGGCTCCATATTATTCAACAGGTCCTTCTTCCCGTAAAGCACACCGATGCCAGTCGGTCCACACATTTTATGCCCAGAGAATGCGAAAAAGTCACAATCTAGATCCTGAACATCAATTTGCATGTGCGGAGTGCTTTGTGCACCGTCGACGACAATGATTGCCCCATGTTCGTGGGCAATTTTGGCGATCTCTTTAATCGGGTTGATGGTTCCTAATACGTTTGAGACATGTGTGACAGCGACGATTTTCGTTTGATGTGTGATCGTTTGCTTCACATCTTCAAGCGATAGCGTGCCGTCTTCCTGTAACGGAATGTATTTCAATGTGGCGCCAGTTGCTTTCGCTGCTTGCTGCCAAGGGATGATATTCGCATGATGCTCCATATGCGTAATGACAATCTCATCGCCTTCTTTGAGGTTGGCTCTAGCATAGCTGATCGCCACTGTGTTTAGTGCAGTTGTTGTACCTCTAGTAAAAATAATCTCCTGGACAGATGAAGCACGGATGAATGCACGAACTTTCTCTCTCGCACCCTCGTATGCGTCCGTTGCTCTTGTGCCAAGGGTATGAACACCCCGGTGGACGTTCGAGTTGTAAGACCGGTAATACTCATTCATTGCATCAATGACCACTCTTGGTTTTTGAGAAGTCGCTGCACTGTCCAAATACACCAAATCATGTCCGTTCACTTGCTGATGAAGGATTGGAAATTGCTCACGAACGTCTTTGATATTCATTATTTTACTTTCCTTTCAATTACAGAAATCAGCTGCTTTTTAACTCCTTCAATCGGCAGTTCTTTCACAACTGGATTTAAGAAGCCGTAAATCACAAGTCTTTCTGCATCTTCTTTGGAAATTCCACGGCTCATGAGGTAGTACAATTGAATTGGATCGACACGTCCAACAGAAGCAGCGTGCCCTGCTGTCACATCATCTTCATCAATTAATAGAATTGGGTTTGCGTCACCGCGTGCTTTCTCACTCAGCATGAGGACACGTGATTCCTGCTCTGCATTTGACTTTGTTGCGCCATGCTCGATTTTGCCAATTCCGTTAAAGATAGAGGATGCTTGATCCTTCATCACACCATGCTTCAAGATATACCCTTCAGAGTTTTTACCGAAGTGGATGATGCTTGTTGTGAAGTTTTCAGTTTGGTTTCCTCGGCCGACAACAACTGATTTCGTATCACCGAATGTACCGTCGCCCATCAGTTTTGTGATGTTTTCAGACACGACATCTCCATCATTCATCAGGCCAAGCGCCCATTCGATTTTACTGTCACGGCCATTTGCCATACCGCGTCTGTTCACATATACTGTGACACCTTCTGCAAGGTTATCTACAGCGCCGTATGTGACGCGGGCGTTTGCGCCTGTGAATACTTCAGAAACGATATTGAAGATTGCTTCTTCTGGTTTTGCTGTACTGATGTAGTTTTCTACATATGTCACAGCACTATGATCGTCTGCTACGACGATGACATGGTTGAACAATGTCGTTTCGTCATTTTCATGAAGATAAACAGCTTGAATTGGTGCTTCAAGCTCAACGTTTTTCGGAACATAGAGGAAAGCTCCGCCATTGACTAAAGCAGCGTGTAAAGCTGTTAGTTTATGCTCATCCACTTTCACTGCATCTGTCATGAAGTATTGTTTCACTAAATCTCCATGCTCACGAATCGCTGTATGAAGATCCGTGAAGATCACACCTTTGTCTTTCGCTTCAGCTGAAAGAGACAAATAGGCCGGCGTTTGATCACGCTGAATGTAAACTGTCTTATCTGTGTCCTCTAAATCAATAAGAGATTTCACTTCTTCTGGAAGCTCTTCTAATGATCCAAATGGTGCACTTTCGACTGTATGCTGTTTGAAATTCGTTAAATTCCATTTTGAAATATTCGTTTTGTCAGGCTTTGGCATTGGGAGGTCTTCTGCTTTTTCAAGAGCCTGTAAGCGAAGGGAGCTCATCCATGCCGGTTCCTGATGCTTCTCGGAGAAGCTTTTGACATAATCTTGATCTACTGATAATTTCGTTTCTAATGTCATCAATAATCCTCCTAACGCTTACGCTTCTTGACCAACAGTTTCGTCTTCAATTCCTAACTCTTTTTTAATCCAGTCATAGCCTTCTGCTTCTAGACGCTGTGCGAGTTCTGGTCCGCCAGATTTCACGATACGACCTTGCATCATGACATGAACGTGATCTGGTGTGATGTAATTCAGTAGACGCTGATAGTGAGTGATCATTAAGCAGCCAAAGCTTTCGCCGCGCATTTTGTTAATTCCTTTAGAAACAACTTTCAGGGCATCGATATCAAGACCAGAATCGATTTCGTCAAGGATGGCGATCTTTGGTTCAATCATCATTAATTGAAGAATTTCGTTGCGTTTTTTCTCCCCGCCTGAGAAACCTTCGTTTAGGTAGCGCTGTGCCATATCTGGATCCATTTCAAGGAACTCCATGTTTTCGTCCATTTTGCGGATGAATTTCATAAGAGAGATTTCATCGCCTTCTTCTCTGCGTGCGTTAATAGCAGAACGAAGGAAGTCAGCATTTGTGACACCGCTGATTTCAGATGGGTATTGCATCGCAAGGAAAAGACCAGCTTGAGCGCGCTCATCTACTTCCATTTCAAGAACATCTTCGCCATCAAGCAAGATGCTGCCTTTTGTTACTTCATATTTAGGGTGACCCATAATTGCAGCAGATAAAGTAGATTTACCTGTTCCGTTTGGTCCCATTACTGCGTGGAATTCTCCACCTTTTATCTCGAGGTTTACACCCTTTAAGATTTCTTTCCCTTCAATCTCAACGTGCAAGTCCTTAATTGTTAATGTCGAAGCAGTCATATATCGATACCTCCAAAATAATCATTATTCTCAATTTATTCTCATTCTAATTTTATAACAAATTAAAACTGAATACAACACATTCACGATAAGCGTGAGAGGATGCTCTCAAAATTCTAACAAAAAAAGCAGGTAGATAAAAGGATTTATGTCGAAAAGACTGTTTTCATAAAGAAAGGGCGGGAAACTGTTCTCCCCGCCCCTCAGCTATTATTAGCCTCTTATATTCATTTTTGCGAGCTGTCTTTTCTCATCTCGATAGGACTGCTCTCGTTTATATTCCACTTTCATCCTTAAGTCATGGTCTCTTTCGTACTCTGCATAGCTCATGCCATGAGCTTGATGCATGGCCTTTTCCATCTCGGCGGTATAATCCAATCCCAGTGTACTATGGTCCGAACAAATAATAAACCATTCCCTTCCTTGAGTGTAGCTTTATTGTAGCAAACGTATGCGGCTTCACTCAAAAGGGATATGACGCTCTATGACGTCATATTTTCTCACACATTCGGTTGAGAAGTACTCAACTCCTTGATATGGAAAAATACCTTGTTTTCCTTCTTTTAATGCGTCTGTCCTCCAAATTCATCAATACATTGCTGAACGACAGTGATTCCTTGGCTTAGTGCTGCCCCGCCGCCAAAAGCTGCCGCCACGCTCACAACCTCTAGCAGATTCTCTTCTGTCGCCCCTTGATCGAGCGCTCCCTTTGTATGATAAATCATGCAGTATTCATCCTGTGCATGAATACTGATGCCGAGGGCAATCATTTGTTTTTCCTTTTGCGTTAATGAATCGCTTTGAAAGCACTGCTCCGTAAATTCATTAAATTTCTTTCCAAACACCGGCATTTTCTTCTGGAATTCACCCATTGCGGTTTTATAATCAGTCAGTGATTGCTGCATGGATCCGCTCATATGCTGTTCATTCATTTTGATTCCATCCCTTCAGGTCATTTGTACGTTTTTATTATGAGCGAGATTTGAAAAAATACACAAAAAACCTCGCTTTGAAAGAAGCGAGGTCGAAATGTTGTTATTCAGATACAGGCAATACTGCACCGTCATATTTTTTGTCGATGAATTCTTTGATTTTATCAGAATGAAGAACTTCCATTAATGCCTTGATCTTATCTGATTTTTCGTCACCTTTGCGAACCGCAACGATGTTTGCATATGGGTTGTTCTTTGTTTGCTCAAGTTCGATTGAATCTTTTTTCGGATTCAATTTATTTTGGATCGCATAGTTGACGTTGATAAATACAGCATCGCCTTCACTGTTTTCATAAGCTTTCGCAGTTAATTCAGGCGCGATTTTTTTGAATTTTAGGTTCTTTGGGTTTTCTTTAATGTTCTTTACTGTTGCGTTGATTGTATCAACCTTTGGATCAAGCTTGATGACACCAGCATTTTGCAGAAGGGCAAGCATACGACCTTGTTCAGCTACGTTGTTTGTCATGATGATTGTTCCGCCGTTTGGAATATCTTTTACTGATTTGTATTTCTTAGAGTAGATACCGAAAGGCTCAAGGTGAACCGCACCAGCACTCACTAGGTTATAATCTTTGTTTGATTTATTTTCTTCGTTTAAGTAAGGGATATGTTGGAAAAAGTTCGCATCCACTTCTTTTTCAGCTAACGCTTTGTTGTACATTTTATAATCGCTAAGTACTTTCACTTTTAAATCGTAGCCTTTTTCTTTTAGAAGTGGTTTTGCTTCTTCAAGAATTTCGGCATGCGGCGTTTTTGAAGCGGCAACCGTAATGGTTTTGCTTTCACTTGCGTTATTAGATGAACCGCACGCAGCTAAAATACCTGCAAATGCTAGAAATAGTGCACTTAGAATCAATTTCTTCATGAATAAATCCTCCCTTAACGTTTATCAATTTTATTTGTAATCAAATCACCGATTATTTGAATAATAAAGACGATGATCAGAATAAACACAGTGGCTACAAGTGTGACATCTGTATTACCAGATTGGTACCCTTCCACATAGGCGAGGTCACCAAGTCCGCCTGCTCCAATTGCACCTGCAATCGCAGTAGAGCCAATTAGAGCAATCGCTGTTACGGTAATACCTGAAATAAGGGCTGGCAATGATTCTGGCAGTAATACTTTGAAAATGATTGTCGACGTTTTTGCTCCCATTGATCGTGCTGCTTCAATGACTCCTTTGTCTACCTCACGCAGTGCAATTTCGACAAGACGTGCATAGAATGGAGCTGACCCTATGACAAGGGCAGGGAGTGCTGCATTAGGACCAAGAATCGTATGCATTAAGAATTTCGTGAACCCTAGTAAAAGAATAATTAAAATGATAAAAGGAATCGATCTGAAAATGTTGACGACAGCGCCGATGACAGCATTAATCGGTTTATTTTCCCAAAGACCGCCTTTACTCGTTAGAAAGAGTAATAGTCCAAGGATAATACCAATGGCAAAGGCAAATGCCAATGAAATCAGTGTCATATACACCGTTTCACCTGTTGCACTCCAGATGACGTCTAAATCAACGTTCGGAAACCATTTCTCAAACATGTGTCATCACCTCGATTTCAACCTGTTTGCTTTGGATATAGGCGATGGCTTTTTCTACCTCAGTCTCTTCTCCATTAATGTGGATAAAGAGTGTTCCAAACGCGCCTTCCTGCGTTTGAGAAATCTTCCCTTGAAGGATGTTCACATCAACATGAAACGATCGAATGATTTCTGTGATCAGTGGCTGCTCGGCAGAATCACCGATAAAGGACAACCGTACGACCTGACCTTCTTTTACTCGCTCTAGGACGTGCTCGATTGTTTCTTTCGCTTCCTCTGGTTCCGCAAGCTGTTTCACAAATCGCTTCGTCATTTCTTCCTTTGGCTGTCTGAAGACGCGTAATACTTCGCCTTCTTCAACAATACGTCCATTTTCCATGACTGCGACGCGATGACAAATTTTGCGAATGACGTGCATTTCGTGTGTAATGAGCACAATCGTGAGCCCTAGTCGTTTATTAATATCGGCCAAAAGCTCAAGGATTGAATCGGTCGTTTGCGGATCTAGCGCAGATGTCGCTTCGTCACATAGAAGAACCTTTGGATCATTCGCTAATGCTCTCGCAATGCCGACACGCTGTTTTTGCCCGCCGCTAAGCTGAGACGGATACGCATTTTCTTTTCCTTCTAAACCGACCAATTTAATCAGTTCATTCGCACGCTCTCTCCGTTTCGATGTCGGTACACCTGCGATCTCAAGCGGGAACATAATGTTTTGTCTCACCGTTCTTGACCAAAGTAAATTAAAGTGCTGGAAGATCATGCTGATTTCTTGTCTTGCTTTCCGAAGTTTCGCATTCGATACTTCATTGATCCGGTTGCCTGCCACTTCAACAATTCCTTCTGTTGGCAGCTCCAGACCGTTTAATAGGCGAATAAGCGAGCTTTTTCCTGCACCGCTATACCCGATAATTCCGAATATTTCACCTTTATCAATATCCAAGTTGACGTCTTTCACGGCATCAACATTTCCGCTTTTTGAATGATACGTTTTTGATACATTCTGTAAATGAATCACAGTCTGATCACCTGCTTTCTTGCTGAATCTATAGGTTTCCATCACATACGTTATTTATTCTTCTTTCTGTCATGACTCTAGCCTGACGTCAGGTCAGTAAAAAAGACCTAACTGCAACGCAAGCAGAAAGGCCTTTTATGTCAATTACGCCTTTCTCTCATCTTTCAAAGCGCTGCGGCTTTGAGTGAATTGGCACCAATTTCAGCTATGCTGACGGTTGCCGGGTTTCATAGGGCACGTCCCTCCACCTCTCTTAATAAGAGAAAATATGTTGTTTTATGTGATGTTCATGTTTTTACTAACGTAGAATATCATGCTATCTGAGATATGTCAACGCTGTAAATCGCTAATTTCCAAGTAAACAACTACGTTATCATTTTTCGAAAAAAACCGTTCGTCAGCCAAAGCACTGCCTCTAGTCTAAGGAGCGCACGGAATGACCCTTTGACTTTGACTTGTCCTCTGCTGATTAACTGCTGTAAGGACATATCTCCATCTAATAATTGTAGAATCTCTTTCCTCTCACCATAAAAGATGAGATCCGATAACTCAATTGCAGGTAGTTTCTTCACTTCACCACGTTCATCCACAATCAATGTACAAGAGTCAGTTTCCGCCTCAAATGTAATCTTCAAGGATGATGATGAGAGCAGCGGTTTTAATAATAAACGCTGCCCTGTGTTACCATGGGCTTTCACATTTTCCACATGTATAACCTCCCTGTCATTTGGTTATACATAACATTTCTCTACAAACATCTTCTTGTCCTTTATAAATAACTCGACAAATTTTCAAATGAATTTCTTGAAATATGACAAAAAACCGCTTTATTTAGCGGTTTCAATCATTTCATGAAGATATGGAACTGAGTGAAAGGCATAGCCTTTTTGCACCAATTCTCCTTTTTTAAACAGTAGAAAGCAAGGAACACTCTCGATCTCAAATGCTTTTGCAAAGCCTGGTGAATAGTTTAAATTGTTTTCGTAAAATGGTACATCCGGCTGCATGGCGTCTACGACTGCCAGCATTTTCTTTGCCAGCTGGCATGTTCCGCAAAACGGTGTATATAAGTATAAAAGAAATAAATCGTCCTCTATCTCTTTGAATTCGTGTTCTTCAATCTCTTTCATAATACGTCCACCCTCATAAATATTTCGAATGAACATCAATGTTTGCAGCTAATAGGATAGATGCAATGTGGGCTGACGGTGAAGCGGCCACTTCGCGGTACGTTCTGTCGACAAAAAGATGAAGTGCTTCAGGGAATTCTTTTCGAAATTGCTTCCGCAGTTTGTCGCCTGCATCGTCACTGTCTGCTAATATGTAAACGTCTTTCCCCACTAAATCGTCCACAAGCTGGTCCAGCTTCGATGTACTGATCGTGCCATTGGTGCAAATGATGGTAACAGGTTCACTTATGACTTCTTTCAGCTTTTGTTTGTCTGTTTTACCTTCTACAATGATGACCTTTTCTATCTCGACATTCATCACGATCACCCGGCCCTTTTGACGTTGATTCACTTCTTCCTTAGATTACAATCTTTCATTCAGGTTGTAAAGATTGGGCGCCTCGTCATCAAAAAGACTGCAGTTTTTGTTCACTGCAGTCTCCTCTGTGATTAGCACCACCCATTTTCATCGTCACAGTCTACATATTTTTCTGTCCCATCGGTCAATGTATCCGTTAGACGATAAAAACGATTTTGATCATAGGAATATCCCGATTTCAGCTCATATTGGTTTTCACTAATCATTGTGCCAATCTCTTCATTTTGATGATAAAGCACCATGCCGCTTTCTTTGAATCGTCCAGTGACATGCTCTGTTATATCCACCTGTTCTTTTTGAAAAGACAAATTGGACACCCCCCATAAAGGTAGAGTGTCCAATTTCACATGAATTAGTCTTCTTTTGTCATTTCTTCATATTGCTCAGCAGTCATTAAGTTCTCGATTTCAGATGCATCAGCTGGTTCTACAACGATCATCCATGCTTTTTCATATGGAGAGTCGTTGACGAATTCTGGGCTGTCATCCAGCTCATCGTTCACTTCGACGATTGTGCCATTGATCGGTGCATAAAGTTCAGAAACTGTTTTCACTGATTCTACACTTCCGAAAGGCTCGTCCGCTGTGATTTTGTCTCCTACTTCAGGAAGCTCAACGAACACGATATCGCCAAGCTCAGATTGAGCAAAATGCGTAATACCGATACGCACCTTATCTCCTTCTACTTTGACCCATTCATGTTCTTCTGAATAACGTAAATCTTTTGGTGTGCTCATTCAATACCCCTCCAGTCTTTTCTTACAATCTATATTGAAGATACCACAATCTGAATGAAAGTTACATCATTTCCAGACGCTTTTAAATGTATCTTCGTTAAATCCAACTGTTACTCGTTTACCGTCTGTTGTAATCGGGCGCTTGATCAGCATTCCGTTAGACGCGAGTAATTCTAGCTGCTCGTCCTCTGACATTGCAGGAAGTTGATCTTTCAGCTGCAGCTCCCGGTATTTTTGTCCGCTTGTATTAAAGAATTTCTTCAGCTCTAAACCGCTTTTTTCGTAAAGGGCTTTTAATGTTTCTTTATCAGGCGTCTCTTCGACGATATGTATGCTGTTGATGTCTTTATTGTGTGCTTCAAGCCACTTTTTTGCTTTTCGGCATGTACCGCAAGATGGGTATTCGTAAAAATCTAAAGCCACCATTTTCACCTCCTGCAAATTGTGACAACATTTTATCACAAAATATTTTAAAAACCTAAATGTATGCTTACAAAAAGGTGCGGAGTGATATCCGCACCTTTTAAGCCATCCTTATACGATATATTTCTCTGCTTCAAAGATTCGTTTTGCCACTTCACGCTTTTTGGCGATGACATTGATTGGAGTAAATCTTGTCAGCTTGCGAAGGGCTGACAGGCTCATGCGGAGTGAATCTCCTTCCTCCATCGCAATCAAGGATTCTTTTGCATGGGCTTCAATCTTTAAGAAAGCCTCCTGCGTGAAAATTTGTGTGTAAGCCAGCTTTTGAGCGTTCTTTTCTGCGCCTGATGCAGCGACTGCCTTTTCCGTACGCAGAATTGCTGATTCAGCAGCAAATATTTCATTGACTATATCGGCTATGTTCACAAGAATTTCTTGCTCTTTGTCTAAGGTTTTCCCGTATTTCATGGCTGCCATACCAGCCACCATTAAGGCGACCTTTTTCGCATGGACGAGCAAATATTTTTCTTGATCGAGCGGCTGATCGCCTGGCTCTTCCGGCATCATCATCATTAGCTCTTCCTGTAAGGTCTGCGCTTTTTGAAGCAGCGGAAGCTCTCCTTTCATCGCTTTCTTCAAGAATGTACCTGGTACAAGCAAACGGTTGATTTCGTTTGTCCCTTCAAAGATCCGGTTAATTCGTGAGTCGCGATAGGCTCTTTCGACCTCGTATTCTTGCATGAATCCATATCCGCCGTGAATCTGCACGCCTTCATCCACAATATAATCTAATGTTTCAGAGCCAAGGACTTTACAGAGAGAGCATTCAATCGCATATTCCGCAATGGATTGAGCAATTTGTTTGCCGTCTTTTTGCTCTTCGTCACTTAATAGACCCATCCGCTGTTCAAATAATCCAACCGTACGGTAAACAGCACTTTCCATCGCATAGAGCTTTGCTGACATATTGGCTGCTTTTTCACCAATTAAGCTGAATTGAGAAATTGGTGTTTTGAACTGCTTACGCTGGTTCGCATATTCTGCCGACAATTGAATGACGCGCTTTGATGCACCGATTGTGCCAACTGCCAGCTTATAGCGTCCGATATTTAAAATGTTAAAGGCAATCACATGTCCTCTGCCGGCTTCACCAAGCAAATTCTCCTTCGGTACTTGGGCATCTTCAAGAATTAATGTTCTCGTCGATGATCCTTTAATGCCCATCTTTTTCTCTTCAGGTCCCGTTTTGACACCTGGAAAATCCTTTTCGACAATAAAAGCAGAGAAGTGTTCACCATCAATCTTCGCATACACAACAAAGACATCGGCAAATGCGGAGTTTGTGATCCACTGCTTTTCTCCATTGAGGACATAATGGGTACCTGCTTCATTCAGAACCGCAGTTGTTTTTGCTCCAAGAGCGTCAGAGCCTGATCCTGGCTCAGTGAGTGCGTACGCCGCAATGGTTTCACCAGAGGCGAGTCCTGGCAGGTACGTTTCCTTTTGCGCTTGATTTCCGAAGAGCACGATCGGCAGAGAACCAATACCGACATGAGCGCCATAGGAAAGTGAGAAACTGCCTGCTCTAGCGAATTTTTCAGTAATGATTGCTGAACTGATTTTATCCAATCCAAGCCCGCCGAATTCTTCAGGTACATCGGCTCCTAGAAGGCCAAGCTCACCAGCCTTTTTGAGAAGCCTGACCGAATGCTCGAACTCATGGTTTTCAATTTGATCTATATGCGGAACCACATCTTGTAAAATATAATCCTCTGTTGTCTTTCCAATCATTTGATGTTCATCAGAGAAATCCTCCGGTGTAAAGATATGCTCATAATTCGTCTCATCAATTAAAAAGCTTCCACCCTTTTTTACATCTTCCAATGCTTTCATCCTGATTTCCCCCTTTAGATCAATTCAAAAATGCCTGCTGCTCCCATGCCCCCGCCGATACACATTGTGACAATGCCAAATTGCTCGTTTCGCCGTTTCATTTCATGAATAAGTGACAGCGTTAGTTTCGTTCCTGTACAGCCGAGCGGATGTCCAAGCGCAATTGCCCCGCCGTTGACATTCACTTTTTCTTCATCAATTCCTAAATGGCGAATGACTTGAATTGCCTGAGAGGCAAACGCTTCGTTTAATTCAAACAGACCAATATCCTTCAGCTCAAGTCCAGCGATTTTCAGCGCACGCGGTATGGCTTCAACCGGACCGATTCCCATCACCTCAGGCGGTACACCGCCAACAGCAAATGCTCTGAATTTAGCGAGCGGCTGAAGAGAAAGTGAGGATGCTTTCTCGCGGTCCATCATCATCACACACGCAGCCCCGTCACTTGTTTGAGACGAGTTCCCTGCAGTCACCGTACCTTTTGTCGAAAAGGCTGGACGCAAAGTGGAAAGAATCTCTTCCGTTGTACCTGCTCTCACACCTTCATCCTGTGAGAACGTGAATTGATGCTCTTCTAATTGATATTGTTCTCCTATCCGCCGGTCTGTTACATCAACGGGCACAATTTCATCAGAAAACTTCCCTTCTTGAAGTGCCTTTGCTGCCTTTTGATGACTCCTCACCGCAAAGGCGTCCTGATCTTGACGTGTGACCTGATACTTTTGCGCCACTTGCTCTGCCGTGTGCCCCATGCTCATGTAGTATTCAGGTGCTTGCTCTGCCAAGAGGGCATTCGGACGAATGGAATGCCCCATCATCGGCACCTGCGACATCGATTCGACTCCTCCGGCTAAAATCGTGTCTGCCTGCCCGAGCATAATTCGTTCACCCGCATAAGCGATAGACTGAAGACCAGACGAGCAGTAGCGGTTTATGGTGATGGCAGGTACCGTATAAGGCAGTCCCGCTAATGCTCCAATATTCCGGGCCACATTTAACCCCTGCTCTGCTTCTGGCGTTGCACAGCCAATGATCAAATCATCTATTTGACCGTCGTATTCACCGGCACGCTTTAACGTTTCTTTTACACATAATGCGCCCATATCATCAGGCCGGACATGTTTTAACGATCCTTTTTTCGCCTTCCCTACTGGTGTTCTTGCGCCAGCGACAATGACTGCTTCTCTCATTTTGACTCCCCCTTAGTTACGTAAAGGTTTTCCTTTGACGAGCATGTGCTGCATACGTGCCTGTGATTTCGCTTCTCCTACAAGACTTAAAAAGGCTTCTCTTTCAAGCTCTAATAAGTATTGCTCCTCTACCTCTGTTCCAAATGGCAGTTTCCCGCCGGAAATGACATGAGCTAATTTTTTTACAATGGTCATGTCATGCTCTGAAATGTATCCAGACAGTCTCATATTTTCAGCAGCCAAAATCATCGCTGCATAGCCTGTTTCTCCCATGACCGGCACCTTTTGCTTGAGCGGCGCGCGATAACCGGCTTCATCAAGAGAGAGCACCAGTTGTTTTGCATCATAGATCAGGTGATCCCCGTTCATACTAATTCGGTCGCTCACGCGGAGCATGTTCATATCCCGCGCTTCCTCAGCTGAAGTTGATACTTTTGCCATTGCAATTGTTTCAAATGTTTTTAGCGTGGCATCCTGTATAGCCGTCTGCGACGGCTTCGCTGATCCTTGCAGGTGACGAAGATATAATTCTTTATTTCCACCGCCCCCTGGAATCAGTCCAACTCCCGCTTCCACAAGTCCCATGTAAGTTTCGCTGGACGCCTGTATAGCCGCTGCCGGCAGACAAACCTCCGTACCGCCTCCTAATGTCATCCCAAACGGTGCGGCTACAACTGGGCGGTCGCTATATTTCACCTTCATCATCGCCTGCTGGAAGCGCCTGATCACAAAGTCAATTTCAAAGAAATTGTCGTCCTGTGCTTCCATTAAAATCAGGGCAAGGTTGGCGCCAACACAGAAGTTCTTCCCTTGGTTTCCGATGACAAGCCCTTTGTAATTCTTTTCCGTCTCATCAACAGCGCGATTGATCATATCAATGACATCTAGTCCAATGGCATTGCTTTTAGAGTGAAATTCGAGCAAGGCGACATCATCACCAATATCAATCAGGCTCGCACCAGAATTTTTGAAGATGACGTCCTGTTTCTTTTTCAATCTAGCTAAAGAAATATGTTTGTCGTTCCCTTTTTCCTGTACGTAAGCCCCATCCTGATAAAACGCACGCTCTCCATCAGCATTCTCTTGATAGAATGTGTCGTGTCCTTTTGACAGCATGTCTTGCACCCATGCTGGGATGCTGTGGCCTTCTGCTTCCATGCGCTCGGCGGCTTTTTTGACGCCTATTGCATCCCACAGCTCAAATGGGCCGTGCTGCCAGCCGAATCCCCATTTCATTGCGTTATCGATGGACTGAATATCATCCGCAATTTCGCCTTTTAGATGCGCTGAATAAAGAAGTACGGGCGCTGTCATATTCCAAAGCAATTGCCCTGCACGGCCATCTTGATAAATAAGCGCTTTCAACTTTGCTTTTGTTCCCTTTTGCTGTTTCGCCATCTCAATGCCTGGATCTTTGAGCTTTGTGCGCTCTCCATATGTGAGCGTCACTGGGTCAAGCTCTAAAATGACCTTGCCATTTTTTTGATAAAATCCTTGTCCTGCCTTGCTGCCAATCCATCCTTTTTCAAGCATTCTTTCAATAAACTCAGGCAGCTGGAAAATCTCTTTTTCCTTTCCTTCTACCTGTTCATAGACGTTTCGTGCCACATGAGAAAATGTGTCAAGCCCCACTACATCGAGTGTACGGAAGGTCGCACTTTTCGGTCTTCCAATGAGGGGTCCTGTGACTGAATCCACTTCTCCAATGGTGTATTTGTTCTCAAGCATTTCACGCACTGTGACAAGAAGCCCATACGTGCCAATGCGGTTTGCAATAAAGTTCGGTGTGTCTTTTGCTTCAACCACACCTTTGCCGAGTACATCCTCGCCAAACGTTTTCATAAATGACAGTACTTCTGGATCTGTTTCCTGAATAGGAATGATTTCTAAGAGTTTTAAATAACGAGCTGGGTTAAAAAAATGTGTGCCTAAAAAGTGGCGTTTAAAATCATCTGATCGCCCTTCTGCCATTTTTTCAACCGAAATACCAGATGTATTGCTCGAAACGATGCTTCCTTCTTTGCGGTGTTCGTCGATGAGAGAGAATACGTGTTGTTTGATGCTGAGCTTTTCAGTGACGACTTCAATGATCCAGTCAGCATCGTGTAATAAGGAAAGGTGGTCTGTGAGATTTCCCGGTGTGATGTATGATAGGTTTTTTGCTGAAGTAAGAGGTGCTGGCTTTTGCTTTAACAATTTTTTCATCGCTTCTTGACTTAATCGATTCCGAACACTAGGGTGATCAAGCGTTCTCTTTTTCGCCGTTTCTTCCTTTGTCAGTTCATTTGGCACAATATCTAGCAGTGTTACTGGTATCCCGATATTGGCTAGATGCGCAGCAATGCCTGAGCCCATGACACCTGAACCAATGACAGCCGCCTTGCGAATATGTTTGCCCATAAATATCCCCCTAAACATTTTGAATGAACAGTCATTCATTTTTTGTCCAAAAAAAAGCAATGCCTCTTTCTTTATCTTAAAAGATTTTCCGAAACAGTTCAATAGCGGATTTCAAAAATTTACACATTCTCATGTGCCTTATTTTGCGGTGTATGAATTAAAGATCAAAGGGAATTGTAAGAATGGAGGTGATGTCCACATGTCTCGTTTGAAGAAAAACCCATCGAAAGCAGGCGTAAGTGCTGCAAGTGTAAAAGGAAACGCAGGTCCATCACAGGAAGCAGACCTAGGCGGGAAAAAAACCAGTCAAAATCAGCAATATAAAAAGAATCAGTAAGGAAACAAAATCGTAAGGAGGAACACATGTTGAACAATCAGCCAATGAATATGCCCCCAGAAGTCATTTCAGTGAAGGATTCCTTGTACTTAGAGGATATGCTCAACTGGAACTTGATCGCCATGAAAAAGGCTCATTTTATGGCCGAGCATTGCCAGGATCAAACATTGAAACAAGAATTAAATCAAGTTGGCCAAATGCATCATCAGCATTACACACAAATTCTTCAGCATTTAGGCAGCTCAGGGCAAGGCCAGTCTACTGGCTTTATGCAATAGGAGGAAAAAACATGGAACAGCAAAACCAACAAAAAATCGGGAATCCACAAACCCCGGTTCCCACAACTACAAACATGAACGATCGTGATTTCGTTACAGATCTCTTGTCGACTGAAAAATACATGACAAGTGGATACAACACAGCGCTCAATGAATTCAGTCATGAATCTCTTTACCAGGATATTCAGCGAATTGCGCTGGAAACACAGAAAACACAAAGACATTTATATGATGTCATGTTCCGATATGGCTGGTATTCTGTTGAAGCGGCTGATCAGCAAAAGCTCCAGCAGACACACCAGAAATTCCAGCAAACACTGACAGATCAATCTCCGTACGGATCATCACAAATGTCATAAGAAAAAAACTGCCAGTCTGATGCTGGCAGTTTTTTAACGGTCTTTATTGGCGCGATGAGCTTCGTTCAACTGTTTGATTCGTTGAATCGTGTGTTTGATTTCTTCTTTTGCTTCCGGATACGTTTCATTGAAATGCTTTGCTAGCGGCGGCATGCTTTTGGCAATATGAGAGTAGATCACCCATTGTTTCACATCTTGTTTCAGCTCGTCTGTTGATTCACCGAGCAGCAGCTCTGTATATTTATCAAGCAAGCCTTCCAGCTTTTCTTCTAATTCTTTTCCCATTGACATTCCGCTCCTTTTTCAGAAAAAAGCCTGACTCTGTGAGACACAGATGTCAGGCTTTTGACATACGATTATCTTGCAGCAAGAAATGTTTCAGCTTGCGCTTGCTGCACAATACAGCGTCCTCTACCGTGCGGAATACATAATGGTGTTCCAAATAGAGGATCTGTTGTCACTTGGCAATTCATATCAAAGACATTTTTCACGAGATCACAATTAATCACTGTTTCTGGTCTGCCTTCTGCATAAATTGACTTGTCTTTAATCGCGACAAGATGATGAGCATATCTGCATGCGAGATTGAGATCATGAAGAACCATCACAATCGTGCGCTGCTCTTTCTCATTTAAATCAAACAGAAGGTCCAAAATTTCGATTTGATGCGTCATGTCTAAATATGTCGTCGGCTCATCTAACAAAATAATATCGGTCTCTTGGGCCAGCGTCATCGCAATCCATGCACGCTGCCTTTGTCCACCTGATAATGAATCAACGGTCCGATCAGCAAGATCTTCCATCTTTGTTGACTTCAATGCGCGATTCACTGCTTCTTCATCTTGCTTCGACCACTGCTTCAGCCAATTTTGATAAGGATATCTGCCTTGCTTCACTAACTGATGCACAGTTAATCCTTCTGGCGCTTCTGGTCCTTGTGGAAGAATAGCGAGCTGTTTCGCTACTTCTTTTGTTGGTAATTTTGCAATGGAATGACCTTCAAGCAGGACAGAACCACCCATTGGCTTCATGAGACGGGCCAAAGAGCGAAGTAGCGTGGATTTACCGCATCCATTACTGCCAATAAATACTGTGATTTCACCCTTAGGGATTGATACATTTAGTTCATCGATGATCATTGTTTCTCCGTAGCCTAAGCTTAAACCTTCAGTAGAAATGGCACTCATTCCGCTCAAACGCTCCTTTTCTCATCCAAATTTTTATATGAAATATCGTCTATGTACAGACGTAAAAGATCACTTATCTCAATTTAGTGTATCAGATTTAAGTGATCTTGAAAATCATTTTCAATTAAAAAATGAGAAAGTCTCGTTTATTTCTTCCTTTGGAATGTACGTTTGGTCCCATCCTCGAGCTTCAGATCGATCTGAATCCGCTGATAATCATCATCTAAATTAAAAGCAGCTAATAGTTCATTTACATACGCTTCATTGATCTTTGCACTAGGAATCGACATATCATTCAGCTTCATCTTCATCTCGCGCAAGGCTTCTTCCCCTTCATAGCGGACCCCATTCATATGATCACGAATGATTGCCTCCTCTTTGCCTCTTGCCTGACGGTAGGTTGCTTCGTATAATTCGTTTTTCTGTCCATATTGTACATGCAGATGCAGATGCTGAAATGGCAGTTCCTTCATTTGAACAGCTGACAGACTTTCTGCCTCTGCTTCATGTGTTTGTTGTAATGGTTCAATTGATTGACAGCCGGACAGCATAAAGAGCAGCACTCCTATTTGTCCCGCCTTCTTCCAACACATCATGTGTTTCCTCCTATTTCATAGCATCGCTTTTTATTCTTCTCCAGGCTCCTTTTTGTTATTCAATAAAACATCTCACTATGATAAATTTAAACAAAAAGGAGAACCGGATGATGAAAAAAACAGCCATTGTAACTGGTGCCAATAGCGGCTTTGGCAAGCTCATCACGATGCATCTCGCCAAGCAGGGCTATACAGTGATTGCCGGCGTCAGACAGGAAACCAATGCAAAAAAGCTCGCTGAAGAAATCGAGCAAGCCTCTTTATCCGGCATGATACATATTGAAGCGTTAGATGTGACGGATACGCAGTCGATCCAAGCATTTCAGAAGAAACTTCATGCCTATGCACCTATTACCCTGCTTGTGAACAATGCGGGAACAGCCTTTGCTGGTTTTGCGGAGGAGGTTCCTGTTGACACGTACCGCCAGCAATTTGAAGTGAATGTCTTCGGTGTGATGGAAATGACCCAAGCAGTGCTGCCGTTTATGGCGAGCGGCGCAAAGATTTTCAATATGAGCAGTATCAGCGGATTAATGGGAATGCCTGCACTTTCTCCATATGTATCGTCTAAGTTTGCGTTGGAAGGCTATACAGAAAGCCTACGGATTGAACTAGCTTCGTTCGGTATCCAGGCGGCCTTAATTGAGCCGGGCTCTTTCCAAACAAATATTTGGAATACCTCCATGAACGAGCAAATGATTCAGCCAGCAGAGGGATCGAAATACATAAAACTCTATCAAAAGATGATGGCCCATATTGATACCCAGAAATCCAACTATGGAGATCCTCGTGAAGTGGCAGAGCTTGTTGTTCGGTTAGCAGAGAAGAAGCGGCTGAAACGGCTGAGATATCTTGTTGGAAAAGGCGTACGACTTTCATTCACAGCAAAACAGCTTCTGCCGTGGAACATGTGGGAACACCTCATACTGCGTACACTCTCTTCAAAAAAATAAGCACAAAAAAACAGGTGGATATGTTGACATCCACCTGTTTTTTTCATTTATTCGCTCTCTGACTGCCCAAGGGTAATATCTAGATTTTTGTTCTTTCCTTCACGGATGACAGTCATTGTGGTTTTATCGCCGACTTTTGTTTCTTTGTAAAGAATTTCTTTCAGCTGAGAGCTGTTCACTACGTCTTTCCCTTTGAACTTGATGATGACATCCCCAGATTTCAAGCCTGCTTTTTGCGCAGGTGAACCTTTTGAAACATCCTTTACGTAAATGCCTTTGCCGATTTGTTTATCAAATAAGCCGAGCGTATTTTCCTGATACGTCTCAGGCACTTGCTCAAGGTCAATCATTTGTACGCCAAGGTATGGACGTTCAACTTTTCCATTTTTCAACAGCTCATCTACAATCGGTTTGACATCGTTACTTGGGATCGCAAATCCGAGTGATTCCACACCGCTTTCGCTGATTTTCAAGCTGTTAATACCAATGACTTGACCATCTGTATTGATCAGTGGCCCCCCGCTGTTTCCTGGGTTAATGGCTGCATCTGTTTGCAGCACATTCATCTCCACTGTACCAGATGACGTATTTGCTTCAACAGTACGATCAAGACCACTAATGATTCCTTCTGTCACAGTACCTGAAAATTGTGCACCGAGCGGATTCCCAATGGCAATAACTTTATCTCCAGCACGAAGCTTAGAAGAATCACCAAAGCTCGCCACTTTATCAATGCCGTCTGCATTGATTTCAACAACGGCTAAATCTGTCATGACATCACTGCCGACAAGCTTTGCGTCTTTTGTTTTTCCATCATATAGTGTGACCTTTAATTTATTGGCACCTTCGACAACGTGGTTATTTGTAATAATGTACGCTTTTTTGCCATCTTTTTTGAAAATGACACCAGAGCCTGTTCCAGCTTCAGCTTCTGTTTGATCACCGCTCAGTCCAAATGAATTTTGTGTAGATTGATAGTTTGAGACCCCTACAATAGTGGGCTCTAAATCTTCTACCATATCAGCAACATTTGTGGCATTGGTGATTTGTTTTGTCGAGAAATTATCTGAGGCTGCCGGTTCGCTTGATGCAGTCTGCGTTTGCGTGTTGGCAGCTGTATCCTGTGACTGCGGCAAAAGCGGTGTAATGCCAAGTACAAGACCCCCGCCAATAATTCCTCCAAGAATCGGGCTGAGCCATGCCGCCTTCCGCTTTTTCTCCTTTTTTGACGCACGGTCATCCACCATTTGAGGAGAATGATTCGTCACACTCTCCTGCGCGGCAGATGTTTCGTTTTCATGCTGGTGAAAAACGAGTTCCTTCTCTTTTTCTGGTGCGTCTATTTGTTTCTCATTCTCTTGATGGGTATCTTCTTGATGGTTCATTTCATTGTCTTGATTCGTGTTTTCTGGATGATTCATCTTATTCTCTTCATCTTCTCTTCGGAAATCCATCGCTTGCACTCCTTTACATCATGTTTCATTTCATATGTCTAGATAGGACTCAGGTCCTCTTAATGGAAAGATCATTGAAAAATACTTTATGGCAATATGTCAAATTATATAATACTTATTCATAGAAAAAAAGCAAGGTGCGCACATTGATGAAAAGCACCTATTCATCCGCCTTTTGTCTATGCCCTTTTTTCCCTTGACCTTATCATAATCAAACATTATGGGATAATGATGAGAAGAATATGTGAAATTGTGAAAAAAGCATGTGATTGTTGACATGCCGCCTTTGTATCCCGTTATAATGACGTTGAGAGGATGTGGAAGACTTTGTCGTACACCATTTATTTAGTTGAAGATGAACAAAACTTAAATGAACTGTTAACCAAATATTTAGAGAGTGAGAATTGGAATGTCTCCTCTTTTTTAACCGGAGAAGCGGCACGCGAGGCAATGAACAAGCCGCCGCATCTATGGATTTTAGATATCATGCTGCCTGATACAGACGGCTACACCCTCATTAAAGAAATCAAAGCCGCATCACCTGACGTACCGGTCATTTTCATTTCAGCACGTGATGCCGATATCGACCGTGTCCTCGGCTTAGAGCTGGGAAGCAGTGATTATATTGCGAAGCCGTTTCTTCCGCGTGAACTGATCATTCGGGTACAAAAGCTGCTGGAGCTTGTGTATAAAAACAATGATACTCCGCAGCAGCAAAGCGTCACAACCGTTTCTTCTTATGTCATTCATGAGGATGTAAGAGAGGTGTATGAAGAGGGTCAGCTCATTAACTTAACTTCTAAGGAATTTGACTTGCTGCTTTTATTTACACATCACCAAGGACATGCTTTTTCTCGTGAAGATATCCTCGTCAAAATTTGGGGACACGATTACTTCGGGACAGATCGTGTAGTCGATGACCTTGTTAGACGGCTGCGCAAAAAAATGCCCGACTTAAAGGTCGAGACCATCTATGGATTCGGCTATAGGATGCTGAAGGGATGAAGAACAAACCGCTCGCTTTTCAAATTTGGGTTGTGATCTCTGGCATTTTGCTCACTATTTCCATTGTCCTGATCATTCTATTTTCTAATACATTACGTGACTTCTTCACAAATGAAATTTATAAAAATATTGAAAATGAACAGCAAGTGCTGACAGAATATCCATTAAACCGAGACGGCTCGCCAAAGTCGACTCCGGAAAACCGCTCCGTGCAGCACATTTTGATTCCGTCAAATGAATTAGATCAAATGGCGCAGTTTTTTCCGCATGCCTTTATTGAGAAAATCCAATCGTTTGTGAAAAAACAAAAAAGCTCAACGAAACGGTATTCTGAAGAGGTGAACGGCCAGCATATCTTTTTTGTCATCAAAAAGGTATCATCAGGCAATACACCATATATTCTTCTATCCTATGCACCAGATTCTTATCGAGACGACCTGTCCTTTACGCTGTTTAAACAGCTGATCTTTATCTTAGGCACCGTTATTTTACTAAGCTGGATTCCATCGATTTGGCTTGCCCGCTATTTA
The DNA here is from genome assembly GCF_056098985.1 of Bacillus sp. 11B20. Classification (NCBI taxonomy): domain Bacteria; kingdom Bacillati; phylum Bacillota; class Bacilli; order Caryophanales; family Bacillaceae; genus Bacillus; species Bacillus sp. 11B20. The sequence goes on from NZ_JBLZWZ010000009.1 coordinate 196,768, forward strand.
TCCCGACCAATCGTTGCGTTTGAAAAACACGTCAAACGGATTGCACAAGAGGACTGGGACGATCCTGTCATCGTTGACCGGCAAGATGAAATTGGCAAGCTTGGTCATACCATTGAAGAAATGAGACAAAAACTCATTCAAAAGGATGAAACAGAACGGACACTTTTGCAGAATATTTCACATGACTTAAAAACACCTGTCATGGTCATCCGCGGCTACACGCAGTCCATTAAAGATGGTATTTTCCCTAAGGGAGATCTTGAACAAACGGTGGAAGTCATTGAAGGTGAAGCGGAAAAGCTTGAGAAGAAAATCAAGGATCTGCTGTACTTAACTAAGCTTGATTATTTATCAAAACAACATCCCGCACATTCTTCCTTCCTACTCAGTAATACGATGCTGGAAGTGGTCGACCGAATACGCTGGTCGAAAAATGAATTGCAGTGGAACGTGGACTTAGATGATGAGGCTGCTCTTGAAGGCGATCCAGAACAATGGAGCAAATTATTTGAGAATGTACTAGAAAATCAACTTCGCTATGCAAAAAGTAAGATTGATATTCAAATGAAACAAGAAGAGGATCAAATCCGCATTGTTATTCGAAATGACGGTCCTCCAATTGAAGAACATATGCTGTCCAACCTATACGAACCTTTTAGTAAGGGAAAAAAGGGCGAATTCGGCATTGGATTAAGCATTGTCAAAAGAATTCTTTCAATGCATCAAGCGTCCATATCTATTGAAAATGATGATCTAGGTGTACGTTATACAATCATAGTTCCAAAGAAGAGACTGTAGGTTTTTGACCGCAGTCTTTTTTAGATGAATGAATACCCATTGAAATCACGGTATGTGGCTTTAATCTTTTTGCCAGCTTGATACATCCATTTCTTTTCAATGGTTGTCTCTTTCGGCATTTTGACTTTTTCTACTTGAATCCCTTTTGTTCGCAAGCGTCTAATCATATCATCAATTTCTCTCATGGAACATCATCCTTTCACATATTTTGACCAGTTGGTCACCTTACTTTATAATATAAAGAATTACACTGTAAAAAACAAGTTACAATCTGATTAATTTTTGAAAACTTTCGTCGTTTATGACCGATAAGTCACATCTCTTTGCGCACGTTTCCTAAGACATTTGTCTCTCGGTAAGAAAGGATGACATTCATATTGAAAAAGAAAGAAAAAATGATCATTGAGGCTGGCATGAAATTATTTGCCAGCAAAGGCTACAACGCAACGTCTGTTCAGGAAATTGCGGATGAATGCCACATGTCAAAGGGTGCTTTTTATCTTTATTTTAAATCAAAGGAAGCACTGCTCATTTCGATCCTTCATTACTATTACGATAAGGTATTTACCCGGATTCATGAGGTTCAAACAGAGGGCGGCACACCAAAAGAAGCCTACCGAAAACAGCTCACTGTCTATTACGATAATATTTTGCAGCAAAAGGATTTTATTAAAATGCAGCTGAGCGACAGGGCGCTTCCACTGAATGAAGAAACGCAGCAGCTCGCAAAACAAATTAGGCTTGCGACCGTCCAGCTTCACATTGATAACATTAAACAAGTATATGGAGATGCTGCTATTCCTTATATGGCTGATTTATGTTTGACGATTGAGGGCATGAGCCACGTTTATTTCGAGCTGGCGATTTTATATGATTTTCAGCTGGAAGCAGAAGAACTTGCCACAACCATGATTCATCGTATCGATGATTTGATGGGCGGTATGATGAAGCGAAATGACCTTCCTCTCATTTCTGTAGATCAAGCGAGCGATTGGTTTGGTCCGATTTATGAACGGTCATTCGATCCGCTCACAGAATCTCTTTTAAAGGAGTTAAGAGAGATTGCTGAATCACACTATGAAGTGAAGGACGAACCCGATTTATTTGAAGCGCTTGGCATACTAGAAAATGAATTAAACAAACAAAAACCAAGACAAGTCATCGTGAAAGGCATGCTGTACCAATTGAAATTATACGCACCGCTGCAAAGCAACTCTGATTCACTTTTGCGTATTTTGAAAGAGGATCATTTGTAAACGCATCACTTTTAATGAAAAAAACCAGGGGCAGCCGCCCCTGGTTTCTTATTTCGCTTTTGGTGTCACCATTTCTTCTGGTTTCACAAATTGCTCGAACTGCTCCTCTGTTAGCAGCTCTAATTGAAGTGCTGCTTCTTTTAATGTTAATCCTTCTTTGTGAGCAAGCTTCGCAATTTTCGCTGCATTTTCATATCCGATGTGCGGGTTAAGTGCCGTCACAAGCATCAATGAATTGTTCAAGTTTTTCTCAATTGTTTCTAGGTTTGGTTCGATTCCAACTGCACACTTGTCATGGAATGAGTTCATGCCGTCAGCAAGTAGTTCAACTGATTGCAGGAAGTTATAAATGATGACTGGCTTAAATACGTTCAGCTCAAAGTTTCCTTGGCTTGCCGCAAAACCGATTGTGGCATCATTCCCCATGATTTGTGCTGCAATCATAGTTAAAGCTTCACTTTGAGTTGGGTTGACTTTTCCTGGCATAATAGAGCTTCCCGGCTCATTTTCAGGAATAATCAATTCGCCAATTCCACAGCGTGGGCCACTTGCAAGCCATCTGACATCATTGGCAATTTTCATTAAATCAGCTGCAAGTGCTTTTAAGGCACCGTGTGCATACGTAATTTCATCATGGCTTGTCAGCGCATGGAATTTGTTTGGTGAAGAATTGAATGTTTGACCTGTCAGCTGGCTGATTTCCTCAGCAACATATTGACCGAACTCAGGATGTGCGTTAATGCCTGTACCAACAGCAGTTCCGCCAATGGCTAATTCTCTCATTTTTTCAGTTGATTCTAGAATCATTTCTTTTGAACGGTCCAGCATGTATACCCAGCCGCTAATTTCTTGACCAACTGTCAGCGGTGTTGCATCCTGCAAGTGCGTACGGCCGATTTTCACAATCTCTTGATACGCTTTTGCTTTCTCATCAAGAGTTGTTCTTAACTGGTCAATAGCAGGCAGCAACTTTTTGTACACAGCTAAAACAGCTGCCACGTGCATAGCCGTTGGGAATGTATCGTTTGAGCTTTGGCTGCGGTTAACGTCATCATTCGGGTGAATGCTGAACTCACTATTTTTATCTTTCAAATAAGCAGTTGCTCTATTTGCAACGACTTCGTTCATGTTCATGTTACTTTGTGTTCCACTACCTGTCTGCCAAACAACAAGCGGGAAATGCTCGTCATACTTTCCGCTGATGATGTCATCACATACAGCAGCAATTGCTTCTGCTTTTTCGCTTTCAAGGTTGCCAAGACGCTCGTTGGCAATCGCTGTGCTACGTTTCAAAATTGCAAACGCATTCACAACTTCCTTTGGCATTTTCTCAGAACCGATTTTGAAATTTTCTTTGCTTCGTTGTGTTTGTGCACCCCAGAACTTGTCCTTCGGCACTTTGATTTCGCCCATTGTATCTTTTTCGATTCTAAATTCCGTCATTATGTATCCCTCCATAGCTTCTCATCACTCAACTCTATTCTATACAAAAAACGAAAATCCTTTAAGCGTTTTCAATTAAAATTTTATCTTTATTTTAATTTTAGTTCAATATAAACGCGAACATCCTTCGAATATTTGTATTTTGGGTTCGTTTTTCCGTAGTCCTTTGATGTATAAGTCACCTCATAATGCTTGTCAAACGACTGTAGAATACGGTCGATCTCCTCTTTTGTTCCTGCTAAACGAATCTGTGCCATCTTGTTTCCTCCAAAACCCTCATTCTTTCTTTTACCACAAAATAATGTAACACAGAATATTGTTTTTTCAAGCAGGTAATGCTAAGAAAAAGATTTGAGGCGGGTGATCCGAATGAATCAAACTCCATTAAAAGAGCACTTATACGATAACCTCTCCGTCATCCTTCCACAATTAAAAGAAATGGACGACTTGGTTCATGAGAAAAAAACGCTGCCTCACGGACAGGTTGTTTACTATTTATACATAAAAGAAATGAACGAAACGATGGAGATTCAAACCTTTTTAAAGCTGCTTCTCCAAGATCATACGTCTCTCACAAAAGAGAAGCTGGAATCCAATTTATCGATGATGACCACCCGTTCGGTGAAGACTTCTGAGGAATTGGTCGCTGCGATTTTTGATGGGCATTGTGTGGTACTGATTAACGGTTTTCAGCATGCGTACATTTTAGAAACGCATGGAACGAAGAAACGCAGTATAGGGGATGCTACCTCTGAAACAGTTGTGAGAGGACCGAAAATTGGCTTTATTGAAGATTTAGATACGAACTTAGCTCTTGTAAGACAGCGCTTGAAAAACCCCGATCTTAAAACCGTCGACATGAAGATTGGTCAAAAGAAGTACACCCAAGTGACCATCATGTACATAGATGGCATGGCTCAATCGTCTGTTTTAAAAGAAGTGAAAAAACGACTCAAGCAAGTCACCATTGATGATATACAAGACTCTGGGGTTCTTGAGGAACTGATTGAAGACAATGTGTACTCTCCTTTTCCGCAAATCCAAAACACAGAACGACCGGATAAAGTGGCGTCTGCTTTAAATAATGGACGTGTCGCCATTTTTGTTGATCATTCTCCTTTTGTGTTAATTGTACCTGCTTCTCTCGCGACGATTATGCAATCACCTGATGATTATTATGAAAGGTGGATCGCCGCCTCTCTCATTCGGATGCTGCGGTTTACCTCTATCTTTCTGACATTATTTTTATCAGCCATTTATATTGCGCTTGTGTCCTTCCATCAAGGACTGTTACCAACAACACTGGCTATTTCGATCTCAAGTACAAGAGAAAATGTCCCATTTCCTCCTATTGTGGAGGCACTCATTATGGAAATAACGATTGAGCTGCTGCGGGAAGCGGGTTTAAGGCTGCCAAATCCGCTCGGTCAAACGATTGGACTTGTAGGTGGAGTTGTCATCGGACAGGCGGCCGTTCAGGCTCATATTGTGAGCTCAATCATGGTGATTATCGTCAGTGTGATTGCCCTTGCGTCCTTTACTGTTCCTCAATACGGGATGGGCATGTCGTTCCGCGTGCTCCGCTTTGTGTCTATGTTTACGGCAGCTACTTTGGGTTTATATGGGATTGTGCTGTTCATGCTCGTTCTCCTTACTCATTTAACACGGCAAAAAAGTTTTGGTACGCCTTATTTTTCACCAGATTTTGTGTTCAGCTATAAAAATGAAGACAATTCCATCATTCGATTGCCTTTGAAAAATCAAAAGAAAGGAGAACGATATGGTCAATCATAAAGAGTCGATCACCAGCTATCAGGCAAGTGCCATAATTGCCAATACAACATTAGGTGCAAGTATGATGATTCTGCCAAGAGCAATGGCTCAAGCTGCAGCTACACCTGACGGCTGGATTGCGCTCTTGCTCATGAGTGCCATTTACATTGTATTTATTTTTGCGAATGTCCTTATGATGAAAAAAGTCCCCTTCTCCTCTTACTATGATTATACAAATGAGGGTCTTGGAAAGTGGGGTGGCGCTCTTGCTAACATATTGATTATTATTTATTTTCTTGGCGTTGCCAGCTATGAAGTACGGGCGATGTCGGAAATGGTGAAGTTTTTTTTGCTTCAAAACACACCTGTAGCGGTGACAATGATCAGCTTTATTTTGGTTGGCCTTTATCTTGTAGTCGGCGGGATTGGTGATTTTGCCAGACTGTGCCCCTTTTTCCTCATTGTCACCTTGATTATCTTATTTGTTGCATACGGACTCAGTGTTCAAGAATTTAAGTTAGATAACCTCCGGCCTGTTTTAGGAGAGGGATTCTCTCCTGTCTTCAAATCCCTTAACGCATCAGCCATTTCGTTTGTCGGCATTGAAATGATATTGTTTATGCCTGTCTATATGAAAACGCAAAAACACACCTTTGCTTATGGCGCAGTCGGCTTTTTGATTCCTGCGATCATCTATATTTTCACTTATATTCTTGTCGTTGGTGCGTTCACGGTGAAAGAAACAGCGACTTTGACTTGGCCGACGATTGCCTTATTTCAATCGTTTGATATACAAGGAATCTTTATTGAGCGAATCGAATCCTTTTTGCTCATCGTTTGGCTTGTTCAACTTTATACGAGCTTTGTAGGATATACGTTTTTTGCTGCAATGGGGTTATCAAAACTCACAAAATTCCCCAAAAAGATCGTGCTCGCGCTGATGGGAATTGTCATCTACTTTGCCGCCATTTTCCCAAAGGATGTTGATACAGTGCGCAATTATTTAACCTATGTAAACCATTTATTTTTCCTTTTATTCGGTATCCTCCCGTTTCTCTTATTTATCATCGTGTTTTTGAAAAGGAGGCGGAAAGCAGCATGAAAAAGAAGAAGGTCTTTGCATTACTCGCCCTTGTTCTATTAAGTGGATGCTGGGATAGTACCAATATTGAGGAGCTCAACATGGCGATTGGTTATGGCTTAGATAAAGGAGATAACGGTCATAAGCTGAAAATATCTATGCAAGTCCTTGTTCCTCAAAAAATTGAACAAGAATCCAGCGTAAAAGACCCAACAAAGATTATTGAAACTAACGGTGATTCCGTACATCAAATATTTCGAACAACGACTCTCAAAAGCCATCGGATTTTCGCCCAGCAGCTGAGGGTGTATTTATTTTCTGAGGAGCTTATCAATGAAAATAATTTCGACCTCGTCATCAATCAATTTATTCGCGACAATGAAACGCGGAGAGGAAGCCTTGTCTTTATGACCGCTGAAAAGCCTGGAGACTTGCTGAAAATCAATGATGATGGGCAGCCTGCTTCTTCTACATTATATGATATTTCGGGGAATACAAAATCGACCATCCGTATGTTAAAGCCTGTTTCATTAGGTGATATTTCTACTGCTATGCAAAACAACGTATCTTTTGCTGTTCCGAAAGTCAGTGTGGATCAAGGGAAATTAATACTCGACGGTGCCTCTATTATTAAAAACAAACGATTTCTCACCGACATCTCTCCGTTAGCCGTGCAGTCATACAACCTATTGACAGGGGAAGGAAAAGGTGGAGTCATTGAATTTGAATATGACCACAGCATCTATTCTTATGAAATATTTAAACTGAAACACAACATTGAAACGAAGAAAACAGCTAGCGGAAGATATCAATTTGATGTATCAGTAGAGCTTGATGGAAGATTATCTGAGGATTGGAATGAGCGTGAGAATGCATTTAATGAGAAGTATCTTCAAGAGATTGAGGGTGCAGTGGAGCGTCAATTAAAGAAAACTGTAAAAGATTTCATTGGGGAATTACAGCATGAGATCAAAGCAGACATTTGCGGGTTTTCTCAAAAAGCGAGTATTGCATATCCGAAGGACTTTCGAAAAGAAGCGAAGCATTGGGATGAGATTTTTAGTGAATCGGACATTCGTTACAAGGCAAATGTGAAAATCCGTGACTTCGGGACTAAGGGCGCAACACAATCTTTATAGAGTATGTTAAAATGGTAAGAAAAAAAGGGTGTCAATCATGAAACGAGCTTTACTTTCGGCCGGCATTCTATTTTTGATTCTAGGGATACTTCTGTTAATCGTTGTATTTATGCAATCAAAAGAAGATTTCTTCATTGAAGCCGACAGCTTTTCAAGCACATTTTTGATCGTGGTTTATTATGGACAAACCCCTGCGCTCCTTCTGTTGGGAGGCGGATTATTCGTCGGACTTTCACAGATCATTGATTTGCAGGAAAAAAAAGCGGCAGCAGCAAAGGAGAGCGTAAAGCTTTTATCCGAAATGAAGAAAACCCTGGAAGAAAAATCGGCCAAGGAGCAGGAGGCTTTTCCAGTTCCTGAGCTCCATCAACTATCCGAACGTCCGATCACAGGACAGAAGGACTAATTTTACGCATGTTCTAGCAGCTTTCACTTGAAAGCTGTTTTTTTATTGAATCAGCTTATGGCGGTGGGCATACACAGCCGCTTGCGTTCGATCTTCCACATCAAGTTTGGAAAGAATGTTGGTAATATGGGTCTTCACCGTTTTAATTGTAATAAATAATTCCTCGGCAATGACCTTATTCGATTTCCCATCAGCAATCAGCTTCAAGATCTCCATTTCTCTTGCTGTTAATGAATCGTGAAGGATAGACCCATTTGATGAATGACGGAGTTTATTCATGACCTTTCCTGCCACTTTCGATTCAAGTCTTGGTTCGCCGATGCTTGCAGATCTGATGGCATCCGCAATTTCTCCTGCCTTGGATGTTTTTAATAAATAGCTTAAAGCACCCGCTTCAATCACAGGATAGACTTTATCATCGTCAATAAAGCTCGTCAGAACAATGATCTTGGCATCTTCAATTTCCTGACAAATTCTTTTCGTTGCTTCTATGCCATCCATCCCTTCCATGACGAGATCCATTAAAATCACATCTGGCCTTAATTCAACGGCTAGCTCTACACCTTTTTGTCCATCTGACGCTTCACCAATGACTTCAATATCAGCCTGCGCCTCTAAAAAGGCCGCAAGCCCCATTCTCACCATTTCGTGATCGTCGATTAAAAGCACTCGAATCATCGAACGTTCTCTCCTTTTCCTTCATCAAAAATGGGAACCTTCACATCAATTTGTGTGCCTTTTCCCTCAAATGACATAATCTCCGCGACACCGCCTACCTCACTTGTTCTTTCTCGAATCGATTCCAGTCCGTAGGAGGCCGTCTTCACATGGTCTGTTTGAAAGCCAATACCATTATCAATAATCTTTAGCTGCACTTGCCGGTTTCTTATGAGCAGACGCACTGTCACTTTTGTCGCCTTTGCATGCCTAAACACATTCGACAGTGCTTCTTGCACAATTCGGAAGAGGTGGTCCTCTACTCCTTTAGATAACGGAACATCATCTTCGATTTCCCAATCAATATCAATCGGCTGCTTTGCTTGAAATTCATTTAGCAGCTCAATTAAGCCTTTTTTCAGGTCTTTTCCTTCTAGAGTGATCGGTCTCAAATGAAGCAGAAGAGCACGCATCTCATTTTGTGCATCGCCAGACATTCGTTCGACAAGCTGCATTTGTTTTAAAATCTTTTCGTCCTTTTCCTTCATGCCTTCAAGAATAGCTGAGGTCATCATCGAAATCGCAAATAACTGCTGGCTGACCGCATCATGGAGCTCTCGTGCCAGCCGCTGACGCTCTTCTGAGACAACCGATTTCTTCATTTGAACCTGCCATTCAGCCCGTTCATTCGAAAGCTTTTGCAAAGAGGCTACTTGCCCTTCCACCCGCTTCGCCATTTCGTTTAATTGATCGGCGGCTAAGCCAATTTCATCATCGCCAAGCGACGGCAGTCTGTATGCAAAGTTTCCATTTTCGAACTTCAAAATCGACTCTACAAGCTGGTCGAGCCTCTTCTTATGCTGATAGCCAAATACACTCGCGGCAGAAACCCCAATCGCAAGACTAACGATGAGTAAAATACAAAAAAACGGTATGCCAAACCAGCGGGTAGAAAGCAGGATCATTGGATCAAGCTGATAATAAAAAAACATCAGCAGTGTCGTCATCGTTACAACACCGAGCGAGACGCCGACTCCAAGACGAACAGATTGCCACTGGATACCTAAATGCAATTTCCTCATAAGTATCTCACATCCACATCTCCGATCAGTAGAGAGATGGAGATTTTCACTTTTCGTTTGCTCTCATCATAATCGTTGGTCATCACATACACTTTACTGCCGAAGCCGCTTCTTTTTTCATCTATGATTTTCATATCACCAATCGCGGCGGAAGCACTCACACATACTTCAATATCCTGCGGTACGTAAATATCCACATCGCCGATCAGTCCGCTAATCACGATTGTGCTCTCTTCTTCTGCAATGATCGCCTTTGATAAATCGATTTTAACATCGCCAATAAAACCTGAAATCGTCAAATCACTTAATTGAAACGGCTTTTTCATCAGCCTGACTTCACCGATAAAAAAGTCATGCTCTTTGCGCGGCTTTGTCTGGCTTTTTGTTTTCTTCTGATCGCCCTCTTTTTCAAGATTGACTTTCAGTGAAGGCTTCCCATCGTCTGATGTTTCCTTTTTATCGACATCAAAAACAGGTTTATTTTTCAATAAGCGATAGCCGGCATAAATCAAAAAGGCCGCAAATAAGTACCCTGTTAAACTAAATGTAATATTGAGCAGAAATTTTAAGAAGAGAAAGCCGGCAAAAATATAGGAAACTGAACCGAGCCAACGTTTGGATCGTGAGTGCAGCCAATAACCCGCCAGCGCAAAAAACACAGGCCAAAACAGATCTGCTCCGATCCCAATAATTTTGAGAAATAAATTAATACCAAAAATCACAACAATGATGCCTAATATTTGATTCCTTGTAAAACGCAGTTGACTCGCCTCCTTCCTTTTCTTTCATTCATTACCGCAGCTTGAGGTTACCACTTGTCATTTCAATATCGACTAAATGTGTCCCTTTTCCCTGCGTACCTGTAAAGCCTCGACCTTCATTATCCACTTGATCAAAGTCATACGAGTGATCGACGCTTCCACTTGTTTTTTTCACCTGAACGTTGAAATCTCCGTCGTCTGGCAAATTAAATTTCGCGCTCCCTGATGTCATCTGAAAGGAGACAGGTGACTCAATTGTATCAAAACTTGCCGTCATTCGGCCGCTTGTCATGCCCAATTGCAGTTTGCCTTTGACATCATTAATATCGGCACGCCCTGAAGTTGCCCCAATATCACTATCCTTCGCATCGATATGCGACACTGCCATCCTGCCAGAGGTTGCTTTGATTTCTACATTTTTTGCTGAAAAATTCTCGGCTGTGAGGTTTCCACTCGTTGATTTGAGTATCACATCTTGAAGGGACAGCTTTCCTCCTCCGTCAATCTCACTGACGCCACTTCCACCTGTAATCTTCACATTTTTATGATAATCTGTTGGAATTTTAACTAAAAGCTCTCCTTTTTCAAATTGAGTGAAAAACAAGAAGCTTTTATTTTCAGCACGAATTTTGAAGGTACCACCTGTTTGCTCCGCATACATTTTCCCTTTTCCATTGACAGCAGTCACGGAAATATCGGAACGATTTTCAGGTTTTACCTTCACGCGAAACCCAGAAAGAGAAATATCTAATTGATCAATCTCCTCTGTTTTTGCTGAAGCTGTTGTCACTGGTTTTTCACGGGAAAAACTTAAATGAAAGAGACCTTCATTTTTGAAAAGCATGCCAATCATTAAAAAGATACCTACAAGTATACAAATTAGACCGATTAATCGCTTCATTCATACCATCCCTTTATCTTCTGACCTTTTCATTATAAGGAAAAGCGAAACAGAAAGAAATCAAATATCGGAAGAAAAAGCCTGCTTTTCTTCCGATGTGATCTCTATACGTTTGCTTGCTGCTGTTCAGGCTTTTTCTCAAGCTTCAGTTTCTGCCATTCTTTTTCAACCTCATCGGCATAGTCTAAATGAGCATATGCCCCTTGATCCGCAAATTGTGCATAGCTGCCTGCTTTTGTTTCCATTTCTTCAATACGGTTCTCCATTCGAAGAAATTCTTTATATGCACTTTCACTGTCTACTTTATTGATGGAATCATTCATATGCTGCTTTGCCTGTGCGGCATTGGCTCTTGCAATCAGTGCCTGTTTCTTGTCTTTTATATCACGCAGCTTCGTTTCTAAGTGCTGTAATTGCTCTTTCAGCTCTTTCAATTGTTTCACAGACTGCTGGTACGCTTCCTGATATTCGTTGTGCTTTTCTTCAAAATACTTCATTTCTGTGAGCGCTTTTCGTGCAAGCTCCTCTTCTCCCGCATGATATGCCATCTCTGCCTGTTTCTTTCGCTTTTCAGCAAATGCTTCCGTCTCTTCTGCTTTTCGCAGGAAGCCTTGCTGAATCGTTTGCTGTTTGATGATGGCATGTTTCGCTTTCGCAACATCATCCTCCATATCACGAACGTATTGATTCAGCATGACACGCGGATTCTCCAATTTATCTAACCCTTCATTGACAGTTGCAACAAACATATCTCTTACTCTTCTTAATACCATTTGATGTTCCTCCTTTTATTTTTTCTTTAAAAAGTCTTCCCATTCTTGATCAAATGACGTGTGAATCGGTTCTTCCGTATTGGGTGCCGTGTTTGGCTCCATATAGGCTCTGCTTGATGATTTTTTGGTAGATTCACCATTAATCATCGACCAGCCAAAATAAAGAAGTACCCCTGCAAATGCGATGCCGAGTAAAAACGGCAGGAATTGCACGACGATCAGTACACCAATGACTGCTAGAATGATCCCTGAGGTTTTACTGCCTTTTTCATATTTTTTAACACCTACATAGATGAGCCATGCCCCAATCAAAACCGGAATCAGTCCACCTAATGAACCACCAAAGAAGATGGATAAACCGACAAACAATAAAATTGAACCGATAATGGTTTTACTTGTTATTTTCATCTTCATGCCTCCTTTCTTGCTCCTTGCTTTAACTATAGTCAAAAAAGAAAGCCGGCAAAACGTGTTACAGATTGATCTTTGATTGCGACTAGAGTCGTAACAATGCTCAGACTGAACGGTTGAATCAAACAAAAAGCACTCTTCGAAAAGAAGAGTGTTGTTAAACGTATGGTAGAATCACAGAATAAGTTGTATCTAAATCAAGTAAGAGGCAGGTGTCGTATATTGATAAATAGAGATCAACTAGCTGATCTATTTGCTAGTCATCCTTTTCACATAAAAGAAATCTATCGTTTAGTCATCCAGCCCCATAGTACATTAAGGGAGTTTAAGACAGAAAGTGCTTGCTTTCTTTTCAGTATTCGCGGGGAAGCTAGGCTGAATGTTAATGGAAAGAGCTACGATTTGCAGCCAGGGTCCGTCATCCATGTAACACCAGGATGCCAGCTTGCCCTGCAGGTGATCAGTCAATCAGAATACGAGTACCATTCACTTTTCTATCATTTGAATTGTGATAAAGAATCTGACTGTGACACTGTTTTCAAGCTGGAAACGGGAGCAAATCCGAGAATCATTGAATTACTCACCATGCTCCATCAGAATGTCCATACACCTGGCGGAATGGGGAAACTTCGAGTCAAAGAATTATTTTTACGCATCCTATATCAAATACTAATGGGCTGTAAGCAGGAAGAGAGCTCTCCTCATGAAAGGGTCATTGAGGAAGCCATCGCTTATATTAGAGGACAATATATGATTCCATTAACACTTCAGGATCTCGCTGAACTGTTCGATATGAATCCTAAAAGCTTCTCATACTTTTTCCATAAATATACCGGACTTCACCCAATTGACTATGTCATCCAGTATCGTATGGAAAGAGCGCTTGAAATACTAAAGGCAGGCAATATTTCGATTCGTGACGTTGCTATGACTGTCGGCTATCCCAATCCGCTATATTTTAGCAGACTATTTAAAAAGAAATTCGGAGTGCCGCCTAGCGCATATATCGCTAAATAAATCTGTCGTATTTCTTCTCAAAACGATAGACGCCAGCCTCATTCCTTAAAGGAATTCCACAGCTCTCTATGAAATAACCAGCCTAACTGCCTCATAAATTGAAGTCGATCAAGATCATCGCTCTTCTGTAAGTCCAGATTAGATAATAATGCATATGATATTCGCTATTTGTGTATTCGCATTTCACGAGGTCCTTGCTATACTATTCAATGATAATGATTATCAATATCGATTATTACTGACTAATAATCAGCAACGACTGGGAGGCAGATGATGTGAACAAAAAAAGGCAGCTTTGTATCGGATTGTCCTTGTCAGCGACCTGGTTGAAGGGAAAAAGCTGGCAGCATCCGAGCAGCATGGTAGAACACTTATTTTCAACCAACTTTTACGTTGAGCTTGCAAAGAGAGCAGAGATGGCCAAGCTTGACTTTCTTTTTAAGCCGGATGCACTGACACTCCACATAGAGTCATTGAATCACTCCCCTGGCTTTGGCGGTCTTGATCCAACGGTTTTGCTTGCTTCGATTGCTCATGAGACGGATCGAATCGGACTTGTTTCAACCGCCTCGACTACGTTCAATCCTCCCTATGTAGTGGCGAGACAGCTCCAGTCCTTGCACTCGATCAGCAATGGGCGTGCCGGGTGGAATATTGTCACTTCTATCGACGGGGCCGATAATTTTAGCCATTCACCTATGCCATCATCAGAAGAACGATATAAGAAGGCGATGGAATTTACCGATGTTGTACGCAAGCTTTGGGAGAGCTATCCAAATGAGGCCCTGCTCATCAATCGAACGACAGGACAGTTTGCTGACAAGGAGAGAATTTCTTCTATTCAACATGAGGGTCATTTCTTTCAAATTAAGGGGCCGCTTAATGTGCCGGCTCATCCGTCAGGAACTATTCCTTTGTTTCAAGCAGGTGCTTCGGAAACGGGGCGGGATTTTGCCGCTTCAAATGCAGATGCGATGTTTGCAGCAACCCCTGATATGGCCTCAGGCATTGAATTACGGAAAGACATGAGGAGAAGAGCATGCAAGCATGGCCGCCAGCCGGATGAGATCCGTGTGCTGCCTGGCTTGTACTTTTTTATAGGAAAAACACGTGATGAGGCGCATGAAATGTATCGAGAGGCTCATTCCCATTTAAGCACTGCACAAGGTTATGCAGCGATACAATCGATTCTAGGTCTCGATATTCGTCACCTTCCCTTAGATCAACCCGTTCCTGCAGATATGCTGCAAGGATTGGATGAGCAGGTACGCAGTCAGACTCATGCTGATTTGCTGCGCAGGTTGATTGTACAAACGCAGCCTACCGTAAGAGAACTACTCTCCAGACCAGAGGTCATTGGATCGGCACACTGGGTCATCGTGGGAACAGCTGAGGATGCACAGAGAGAAATAACCAGATGGTTTGAAGCAGGCGCTTTAGACGGTTTCATTGCTCTTCCGGGCTCAGTACAATCACTAGAATTATTTTTTGACGAATTGGTCCCCTTACTCGTCCAACATGGCTTATTTAGAAGTGAATATATAGGATCCACCTTACGTGAGCATCTGGGGATGAAATAAAGCACGACTACAATAGACAGTTTGAGAGGAGTTTTGAAAAGATGAATAAGAAATTAATGATCATCGGCTTCATTTCCTTATTGATGCTGATCATGGCGGCATGCGGCGGAGGAGACAAGCCTAAGCAATCAACTACAGCCTCCGGAAGCAAAAATGCCGGAATTGAAAATTCAGGTGATGCTGCTACGAAAACAATAGAGTATCTTGGGAAAAAGTATACCATCCCGAAAAAAGCCGAAAAAATCGTCATTACTGGGGCAATGGAAGCGATGGAAGATGCCGTTGTACTTGATGTTCATCCGGCAGGGGCAATATCAGTAGGAGGAAAGTTTCCGAAAATATTTGCTTCAATCACAAGCGATTCCGAATCAATCGGTGAAAAACAGCAGCCAAATTTTGAGAAAATATTAAGTTTGAAGCCTGATGTTATTTTAGGCTCCTCTAAATTTCAACAAGTCGTACTGAACAAGTTAGAGAAAATTGCGCCGACCATTCCAATCTCCCATATCGCGACAAATTGGGAGAATAATTTAGAGCTAATGGCCGAATTAACAGGAAAACAAACGAAAGCAGAGAAAATCCTCACTCAATACAAAACAGATGTCAAAGACGCAAAAGCTTCGTTAAAGGAAAAGCTCAAGGATAAAAAAGTAGCCATCATTCGCATTCGGGGAGCACAAGCCTTCGTATATCCAGAAGATGTGTATTTCAATCCTGTCTTGTATAACGAATTGGGTCTCGCCGTTCCTCAGCCGATTAGTTTGGCAAAGACACAAGAAGCAATCTCTGTCGAGCAGCTAGGAGAAATGAATCCGGATTATCTATTTGTACAATTTTCTACGGATGAAAATCAAGAGGCAAGCCAGGCATTTGATGACATGAAAAAGAATCCTGTTATTCGAAATATGACGGCCTTTAAAAAGGATCAGGTTTATATCAATGTGGTACATCCACTCCTTGAAGGAGGACCTGCTTATAGCCGCATCCAGTTTTTAGAAGCCTTGCAGCAGCAATTAGAAAATAAATGAGACTGCATGAATCAGCTATGAAATCATGACTATGGTCATTTTTAAAAATAAATGAAGCAAAAGAAGTGGGGAGAATTGTACGATGCAGGATATGGAAGTTTATGATGTAACCATTATTGGCGGCGGACCTGCTGGATTGTTTTCCGCCTTTTATAGTGGATTGCGTGAAATGAAAACGAAACTGATTGAATTCCAGCCTTTCCTTGGAGGAAAGGTTCATGTTTATCCAGAAAAGATGATCTGGGATATAGGAGGATTAACGCCAGTTCCAGGCTCGCAGCTGATTGAACAAATTGTTACTCAAGGACTGACCTTTGATCCAAAGGTCGTACTCGGAGAAAAGGTGACCACTATTTCTCAAGACGAAACAGGTCAATTTGTTCTCCACACCGCGTCCAATCAAAAACATTACTCCAAAACCGTCATTTTAGCTGTTGGAGGAGGTATCCTCAAGCCGATTAAATTGGATATTGAGGGGGCAGAACGATTTGAGGTTCAAAATTTGCATTATACGGTCAAATCCCTTGCACGTTTTAAAGATAAAACCGTGTTGATCTCAGGAGGTGGTAATTCAGCCATTGACTGGGCAAATGAGCTGGAGCCGATTGCCAAGCAAGTGTATTTAACCTACCGGAAAGATGCTTTAAAAGGTCATGAATCCGAAATATCAAGACTTAATAACAGCTCTGTCGAATGTCTGCTTCATACCTCGATTGAAAAGCTCATCGCAGCAGACGATCATGAGCGGATTGAAACGGTTGTTCTCAAAAATAATCAGGACGATACTTTATTTAAGCTAGCTATAGATGAAGTCATTATCAATCATGGATACGAACGAGACAAAGAATTACTTGCGAATAGTACCATTAAACTAGAGCAGAAGGATTACTGGATTGCAGGAACTCCACTGAGTGAGACGTCGGTCCGGGGCATTTATGCAGCAGGTGATATTTTGCATCATGAAGGAAAATTACATTTGATTGCTGGTGCTTTCCAGGATGCTGCGAATGCAGTAAACCAAGCGAAGCAATACGTAATGCCTGATGCAAGCGCTCGTGGAATGGTTTCTTCGCACAATGACATATTTATTCAAAAAAACAAAGAGCTGATGAAGCATTTGTATACGAAATAAAGTGTTCATTGCACAAGCAAGACTTGGAATCCCTTCTGTGCTTACAGAACGAAGACGTTTAGCACTCTTCTCATTCGAAGAGTGCTTTCCTTATTTAGAACGAAACACGTCGGCACTTCGTTCATATTCAACATCAGCTTCACCAAGCCGATGATTCACGATTCGGGCAGCAGCAAATAAATAATCGGATAGACGGTTTACATATGTGAGCGCAACGGTTGGAATCTCCTCCTGTTTCGCAAGCGTCACAATATGCCGCTCTGCTCTTCTAACGACTGTCCGCGCCACATGTAAAAGAGCAGCACCTTCCTGACCGCCCGGTAAAATAAACTTGGTGAGCGGCGCAGCTTCTTCTACATAGACATCCATTCTTTCCTCAAGGACTGCCACAGAGGCTTCTGTTAATTTGCCCTCTTTAGGTGGTTTCACTGCTGCCAAATCACCGCCGCAGTCAAACAGCTCATGCTGTATAACGATCAGCTCTGACAAAAGGTCCTGAAACAATTCGCCATGCTGCCGTAAATTTGCATGCGCAAGTCCAATGAAGCTATTCGCCTCATCTAATGTGCCGTAAGCTTCAACTCTCACGTCATCTTTATCGGCTCTTCCTCCGATCAAGCCTGTTTGTCCCTGATCCCCGGTTTTCGTATAAAGTTTCAACGGTATTCCCCCTTTTCTACTGCTTTGTCCTTTTAGTATAACCCGAACTAAATAGGATGTAGTTGTTTTACTAAAACATGGTGAATGAATGTCATTAATGAAACAGAAAAGTGAACCATTTGTCCATTATGAAGGCCAACCACCCCTTTTATTTCCTTATAAAATAATGATTGAAGATATAGTTTATAGTGTCTAAAATGTGATTAAGACAAAATGAAGGAGTATGGTATGAGTAAATTTAGTTTATTTAACAAGTTTATGGTACAAGAAGGCGAAAAAGAAAAAATGGTTGATATTCTGTTAGAAGCAGCAGAATCAATGAAGAATTTGGATGAATGTGAAATATATCTTGTGAATATTTCCGAGAATGAACCAAATTCTGTTTATGTTTATGAAGTGTGGGCAAACGAAGATGCCCATCAAGCATCTCTAGGTCATGAAGCTACCCAAACATTAATAAGTCGTGCGAAACCAATTATTACTGGTATTGATAGAATCAATACTTTAATAACACAAGGCGGAAAGGGCATTTCATCTAATTAGAATTCAACCGTCTTAGATATAAAATTAGAACTGGTTGTCATTGTGGCAGCTTTTTTTTCTTAAGAACAATTGTAATGACTACACATTTTAGATATGTGTAGTCATTACAATATCAACTGTTTTACTCAACTAACCTAAATATAACTGTACGTTCACTTTTGAATGACTTTCAACTTATGAAGAAGCCCATACACCTTTTGTCCTAATCTATCGTGTAGAAGGTCAACATCTTCCGTTTCCTGCGTATTGGGTGCAGCAATACAAAGATGATGGATTGGAATGCTTGTTTCTTGCTTTATGATGTGCATAAGCTGACCTATGAGCTGAACAGCTGCGCCGTCTGATAAAGATCGTTTCAGGATAAGCCAAATGTTCAACTTTTCCTGCTGAAGCATGCTGTAAAGGATCATATCGTCTTCGGCGTCTTCTGCAGCGTATTTCGCTAATCCTTTAGCTTGCTCGAAAAACAGCATATCTTCAGTTGGCTCTAACTGATGATGAAGCGTCTTCGTTCCCGTTCCAATCGACCTTTTCCAAAAGAACCCGCCGTTTTCCTTATGTGAGGTAAGGATGCGAAGAGGCTGATTAATGGAAAATGTCATTCCTTCTGAGCCATATGTCCTCCAGCCATCCGCTATGTTTACAATTGATGTTTTAGAAGGGGCGGAAGGTTCAACCACCAGCTGAGGGTTTGCCCTAATTGGATGCTGGAGCGGTGTCACATTTGTTTCATACACACGGTTGATTCGTTCGGTGGTCAAAACGTGATGCGGCAGTCCTAACATGTCAGTCTTTCCTTCATGAAGCAGCAGCAGCCGATCACAATATAAACTAGCAATGTTCACATCATGGAATACGCCAATGACCGTTAACCTAGAGGAAGTCGTTTCTTCTTTAATTAAATCAAGCAAATCTTTTTGATAGGCTAAGTCAAGGAAGCTGGTTGGTTCATCCAGCAATAAATATTCAGGCTGCTGCGCCAATGCCTGTGCCAAATACACACGCTGCTGTTCACCGCCACTTAACTCATGGATGGGTTGATCCTTAAACTGTGCAACACCCGTTTGTTCCATTACTTTTCTGACTACCTGCACATCTTCTTGCGTGGCAGATTGCAGCCACCCTTTTTGATATGGATAACGGCCGAATTGGACGGTTTCTTCCACCGTAAATGAAAAAACTTGATCCGTTTTCTGCGGCAGAACTGCCATCTTTTGCGCAAGCGCCTTTGGCTGATAGGATTGAACAAGGTGACTGCCGAGGCGCACTTCACCGCTCTCAGGGGCTAAAATTCCTGCCATCATTTTAAGCAGGGTCGTCTTCCCGCTCCCGTTTGGGCCGAGTATACCGAGAAATTCTCCTTGCTTTACTTCAAGGCTAATGCCACGAATGATCTCTTTCTCTCCATAGCCACCTCTGATTTCCTTCACTTGAATCATACGTGCGTCCCCCCTCTATATTGACGAATGAGGATGATGCCAAATACAGGTGCACCAATTAACGCAGTAATGATGCCAATCGGTAATTCAGTCGGCTCAATGATGGTACGGGATAACACATCTGCTAATACGAGAAAGGAAGCACCGTTCAACATAGACAAAGGCAGCAGATGCCGATGATCCGTGATAGTTAAGAGGCGGATAAAATGCGGAATCACAAGTCCTACAAAACCGATCGTCCCTGATACCGCTACTGCACTTCCGGTCAGAATCGAGCCCGCCAGCAGCACAATATATTTGCTCCTTTTCACATGGACACCTAATAGCTTTGCCTTCTCCTCGCCATATGTCATGACATTCAAATCTCGCCCCATCAACATTAACGTAAAGGTCCCAATAAGAAAGAAAGGAAGAAAAAGCGCAATATAACGCCAGCCTCTCATGGACACACTGCCAAGCAGCCAATGAATGATCTCTTTTAGATCATCACCTGTTAAAGCAATCATCAATGAAATGAGCGCACCCAAAAAAGAGCTAAAAATCACTCCTGTTAAAATTAAAGAAGAAATGCTCATCCCCCGATGAACAAGACGCGCAAAAAAGAGAACGAGACACAGGGTCACAAGCGCCGTTGTCATACTGAATAATGGCAATGTGAAACTGCCAACAAGCGGGAGCTGCAAGCTAAAAAACAGAGTCGCTACGGCTCCAACTGATGCCCCTTGAGATACCCCCAGCGTATAAGGGTCAGCGAGAGGATTTTTTAATAAACCTTGAAAAGCTGCACCAGATAACGCCAGTGCTGCTCCGACTAATGCCGCTAATATGACTCTTGGCAGCCGAATGTTCATCATAATATTGCGATCGATGGAATCAATGGTTCCAAACTGTATTCCGAATAGTTCATGAATAAATATACGAAGAATAGAAGGAATGGGAATCCCTAAGCTTCCAAAGGAGATTCCCATTCCAATGCTCATCACAAGAAGTAAAGCACTTAGTGTATATGCGATGATCAATTTATTTGAACGTGTCAGGATAGACGCTTTTCGCAAGAGCCTCGACTCCTTCAACCAATCGCGGTCCCGGTCTTGATGCGAGATCCGTATTCAATTGAAAGACTTGTTTTTCTTTCACTGCTTTCATTGCATTCCAGCCGTCTCTTTTTTTCAAATCAGCTAAGCTGGAACCATCAATTGTCACAATGACATCAGGATTTCGTTTGATGATCGATTCTTCTGTCATTTGCACCCAGCCAGTTTGATCGCCAGCAGCATTTTTGGCATGGATAACAGAAAGCATTTCATCCATAAATGTATTTTTACCAGTTGTATAGATTTCAGGCGCACCTGACACTTCGACAAAGACAGTTTTTTGTTTGTCTTTTGAAATCGTCTCTGCTTGTTTCTTGATGTCATTCAATTTTGTTTTCATCTCGTCTACAAGTTTTGTTGATGCTTCTTTCACGCCAGCTGCTTCACCGATCATATCGATTGATTTGTACACATCCTTAAAGGAGGTTGCATCATTTACAGTCAGAACTTTTATCCCTGCATCTTCAAGCTGTTTAAATCCTTCTTTTGATCCCATTTGAGATGCATGTGCTAACACAAGATCTGGCTTTAATGAAATGACCTTCTCGACATTGAATTCAAGTCCGCCAATCTTCTCTACCTTTTCGACTTCCTTTGGATAATTATCAAAGTCTGATCGTCCAACCATTTTATCTCCAAGGCCGAGTGCATAGGCAACTTCTGTATTACTTGGAATTAACGAAACAATTCGTTTAGGCTGTTCTTTGATTTCGACCGTTTTTCCAGCTGCATCTTTAATCGATACTGGAAATGCCGCAGTGGCCGTTTCTTTATTTTGTGACCCTGTTGCTTTATGATCTGTCTCAGCGCCTGCACATCCTGCTAAAACACCCATCACAAGCAATAACGATAGCCAAATAGCTGTTAACTTTTTCATGAGTGAACCCCCTGGTTTATGTACTGCTTAACGAAATCTCTTTCGTCAATTCTTTTCTAATTTCGGGAATATTATACTACAGTGCAGATAGGTTGTATATGTGATTTCTAAAAGCGTCTTTTCTGTTCATAAAACAAAAAAACAGCCTCTAAAAAGACTGTTTTTCACTCTTCTATTGATTGATTGGTTCTCCATTGATAACGACTTTCTGAAAATCAGGAGAAACTGCATGCTCTAAAGATAAGGGATACGCCACTTCATCTATGACACAATCTTTCATTTTAAAATGAGTAACAGGAGAATGTGCGTATGCTGCTATTTTCACACCATATCGTCCGCCGCTGCTTTTAAGTCCTTCTACTTCAATATGACGTACAACAGGACGATGCGGACCAGCATCTCCTTCCTCATACATCATGTCGATACAGATCACTTCATGCTTTAGACTTTTAACTGTATTATTTTTAAAATAAATATGTTCAATCGTACCGCCTCTGACAGAGTTGGTTTTAATACGCAGTGCCCGATCAAGGTTCGGACTGTCCATTACGTTATCTTCTGCATAAACATACTTTACCCCGCCAGAAATCTCGCTCCCGATCGTCACACCGCCGTGTCCATCCCGCATCTCATTTCTACGAATGACGATGTTTTCAGATGGAACCCCTATTCTCCGTCCATCCTCGTTTCTGCCCGATTTGATGGCAATACAATCATCTCCGTTATCAAAATAACAATCTTCGATGAGCACATTCCGGCAAGACTCCGGATTGACACCATCTGTGTTTGGTCCATGCCCAATGATTTTAACGCCGCGGACGATGACGTGACTACTTAATACAGGATGAATTTGCCACATTGGTGAATCCTTCACTGTCACTCCTTCGATTAGAACTTGCTGACATTGGTATGGCTGAATAAAGCTCGATCTTAAATAATGGCCTTCTCCAAACACCCTTTCTTCTACCGGTATTCTCTTTTCCGCCATTTCAAACAAAAGCTGACGATCCCGATCCTGAGAGGGCTGGCCATTTGTCCCATACTTCCAAGGCCACCAATGATGCTCATCCCCTCTGCCATCAAGCGTTCCGGCTCCAGTAATGGCGATATTTTCTGCATGGTGTGCATAAATGAGAGGTGAATAATTATAAAGCTCAACCCCTTCATATCTTGTCAGTACGAGAGGCAGATAATCCTTTGGGTCTTGACTGAATGTCACATAGGCATTCTCATGCAGATGAAGTTCTACATTGCTTTTCAATTCTAAAGCACCTGTCACAAACGTCCCTCTTGGGATCAGCACCCTTCCTCCTTTCAACCGATGTGCATCATCGATGGCAGACTGAATGGCATTTGTAGATAACTCTTTCCCTTCCGCATCTGCTCCATAATGAACCACATTCAATTCACGATCAGGGAACTGCGGCGCTATTATCTGCTTTAACACTTGATCGATCCCGTTTGCTTTTTTATCTTTCTTCCCTTGCTTTGCTAAACGAGCAATTCCGATTCCAGTTAGTACCGTTCCTGCTGTGATATACATCAAATCCCGTTTTTTAGACACTTTCTCATCCCCCAGTCGCCTTAAAGTGTGACACCTGTTTTGAAAATAGCCAGCTCTCTAAAATTGTTTTTTTCATGATTTAACAGCTTCCCACTCGCCACATCAATAACCGTTGAAATGAATTTTTCTAACACGACATCTTCCGGTACATCTTCAAGCAGTTCTCCGGCATTAAAGTCAATCCAGTGCTTTTTTGTTTCATATAAAGCTGTGTTGGTCGATATCTTCATTGTTGGCACAAACGTACCAAATGGTGTCCCCCTGCCTGTTGTAAAAAGCACCATTTGACAACCGGAAGCAGCAAGAGCAGATGAAGCAACCAAATCATTACCAGGTGCACTTAATAAGTTCAATCCCTTTTGTTTTAGCAGCTCTCCATATTTCAATACATCTTTAATATCAGAAGTACCTGCTTTTTGCGTACAGCCAAGAGACTTATCCTCTAATGTCGAAATTCCACCAGCTTTATTTCCCGGGGAAGGATTTTCATATACCGGCTGTCGATGATCCAAGAAGTATTGTTTAAAGTCATTGATCATTTGCACAATATTGTCGAAAGTCGCTTCTGATGCTGCTCTCTCCATTAAAATCGTTTCAGCACCAAACATTTCGGGCACTTCTGTCAGCACCGTCGTTCCACCTTGCGCGACAATAAAATCGGACAGTCTGCCTAAAAGCGGATTTGCAGTAATACCGGAAAATCCATCTGATCCTCCACACTTCAAGCCAATTTTCAGCTCAGATAACGGAATATCTTCACGATGATCTTCTTTCGCCGCATCATAAATTTCCTTGAGTAAAGCGACTCCCGTCTCAATCTCATCTCCTACTTCTTGGCTTCTTAAAAATTTCACTCTCGTACGGTCATATTCACCTAATGTGGACTGAAAATCCTCAATGTCATTGTTTTCACACCCAAGTCCAAGAACAAGTACTCCTCCAGCGTTAGGGTGCTTCACCGCATTTTGTAAAATGGTTTTCGTATTTTCATGATCGTCCCCAAGCTGTGAGCATCCATAATTGTGCTTTAATACGAGGGCTGTTTCAAAAGGATGGATGTTTCCACCCATTTCAGCGGTGAATATTTGGATCATTTGATCGGCGATGCCATTCACGCATCCAACGGTGGGAACAATCCAAAGCTCATTGCGGATTCCGCTTTCACCATTTTTTCGTTTATATCCTTTAAATGTAAGATTCGTTTTTTTATAGGGGTTTTCTGATAATGAAGGCTGGTATTCGTATTCTAGCTTGCCAGATAGATTGGTTTTAATATTATGCGTATGCACCCATTCTCCAGCAGAAATGGCAGTCACTGCATGACCAATGGGATAGCCATATTTGATAATATTCTCTCTTTGCTTGATATCAGCCAATGCAAACTTATGACCTTTGCCAACGGTCTCTTTTAAGATAATCGTATGTCCTTGATGCTGCAGCTCTTCCCCTTGTTCCAATCCTTTTAAAGCAATACCGACATTATCTGAAGGGTGGATTACAATAAAGTCTTTCATGCCTTCTCCCCCTGATTTTCATATTGATGACGCATCATTCGGTGAACAGCCGCTCTCATCCCGTACTTCTGTATGAGGGTAAGCTGATCAGCTACAGCTTGACTCAATCCTTTTACATCCGTTAAATCTCTGCCCCATAATGATTCGTATGAAAGGATCCTCGCTGCAACCGTTTCATTGGAACGGTTTTCCCATGCGTCCTTCATGAGCGTGAGCACAGTTTCATCATCCTTTACCCTTCCTGCATATGCTCTGTAGAAATAAATGAGACTGCTAAGTGAAAACACAAGTTTCATTGGCAGCTGTTTCTTTTGCTCGACATAATCAAGCAATGACGGAAGATTACGGGTTCGGAATTTGGATACCCCATTCAGTGCAATATCCAGCAATTGATGCTTTACAAATGGATTGCAAAAACGATCCCAAACGGATTGTGTATAAAGAAGAAGCTCATCTTGAGGAAGTTCAAGTCCTGGAAGTACTTCCTCCTCCAGCATACGCCGGATGAACGGACCAACATGCTCATCATCCACAGCTTCTTTTACAGTTTCTATACCGCATGAGTAAGCAATCGGCACCATCGCTGTATGTGCACCATTTAAAATTCGTACCTTGCTCATACGATAAGGCGAAATATCCTCTACAAAAAGAACATTTAACCCTGCTTCTTGAAAGGGGAGCTCCTTTTGTACGAAGGCAGGTGCTTCAATGACAAAAAGATGATAATATTCTGCCGTGACAAGCAATTCGTCAATATACCCTTCTTCCTTTTCTACGATTTCAGCCGCTTCCTTAGAGAATCCAGGGACAATCCGGTCCACAAGCGTATTACAAAACGTGTTGGCCTCTTTTATCCATGTCATAAACGCAGGCGACAATTCCCACTCAGCTGCCATACTGATCACATATTCCTTCAATCGATCACCATTTTGTTCAACCAATTCACAAGGTAGAATGATCAGACCTTTCCGCTCATCTCCAGCAAAAGCTTTAAACCGGTGATACAAGAACGCTGTCAGCTTTCCTGGAAAACTGGCTTGTGGCCGATCCTCCAAACGATCCTCCTTTTTGAGCACAAGTCCTGCCTCCGTCGTGTTTGAGAAGACAAAGCGGAGATCCGGGTTTTCCGCTACGTGTAAAAACTCCTCGTAATCCGTATACGTACTAATTCCTCTGCTAATCGATTGGATGATTATACGTTCATTCATTTCTTGCCGGTCATGATATCCCTGAATACATAATGTGTACAAGCCATCTTGTTCATTTAAGGCTGCCACTGATCCTTTTCGAGGAGGGACAACAACCGCTCTTCCTTTAAAATCTGTGCAGTCGTTCAGCTTCTGGATGTGCCAATTGATAAATCCTCGCATAAAATTTCCTTCACCAATCTGCAAAATCGTTTCCGGATACTCAGGTGCCGGGTAAATGGCTTTTGATAATCGTTTCAAATGGATTCCCCTCTCCAAGTAATATGCACACGTGAACATTTTTCTGAAAAGGTGCTGATTACTGCACCTTTTTAACTGAATCTCTGATCATCAGCTCTGTGTGAACATACACTTTTTCCATATGATCTTCTTCTTGCTCTTCACCGTTTATTACTGAAAGGATAGCTTCTGCTCCAAGTGCACACATTTTTTCAATCGGCTTTTTCACCGTTGTCAATGCAGGTGTGGTATAGGATGAAAATGCAATATCATCAAAACCGATAATAGAAATATCATTTGGACACGTTTTGCCTTTTGCAAATAAAGCATTCATTGCACCGATCGCCATGTCATCATTTGAGCAAAAGAGCGCTGTTGGCGGTTCATCAAGGGCCAGCAGCGATTCCATTGATTCATAGCCGCTTTTCATGTGATAATCGCCTTTCATCATATATTCTTTCTTCATAGGCATTTGGTGATCAATTAACGCTTGCAGGAAACCAGCTGTTCTTTCTTGAGTTGATTTAAAGCCTTCTTTCCCTTCAATGATGGCGATTTGTTCATGACCTTGCTGAATGAAATGGTGTGCAGCCTGGTAAGCTCCTTGACTATCATCTGCTAATATATTCATGACTTCATGACTTTCTACACGGCGATTCAGCACAATGATGGGAATGCCCTGTTTCTTCACATGATGGATAAACGCCTCATCGTGCTCGCTTTGACTCATGAGCAAAATGCCATCATAGCGTTGTTTATGAATGGTTGTATAATCGTGAAAGTCATCAATTCCTCTGACAAAGAGATTATAATACTCTGTCATGACGCTATTGACACCTTTTAACGCATCCACAAAGAAGCTTGAAGATGTACCCTCTGTTAAACTCGTAAAAAACAGACCGATTGTAAATGATTTTTGTGATACAAGGCCTCTCGCATGGACATTCGGTGAATAATTCAGCTGTT
Organism: Bacillus sp. 11B20; assembly: GCF_056098985.1. Lineage (NCBI taxonomy): Bacteria > Bacillati > Bacillota > Bacilli > Caryophanales > Bacillaceae > Bacillus > Bacillus sp. 11B20. The sequence continues at coordinate 224,090 of NZ_JBLZWZ010000009.1, forward strand.
TTGCAATCGACAAAATCTTTTGTTTTGTCTTCTCTTTAATAAAAGGACTGTTATTCAAAGCCCTTGATACCGTGGTATGAGAGACGTTTGCCAATTTTGCTATGTCTTTAATTGTGACTGTCATGCTATTCCGCCTTTTATGATTTTTTACCATCTTATCATAAAATCGCTTTCATTTTCTTCATGTCATTTTGTTCGGATGCTGGAGCTGCTTCGTCCGGTCAAATTGGAAATACTGTCTGGCATTTTCATAGCTGATTCCTTTCACGATTCCCCCTAACAGATCAAGATCATATGGAGCTTCCCCTTTTTCTACCCAATCTCCGATGATATCGCAAAGCAGTCTTCGAAAATATTCATGCCTTGTATACGACAAAAAGCTTCTTGAATCTGTCAGCATCCCAATGAAACGGCTGATCAGTCCAATACTGGATAGAGCCATCATCTGCTCTGTCATCCCTTGTTTCGTATCATTAAACCACCAAGCTGTACCGTGCTGAATCTTCCCAGGTGCCGTTCCGTCTTGAAAGCTTCCAGCCAATGTGGAAATCACAACATTATCCCTTGGATTCAAGGAATATAAAATGGTTTTTGGCAGTGCCTGTTCTTGTTCTAAACGATCCAATATTCGGCAAAGCGGCTTGGCAATGTCTGCATCATTCATCGCATCATACCCTGTATCTGGCCCAAGCCGCTCAAACATTTTCGTATTGTTGTTCCTAAGCGCATTGATATGAAGCTGCATCGCCCAGCCCCGCTCATAGTAAGCCTGACCAAGCTTAATGAATGTTTGTGTTTTAAATTTAGTCTTCTCTTTTTCCGTCAATGCATGCCCAGACATTCTTTTATGAAAGATGGTTTCCACTTCTTCTTCCGTCGTTTCTTCAAACGTCATTTCGTTAATGGCATGATCTGAGATCAGGCAGCCCTGTTCATGGAAAAAATCAATTCTTGCACGGAGTGCTGTTAAAAAGTCTTGATAGGATTGGATTGGAGTAGATGAAGCCTCTGCCAGTTCGTGAACATACGCTGTAAATAGGTGATTTGTTATATCAAGGGCCTTATCAGGCCGAAATCCGGGCAGCACTTGCACAGTGAATCCTTCTTCCCGCAGTTTTTGATGATAGCAAAGCGAATCGACTGGATCATCTGTCGTCACGACTGTTTCAACGTTCGATTTCACAATGAAGTCTCTTGCACCAAAACCCTCTCCTTGCAGCTTTTCATTTACTTTTTGCCAGATGATGTGTGCGGTTTTTTCGTTTAAAAGTTCCTCAACTCCAAAATATCGTCTCAGTTCTAAATGAGTCCAGTGATAGAGCGGGTTTCCAAGGGTCATGGGAACAGTCTTCGCCCACGCCAGAAATTTCTCATAGTCTGAGGCATCCCCTGTGACGTGTGATTCTGGTATGCCGTTTGCTCTCATGGCACGCCATTTGTAATGATCTCCGTAAAGCCATGCTTCGGTGATATTATGGAAGGTTTTATTTTCATAGATTTCTTTGGGGCTTAAATGACAATGGTAATCTATAATTGGAAGGTCCTTAGCAAACTCATGGTATAGCTTTTCCGCCGTTTGACTGTTGAGTAAAAACTGATCATCTAAAAAGGCTTTCATCAAACTCCCCCATCTCTCTTATAAATAAAAATGATTTGTTCACGTTAACAATTTCATTGTAATCGTTTACAAAATTGATTTCAATCCTAAAACAGGAAAAAACGATCTCCTTTAGAAAAGAAAATCGTTTTTTTGCTATTTTACAGGTGATGATTTTTTTAGGATAATCGCAATAGTTGTTCCAGAGCCTAGTTCACTTTCAACTTGAATATCACCGTCATGCAGCAAGACGAGCTCTTTTGCTATCGCAAGCCCGAGACCAGTTCCGTTCGTTGGATCATTTGTATTTGTCCCTCTGTAGTAGCGGTTAAATAGGTGATCCACCGTTTCCTGTGCCATTCCGCGGCCATTGTCTTTCATTTCGATCCGAACTTCTTCATCTGTTTCAGATAAAACAGCTGTAATATGAGTGCCTTTTTCGTTATGCTTCACTGCATTCGCCAGCAGGTTCTCAATCACTCGTCTGAACCAGGCTTTATCGATCTCAAATATGACACCATCTGTTTGATCTTCAAAGGAGGATGGATAATCCTCAGATGAGGAGCTTCTTGAGAACTCATCCATAATGGAAGCTAAAAATTCACTGAGTTCAACCGGTTTACGATTAATAGGCAGGGCACCATTCTTCAATCGGTACGTGAGGTTTAAATCCTCAATCAGTGTCGACATGTATTCTGATTTCTCACGAATCACCTGTCCCATTTCCATGACTTCTTCTTTGGACCATTGATATTGATCGGATTCAAGCATGAGTCCATAGCCGTAAATCGTACTTAGAGGCGTTTTCAAATCATGAGACAATCCTGCAATCCATTCTTCCCTTGTGGTTTGAATTTTTCTTCGGTTTGCTTCATTCTCTTTTAATGTAAGCGTGAGCTGATCCATTGTTTTTAGGATATCCTCAAATAATCGGTATTCCCGCTTAATACGGCCTTTTTTATTTTTACTGAATGGAATTCCCTTTCTATTTGTTGGTTCCTGCAATTTATTTTTTGATAAGAAAATCAGCCAGCGAATAATGTGATAAATTGGCAGCCCATAGCGGTACGAATACCATAATGTCATAATAATAATAATGGTGAGTGCAAGACCTGCATTTAAGATAGTTGTATATTGATTTAAAGCGTCTGTCTCTTTATCGTAAAGTTCGTCTGGGCTGTATACTTTATTTGGTACAGAAACAATAATATACAGGTTTTTATTCACTTTCATATAAGACAGATCACTTCTAAACTCCCAAGGTTTCGATTGATACTTGAGCAGTTCAACATCTGTTACGTTATGTTTCAAATCGGTGTTGGCTCGAATGCCTTTTAAATATTTTCCTTCGTCATTGAACAAATGCACCGATCCATTCATTCTCTTCAAGAATTCTTTTGTTTCAACCGAATATTGAGATAGTGCAGCCAAATTCTTCTCGTGCTGCTTCAGATAATTGGCTACTTTTGTGCTGTTCGTTTTGAACCCATATAACACGATAAAGCTTTTTTGATCAATCTCAATTGGCCAGAAGTACATCTTATAATCTTTAAATTGTCTCTTTTCAAAAATCTTGATCATTTCATCCTTTTGATAGGATGTTGGAATGGTTTTAGGGCGATGATAACTATAAACGTTTTTCTTTTTCGAATCGATTACTTGTAGCCAGCCGTCTCGTTTTTTCACTGCTTGCTTGAGCTGATCGTCGGCTTCCATTTTTCCATCCTCGTTAAAATAAAGCCAGCTCATGAGTGTATCTCCATCAGCTTTTGTTAAACCGGTTTCAGCCATGTTCTCATAGTATTTTTTATAATATAAGTTATCAGAGAACGTATTCCCAATCATCAAAATGGCAATGACAATAAACATTTGTCCGACAAAGTGAAAGAAAAGTTTTGCTCGTAAATTCATAAACTATTGAAGAACCTTTGCAGGGTGTGGTATAAATTTATATCCCATACCACGGATCGTCACAATATATTCGGGCTGACTCGGATCTAACTCGATCTTTTCTCTCAACTTTCGAATATGAACCATGACAGTGTTGTTATCACCATATGACGGGACGCCCCATACTTTCTCATAAATTTGATCTTTTGAAAGAACCACATTCGGATGATCACAAAAGTACTTCAGCAAAGAAAGAAGCTGAGCAGAGCATGCCGTCACCTCTCCTCTTACTTTCAATTCGGCTGCATGAGGATGATAGGAGAAATGGGCATATTGATATTGGCTTTGAGTGTCTTCTTGTTCCTCCTGTAAGGAGATATATGTTCGGTTTAGATGAGCCTTAATTCTAGCCACTAGCTCAAGCGGATTAAATGGCTTCGTGATATAATCGTCTGCCCCCTGCGCAAAGCCCGTCAGTTTATCGACATCAGACGTTCTTGCAGTTAAATAAAAAATAGGCGCTTTCGTTACTTTTCTGATTTCAGGCAGAACGTCAAAGCCAGATTTACCGGGCATCATCACATCTAGAAGTAAGAGGTGGATGTCCTCGTTTTTGACAACATCTAATGCTTCATCTGCATGGTAGGCTTTATAAATATGCTTGAATCCTTCTTTTTTTAATACGCGTTCAACCATTTTCACAATTGCTTCTTCGTCATCTGCAATCAATATTTTTGCTGTTTCCACGCATCTCTTTCCTTTCTAGCTATGATCTCTAACCGTATATTACCATTGTCTAAAGTAAAAAAGTACCTCTTTTCTGCATAAAAGCGAAAAAAATCAACTGGAAAAAATAGTAGCACTAGGAAGTTTCAAACACGCAAAAAAACCCGGCATCTGCACCGAGTTCCTTTACATCTATTATACATTTACAGCTTCTAGCTTTCGTTCATGATTCATTAAATCATATGTTAAACAAATCGGCTTATTCGTTCTAGGATCAAGCACAATTTCTGCATCAATATGGAATACCTGACTGAGTACCTCTTTGGTCATGACCTCATGAGGCGTACCGTCTTTTATGACTTTCCCTTGATTGAGGGCAATCATGTAATGTGAAAAACGCGCCGCATGATTCAAATCATGGATGACCATCAACACAGTTCGCCCCTGCTCTCTATTTAAGCGTTCTAACAGCTGAAGAATCTCGAGCTGATGTGCAAGATCCAAATACGTCGTAGGTTCATCCAATAGGAGCAGCTCTGTTTCCTGGGCAAGTGCCATCGCAATCCATACTCGCTGGCGCTGTCCGCCGGAAAGTGCTTCAATTGGTCGATCATGAAAAGCGATCATTCCCGTTTCCTCAAGTGCCCATCTGATGATTCGTTTATCTTCATTTGATAAGCGACCAAACCCATTTTGATGTGGGAAACGTCCATATGACACAAGCTCATACACTGTCAGTCCACTAGGTGCTTCGGGTGTTTGCGGTAAGATCGCCATTTGTTTTGAAATTTCTTTTGTCGGCGTCTCATGGATAGCCTGGCCATTTAAATAAACAGCTCCTCGATTGGCCTTCATAATACGAGACATCGTTTTTAAAATGGTTGATTTCCCGCAGCCATTCGGTCCAATCAGTGTTGTCACCTTGCCTTTTGGGATACTGACATTCAAATCTTCTACAATCAAACGGTCTTGATAACCGATACAAAGCTTTTCTGTTTCGAGCGATTTCATATGTTGTCTCTCCTTCCTCATTAGTTCGATTTCATCAATAAGTAAATGAAGTAAGGTGCGCCTAAAGCAGAAACGACAAGGCCAACTGGCACTTCTGATGGTGCAAGTATGACGCGGCCAAGTGTATCCGCCAATAATAATAACAGCGCCCCAATTAACGCGGAGGCCGGTATCATTCCTTGATGCTTTGGCCCAACAAGCTTTCTCGCCAAGTGCGGTGCGGCTAACCCTAGGAAAGAAATACTCCCTGCAACAGCAACACTCGCACCAGCTAATGCAACGGCAATCAGCATGAACAAGCTTCTTTCTTTATGAACTGAAATACCCAATCCATAGGACAGCTGATCACCCAAATTCATGATATTTAAATAGCGTGATCTGACAATCGCGAATATAAGGAAAATCACCATCCATGGTAGAACAGACAGGACATACGTCCAGCTTGAGCCATAAATACTTCCAGATAACCACACGATGGCTTGGTTAAAATCATTTGGGCTCATTTTCAATTGAATGACCACAATCGCTGCTGAAAACGCAGCATTCACACCAATACCAGTTAAAATCAATCGAACAGGTGTGATGCCTTTTTTCCACGCTAACACATAGATGAGAAATGCAGCAAAGGCTGCACCTACGAACGCGAAAAGCGGCAGTACAAAAATCGTGAAATCACCTAAATTCGTCATCGTGCCTTGAAATGCAAAGATAAATAGCACAACGGCAAAGCCAGCGCCGGCATTGACGCCGAGAATACCTGGGTCAGCTAAACCATTTTGAGAAACGCCTTGCCAAATCGCGCCTGATACAGCGATAGAAGCACCGACAAGTAAAGCGATGACCATTCTTGGAAGTCGGAATTCGAATAATACGAGCTCATCCATCTCACTTCCGAATCCAAAAAGTGTTTTCAATGTATCCATCGGAGAGATCCGAATTTCTCCGGTATTTAAACTAATAAGGAACACAGCTACGATCGCGAAAAAGATCATGAGCATCGTTCGTTGATATTTCTTTTTCTTTGCTTGCTGCACCATTTCCATTTAGATTCCGCTCCTTTCACGTCTAGCTAAATATAAGAAGAAAGGAACGCCTATAATCGCCGTGATGGCACCGACTGGCGTTTCAAACGGAGCGTTGACCAGCCTCGCAGCAATGTCTGCATAAATTAACAAAGTGGCCCCTAAAATAGCGGAGCATGGGATAATCCAGCGGTAGTCCACTCCAACCAAGAATCGAGTGACATGAGGGATCACAAGCCCGATAAAACCAATAGAGCCCGCTACCGACACGGCAGCACCCGTTAAAAGAATAACAACCAATACGCCAAGCACCTTGACCGTTTTCGTATACTGTCCAAGTCCTTTCGCCAATTCTTCACCTAAGCTCAGAACCGTGATCGAACGGGCAAGGATCATTGCAATGATTAGTCCTGCAATGGCAACTGGAATGATGATATGAATGTTGCTCCAATTCACACCTGCCACTCCGCCAGCATACCAAAAGCTCATATCTTGAGCGACGTCAAAACGAATGGCAATGGCTGAAGAAATTGAGCTCAAAAGTGCTCCAACCGCTGTACCAGCTAGTGCGAGTTTAACCGGAGTCAGTCCCCCTTTTGACATAGTACCGACACCAAATACAATAGAGGCACCGAGTGCGGCTCCAACAAATGACCAAAGAATTAATGTGAAAGAAGATTGGCCAGGGAAAAATGCTAATGCAATGGCAATCGCAAATGCGGAGCCATTTGTCACACCCATAATCTCCGGTGACGCCAGCGCATTTCTTGTCATTCCTTGCATAATGGCACCTGATACGGCTAAAAAGGCACCGACGAGCGCGGCTCCAACTGTGCGCGGCAGCCTCAATTCCCGAATGATTTGATGTGAAGTTTCTTGTGGATCAAAATGAAAAACGGCTTCCCATACAGTCTGTAGATGAATGTTTGCCGCTCCTAATGATACCGATAAAAAAAGACCAAATGATAAAGCGATGATTCCTATGATGATAACAGCTGCTGTTCCAAAAGGCTTCGTGACAATATCGATCGTATCATCGCTGGCTGGCAGCTGTTTATTCGATTGTGAGCCCAAAACCAGTCTCTTCCTTTCCGTTCATGTTTATTCTTTATTAGTGATAATGATTATCAATCTCGAAGTCTAGTATATCACTTTCTTTTCTTTTTGAAATCATTGTTCTGATAAATTTCTTTATTTTCATCAAAAAACTGTGAGAATTTCATCATTTTTCTTTAGGCCTAAATTAGCCAATGCATTTTTGTTCCTATCATGTTACGATAAAAAATGAAATTGAGAATCATTATCAAGGAAAAATGAATAGGAGAGAACTTTTGTGAAAAAACGAACTGGATTTCTTTTGATTTCTTTATCGATTCTTATGATCTTTACAGCCGCTTGCGGCAGCACTTCAAATAAACAATCTGCAGCGAAAAAGAATGACATGATGACATATCAGGATGCAAAAGGTGAAGTGAAGCTTCCGAAAAATCCGAAACGAATAGTGCTTCTTGCAGAAAGCTATTACGGGGACCTCGTCACACTCGGCAAAACTCCGGTTGCTACAACATCACCCATCTTTAAAAACCCTTTTTATAAAGGGAAAACAGATGGAGTGGAAAATCTCGGAAGGACCCCATCGGTCGAAAAAGTAGCCGCTTCGAAGCCAGATATGATTATTGCTTGGGGGGAAGATGAGAAGTTTGATCAATACAAAAAAATCGCCCCAACTGTAGCGGTAAAATACAATCAATATTCTTTCAAAGACCAGCTAAAAGAATTCGGTAAAATGACAGGTACACCAAAAAAAGCAACAGAATGGATCACAAAATGGGATACCAAAATTGCTGAGGTGAAACCAAAGGTAACCAAAGCTGTTGGCAGCAAAACGGTCTCGATCGTATCGCCATTTGATAAAGGCATTTATATCTTCGGAAACACCTTTGCCCGCGGGGGCGAAATCATTTATGACGAGCTGAAATTAAAAGCACCGAAGGCTGTCAAAAAAGAAGCGATCGACAGCGGTGTTGGCTATGCGAATATTTCTCTTGAGAAGTTGCCAGAATTCGCAGGCGACTATATTTTCACAGGTCCATGGAGCGGCTCAAAAAGTAAAGGTGACCAAGTGTATCAAAGCAGCATTTGGACATCACTTCCTGCCGTCAAAAATAAACATGTATTCGAAATAGATCCAGTCGGTTTCTTCTTTAATGACCCAGTGTCACTAGAAGGTCAGCTAGAGTTTATTGTGGATCGATTGACATCTGCATCATAAAAAAACGTTTCTCCAGAGATGGAGAAACGTCTTCCTTATACCGTTCCTTTGGCAAATCCTTTTGACATGAATGGATAAAGCAAAATACCTACTAAGAATAGACCGATTCCAAGACCAAAAGTTTTCAAGTCGGCTGTTCCTGAAATAATGACCCAAGCTGAATACCCCATGGCAACAAGTGCAATGATGCCGTCTCTCGTTCGATTTCCTTTTTGAAGCTCATACGTGTCACCTTGCATAATGACCTTAAAGCTGTAGATGGAAGACACAATATACGGAATAAGATACGCAAGTGTCGCTGATGTAGTTAAAAAGGTAAAAGCTTCATTAATCGTACGTGACATCACAGAGAAGATAAACAGCTGTGACATAATATTTGTAACAGTCAAAGCGAAAGCAGGGCTTCCTTTTTTGTTTGTTTTTGCAAATACTGCTGGAAAATCACCAGCCTTTGCTGCTTGATACGGTACTTCTGAACCAAGTAAAATCCACCCAAGCATCGAACCAAACAAGCAAATAATCGCCAGCAGAGCCATGACAATTCCGCCAGCTGGCCCAATTATAAGCTGAAGCACGTCTACAAATGGTTTGTCAGAGCCTTGCAATTGATCGTGCGGCAGAACGCCCATCGTAATCAATGTGATAATCATGTAGATCGATAGTGCGATTAAAAGACCTGTAATGGTCGCACGTTTCACATCACGCTGTGAGGATGCTCTTCCTGATAAAATGACAGCTGATTCAATTCCAATAAATGCCCATAGTGTGGAAATAGCCGCATGATGAATTTGACCTCCAAGGCCAAGCACTCCTTCGCTGCCTGTTTCAACCGGGAAGTAGTAATGTTCAAATAATGCCGTTTGAAATGCAAATAATCCCGCAACAATAAAAAGGACGAATCCAAGCACCTTTGAAAAGGTCGTAATAAAATTCAATTTACTTGCAGCACTTAAGCTTGTAATTAAAATGGTATGTGTTCCCCATAGAAGAAGGGTACATACGATAAACGTCATGAGCTGACCAAGCGTGACCGCTTCTTTTCCAAAGGTAAAAACTTCAGTCTTCACTGTGAGAACCGGGAAAAAAGTCGTTAAATAACCAGCAAGACTTGTAATAATTGCGACATTACTAATCCAACTTGCCACCCAATATCCCCACACCATTGTAAATCCAGCTGCTTTCCCTTTTTTCGGATCTTTAAAAAGCGCCCTTGCATAACTTTGTGGTCCAGCTGTCAGCTGCGGCTTATGAATGGACAAATGCCCAAATACAAGCGCAATCATCAGCACACCGCCGCCTGTGACAAGCCATGCCATCGTCACACCTAAAGGACTTGCGTGCTGGGCAAGCGTACTTGGCAGCATAAAGATGCCTGAACCTACCATATTTCCGACGACAAAAGCCGTCAATAACCAAAAACCCCATTTTTTTGTCTGTTCCATTTCCGTACCTCCGTTTTATTCACTTTGGACCAGACCCGGCAGTATCTTCATTGATATATTTGTGAAGCAATGACTTGCATTCTTTATGTTCATAATGGATTACTTTTTAACAGCATACCCTTATTTTTGTGACTCAGAACATAAAAAAAAGCCTGAACAAAAGTCCATGCTTTTCAAAACATACACCTTGATCTCCGGATAGCCCTCCACGCTTCAAAGACGTGGCAGTCCTGCATTTATTCAATGCAGACCCAGCATAAAGAAAGTTGGAGCTCTCTCTACACTTCGGCGCTGATGCCTTTTTTCTCATGATCTACGATTCCATCTCTCCTATGAGTGACTCATCATCCGCGCAACCTCTACCTCACTGAGACATAGCGTGAGGATTTCTATTCATTTTTACTACACGAAGGTTATCAAACATTCTCACATCTGTCAAAGGTAAAAACATAGAAAAAAGGCAGAGAACTGTTTCTCTGCCCTATACCTTGCTTATTGATCGTTGTTTTTCTTCTTTTGTACAGCTTCCTGAAGCGGATCGCCTGCTAGCTCTTTACTTGCTTCCTCTAACAGCTGATCTACCTGCTGATGGTTTTTCTCACTTTTCGCTTTTTTATCCTTTTGGAAAAATGACATCGCTGTTTCCTCCCTTTTCATATAATGCGGTTGCCTGTTTAATTTGTGCTACAGCGCTCAGCATTATACAAGGGAAGAGGCTCAATCATCATGAAAGGTCTGCCTCATTTTTTGCAAGTACGACAGAAAGGTTTTTAAATCATCCTTTGTGAAGTCTGACATCATATGCTGAATCACCTTTCCGAAAAGACGAGTATGCTTTTCATAAATGGCCATCCCTTTTTCCGTGACTTCTAAACGGACAAGTGACGAATCGTCCTTGTCCCGTTCTCTTTGAATATAACCCTGCTCACATAATTTATTGAGTGCAATAGAGGCTGCACCAGGGTTTAAAGAGAGTCTTTGCTTCAGCTCTTCGGCATGTGATACTTTGCCTTGTATCAAAATAGAAAGAGCATATATCTGTGGGGGCGTGATGTCTTTCTCTAACTCAAGTAACTTGCGGTTTAATTTACGGCTGACTTCATAATGTACAAGAACAATTTCTTTTAAAATGTCTGCATTACCCATCCGAATCGCATCCTTATCGTTAGTATCAACATGACTTCCCCCTTATTATAGAATGTTTTTCCATTCAGCCAACCCTTTTGGCCTCTTTTTCTTTAGAAATAAGCCTTGCTGAATGAATCTACCCTTGATATAGTGAGTACTTGAACTAAAGATAGAACAGGAGTACGCATCATGACAGGAAAAACACACATCATGGGCGGAATTGCCGCCTCCACAGCCGTTGCCTACTATTATGGATTCGACCCAGTGACGATGGCTGCTGCTGGATCAGCAGGTGCTCTGATCCCTGATCTTTGCCATACAAAAAGTAAAATCGGCAGAAAATTCCCGCTGCTCTCGACACTGATCAGCAGTGTGTTCGGTCATCGCACATTTACACACAGTTTATTATTTTTGCTGATCATTTATTTTCTAGCAACAACATACATTCCAAATGACAGCCTAAGTATCGGTTTACTAGTCGGGATGGCAAGCCATCTCATTCTGGATGCAGGAACAGTGAATGGGATTAAATTTTTATTTCCGGCTTCCATTAAAGTGCGTCTTCCCTTCTATGTCAAAACAGGCAGCACAGGAGAACAAGTCGTACTAGCTGCTCTCACCGTCGTTACCTGCTATTACATCGCTGTCCTCTGCGGCATCTCCATCCCATTCTAATGAATCAGAAAGAGTTTTCCGAAAAACACAGGATATGAATTGATCATTCCTCATTTTTTTAGTAGGTTTAAGATAAGTGTTTTTGCCTTGCAGCTGAATACAGAATGGTGAGGAGCTACATAAATGAAAGCGTTTTTCAAAAATCACTGGTTTTTAGTGTACTCCATCCTCTTCATGTGGATGAAAACATACATCATTTATCAATTCGGATTTCACATACGAACGGCCAATCTGTTTCATGAATGGCTGCTTTTGATCAATCCACTTAGCTTTTTGCTCCCTTTGTTTGGGATTGCTCTTTTTTTAAATGAAACGAAACAAAAAGTATTTTTATTAACCGCAAATTTGATTTTGACGGCGATTCTCATATCGAATACGATCTTTTATGGATTTTATATTGATTTCATTACAATCCCTGTCTTATTTCAAGCGAAAAACATGGGAGATATGGGCAGCAGTATGACAGAATTGTTCCACCCGCTGTTTTTACTGATGCTCATTGATTTCGTGGTGCTGGCGTGGCTGTTAAAGCGCAAACCTTTAGCGCCAAAAGCCTCCTTTAAAACGATCAAAACATATTATGCGGTGTGCTGCAGCTTTCTATTGTTTCATGTCAGTTCAGCCATGATGGATCACCCTCGCTTTCTGACAAGCTCTTATGATCGAGAAGTGATTGTACGAAACCTTGGGCTGTTCCAGTTCCACCTGTATGACGGCGCTGCCCAAACAGCGCGTATTGGACAAAAAGCCTTTGCAGATGAAGATACACTTTCAACCGTAGCAAACTACACAAAGGCTGATTACAGTGCACCAAACGAAGAGTACTTTGGACTTGCTAAAGGCAGGAACGTTGTGTTCATTTCACTAGAATCAACACAGCAATTTGTCGTTGATCAAAAGGTGAATGGACAATACATCACCCCCTTTTTAAATCAACTTGCTAAAAAGAGTTTTTATTTTGATGAATTTTATCAGCAGACTGAGCAAGGAAAGACATCGGATTCAGAGTTTATTGTCGCAAATTCCCTCTACCCATCTAGCAGCGGCGCTGTCTTTTTCACAGCGAGTGACAACGAATACGACACGTTATACAAGCAGTTGAAAAAAGAGAACTATCAATCCGTCCAATTTCATGCGAATAATAAAACGTTTTGGAATCGTGATGTGATGTATGAGTCGTTTGGGATTGACCGCTTTTATGATGTCGATTCGTATCAGGTCAATGAACAGAATTCAACTGGCTGGGGCTTAAAGGATATTGACTTCTTTGACCAATCCATTGATTATTTAAAAAAGTTGAAGGCGCCTTATTACAGCACGTTTATTACCTTGACCAATCACTTTCCATTTGAAATCGATCCAAAGGATCAATTGATTGATGAATATGATTCGTCCAGCGCCATTTTAAACCGCTATGTGACGACCGTCCGCTATCAGGATGAAGCCATTAAGACATTTTTTGACCGCATGAAAGAAGAAGGACTGTATGAAAATACAATGTTTGTCCTCATGGGGGATCACTATGGTATCTCCGAGGCACATCATCAGGCAATGGCAGAGCTGCTCAAAAAAGATGAAATCACACCGTTTGATGCTGTGAAATTGCAGCGGGTGCCCTTTTTAATTTACATTCCGGGGGTCACAGATCAAGCACCGCAGACAATTTCTGAAACAGCTGGGCAAATCGACGTGAAACCGACACTCCTGCACTTACTCGGTATTGAAACGAAGGATGCCATTCAATTTGGCAATGACTTATTTTCAAACGAACGGACGCCTTTTGCTGTTTTGAGAAACGGGAACTTTATTACAGATGATTATCTCTATACAAAGAACACCTGCTATGATCAAAAAACAAAAGAACCTGTTGAACAGGATGAGGTGTGTCAGCCTTATATCGAAAAAGCCAATAAAGAACTTTCCTTATCAGACAAAGTGATCAATGGGAATTTGCTGCGTTTTTATCAGCATTAAAAAGTCGCCATCTGGCGGCTTTTTCTTTTCTCTTTTTACTGAAAGCCTATGAATGGTCAAATAAGTTTGCTTATAATATAGGATACATATGATATTGAATAATAAGAGGTGTGAACATGAAGTATGCGTTCTTCCCCATCATCGCCATCTGCTTGCTCCTGAGCGGGTGTCAAACAGAGATGAAGTCATCGGATACAAGCAAAAAAACAGAGCTTGTCATTTCAGCAGCGGCAAGTCTTCAAGATGCACTAAAGGAAATCGAATCCGCCTTTAATGATGAGCATCCGAATGTGACATTAACAAATAATTTCGGGTCATCCGGCGCATTGAAGCAGCAAATCGCACAAGGGGCAAAAGCAGATCTCTTTTTCTCAGCAGCTGAAGCGCCCTTTGATGAGCTTGTGCAATCTGGAGATATCGATCAACATTTTATCAAGGATGCCATCCAAAATGAGCTTGTACTCATTGTGCCAAATGATCATTCTTCCTCTATTAAAAGCTTTCAAGACGCCCAGCACATAAAAGGGAAGATTGCTCTTGGCACACCAGAATCCGTTCCTGCTGGTACATACGGCAAAGAGATTTTCACAAAGCTGAACATCTGGGATCAAGTGAAAAAGAACGCTGTGTACGGCAAGGATGTGCGGCAAGTTTTAAGCTACGTAGAAACAGGAAATGTGGAGGCTGGTGTTGTGTATAAGACAGATGCCCTCGTTTCCAAAAAAGTAAAAATTGCGGATGAAGCCAATCAGGACATGCATTCCCCGATCATTTATCCAGTAGGAATCGTCAAAGGGACAGAACATATAGAGGAAGCCAAGTCCTTTTTTCAATTTCTTCAATCAGAAACAGCCAAATCAATTTTTAAAAAGTACGGCTTTCAAGTGAATTAATGCCTATGATGACTGAAGAATTCCTATCTCCCATTTGGCTGTCCGTGCAGGTTGCCGTTGTAAGCGGGCTGCTGGCAACTGTTTTTGGTACATTGATTGGCTATTGGATGGCGCGAACATCATTTAAGGGAAAAATGATCGTAGAAACGCTCTTGATGATGCCGCTTGTCCTTCCGCCAACGGTTGTAGGTTTTTTATTGCTCGTCATATTCGGAAGGCATAGCATGATCGGGGGCGCGATTGAATGGATCTTTCACCAGCCGGTCATTTTCACTTGGTGGGCGGCAGTTATTGCATCAACAGTTGTGGCATTCCCGCTTATGTATCAATCTGCAAAGGCTGGATTTTCTACGATTGAGTCAGACATTGAAGGGGCTGCAAAAGTAGATGGTGCTCATTCATTCCAAGTCTTCGCCTATATTACAGTACCACTTGCCCTGCCTTCCCTCTTATCAGGCAGCATCCTCAGCTTTGCAAGAGCCCTTGGAGAATTTGGGGCGACCTTAATGTTTGCCGGCAACATCCCAGGAAAAACGCAAACACTCCCAACCGCTATCTATGTGGCGATTGATTCCGGACGAATGGAGCTTGCTTGGGCTTGGACGATTTGTATTGTGATTCTATCTTTTATCATGCTGTTGGCTGTACGCCGAAGCAGTACGTAAAAAATCCCTCTATGTGAGAATAGGGGGATTTATACTACATATTTACTTTGCCGTTTTGCTATAGTATAAGTCAGCAAGGACGACAAACAGATAAGCAATGAAATGCAGATCAGAATTGTGGTTATATTCATGGAAATAGGCATAAATAATTGATAGTTCCCTTTAAAAGAAAACAGGTGCAAAGCTAAGTTGGCAATCATATTTTTTAAATCAAATGCACCTAAGTTAGGGATCAATAAAAAATAGACCATATAGATAACCAAAGATAAAATAAAACTTCGACATATACTACCTAAATAAAAAACAAGTGTACTAAATAACCAGCTTGTACATACAACAAACATTAATTGAAGCAGTATAGAATGTTCGGTACTATCTTTATATGTAAACAATTGAACAGATATATCTTTTGATATGACATAATAAAAGATATGACTAGCCATGTATGAAATAAGAGAAAGAATAGGAATTAAACATAGAATGATTACATAAAGAGACAGTTGCTTTGAAAACATAATATCGTTCCACCGATATTGAACCGCTTTAATTTTCATCGTTTTATATTTCACATCATATGTCGCTAAATAGATCGCATATAAACCAAATACAAGTGGATAAAAGATAAAACCCATCCATTCTAAATTAGTTGAAATGGCTTGAGTTGGCTCCATCAAATGAAGTGATTGAATAAACTTCTCGTAATCATATTTTAAGACATTTTCTACGACTTCTCCTTCAGCACCTGATAATTCTCCTTCTTCTATGTTAACTGGCATCGTCAAAGCCTTTTTTATATCAATACCTAGCTCCTTATATTCACTTTCTGTTTTTACATATTGGGCATAGTTTGATTTTGTCGTTTCATATTGAGAATATACATTCCATAACGAAATCAGCATCAATGGAATAAACAAGATAAGAAATGTTTTAGCATAATATTGATATAAAAACTCTTTTTTCACTAACTTAAAGATATGCTTGATAAATGTCACCCAAATCCTCTCCTTTTTCCTGAAAGTCATGGATTTGAATCATTGATTTGTCTTTTAAAATAAACAATTCATCAACAATTGATGAATAAAATTCAAACTGATGACCTGTAGCTATAATGGTCATGTCTTTAGACCACTTCTTAATCATTGCTTTTAATTCCATCATTGTTCCATAATCTAAACCATTTGATATCTCATCTAAGAACAAATAAGTTGGTTTTGTTAATGCAATCAATATGAAACTTAATTTCTTTTTTTGGCCATAAGAGTAATGTTTGACCTTCTTCTTGAGGATCTCATGTGGTAGATATTCCTTTGCCAGTGTATCACATCTTTTTTGGTCAAAAGGGCTATTTAACAATAATCGTATATTTTGATAACCGTTTAGATTCAAATAGAGTGGTGAATCATCGTACATTACCTGAATTTCATTCCTTACTTGATCAATTGGCTGATGATTATACAAGATCTCCCCTTCATACTGTTCTAACTGAAGTAAACATTTCATAAAAGTTGTTTTGCCAGATCCATTTTTCCCCATGATGAAATTTATTTTTTGATGTTGTATTTGAATATGTAAATCTTCAAATACAGGCTGCTGTCGATATGTTTTTGTCAATCCTTTTACTTGGATCATTTTCCAAAAACTCCTCTTACTATTTTTTGAGATTATTTATAATATTTAAACAGCGCTACTATGATTTGTAAATAGATCTTAAGTAGCGCCTTTTCTATTAATCTATACTATTAATCCCAACCATGTTTTCCTTTTCCATTAACCCAAACTCGATCTGTAAAAGAGTTACTCACAAAGGTAACATCTCCCCACGGAGTAGGTGTTCCAAATTTAAGGGTTGTTTTATGTGCCCATTTATGAAGATTGGCTCCCTTATAGTATCTTTTAGAACCATTTTTCACCACTTTGTTAGGGAAGACGTAACCCGCATCTTGAGAACCAGAACTCGATTTAACTTTACCCGAAGAATATTTCCAATCAACATATGATTTTGACCACGCCATAAAGCTCCCTCTAGATGTGGTTAACCTTTTCGCATACACTTTCGAAGCACTTGTAGACATCTCACCTTTATTCGTTTCCTTTATTGTTTGTACATACATGGTACTACTAGAATAATCTTCTTGAATTACTTTTTGCTCATTACTCAAATCAACATTTGTTGCTCCGGCAAATGTCGTAGGTAGGATCGTAGCACCCAAAGTTAACGACAAGCCTAGTATGACTTTTTTCATATAATAAACCTCCTTTTATTTACAATTAGTAATTTACCATAAAATTCATTATAGTTCCATAAATTTCATGATATTTAAGCTAGATTTAAGGAATTCTTCTCGTTTTTCAAGATAACTTAGTAGCATAGAATGTCTTCAATGTCTTTTATTCATAGAAAAAACACCTATTCATTAGTCATGGAAGTGTATCACTTCTACGCCTATCGAAAGGTGTTCTATAATTATTCAATTTCTTTATTATTCAAACCCAACCGTCATCGTCTCTGGATTCGAGCCGACACGTTCGTTATTGTTTAATGCATCGATTTTTTCCATGTCTTCTTTAGAAAGCTCGAAGTCAAAGATGTCTGCATTTTGTTTAATACGTTCTTCATTGATAGATTTAGGAATTGTCACGACACCGCTTTGCAGATCCCAGCGCAAGATAACTTGAGCAACAGATTTATTGTAGCGTGCAGCAATGTCTTTCAAAACGTCATGATCTAATAGCTTCCCTTGCATCAGAGGAGACCATGCCTCAATTTGAATGCCTTTTTCCTTTGCATATTGACGCAGTTCAACAAGTGTCAGTTTCGGGTGAAACTCCACTTGGTTCACAGCTGGAACAACCTCAGCATCTTTTAACAGCTCTTCTAAATGCTGAATATAGAAGTTGCTGACTCCAATGGCTCTGACTTTCCCGTCTTTATAAAGCTTCTCAAGTGCGCGCCATGTGTCTTTAAATGTATCTGCATTTGGTCCAGGCCAATGAATCAAATAGAGGTCTAAGTAATCAAGACCTAATCGGTTTAAGCTTGCGTCAAACGCCTCAAGCGCTTTATCATAGCCTTGATCTGTGTTCCATACTTTAGACGTAATGAATAAGTCTTCTCGTTTCACGCCAGATTCTTTAATCGCTTTTCCTACGCCTGTCTCATTTTTATAAACAGCTGCCGTATCAATGCTGCGATATCCGTTCCGTATGGCTGCTTTTACGGCATCTACCACTTGATTGCCGTCCTCCACTTTGAATACACCTAAACCAAACCAAGGCATTTCTACTCCGTTATTCAGTGTTACGGTATCATTCAAGCTTTTGACCATTTTAACAACCACCTTTTTTATAGATTCCATCTCTTTCATTATCTCATGTTGTGCTTCAAAACTCTATTATCAGGCGTTTCTCTTCGCTTCGATGGCTAAGAGCAGCGCACCAGTCATGCCAGCCTTGTCCTCAAGTTTAGGGGAGACAATGTATGTATCAAGCGGCGGCAGGTCTACATAATCATTGACATAAGCAGCTAGCTTCTCTCG
The DNA here is from genome assembly GCF_056098985.1 of Bacillus sp. 11B20. NCBI lineage: Bacteria > Bacillati > Bacillota > Bacilli > Caryophanales > Bacillaceae > Bacillus > Bacillus sp. 11B20. Next base: position 242,921 of record NZ_JBLZWZ010000009.1, read on the forward strand.
AATGAGTGGGAATAGTTGCTTTTGCTTCATGACACCTCCGCCCATGATGATGCGCTCTGGGCTTAAAATGAGCGAGTATTGCATAAGCGCTTGCGCTAAATAATCCGCTTCAAGTGCCCAAACCGCTTCATCCTGCGTCAGCTCTTTGGCAGGTTTCCCCCACCTTTTCTCAATCGCTGGTCCAGCTGCCAGTCCTTCTAAGCAATTTCCATGTGTCGGGCAGACACCTGCAAATGGATCAGATTCATGCTGCCTGACAAGGATATGCCCCATCTCAGGATGTGAATGACCGTGTAGAAGCTCATTTTTCACAACAGCCCCCGCACCAATGCCTGTACCGACCGTGATATACAAACAGCTGCTTAGCCCTTTGGCTGCCCCTTTTGTTAATTCACCTAGTGCTGCGGCATTGACATCAGTTGTAAAAGATACGGGGACACCTAATTGCTTCTCAAGCTCAGGAATGAACGGGTATTGCTTCCACTCCACTTTCGGTGTGTTCATGATATAACCGTATGAAGGATCGTCCTGTTGAACACAAATGGGTCCAAAGGAGCCAACCCCTAATGCTGCAATGTCATGCTGCTTGAAAAATGGAATGAGCTTTTGTATTGTTTGATCCGGGTGCTCTGTTGGAATCGTCATTTCCTCTAAGATGTCTCCATGCTCATTACCGATTGCACAACAAAATTTTGTACCACCAGCTTCAATTGCTCCATAATAGGCCATCATTGATCTCCCCCTGCTCGTTCTCTTTCTTCATCATAAAACATGGGGGAGAAGATGACAACATCACGTATTGGTGAGCAGAACAGCTTCCATGTCATTAATATACTCTCTTAAATGATGGGCAATATCACGATTGATCTCACCATCTTCATATAAGGTTTGTATTTCATTTCGAATCGTCTGTACAGCTTGGAAGTTAAGCTCTTTTTTCTTTCGGTCAAATGAACGGTCTTTTTGCTGGAAGAAGCTTGGACCGTGTTCACAGCGGAAAATGACTTGGTTGTAAAAACCAATGACTTGGTGGCACGTTTGCTGGTTTTCATCTGTCATATGCTGTTTGATCGAGTCTACCGCAGCCTCAGCCGTTTTCTTACGGATTTGTTTATACGAGTCCTCTTTTTCTAAAATACCGTTTGAAATGTGCTGATTCGGCCGCCATAATTGCAGCCATTGAAGCAAGCGGAGAAACTTCACCTTTGAAAAACGAATTTTGAATGAGTTTGAGTACAGCATTTCCAGCTCATGAAATCTCTCTTGCAGCTCATAAGCTTCTTCCTTGTCAATTTTCTCATCATCAATTAATTGTTGAAGTTTCATCTGTTCTGCTTTGATACCATGCAGTCTGATTTTTTTCTCTTGTCTTCTCATCCCGAATTGGTATGGTTCACGCTGGATATTTCTCAGCTTCATTCGGTAATCATTGATGAGTGCAAGGGATACTTCCCTGTTGTCCTCATTCATCCCTTCTTTTAACGTTTTAATAGCACTTCTGAGCAGCTTCCGTTTTGCATGCTGAATCTTTGTATCCAAGTCCACGTCGACCTGCTTGTCTTTTTTCTCAGATAAAAGAGGCAGTAACACACTAGCTAAAATGAGTGTACATAAGATCACGCCTGCTGCGAGGAAAATAATCAAGTGCCGCTCTGGAAATGGTGATCCGTCCGCAAGCGTAAATGGGATAGAGAAGGCACCGGCTAATGTCACAGCCCCGCGGACACCAGAGAATGTCATCAGCATCGAGGCGCGAAACTTCGGCTTTTTCACATTTTGCTTTTTTGTTGCACTCCATTTTCCTGCCCAGAACAGCCATACCCATAAGAACCGCAGCACCATGAGACATAGTGTAATAATTAAGATGTAGCCAATCACCTGCATGTTGTTAAAGGATTCATCTTGGAAAATGACTGTAGAAACATCCGGAATCTGCAACCCAAGTAAGACGAAAACAAGTCCGTTTAAAATAAATAAAATAATATTCCATGTGTTTGATGAAGCAATTTGCAGTTTGGCTAAATTCGCTTCCATTCGATCTTGCTCAATAGCATGCGTCACACCACCGGCCACAACGGCTAAAATTCCGGATACACCAATTTCTTCTGCTGCTAAATAAATCACAAATGGTGTAAGGATTTGCAGGATGATATGCATCGTGACATCGTCCATTCCTAAACGGCGGAGAAAATAGCGAAAACGAATGATAAAGAAGGATAGAATAAATCCAGTTAATAAACCACCTGCGGCAATGAGTACAAAGCTAAAGGATGCCTGAGCAATTGAAAAGGCTCCCGTCACTGTTGCGGCAATGGCAAATTTAAAGGCGACAAGTCCTGATGCATCGTTCATCAGCCCTTCGCCTTCCAGCAGTCTCATGATGCCCTTTGGCATATTCACACGGCTGGATAAAGCACTTACTGCCACCACATCTGTCGGTGATAAAATCGCTGCAAGCGCAAATGCGGCTGGAAGCGGTATGCTTGGAATCATCCAATGAATGGTATATCCCGCTACAACGACAGTCGCAAACACTAAACCGAGCGCTAAAAGAAGAATAGGTGCTCTTAATTTCCATAGCTCGTCCCTTGGGGTACGCTTCCCGTCATTAAATAACAGCGGCGCAATAAATAGAACGAAGAAGAGTTCAGGATTTAAAGAAATATGTAAACCTGAAGGAAAAGCTGCCACCAATATTCCTAAGCCCACTTGAATTAACGGAACAGGAATAAAGGGGACAAAACGATTGATAATATTAGATGCTGCAATGAGTGCCAGTAGTACGAGCACTGCCAAAAAAATCTCCACTAGTACATGTCCCTCCTCTGTATATTTTTCGTCAAGTTTTGCTTACATGCAAAGATGTGTTCATTTCATCCATCCGTCCGATCAGAAGTGCTTCTTTAGTATTCCGCAAAAAGTGAAACCAACACATAACAATCCATCTAGGCAAAAAAAGGCTGAATCCAGATATTCAGCCTGCTGACAAAATTTTCATCATATGTATTGTTCAAATGATGAACAATAGACCTTTTTTTATTTTACACGAAAACTCCAACATCTGCTGACATTGAGCTCTTAATAAACAAAAAAAAAGAGCGGAATCGCCCTTTTTTCGTTTCACCCTTTATTTAAAAAATAAGACCTGGCGGGAAGACGCCATTTGAATAAGTAGGAACAAACCCTGCATACGACGAGGATGACAAACAGCAGATATAAAGCAAGCTCGCCTTGCGCTAAGCCGAGTCCGACGAATAAGCCGCCAAGTGCTGCCCATACGGCGTAAATTTCTGCTTTTAGCACAAGCGGCTTTCGTCCTGCTAATAAATCACGCACAATTCCGCCGCCGCTTCCAGTCAAAACGGCTGCCACAATGACCGCACTGAGCGGAAGTTCTCTTTGCACAGCAAATAGTGCGCCTTGAATCGCAAACGCTGCTAAACCGATCGCATCCGAGAAATTTCCCCATGTGCTCCAGTGCTTAAGCAAAAGCTTTGGAAAAAGAAACACAATCGTAATAGATACAAGGGCAATGGTAAACATTTTGCCCTGTGACCATAAAGCAGACACCGGAAGACCAATTAATAGATTCCGAATCGCTCCACCGCCAAATGCTGTCACAATCCCTAAAATGTACACACCAAGAATATCGTACTCTTCCTCCATTGCCACAATCGCACCACTAATGGCGAATGCGACAATGCCAATGATACTTAAGACTTCCCATGCCATTTTCCGCTTATCTCCTTACCATTATCTAATCATCTAATACTACTCCCTTAATGTATATCTGACACAGGCGAAAAGCAATACAAATTTTCTTTAAATTTTATCTTTTTGCAAAAATAAAAAATAGCCCGCTTATAAGCAGACTACAGATTGTTGACAAAGGGCTAAAATGATCTTTATTTTAGCTCTTTGTCTTCTTTTCAGCGTGATAGAAAACCTTTGAAGTCTAGGAAGGACGAGTACTGGAGCGGAGCGAATTTGACATTCGTGAGCACCAGCGCGCAGGACTGACAACGAATGCGAGGGTTTGTCTACACGCTGATAGCCCGCTTATAAGCAGGCTATCTCCTTCAATCTTCTTTTGCATTTAACAGCAGCATACTAATGATGATGAGAATAAATGCAATAAGGGCTAGTAGTGGAATGGTGATAAAACCAAACCAGTTCAAATAATCAACAGAACAAGGAATACCGCTCAGGCAAGGGCGAATCGATGCAAAGCCAGGTATCTTTTGTTCCATATAATGATAGATAGAAAAACAAGCGCCAATCACAGCCAAAGGCAGGACATAATATTTTATTTTGACATCGCCTCTGAATGTCGCAATTCCAAGTAAAAGCACAAGCGGGTACATGAAAATGCGCTGAAACCAGCACATATCGCATGGGATAAACTTTTTTACTTCACTTAAATACAGGCTGCTCATCGTCGCAACGATAGAGACGATCCAAGCACTGTATAAGTAAACAAGCTTATTCTTCATGATTTTTTCCCTTTGAGCTCTTGATCAATTAATTCTTTGATTTCATCATAGTCATAAAAGTTTTGGACTTGTTTATTGTTAATGAAAAGAGTTGGTGTTGCATTCACTTTATATTGGTTCACAAGCTGATCGTCTGTGTTCAGCTGCGGCTGATATGTTTTCTTCGATAGGTTATCTTTAAGCTTGTCCGTATCTACTTTTGTTGTCTTTTTCGCTAGCTCCGTCAGCTTAGCAGGCGTGACCCATTCTGCTTCACTATCTGGCTGTGCTTGATAGACAGCTTCATGAAATGCCCAAAAGTTTTTCGGATCTTCCTTCCACACTTCTTCAGAAGCTAGTGCTGCTAATACAGCGCCATCTCCATGAACAGGAAGTGGCAAGTTAATAAACGAAAATGATACATCGCCTTTATCTATGTAGTCCGCTTTCAGTTTTGGGAAAATGTCTGTTTCAAATGATTTACATGAAGGACATTTATAATCCCCAAACTCGACAATTTGCACGGCTGCGTTTTTATCTCCCATGACAGGCTGTCCTTTAATAGAAGGCTTACTGTCAACCGTTTGTGCTTCTTTGCTGTTGTTGTTCCCAATGACGACGAATAATCCGATGAGAAGAGCTGCGATAATGGTTAAAATAACAGCAAATTTAATGGATGAAGATTGATTATTTTTTTTACTCACAAAAGCACCTACCTTATCTTTTTCATTCCTTCAAAAGAAAAAGGATAATAGCTTAGAATAATGCCATTATCCAACTTCTTCTATTTTAACAAGAGGGGATTCATTATGAAAGATGGTATTCATGAATTTTTCCTTACAATTTTATTTCATCACCCTCATGGCATTTAAAACAGCGAGTACGGTCACACCGACATCCGAGAAGACGGCTTCCCACATGGTCGCAATACCAAATGCACCGAGTAATAGGAAAACCCCTTTAACCCCAAGAGCAAATGCAATGTTCTGCCAGACAATCCTTCTTGTTCGTTTAGCGACAGCGATGGCTTCTGCAACTTTTGACGGTTGGTCTGTCATAATGACGATATCAGCCGCTTCTACCGCTGCATCTGAACCAAGTCCGCCCATCGCAATACCTATGTCTGCTCTGGCTAATACCGGTGTATCATTAATGCCATCCCCAACAAATAATAATTTTTCTTGAGGCGCTTTTTTCTGATCAATTTCTTCTAATTTTGTTACTTTATCCTGCGGTAATAATTCTGCATGTACTTCATCTATGCCAATTTGCTGGGCGACCGCTGTTCCGACTTGTTTGGCATCACCAGTCAGCATGACAGTTTGAATGCCAGACGCTTTTAGAGCGGAGACAGCTTCAATTGCATCATCCTTTAATTCATCTGCAATCAAGATCGATCCGGCAAACTCACCGTTAATCGCCATGTACACAACCGTTCCGCTTCGTTTTTCTTTTTCATATGAAATGCCTTCTCGTTCCATCAAGCGATGATTTCCCGCCAAGACTTGTGAACCACTGATGGTCGCTTTAATTCCATGTCCTGCAATATCCTCATATGCTTCGATCTGGCTTTCATCAAGCGGAGAACCATATGCCGCTTTAATTGATTCAGCAATCGGATGTGAAGAATGAGCTTCTGCTAAAGCTGCAAAAGAAAGCAGCTCCTCTTCTGACCACTTTTCGCTAGCTGTCACGATATTGGTCACCGTAAAGTTTCCTTTTGTGAGTGTGCCCGTCTTATCAAATACAGCATAGCTCACAGAGTTCAGTGCTTCTAAATAGTTACTGCCTTTTACAAGGATGCCTCGTTTAGAAGCTGCCCCAATTCCCCCGAAGAATCCTAATGGGATGGACACGACAAGCGCACACGGACATGAAATAACAAGGAAAACGAGTGCCCGGTAAACCCAGTCAGACAATTGTGCTGATGGAATGAGAAGCGGCGGCACAAAGGCAAGCAGTAATGCCAATACAACAACAGCCGGTGTGTAGTATTTTGCAAACTTTGTAATAAAGTTTTCTGTCTGCGCTTTTCGGCTGCTCGCATTCTCAACCAAGTCTAAAATTTTCGTCACTGCCGATTCGCTAAGTCCTTTTTGCACTTCAATTTCAAGAATCCCGTTTTGATTCACAAACCCTGCAAGAACTTCCTTCCCTGCTTCTACATCCCGCGGCACAGACTCCCCTGTTAATGCGGAGGTATCCACGAGTGAAAAGCCTTCAATGACGAGGCCATCAAGTGGAATTTTTTCGCCTGGTTTCACGACGATACGGTCACCGACTTTTACTTCTTCCGGCTTCACTTTTTTCGTTTCATTTCCTACTTTGAGATTCGCATATTCAGGGCGAATATTCATTAATTCACTAATGGATCGTCTTGAACGATTCACTGCTGCCCCTTGGAACAGCTCTCCAATTTGGTAAAACAGCATCACTGCCAGTGCCTCTGGATATTGCTGAATCACAAAAGCGCCAGCTGTTGCAATGGTCATTAAGAAGTTCTCATCAAATACTTGGCCGCGCACGATATTTTTCAGCGCTTTAAAAACAACATCACCGCCGACTAGTAAATAGGCTGCGAAAAACGTGATGAATTTTAGTAAGCCATCTTCTGGTATGAAATAAGCCGCTGTTCCAATGACTGCACCGCCAATTAATTTCAGCACAATCGCTTTTAAATTCTTTGTCCCATGATCATGATCGTGATGATGGCCTTCTTCTTTTGGTGATACACTCACATGAGGTTCGATGGACTGAACCGTTTTTTCAATACGCTTTGACATCGTTTCTTGCTTATCTGCATGTGTGACAGTCAATGTCCCTGTCGCAAAATTAACGGAACAAGCTTCAACGCCATCCATTTTGCTGACACCTGTTTCAATTTTACGTGCACAGTTTCCACAATCAAGACCGTTTAATACGTATTCATCCTTCATTTTTTTCATGTTCTCACCTTTTTTCTATATGATAAGTAACGTTCCCTGGATCGATTAAACCTATTAAAAATCAAAAACTTTATATATGAGCATATATTCATATATTGGATTACCTTTATTATATGAGGAGTTCTTGTCTTCTGTCAATCATTTATGAAGAAATAATTGGTTTTTTTGTGTCCGATTCTGTCATACGGATTTTCAATAAATCAAGCTCATGTCCCCTGCTCCCCGCATAACATAAAAACGATCGTTTTCAGTTTTTCTCTTTACAAAAGAAGGACAGACGCTTAGAATAAAATAAAAGTTTCCCTAAGGAAACAAATTAGCATTAGAGAATCATTTCATCCTTTAGTCAAAATTATTTATTTTATGCATATATCTTTAGGAAGTGCAATCATGATTGAAAGGGGCCGCAAGAGATGTCAAATGCTTTAACAATCGACCGTCTTCATGTCTCATATCACGGACAAGATGCATTAGAGAACGTCTCTCTTTCCATACAGGAAGGGACAATGACAGGAATCATCGGTCCAAATGGTGCTGGTAAATCGACGTTACTCAAGGCATGTTTGGATTTAATTGAAAAAGATCAAGGGGATATTCGTTTTTTTGAACAGCCCTTTAAACAAGTGAGAAAACAGATCGCCTATGTACCGCAGAGAAATGATTTAGATTGGACGTTTCCCATTCATGTACTGGATACCGTACTACTTGGAACATATCCGAAGCTCGGACTAATGAAACGTCCAAAAAAAGAAGACCGGGCATATGCGTATCACTGTTTAGAAAAAGTCGGAATGCAAGACTTTGCCAAAAGACAAATCGGTGAGTTATCCGGCGGGCAGCAGCAGCGTGTCTTCCTTGCAAGGGCTCTTGCTCAAAACGCACAGCTCTTCTGTTTGGATGAACCGTTTGTCGGGATTGATATGGCAAGTGAAGAAACGATGGTGCGCATTTTGAAGGAATTACGAGATGAAGGAAAAACCATTTTGGTTGTCCATCACGATTTGAGTAAGGCAGATGATTATTTCAGCCATCTTGTTCTGTTAAATAAAAAACTCATCAAAGCAGGGTCTGTACACGACATCCTTCGCCCAGAGATCATGCTGGAAGCATATGAAACACAGCTGCCATTCTTAAAATCAGCAGGAGGAGACGTGTAATGGAATTTTTAACCGGACTCTTTGAATATGCTTTTTTACAAAAAGCGCTATTTACATCCGTTATGGTAGGCATCATTTGCGGCGTTATCGGCTGCTTTATCATTTTACGCGGCATGGCCTTGATGGGAGACGCCATTTCACACGCCGTACTGCCAGGTGTCGCCATTTCTTATATGCTTGGAATTAACTTTTTCTTCGGTGCCGTTTTAACTGGCGTGTTAACAGCGATTGGAATCGGTTACGTGAGTCAAAACAGCCGCATAAAAAATGATTCAGCCATCGGCATTGTCTTTACAGCCTTTTTCTCAATCGGGATTATTTTGATCACATTTTTGAAAAGTTCGAGTGATCTATATCATATTCTATTTGGAAACGTACTAGCTGTTCGATCAGCTGATATGTGGATTACACTTGGCATCGGCATTTTTATTTTGCTAGCCGTCATCGTTTTCTACAAGGAACTGCTCATTAGTTCATTTGATCCGGTGATTTCTTCGGTTTACGGTTTGCCGAATCGTATGATTCATTATTTTCTCATGACCTTATTGACCCTTGTAACCGTTGCATCACTGCAAACCGTTGGGATTATTCTTGTCGTTGCCATGCTGATCACGCCGGCAGCCACCGCTTATCTCTTGACAGACCGGCTCTGGATCATGATTTATTTATCTGCTTTTTTCGGTGCTGTATCTGCTGTCGTAGGCCTAGGGCTTAGCTTTACGTATAACTTATCGTCTGGTGCTTCCATCGTGCTGGTCGCCACCATTTTATTCGGCAGTGCCTTTATCTTTTCACCAAAGCAAGGCATTCTATGGAGATCATTAAAATCTAAACGAAAACGAACGCACTTAAAAAAGGAAGCGTCTATGTAAAAGGAGGACATATATGAAGAAGGTATTTGCAATCCGTTTGACCGCAGTATTCATTGCCCTTATGATCATCGCAGGCTGTTCGACCCAGCAAAGTAATTCCGGTAAAGATGACGGCACATTAAAAGTTGTCACGACCTACTCCATTCTTTATGACATTGTGAAGGAAGTAGGCGGGCAGCATGTCTCTATTCACAGCATTGTTCCCATTGGTACAGACCCACACGAATTTGACCCACTGCCAAAGGATGTTCAATATACGACGGATGCAGACCTTGTTCTATATAATGGCTTGAACCTTGAAACAGGAAACGGCTGGTTTCAAAAGCTGCTTGAATCGAGCGGCAAGGACGGGGATGATGCACCTGTAGCCGAGCTGAGTAAAGGCGTCAAAGTGAAGCATTTGTCTTCAAAAGGGCTCGAAAGCCAGCAGGACCCCCACGCATGGCTGAATGTTGAAAATGGGATCCTTTATGCCCAAAATGCCCGAGATGCGCTTATTCAAGCGGACCCTGAGCATAAAGAGGATTACGAAAAAAATGCAGAAGCCTATATCAAAAAGCTTCAAGCGCTTCACGATGAAGCAAAAGACAAGTTTGATCAGCTGCCAAAAGACAAAAAGCTCCTAGTCACAAGTGAAGGAGCATTCAAGTATTTTGCAGAGGCGTATGGACTGAAAGCCGGCTACATTTGGGAGATCAACACAGAAAGTGAAGGAACACCAGGACAAATGAAGCGCATCATTCATTTTGTCAAAGATCATCAAGTTCCTGCTCTCTTTCTTGAAACAAGCGTTGATAAACGAAGCCTTGAAAGCCTCTCTGAGGAAACCGGGGTTCCAATCAAAGGAAAAGTCTTCACTGACTCTATTGGAAAAAAAGGTGAAGATGGAGACAGCTACTATAAGATGATGAAATGGAATATTGACACCATTTACAAAGGGTTGTCATCATAAGGAAAGACAGGTGGAGTGAATCCGCCTGTCTTATTTGTCAGCCTGCTATATTTTCCGGATGTTTTTTCGGCCAAATGACGTAGCTGATGCTAATGACAAAATCAATGGCTAGGATCATTCCCCATGTATTGACAAGCTGCATCAGCGCTTCCGTCCGCTCTGGTGCTTGGATGAGATAGGTCAAACCATATAACAGCCCCGCTCCGATGACATAAGAAATGACATGCCGAGCCCAGCCGACCATTTCATACATAGACCGCTCTTTACCGTACTTTGGTTTTCCCTTTGGCTTAGGGCCACCTGCAAAACGATAAGCAAACTTAGCATCTGCCCATTTCACCATTTGATGTCCAAAGGCCAGACTCACACCAATATAAACAGCCGCAAGCCCGTGGATGACAGTCGCCACAGCCCCCTGTCTTAAATCTATATAAGTAGCCGCAAGAAGGATGAGATCTAAAACCGGCGTACAGACAAGAAAGAAAGCACCCCACTTTTTCTGTTTAAACACATAACGAAGCGTTAAACCCATTAAAATAAACAGCCAAAAACCAATTTCACATGCCACAATCAGTAACCCGACCAATTTCCCCACATCCTTTTTAACACAATTGTATTAAATAAAAAATAACACAGATGTGTTAAAAAAACAACAGCTATGCTAAAATCAATGTATGCCAAAAATCGTTGATCACCATAAACAAAAACAAAAGGTCGCTCAAGCTGCAATGAGAGTGATTAAACAAGAAGGTTTGGAAAGCGCTTCTGTACGAAAAATAGCAGTAGAAGCTGGAATTTCAGCCGGCTCTATGCGTCATTATTTTTCCACACAGCAAGAGTTGTTTCTATTCTCCATGAATTTAATTCAGGAAAGAGTCAAGGAGCGGATTACAGGGCTTCCATTAAACGGTTCAACGGAGGAAAATGTCATCAATTTATTGGAGCAGGTTCTTCCACTTGATGAAGAACGAAAATTTGAAATGGAGGTGTGGCAGGCTTTTTCCGTCAAGGCACTGACTGAACCAGATCTACAGCCGCTCAATGCAAAGATGTATGACGAACTTTTCCAAACCGCCCAATATTGTTTAATGAAATTGAAAGAGGATGGGCTGCTGCTAGATGATATCGATCTTTTATTAGAAACTGAGCGGCTTTATGCGGTCATTAATGGGCTTGCATTGAATGGAATTGTACAGCCTCATCGGTTACCGCCTCAGCTCATACGCTCCGTGCTGCAAATGCACCTGCAATCCATCACAAAAAAAGACATGTCTCCCTAATTGGAGAGCATGTCTTTTTTTAATCTTCCATAAAAATACGTTTTGCTTCGTAGTAAAGCACCTGCACAAATTTCTTCACATTGATACGGGTGTGTTCTTCTCTTCCGCTCATCTCTTTCGTCAATTCACTCATTTTCTTTCGCACGATGGTGAAATCGAAAAATTTTGATGCGTAATTTTCAAATGTTGGATGGGAAAAGTCGGTTAGCCCAAGTGATGCGATATGTTTCAATGATTGGTTGATCGCACGTCTTACCCGCTGCTCGGCTGCCTTTGCTTCTCTTGCGATGTCTGCCGATGTGTAGGGCTCACTTAATTTATCCTCCGTAATCCCAGTGAAAATGATCTTTAAAGAAGGAAAGGAATCATGATGATCAGCATGCAGCGCTAAATACTGGTCTGTAAACAGGATCATATCTAATAAATCTTTAGACCCCTTCTCACCAACAATACCAAGCTCCGCCAGCAAAAACTGCCCTGCCTCTGCAAGACTTTTCCCCCGCTGCTTCGTTTTCGTCTGACCGCGCTGCTGAAATTGCATGACCGATTTAAGTGAGTGCTGAATATTTTCAATTGAATGCTCTAAATGAAGGCGTTCAATCATGAGATGGAGAACGCTTAAGACCTCTACACGATTGATCGGCTTTGTCACATAATACTCAACGCCAAGTGTATACGCCTGTCCGATTAATTCCTTTGTTTCAACCTGTGACAGCATTAAATATTTCCCGTGAAACTCATCCTTGATTGCTCGAATCGTTTCAAGCCCGTCTCTTTCCGGCATCAATAGATCAATACATAAAATATCAATGTGCAAATCATTTAAGTAGCTGGCTGTTAACTCTGCGCCATCCTCTGCTTCTCCGGCCACAATACCAAGCTCTTCATCTTCAATGAGCTGAGCCAGTGAAGAACGAACGGCTTCATCATCATCAACAATAAAAAATCTCATCTCCCAATCCCCTCTTTTCTACTGACTTGATCTACTGGTATCGTTAATGTGAAAATCGTTTGTTTATTTGGGATACTCTTCATCTCAACACTCCCACCAAGCTTCTCCGCTGTATCCTTTACATACGCAAGCCCGATACCGCTCGATGGATTCCCAACCTGGTCGTATTTTAAAGTGAAGCCTGGTTTAAAAATAACATGATGATTTCGTTCTTTAATGCCAGGCCCGTTGTCGCTGATTTGAAAAATCACCTGGTTTTCTTTCTGTGAAATAGAAAGTGACACCTCTCCTTCTACAGGAATGGCTTCAACAGCGTTGGATACGATGTTATTTAACAAAGATAGAATGGTATACACGTGATAGGCGGGGTGCTGCCCATCTTCATCATAATGAAAGACGATGTTTTTTTTAAGAGCTTCAGCATAATTTTCATGAATGCGAATGACAAGCCCAGCGATATGAGAAGGACTCTCATAAGCCTGGAAATTTTCCTCATGAATCAGCTTTGATAAGGCAGAAAAAATCCGCTGGTTATCCTTTTTGATTTCATGCACCTCTCCTGCAATTTGCAAGGCGGTTTTACCGAGCTTTTTCAAATCCAATGATTCCGCGTCCTTTGCATGGTGAAGAGATTGATACAATTGATAGGATGTAGCCGTAATGTGCTCAGCATGTGCGAGTGTTTTATGAAAATATGTAGATTCCGTGTAAAGGTTGGACAGGAGCATCAGCAGATGTTCCTTTTCCTTTTTCATCTGACGCTCTCTCGCCTGCTCTTCATATAAGCGAATCATTGTATAACAAGCTAACACGAAAAAGCTTCTGAAAATCGCCAAAACAAATAATTGAAACAGCGTCCGCCCCGTTAAAATTTCATCCATGGTGCCTCGAAGTGCAATGATCTCAACAACGCTTGCGCACAGCTCCATGATGATGCCTGTTGCTCCAATCAGCCAAGGCCGGTCGCGGAAACGTCTGACCTTCAATAAATAAAAGAGTGTGCCATAGACGACATAATAAAGCAGGGAAGGAAATCTTAATGAAACCGCCTCTTCCAGCGGAAGATGCCCTGTCACGGCTGTATCAAGCAGCACGCGAAACGCAAAAACAGATATCCCAGCGATGATGCCGCTTGCCCATGCAGGAAATCTTTTCATTTGAAGCAGGATAAAGAAAAAGACAACGGTTCCAAAGCTGACCCGAAAGCTGTCCTCAAATGGATAAAATTTAAATTCTCCGCCAATCGGCGTCAGTACAATGAGCAGCACAATTAAATAAGGCTCTGTATTCAGCCATTTTTTCAGTAGATTCAAACGCAGTCACATCCCTAATAATTGACGATAGTATACTATGTGAGCTAAAGAAAAACAAACCTCCATGAAAAAGCGCACACCGGAACTTTGCCGGTGTGCGCTTCTCATGATGCCGCTTAATCTTCTAAACGATCTTTTTCTAAAAGTGATGCGCCAGCAATACCTGGTTTTGTCATTTCAAAAGGATTTAAGATGACATCAAGCTCTTCCTCTGTTAACACATCATTTTGCAGACAAAGCTCACGTACAGATGCGCCTGTAAGGATGGCTTCTCTTGCAATTCGTGCAGCCGCTTCATAACCAATGTGCGGGTTCACCGCCGTCATGACACCGGCACTCTTTTCTACATATTCTTTTAATCTAGATTCATCTGCTTTTAGGTCACGCAAGCAGTTGTCCACGAAGGACTCGAATACATTTTTCATCATGCTGAGAGATTGAAGCAGGTTGAACACCAACACTGGTTCCATCACGTTCAGTTCAAGCTGGCCAGCCTCTGATGCAAGACAGATTGTGTGATCGTTCCCAATGACTTGGAATGCCACTTGGTTCATGACCTCAGGCATAACTGGGTTAACTTTCCCTGGCATGATAGATGAACCTGGCTGTCTCGGCGGCAAGTGAAGCTCACCAAAGCCTGCTCTTGGACCAGAAGCCATCAGACGAATATCGTTCGCCATTTTAGACATGTTCATCATACATACTTTAAGCGCAGCAGATACTTCTGTATAAGCATCTGTATTTTGCGTTGCATCGACTAAATCTTCAGCACCAACTAACGGTAATCCGCTAATGTCAGATAGATAGCCAACCACTTGGCGAATATATTTAGGATCTGCATTCAATCCAGTTCCGACTGCTGTTGCACCCATATTGACTTCATATAAATGCTGTCTAGACTGCTTGATACGTTTAATATCACGAGCAAGAACTTTTGCATACGCACTAAACTCTTGTCCAAGTCTGATTGGAACAGCGTCCTGAAGATGCGTACGTCCCATTTTGATGACATGATCGAATTCCTGCGCTTTTTCAGTCATGACTTGATGCATGTTTTCCATCGTATAAAGTAGTTTTTCAATCATATTCAATGTTGAAATATGAATCGCTGTTGGGAAAACGTCGTTTGTTGACTGCGACATATTCACATGCGTGTTTGGACTTAGCTCAGTATAAGCGCCTTTTTCCTTTCCTAGTAGTTCAAGCGCTCTGTTTGCAATGACTTCATTGGCATTCATATTCATTGAAGTGCCAGCCCCGCCTTGAATTGGATCGACAATAAATTGATTGTTCCATTTTCCTTCGATGACCTCATCTGCCGCTTCAACAATTTTTTCTCCAAGGCCAGAATATAGTCGCTGTGTATCCATATTTGCAAGTGCGGCTGCCTTTTTGACAATCCCTAATGCTTTGATGAGTTCCTCATGAATACGGTAGCCTGTAATTGGAAAGTTCTCCACTGCACGTAATGTTTGAATTCCATAATATGCTTGAGTGTCTACTTCCTTTTCACCTAGAAAGTCTCGTTCGATTCGAACTTGCTTGTCCTGTAGCTTCGTCATTTGAAAAGATCTCCTTTTTTACGCTGCTTTTGTTTGTTGTTTCAATTCCTCAATATACTTCTTCGATTTCTCTTGATCAAATACTTTTTCCCACTTAGACATGACAATGGCTGCAAGTGAGTTACCAAATACGTTCACTGTTGTACGAACCATGTCAAGAAGTCGGTCGATCCCAACGATGAAGGCAAGTCCTTCAAGCGGCAGTCCCATAGCACCAAGAGTTGTGATGACAACAACGATCGATGCACCTGGTACACCAGCCATTCCTTTAGATGTCAGCATTAAAATTAATAGTAACGTAATTTGCTCATAGATGGAAAGCGGCATGCCGTACATTTGTGCAACAAATATCGCAGCAATGGATTGATAGATGGCACTTCCATCTAGGTTAAAGGTATAGCCTGTTGGAATAACGAACGACGTGATCGCTTTCGGGCAGCCGAACTTCTCCATTTTGTCCATTAATCTAGGCAGTACAGCTTCTGAACTTGCTGTTGAGAATGCAAGAATGATTTCTTCTTTTAATACTCTAAATAGTGTAAAGACGCTTGTTCCAGCCATTTTAGCAATAATGCCAAGTACAACAATGACGAAGAATGCCATTGTACCGTAAACGACAAGTACCAGTTTACCTAGCGGGAGAAGCGCTCCGACCCCGAATTTGATCACCGTCACACTGATGAGCGCGAATACACCAAATGGTGCAAACTTCATCACTTTATTGGTCACCCAGAACATGGCTTCGAGTATACCCTCAAAGAATCCTAATACTGGTTTTCCTTTATCTCCTACTGCGGCAATTCCTAATCCGAATAAGACTGTAAAGAAGATGGTTGGTAATAGATCACCTTCTGCAATAGATTGGAAAACGTTTGTTGGTACAAGATGAACCAACGTTTCAGAGAAAGTCGCTTTTTCAGAAGAAGCCTTAGATGTCTCTTCATATTTAGAGATATCGCCTTTCTCCATGTTGCTCATATCAATTCCTGTACCAGGATGGAAGACGTTTGCTGCAAGCAGTCCAACTGCTAATGCAATCGTTGTCACAATCTCGAAGTAAAGAATTGTTTTTCCGCCGAGTCTTCCGATCGTTTTCATATCGCCTACACCTGCAACTGCTACAATCAATGCAGCAATAACAATTGGAAGAACGATCATTTTAATTAAATGGATGAATATATCGCCAATCGGCGTTAACACATTAATAACGGTTTCATTTTGATAAAACAGCGCTCCCACGACAACACCCAGAACAAGTGCAATGAGTATTTGAGAAGCTAACCCTAACTTTTTCATACGTGAACCCCCTTTTTTTGATAACGCTTTCTTTGTTGCTTAATCGCATCTTAACGACGAACCTACAAAAAACGACAAAAAGGAACAAAAAGAAGTGAATTTTTTATGAAAAATCTTTAAAAAGGTGGGTTTTTCCACAATATTGTTAAAAAAAGACTTCGCTTTTGGCGAAGTCTTAATGATTTTGCATTTGTTCACTTGGTGTATCTTGTTGTGTAGAAAATCTATCGTACATCGCATATCCAATGAGGACAAGAACAACGTAGAACAATGCACTAATCGTCCAAACCCATTTGACATTCATCTTCATTCTGCCACTCCTTCTCTGACTGGCTTCAATCGCTGCAATCTGAGCGCATTCAGCACAACGGACACGGAGCTAAAAGCCATTGCCGCTCCTGCAAGCCATGGCGCAAGGAAACCAAATGCAGCGATCGGTATCCCAATACAGTTATAGGCAAGCGCCCAAAATAAATTTTGCTTAATGTTTCTCATTGTTTTTTGACTAAATTCCAGCGCATCTGCAATCGCATGGAGATCTCCTGTCATGAGCGTAATATCTGCTGCTTCCATGGCAACGTCTGTCCCTGTTCCCACAGCCATCCCAATATTCGCTGTTGCAAGAGCTGGGGCATCATTGATACCGTCTCCGACCATGGCGACTTTTTTTCCTTGTTTCTGAAGCGCTGCAATATGAGCCGCTTTTTCTTCAGGCAGCACTTCAGCAATGACATGATCAATGCCTGCCTGTTTCGCAATCGCCTCTGCTGTTAGTTTATTATCACCTGTCATCATCACAACGTGAATCCCCTGCTCTTTCAGACGAGCGATGGCTTGATGAGAGGATGATTTGATCGTATCTGCGACCGCGACAATGCCAGCGACTTCGCCGTCAATCGCGACAAGCATAGCCGTTTTTCCTTGCTCCTCCAGCGTTGTGACGGATGATTCGACTTGATCATATGGGATATGATGTTTCTGTAATAGCTTACGCGTTCCAATTAAAAGCTTGTGTCCTGCGGCATTTGCTTCAATTCCATGACCTGGATCTGCTTGGAAGGCTTCAACTCCGACTGCTTCAAGACCTTGTTCCTTCATTCCATCTGTGATCGCTCGGGCAAGCGGGTGTTCCGACTGCTGTTCTGCCGATCCTGCTAGTTGCAGCACCGCATCTTCTGTCCAATTCGCGTATGCCAACACATCTGTCAGACTCGGCTCCCCTTTTGTCACAGTTCCTGTTTTATCTAACACCACCGTGTCGAGTGATTGAGTCACTTCTAAATGCTCTCCGCCTTTAAACAGAATGCCTGATTCAGCCGCACGGCCGCTGCCAGCCATAATAGAGGTAGGTGTAGCAAGTCCGAGCGCACATGGACATGCGATAACAATGACGGCTATAAAGGTTTCAAGTGCTGACGTCACATTCCCAGGGTCGACAAAGAAAAACCATATGAGGAATGTGAGCACAGCAATTCCTACAACGATGGGCACAAATATCCCTGATATTTGATCTGCCATTCTTTGAATCGGTGCTTTTGAGCCCTGCGCTTGTTCTACGACTCGGATAATCTGGGAAAGCGCCGTCTCTTTTCCGACTTTTGTCGCTTTTATTTTGATGAATCCATTTTTATTGATCGTTGCTCCGATGACCATATCTCCTGCTGTTTTATCAACAGGCAGGCTTTCTCCTGTAATCATGGACTCATCTATTGCGGTTGTCCCCTCTATGATCTCTCCATCTACCGGCACTTTTTCACCCGGTTTGACAAACACAAGATCATTCACTTTCACGTCAGAAATAGGCACAGTCATCTGTTTGCCATCTCGTTCGATAACCGCTTCTTTCGCTTGTAAGCCCATCAGCTTTTGAATCGCTTCTGATGATCTTCCTTTTGCTCTTGCTTCCATTAATTTTCCGAGCACGATCAATGTAATGAGGACAGCACTTGTTTCATAATAGAGGGCTGCCTCATGTGTGCCTCGAATCGCTGACTCGATGCTTTCATATAAACTATAGAAAAACGCGGCAGATGTCCCAAGTGCGACAAGAACATCCATATTGGCGCTTTTATTTCTTAAAGCCTTATACGCGCCTACATAAAATGGCCAGCCGACAATAAACTGCACAGGCGCTGCTAACGCCAGCTGAACCCATGGATTCATGAACGCTTCAGGCAGCCATATAAAGGATGTGAAAGAAAAATGGCTGACCATTGCCCAAAGAAGCGGCAGTGACAAAATCATTGAGAATAAAAAGCGTGCCGTCTGCTTCTCTATTGCTGCTTGGCGGTGATCTTTTTTTCCTCCCTCTGCTTGATCTACGTCTGGTTCAATTAAAGAATACCCTATAGACTGCACTGCATCTTTTATATCATTTGTAGACGTTTGGCCCGGATGATATGTGACCTGAAGTGTCTCTAGCGCAAAGTTTACAGACCCGTGATCGACACCGTCCATTCGGTTAATTTTTTTCTCGATTCGGTTTGCACAAGCCGCACAAGTCATTCCCTCTATATCAAATTCTGCTTTCTCTATCACCACATCGTAACCAAGAGATTGGACTTTTCGCTTCAAATCATCTGGTGTTAACTGCTCTGATTCGTAGATGATATGGGAAGTTTCAAGCGCCAAATTCACACTGGCATCCTCCACACCTTCCAGCCTGTTCAATCCCTTTTCGATGCGGCCTGCACAGGCAGCACAGGTCATCCCCGTAATTTGAAAGTCAATTTCCTTTTTCATTGATCTCACCTCTCCACATACTCCATGGGGGTATTATATTTTGAAAAAAAGACGTGCTGTCATGCAGCACGTATGTTCATTTATACGACATCATATCCCTGTTCTTCAATCACATCAGAGATACGGTGTAATGTGACTTGATCCGGGTGAAATGAAACCTCCACCTGTCCTTTGTCTAAATGGACTTTCACAGATTCCACACCTGCTAATTCTCCTACATTTCCTTCGACTGCTTTCACGCAATGTCCGCAAGACATGCCCTGCACTTGAAGTGTTGCTTGTTCCACTTCTCATCGCCTCCATCAATCATTTTCTATAACTTACTATACCCTAGTAGGGTATCAATGTAAACATAAATGCTACGATTTTGTCAGTTTCGTAAAGACCGTCATTAACTCTTCAATGGCTTCATCCCCATTGCCGCTCTTGATAGCATCTGCTACGCAATGATGTGTATGCTTTTCCATCAAATGCAGACTGACTTTTTTCAAAGCCGCATTGACTGCGGAAATTTGATTCACAACATCTATACAGTAACGATCGTTTTCAATCATTTGCTGAATCCCGCGAACTTGTCCTTCCACTCGTTTCAAGCGATTGATCAATTGGTCTTTTTCCTTCTCGGCTCTTGGCGAAGCCATATGTCGTTCTTCATGTTCTGTCATGTGTGATCACCTTTTTCTATTATGACTTTTCATTACCTAAATTAAAGCATATCTCCACCGGAAAAGGCAAAGATATGCTGAGCATCGCATATAAAGCTATGTTTGTCCTAATTTGTTAATTGTTCGATATCCTGCAAAAGATTGACGGATTGTTGAAGCTGTTTCATCAATCCCTGCTGATCCTCCAGTATGGAGGCAGCATCAATATCGCCTGCTTTCAATTGCTGTAAATACGTTTGGATTTCCTCTGACAGCACTTTATTTTTTTCAATGATTTGTGCATGCAGGTCTTCTGCTATTTTTGGCGCTGTGACTTCATTAAAATCTTGAATATCTGCCTTCAATGATTCAAGCTGCTGCGTTAATTCTGCTTTTTTGGCGGCATTTTGCACAGCTTCTTCAGCGAGTTTTGGAAAGTCCTCTATAAATTGCTGAATGTCTGTCACATAGTCATTTGCCTCAGTGACATATGTCGTTGTATCGTTGACTTGATCAAGCAAGCCGGAGCACCCGCTTAATACAAGCGTTCCGGAAAATAGGAAAGCCATCACATATTTTTTCAAGATCGATCATCCTTTCATCTGTAGGATTAAAAGCATCATTTGTTCCGCTTCCCTCTATATCACACAGATGCAAAAAGACCTTAAAAATAGCCAGACCTTTGCCTCATGTGTGATAGGCAAAGGTCTGGCTAACATTGTTCATGCCGGAATGACCGAGAAACAACGAATGTTTCTGTAATGACGACCAGACCGTAAAAGCTACTCCCCTTTTAGGAAACCGTTCAAATGTTATGTTTATCATATCGAATGTCGGGACAACAGTCAATTCGGGAGGTCCTGCTCATGATACAGCACATGGCCCTTACCAGTTGATGCATAAATCCGGTTCCGTCCTTGGCGTTTTGACATATACAAGGCCTGATCCGCTTCAAATAGAAGTGTTTCTAATACACAAGGATCATTGGCTGTATGAGCAATTCCAAAGCTCGCTGTCACTCGCACTTTTTCCTCATCATTCGTAAAGAAACTCGCTTCAAACGAATGTCTTATTTGTTCCGCGATATGACATGCCTCTTTAAATGACTGATGCGGCAGACAAATGGCAAACTCTTCTCCCCCATATCGTCCAAATAAATCATCCATTTGTAAATGCTCCTGACAAATAGAGACAACATGACGCAGTGCTTCATCTCCAATATGATGTCCGTGTGTGTCATTAATTTGTTTAAAGAAATCAATATCAAACAGCATAACCGCCGTATCCTGCGCATCCTCTTCCAAAATCAGCTGCGTTCGTTCGATGAAAGAAGAACGATTGAAAATATTCGTCAAACCATCGATATACGCACGACGCTCCAGCTCTTCCTGCAGCAAACGCTGCTCTGTTACATCACTGATCACTATTTGCCTGCCCTCGATCTCTCCTCTTTTATTAAATAGAGACGAAGCGGTCAGATGATAATAGCAGGACTGGTCTTTTTCCTTTTTCCACATTAGATCATATTGCGAATGATCCTGCGGAGAGCGCAGCCACTGAATGAACGCTGAATCTTTGATGATTCCAGAGAAAATATCGTCGACTTTATAGCCAATTCCCTTTTTATTCGCAAGTGTCGGAATGATCGATGCTGCAGCGGGGTTGTAATCAATGAGTGTCCGATATCGATCTAAAATCAGAACCCCTTCAGACATATGCTCAAACACACGCTCCATTGCAATGGGAGAGATTTTAAAGAGCTGGAACGACATAATCGCCCATAAATAGAGTGCGTTAGTCAGAAACATCACCACAGGGACCGGATCAATATGAAAAGGAGTGACGCCTAATAAATAGATAAAAGAAGTCATAATGGGTAATAACATTCCCACTAACAGTATCAGAATCTGCTTTAAATATTCTTTTTTTGTGACACGTAAAAACCAAACCAGCATAAAAATAGCGAGCATCGAACAGCCAAACGTATAAACGCCATGGATGATATACCAATAGCCAATCGTAAAATCAGCCAATAAAAAACCATCTACTGGATTTATCGTGATGTCTCGATAAAAGAGCGAATGTAAAGAGTTGGTGAACACCAAAATGGTTGTGAGAGTTGGAATCAATAAGATGAGAAGCACGCGGCGCTTTGTGAAATATTGATGGAATCCCGTAAATTGCAGCACAATCAGCAGACTGAGCGGTGCGATAAACGGAAGACCTATGTATTGAAAACAAACCCAGAACATGATTTCTCCAGGGGTACGAGCCAATAATTCAAACGTATGCCCAAAGATATAAATCGCAGTTGCTCCAGACATGTACATAAACAATTGACAGCCAATATACCGATGGCGGTTTGCATGAGCAATGATTGATAATATCACGGACAGAATGCCAGAAACACTCATGATCACAATAAAATGTAAAACAATCGAATCCATGTAAACGCCCCAATTTCAGTCATTTAGAACTAGTCTAATCTTACTATATATGAGGACGTCACAAATGGGAAGATGTGATTTTGAATTGGTTGGAGGTTTTTTGTAAAATTTCAGGCGTTACTGTTCGTGCCCCCTTATATTTTCACTACTTTTTGCTTAATTTGAGGGAGAAGTATGTTGCGCCCAGAAAAATATATGTACAATGTGGGGATCAATGGAGAGGAGACTCGAAAGGAGAAAGGAATATGACTTTTTGGATGATCATAATGGGGCTGTTTATGCTGATTCTTTTGGAAAAACCGTTTGAAAAGAGAAGTTCTGGAGTATTATTTTTGATCAGTTACTTGCTGCTGATTGCGATTTATGTGATTCAGACTACATTTGTGGAACTTGTGTCAGATGGATTTTTGATGCTGATTGCGGTGGTTGTCGTTTTTCCTTTGTTTGTTCGGTTGGTGGTGTCTTCTATGAGAAAGGGTACATAAGAAAAGAGATGCCAGATGTGGCATCTCTTTTTCTGTTGTGATCCAAGTTCGGTGTATCTCCCTTAAAAAGTTCCAGCATCATTTTTTAAAATCAAGATTTTGATTTGTCCTTTGGTGTATCTTTAGCTTTCTCATCTTCAATTTTACTAACTTCTGTTTTTGCAAGAACCATCTCTTCTAATGCTTTCTTCATTCTAGAATCTATGAAATTCAAATCATCATCAACGACCTTATCTTGCTTTGTAACCTTTATGATATCTTTGAAAACCGGTTCTAATTTGTCATCTGTTTTTACTAAGTAACTATTTACTTTTTTATACGTATCAGGAACTTTGTTTTCGTTTTCTTTGGCTTCGCTAAGTAATTCTCGCAGGCTATCAATTTTCTTCTCAAGTTCACTAGCCCATTCTTTATCATAAACATTATCCATTGGAACTAATGAAAAAAAGAAAGGCATAATTCTATCTTCAAAACGTTTTAAATACCCCTTATACCATGCAGCATATTCTTTATCGGTCATCTTTTCAATTTTTTCTTGTTTTGCCGGCGTTTTATTTGACGATGAACCGTTTGCTGCTTCATTTTTACCGCATGCTGTGCTCATCATCAATGTAAATACTAGAAGAAATACTGAAATCATTGTCCTTTTATTTGTCTTCATGTGTGAATTACTCCTTATCCTTTGAGACTTTTTCTACTTCGTCATCGGCTTTGGCTGTTTGATCGTATGCTTTGTCGAGACTTTTCGAAATGTTATCCAATGATTCAAGATCAAGATTTTCAAGTGCTTTCGGTGTTTCTTCTACGGCATATTGATATCCTTTGTTTGCTTTTAGCAAATACTCATGTGCTTTTTTATAAGCACCAGGAACGTTTTTCTTTTCATTACCCTCATCAATGACTTTTTGTACATCAAAAAGTGACTTCTCGACAGATCCAAGCCATTCATCATTACCTGCATCAATGGCCACCATCTTTTTAGCAAACACGAGCATTGTGTCTTCGATATCACTTCTGTAGTTCTCATACCACTCGGCATATTCTTTTTCTGCTTTTTGGTTGCTGCACGCTGTACCGAATACCATCAGCACAGCAAGCATGATCATCGTTGCGAATAGTGATTTAGTCTTTACTTTGTTCACTAAGATAAACTCCTTCTGCATTCCTGCTGTTATTTTCAAGCTTTAAATTTAATGAAATTGCCACTTGTTTATGGTGTAACATTCCTACATTTCATCGGTTAAATAGTAGTTATATTTAGCTATTCATTCAATTTATTAGTAAATAGATCCTCATTTGGCTTTTCTGTTAAAAAATTATAAAAAGCATAAAAAAAAGACGCTATCAATAGCGTCTTCTTGTATTTAATCTCAATTTTCATGTTGCCAGTCCCGCATCAAGAGCTTTCAAACCCTTGATACGACTGCATTCTAAAAGTTTTGATGGAGACGGTGGGAGTCGAACCCACGTCCAGAGACATCGATTACTTAAGCGTCTACGAGCGTAGTCAACATATTTACGTGTTCACTCATCCTCATGCCTGCTGACGGGCGCTTGGAGAGCTAGTCTGATGGATCTCTTCTTACGTCCTCAGACGGAAACGTAAGCGTAGCCTACTTCATTGGGCTCCTCACAGACACATAGGCGATGTCAGGAAGAGCTCGCTGCGCTTATTAGGCAGCTAGTGCTAAGTTTTGGTTAAAACTTTTAGTTTTGCCAGTTACATTTAAGTGCGTGTTAACGAGATCGCCTCTCGGCTCGCAGCCTAAGCTCGAACCATCCCTGTCGAATCCGTAACGTCCCCTTGTAAAAGGGATATACGGGATGGAAGTTCAGCTTCACTGCTTCCGTATATAACTATTATAACAATCTCATCGCTCGAAACAACTGGTGGTTTCTGTCAAAACAGCGAAGATTGTTTTCTGCATAACATATTGTAGCATAATGCTTCCGCTCTCAGCAAGCCATCTGCATCAGGCTAGAATTGCTTTTGACGATCGCGGAAGGCACGTTCGATTTCACGTTTTGCATCTTTTTTCTTCAGATCTTCACGCTTATCGTATTTCTTCTTCCCTTTTCCGATTCCGATCAGCACTTTGGCAAAGCCATTTTTCAAATATAGTTTCAGAGGCACAAGTGAATAGCCTTCTTCCTTTGTCGCACCAATCAATTTGCTGATTTGCTTGCGATGAAGCAGCAGCTTTCTCGTTCTCAGCGGATCATGGTTATAACGGTTCCCCTGTTCGTATGGGCTCACGTGCATGTTGTGAAGAAACACTTCTCCTCGCTCGATTTTGGCAAAGGAATCTTTTAAATTCACTTTTCCAGCACGAATCGATTTGATTTCAGTTCCTTGTAATACAAGGCCGG
This sequence comes from Bacillus sp. 11B20, assembly GCF_056098985.1. NCBI lineage: Bacteria > Bacillati > Bacillota > Bacilli > Caryophanales > Bacillaceae > Bacillus > Bacillus sp. 11B20. The sequence continues at coordinate 268,410 of NZ_JBLZWZ010000009.1, forward strand.
CTTCGTAAGTTTCTTCTATAAAGTAATCATGATTTGCTTTTTTGTTTTGGGAAACAACCTTTCCCTCTCCCTTTGGCATTGGCGTACACCCTCCTTTTGACACAGACACGGTTCAAATCGTACGGATTATTTTATCAAACAATCCACCTTTCGACAATGCTGACGCCATGTGGTCAAAAAGCAAATAGAGCGTGATGCCCTATTTGCTTTTTGGCACGTTACTTTTTCTTTTTCCGTTTTTGTTTCGGTGCGTTTTCAAATACACGTTTTTTCTTTTTCTTCTTCTTACGGCTTGTGAACCAGTCACTTCCGCTTTTATCCTCTTTGCCTTTTTCCCCAGAGGCTTTTTGACCTCCACGCCCTTTTTTCGCTGGTGGATCTGTCCGTTTTTTGAACTTGAAATCTTTTGGTGATTTACGGCGAGTGCCCTTCATACCGACGATTTCAAAATCAATCGAGTGCTCATCTTTATTGACATTCACGACTTTGACAGTGATTTCATCACCGATACGGTAGACATTTCCTGTCCGTTCACCGATCATGGCAAAGTGCTGCTCATCAAAGCGATAATAGTCGTCAGTCATGTAGCTGACATGGACAAGACCTTCTATCGTATTTGGCAGTTCAACGAATAGTCCGAAGTTCGTCACGGAACTAATCATGCCATCAAACTCTTCACCGATTTTATCTAGCATAAACTCTGCCTTCTTCAGATCATCTGTTTCACGCTCTGCATCGACTGAGCGGCGCTCCATCGTAGATGCATGATCTGCGATTTCAGGCAGCAGCTGGCCCCACTTTTCTAAGGTCGCTTCATCTGTCTTTTTCTGAATCAAATAGGTTCTAATCAGTCTATGCACGATTAAATCCGGGTAACGTCGGATCGGTGATGTGAAATGTGTATAGAATTCCGTTGATAATCCAAAATGGCCAATGCTTTCTGGATCATACTTCGCCTGTTTCATAGAGCGAAGCATCACAGTTTGAATGACGACTTCTTCTGGTTGATCCCTGACAGCATCGAGGACACTTTGAAGTGCGCGCGGGTGAATATTCGTTGACGTTCCTTTTACAATGTAACCAAACGTCGTCACGAACTCTAAAAAGCGCTGAAGTTTCTCAGGATTTGGTTCTTCGTGAATTCGGTAAATGAACGGAACATTCATCCAGTGGAAATGCTCTGCAACTGTTTCGTTTGCAACAAGCATGAATTCTTCAATTAATTTCTCTGCAACGGAACGCTCACGAATGACAACATCTTTCGCTGCGCCTTCATCATCTACAAGTACTTTTGCTTCCTTGAAATCAAAGTCTACAGCTCCGCGCTCCATTCGTTTGTCACGTAGAATCTCTGCAAGCTTCTCCATCTCTTGGAACATCGGAACAAGCGGCTCATATTTGTTTAGAAGCTCTTCGTCTTGGTCGACTAAAATCTTATTTACATCGGAATAGGTCATTCTCTCTGTCGTTTTGATCACACTTTGGAAAATCTCGTGTTTGACGACTTTCCCGTTACGATCAATGACCATTTCACAAGACAGGGTGAGACGATCGACCTTTGGATTTAATGAACAAATACCGTTTGACAAACGATGCGGAATCATCGGAATGACGCGATCGACGAGATACACACTCGTTCCACGTTCATAAGCTTCCTGATCAATCGGCGAATTCTCTGTGACATAATGAGAAACGTCTGCAATGTGCACGCCGAGCTTATATTTGCCATCATCCAGCTTTTGCACGGTTACGGCATCATCTAAGTCCTTCGCATCTGCACCGTCAATCGTCACGATCGTTTCATTGCGCAGATCACGTCTGCCTTCAAGGTCTTTTTCATCAATCGTTTCCGGTGTGTCCGCTGCCTGCTGAAGTGCTTCTTCTGGGAATTCACCTGGCAGACCGTGTTTATGAATGATCGACAAAATATCAATGCCAGGGTCATTTTTATGACCAAGGATTTCAGTCACTTCACCCTCTGCACTCATTCTTCCTTCAGGGTAGCTTGTCAGCGTCACAACGACTTTATGACCTTCAACCGCTCCGTTTTTAGCGGATTTCGGAATGAAGATATCGTTTGTGATTTTTTTATCATCAGGAATGACAAAGCCAAAGCTTTTCGTTTCAGTATAGGTACCGACAACCGTCTGAGTATTACGCTCCAGAATGCGGATGACAGTTCCTTCTTTTTTCGTGCCGTTTGATTTGTGGCTGACACGAACCATGACAGTATCGCCATTCATCGCTGTGCCTAACTCATTTGGGGGAATGAAAATATCATCCTGTCCAAACTCTTCTGGCGTTACAAATGCAAATCCTTTTGCATGAGCAGACAGCTTTCCTTTTACTAAATTCATTTTTTCTGGTACACCGTAACGGTCGCTGCGCGTGCGAACGATTAGTCCTTGATCTTCCAGCGTCACAAGTGCTTTGACGAGCTCTTTATAATCATCAGGATTGGTAATCTCCATCATGACTTCCAGCTCTTGAACGGTTAACGGTTTATACGCTTCTTCTTTCATAAAAGCGAGTAATTCATCCATAAATTCTTCTTTTTGCACACTCTAACCCCCTATATATTTAAATTGACCAATCAAGTGATTCTAAGAATGCATAGACATCCTGATGAACCTTCTCCCGCTCTTTATCAAGCGTGATGACATGGCCTGATTCTTCATACCATTTCAGATGCTTATCATCTGTCTCTACTTCGTTATAAATGATATTCGCACTGTCTGTATTAATCATATGATCGTGACGTGCCTGCACAACAAAAGTAGGTGAATAGATCATGTCGACATTGTTTCTGACATCTGCAATCAGTTCTTGCAAACTCTTGAGAGTATCCATTGGTGTTTTCTTGAACGCTTCCATTTCTTGTTCAATTTGGTCCTCTGACTTACCCTCAAATTTCTTATAGTTACGGGCATAATCTAGTACACCCTGGTACATGACTTCTTCACTTTTTATGTACATAGGTGCACACATAGGTACAATTCCCTTTACAGGTACAGTGTAACCTAATTTCAATGAAAAAACTCCTCCGAGGGATAGTCCGCAAACCGCAATCTCTTCATAGCCCTCATCTTTTAAGAATTGATAGCCTTCTTCTACATCTTTCCACCAGTCAGCCGGGCCTGTATGGACAAGCTCTTCTGGCGGCACACCGTGACCTTTATATTGAGGTGCATGACATGTATATCCTCTTTCGTTCAAATAACGGCCAAGCATTCGAACATCGGCTGTATTCCCAGTAAAACCGTGAAGAAGAAGCACCGCCTTTTCTCCACCTTTAAACGTAAATGGTTTTGGTGTAACAACTTTCATGATGATGTGACTTCCTTTCCTTCTGATATGGTTTATATTTTCCACTTGTATGTATGAAACAAACACAAAAGAGTGCTGATAATAAAAAAAGGTCTGAAAAAAGATCAGACCTTCTGTTACTCGCGCTTTACACGCCTAAATATGCCAATGCAAGTGTTAAGATGAAGAAAAGCACTGACAAAATAACCGTTAATCGGTGAAGAATCAAGTCAAGGCCTCTCGCTTTTTGTTTACCGAAAAGCTGCTCGGCTCCACCTGAAATAGCGCCTGACAGTCCAGCACTTTTACTTGATTGTAGTAATACAACGATGATAAGTGCGATACTGACAATTACGAGTAATGTGATAACAAATGCGTGCATGAAAACACCTCCAGACAAACTGGTACACATAACTTTATTTTACATGAAAACAAGGTGCATGTCACGAAACATCAAAATAAAGATTTCCTATATATTGTCGACTTGATTCGTTATTTTGATACAATTTCGTTCCAAAGTGCTGGCTGCAGCATTTTTATATGCAATTTTCCGGTTAAAAACTCATTTTTAATGAGTTGCTTCTTCCTTCAATAGCTGTTTTAATTCTTCTAACAAACGTTCAGCTCCTTCAGGACTCAGCATCACGCTTCCATTTCCATAGCTTTTGTTGTACTTCGTCACTTGTCCCGTTAGCAGGCAGCTCTTATCTGCATCATATTTTTTCAGCATAATGGTTTGATCTTCAATGAAAATTTCTAACAGCTGCTCTTCTTTAATATTGAGTACCTTGCGCATTTCTGAGGGCAGAACAATTCTGCCGAGAGAATCAATTTGTCTGACCATCCCAGTCCTTTTCAATGACATTTCCTCCTTGGTGATGATATGAATCATTGACTTTTGTCAACATTTTCATAGTAAAATAGATCTTCAAATTTTTTATCAAAGTAATGAATCATTTTGCCAATGACAAGCTGTCCTGGTTTCCGGTGACCATTTAATACCCTGCTAAGAGTGGCAGGAGAGATGCCAATTTCATCAGCGAGCTGATTTAAAGACATATCGTTCTCGATCATATACTGCATGACAAAAGCCCGCCTGATCTGAATCTTTTCGACCATCATTACAACCTCCTATGGAATCAATATGTACAACATGTAAGGCTCTCACATCAAGCAGATTCATTAACTTATGTCAACACTTTTACCCCTCTGCTATTTCCTTTGGTCAATGATCATACTAAAATAAGTCATATACTGAAATGTGAGGTTCGATGTCATGAATCACTTTGGTGAACAATTACGCATTTTAAGAGAAAATAGAAAAATGTCGGTCAATCAACTTGCCATGTATTCAGGTGTAAGCGCTGCTGGTATTTCTCGTATTGAAAATGGAAAGCGCGGTGTGCCAAAGCCTTTAACCATAAAAAAATTAGCACACGCCTTGAAGGTGCCTTATGAGGATTTAATGCTGCTTGCCGGTCATATTGAACAGGAACAAGTTCATGAAATGAAACCGAAATATGAGTCCATGTTAAAAATCTATCAAACGGCGCTTCAAAAAGATGTAGAACATCTTCCCATTTTTGACGGGGACAAATGGGAAAGGCTCTCCGCACAAGACATCAGCCAGCTGAATGAATACTTTCTCACGCTCATCAACCAAAAAAAGGCGAACAAATAGCGGGGCATAAACCTAATGTACATCCACCATTAACTAATGTCAATATTTTCATGGTATACTTATTGCCAATAGTCAACAAATCAAGTAGAATAGACATATCGAATCTATAACCATGTGAGGTTTTGCGTTGATGAACTTTGGTGCATATTTAAGAGCATTACGTGAAGAAAAGAAGCTTTCAGTGAACCAATTAGCGATGTATTCTGAGGTCAGCGCTGCCGGTATTTCTCGTATTGAAAACGGGAAACGCGGCATTCCGAAACCTCCTACGATTAAAAAGCTAGCTGGTGCGTTAAAGGTACCTTATGAAGACATGATGCAGGCTGCGGGCTATATTGAGGAAGTCTCTCCTGTCCATCAGATCAAGGAAGAGGATCTGGCTTTATCCAAAATAAAGGAAGCCTCAGCGAAATATGAACTTGATGATCTCGAAATATTTGATGGTGACATATGGTCGACCCTTTCGAAAAAAGAAATAGAGGACCTCAACCGCTATTTGTTATTTATGTTAAACAGCCGATCATCCTCATAAATGTTTTCATCATTAACAAGCTTTTTACGCCGATTTATGACAGATTTACGGTATAATGGGTTCAGATTGGAGTGAAGAAAGATGAATCAATCTGACATGTGCCCGCGGTTTGAAAAAGCAGTTGAGTTATTGAGCAAACGCTGGGTGGCACTGATTGTTTTTCAGCTTCTCTCAGGTCAGCAGCGCTTTAGTGAAATTGAGGCAGCCCTGACAAATTTAAGCGGAAGAGTATTATCTGAGAGATTAAAAGAGCTGGAGGCAGCAGGTATTGTAAAACGGGAGGTTTTTGCTGAAACACCCGTGCGCATAGAGTATTCTTTAACAGATATGGGACGTTCACTTGCACCCGTTTTTGAAGAAATTGCGAAGTGGTCCTCTGAATGGATCACGCTTGAATCATAAAATACATGCATGTGAACTGTCTGATCATCATAAAACAACCTCCCTTACAGATGTAAGGGAGGTTTTGTCTTTTCAACCGCTTAAGCAGATGTGATGTTTTTTTCAGCTAACGCTTTTCTTTCTTTTTTCTTGTTTGTCGGGCTTAAATAGCGTTCGAGCCAGCCCATGACAAGGTCAGCAATGATAGCCATGAGTGCCGTTGGGATCGCACCTGCTAAAATGATGGCTGTTCCGTTTGTGGCGTTTGATCCTCTGATGATGATATCACCAAGACCTCCCGCGCCTACAAATGTTCCAATCGCTGTAATACCGATGGCGATGACCAGTGCGGTTCTTAAACCTGCCATAATGACTGATAAAGCAAGCGGTAATTCAACCATTCTCAGCACTTGCCATTTCGTCATGCCCATCGCTTTACCTGATTCTAAATAGGCATGTTCAATGCTGACAATGCCTGTATACGTGTTTCGGATGATCGGCAGAAGCGAATACAAAAAGAGTGATAGGATGACTGTATTTGCGCCAAGTCCTAATACAAGCATCAACACGGAAAGCATCGCTAATGCCGGTATCGTTTGAATGACGTTGGTAATGGCGAAGACCCAATTGCTCAGCTTGCGGTAATGCGCCACAAAGATGCCTACTGGAATCCCGACAATCGCCGCAAACAACACCCCATACGCCGACATGAGAAAATGCCGATAAAATTCTTCTAACACATATGAACCGTTCTGCTGATAATACGTCCATAATTGCTGCAGTGTGTCCATCAGCCGTGACACCTCCCCATCTTACTCAAAGTAATTGTGTTTTTTCAGGAAATTCTTCGCAACGGTTGCTGGTTCTTGAAGCTCGCCGTCGACTTGATAGTTCAACTCTTGCATTTGTTCTGTATCGATTTTTCCGATCAGCCTGTTGATCACCTTATTAAGCCCTGGATTTTCTTTTAAGACTTTCTCCGGGACTACTGGCGATGCATCATATGGCGGGAAGAAACGTTTATCATCTTTTAAAATTTTAAGGTTATAGGCCTTGATTCGTCCATCTGTAGAATAGGCAAGCACAATATCCATTTTTTCATTTTTTAATGCATCATAGACTAAACCAATTTGCATCGGATATGTGCTGCCAAATTTAATTCCGTATGTTTTCACAAACCCTTCATAGCCGTCGCCTTTCTTTTTGAGCCATACGTTATCGACACCAAAACGGTAATTGTTCGCATTCTTTTTCAAATCAGAAACCGTTTCTAACTTGTTTTCCTTCGCCATCTTCTGCGTCACGGCAAAGGCATACGTATTATCAAATCCATAAGAATCAAACCATTTGTAATCATATCGTTTCTTAAATTCTTTTTGGACAATCTCCATCGCACGCTCCGGGTCTTTTTCTGCATCCATTCCAAGCGTACTTGTTAAATCCGTGCCTGAATATCTTGTGGCAGAGATGTCAACGTCTCCGTTTTCCATTGCTTTCTGCTGCACAGTGTTGGAGCCTAGGTTTTTCACAATGGTTGTCTTTTTATCTGTGTAATGTTCGATCATATCGCCAACCATATAGGCCATAATTTCTGATTCGGTAAAGTTTTGTGCTCCGATTCGCAGCGTGCCCCCTGAGGAGCCGGCTAGTCCAGGAAGTGAACAGCCGCTTATCAATAGCAAGCATCCGGCAAGCAGTGCACTGATCCATTTTGTTTTTCGATTCTTCACATAAGCCAACTCCTTATGAAACTTCCTTCAATCCTTTTAAGCCTTCTGGTGTTACTTTTTTCTCCAGCTTCATTAATGATAGGTCGATGATGACTGCTAAAATCGTGACTGGGATCGCACCTGCAATAATAAATTCCGGCTGATACAGCTGAAGTCCAATCAAAATGTAGTCACCTAGACCGCCTCCACCGATAAAGGCTGCAAGTGTTGTCCAGCCAATTAAATAAATCGTTGACGTTCTGACACCTGCCATAATGACCGGTACAGCAAGCGGGAGTTCAACAAGACGAATTTGTTCCCATGTTGTCATCCCGATTCCTTTACCGGATTCAAGCAAGTTTTTGTTCACACCTTGGACCCCGGCATACGTATTTCTTAAAATAGGTAAAACCGAATAGAAAAAGAGAGCAACGATTGCAGGTATTTTCCCAACCCCCAAAATAGGAATAAAAAAAGCAAGAATCGCTAAACTAGGGAGTGTTTGAAAGATATTCACGATACCGATGATAAAACCTGCGCCTCGTTTCATTCGTGTGAGAACCACACCTAAAGGAACGGCAACGATAATACCAAGCACAACAGCAATTAAGGAAATATATAAATGCTCCCACATTTTTGTGAGGAGTTCCCCACCATTTTTCTCTAGAAAGTCGATGATTTGATCCATGTGTACACCTCCCTTAATTCATTTCAGTGACAGCCGCCGGCGTATCGTCTCCCCAAATGGAGTCGTACACAACATCTACAAGACTTGCACGTGTCACAATGCCTTTTAAGTGCCCTTCTGCATCCACAACCGGTACATATTTAATGCCGCGTATTAAGATTTTCCGGACAGTGTCTCTTAGAAGTGCGCCTTCTTGTACGGTATAGAACTCTGTATTTAAAATATCACCAACAAAAGCTGCTTTTCTGCGGTTCGCATCGATTGTTTCAATGTCGATATAGCCTTTTAGCACATGATGTTCATCTACTACAAGCAAGGAATCGACCCGCTTTTCTCTCATGATGTAGATGGCATCTGTTAATGTTTTTTCAACTGTAATGGTGACTGGTGACGTGTTCATCATTTGTTCTACACGTTCCATATTCGGATTTGATTGAAGCAGACGTTCTTTTCCGATGAATTCTTCTACGAATTCATTGGCAGGGTTGCGCAGAATATCGTCAGGCGTACCTACTTGGACAATCTCTCCATCTTTTAAAATCACAATTCGATCAGCTAGTTTAATGGCTTCGTCCATGTCATGTGTGACGAATACGATGGTTTTATTTAACGTTTTTTGCAGTTTCTTAAATTCTTCCTGCAATGAATCTCGTGTGATTGGATCAAGTGCGCCAAACGGTTCATCCATGAGGATCAGAGGGGGTTCCGCTGCTAGTGCGCGAAGAACACCGATGCGCTGCTGCTGTCCTCCGCTGAGTTCATGAGGGTAGCGTTCTAAATATTCTGGTCCCATGTCGACAAGCTTCAGCAGTTCACGTGCCCGTTCTTTTCGTTTTTCTTCCGGCCATTTTAACAGCTTTGGAACAAGTGAAATGTTTTGTGCGATGGTCATATGGGGGAACAGTCCAATTTGCTGAATCACATAGCCAATTTCTCTTCTTAATTGAACTGGATCTTTTTTCATAATATTTTCTCCCTCGATGAAGATGTTTCCTGAGGAAGGTTCGATGAGTCGGTTGATCATCTTCATGGTTGTTGTCTTACCACAGCCACTCGGTCCAATAAAACAAATAAATTCTCCTTTTGCTATTTCTAAATCAATATTTTTTACAGCTTTTTTTCCGCCTTTATACGTCTTAGATACATTCTCTAGTTTCAGCAAATGAGACACCTCCAATTAGTCGGATCAATATTTTCAGAAAATTTACACCTTATTTATTATAGTGCAAACTTTATAAAATAAAAAGTTTACGATGTGTTTGTATTGCATAACATTTATTTAAAATTTTCAGTTAACGTCCTGCTAGATAGAGATCTCTCCTTTTTCCTCCAAATTACGAGCAAATACTCAATATTTATTGTTTTCATCAACAAACAGGTATATGATATATTGTGTTACAAATTGTCAGTCGTGAAGGGATGAATCGGGGAGTGGACAAGCAAGCGTTAGGCGCCATTCAAAAAGCACAGGATCATTATATTGAAAAAGCTGCCGAGAACATGAATGCCTTTGGTCTTTCTTCTACAGTAGGTAGAGTGCTTGGTATCATTCACATGAACCGTAAACCAATGACGCTTGGAGAGCTATCAGAGGCGACAGGCATGAGCAAAACGAGAATGAGTCAAGTCGTTCGAGAAATGCTCGATTTGAATATTGCGGAAAAGGTTTATGAAAAAGGAATACGTAAAGATCTTTATGACGTTGAGCAAGATCAATACCAAACGTTTATTTCCTTGTTTGCAGCCAATTGGTCCCGAGTTGTCAGCAAAAACCGCAAAGCACATAAGAAAACGTGCAAGGAATTGCTGGAATTGCTTGAACAGGACGACCTGCCAGAAGAGACAGAGGATAAAATCAATCTGCTTCTTTCAGAAATCAAGGAAAGTCTTGATTACTATGATTGGATTAGCCGCTTAATTGAATTCTTTGAGAGTGAAGAAGTATTTAAGCATGTGCCGAAACCTTAAAAAAAGCTGTTTTATTTTACATCATTGTAGAAAAAAACAGCTTTTTTATATACACTTATGACATAAACATCGGAAACATCCCTTTTAAGCCCGCACCAATCATTTCAACTGCCACTACAGCAAGAATTAATCCCATTAAGCGCGTCACGACATTCATCTCTGTTTTCCCCATTTTTCGCATAATGAAACTTGAATAATGAAAGGCATAAAAGGTCATCGCCAGTACGATGACAATGCCGATTAAAATCGCAAACATGTGAAGCATCACTTGACTTCCCGGGGTTAAGCTCATCACTGTAGCGATTGTACCGGGACCAGCGATGATCGGAATCGCCAGCGGCGTAACGGAGACATCAGCCTTTTCTTTGCTTTCTGCCTTTTCCTCAGAATGAGGGTTTTGGACATGTGACTCCTTTGCATTCAGTAAATTGTAAGCGATACCAAAAATGAAAATACCTCCGGCGATGCGGAGTGCATGAATATCGATCCCAAACAATTTGAAAATGAGCCTCCCTGCCAATAAAAAGGCAACCAAAATAATGAAAGAGACCACAATGGCTTTTTTGGCTGTTTGGGAGCGTTCTTTCTCTGTATATCCTTCAGTTAAGGTGATAAAAAGAGGCACGTTTCCAATAGGGTTTGATACAGCAAATAATGAGACCACGACATGAATCATAAAGGAAATCAACAGACACCCTCCTTTTTTCTTAGTGTCTGCCAATCTGATGTGAATATTCCCTTGTGATGTTAAAACCTGTATATATTTAACCGATGATAATAAAGGTTTAAAGAAAGGGGAATGACACATGAAGAAAACGATCACCATCATCCTTTTATGTGCTGTGGTTTTAGGAGCAGCCGGCTGGATTGTTTGGCAGCAGCAGTCCATCAAAGCAGCAGAGGAAAAACATCAGCAAGAAAGCAAAACAAACACTGAGCAGCTTTCGAAGTTAAAATCAAATCAAGCAGATATGAAGCATAAAAACGAAGATCAAAAAAAGAAACTGTCTACCATCACGAAAAAGCTCAAAAAAGAAAAGAAAGCCTATCAAAAAGAAGTCAAACAGCGTAAAGCGCTTGAGGCAAAAATCGACCAGCTTCAAAAAGAGCTGACAGCAGCGAAAGCCACTGCTCAAGCGAATAAGCAGACTTCACAGACTCCAAGGAAAACAACTGTCAAAAAAGACCCAAATGTCACCCACAATCCGCCCTCACAATGGGTACAGGATCAATATGATTGGGGTGTGAAACAAGGATATATTAAAGAATAGAAAGGATGAAAAACATGATACACATTCGGCCATTGTCAGGTGATCATGCTGTCCCTATGGACCTTTTACTCTTAGCTGATCCTTCAAAGGAAAAGGTTCTTGAATATGTGCAATCCGGTACTTGTTATGCCGCTTATCATGAACAGGACGTGATTGGTATCTATGTGCTTTTATCTCTGTCTCAGCAGACAGTCGAAATAATCAACGTCGCCGTGAAGGAATCATGGCAAGGAAAAGGAATTGGAAAGCAGCTGATCCGCCATGCCATTTCTGAAGCGAAAGCCGCCGGCTTTCACACGATTGAAATCGGCACAGGCAACTCGAGCATTCAGCAACTCGCACTTTATCAGAAGTGCGGCTTCCGCATGACATCTATTGACCAAGATTTCTTTCTTAAGCATTATGATGAACCGATTTTTGAAAATGGCATTCAGTGTATGGATATGGTACGGCTCTCACTCACTTTGCAAGCAGACTGATGTTTTGTTCCGTCTGCTTTTTTTATGTTCTGCGCTTTTTCACCACATGCTTCACATATTGAATGAAAAAATAGAGCACGGCGCCAGCTAAAAAGCAGACCACACATCCAAAGAGCGTCGCCTCTGAACTGAATTGATACTCTTCAATTTTCATGATATAAAATGGCATGCCAAACATTGATGGACTTGATTCAACATGATTGACCTCTAGCAGCAGTAAAAAAACAGGGGTCATAAACACAGCAAATACATACAGCATCGCAAGTGTTAAACCGCTGGAAAACGAATGAAATACTTTAATCATCTCTTTCTCTCCTTCATCTCTTTTAAACTGGCTGTGATATTTTTTCCGTCAGGGCAAGCTGGATGCAGCATCACCGTATTTAGTAAAGAAAAAAACAGCAGTTGATGACTTATCGGATGCTTCCATATCATAAAAAGCACAATCGAACAAAGCACCGGAAAGAGCGGACCTGCAAGTGCCACCATCATATTGAAGCTCGGACGGACAAATTTCTCATGGACCAGCGCCACATGCTTCCAATCAATCGTTATCACAAAATCAAAGAGCGGCCTTTTTTCGATTTTGTTACACACCATGATCATCAGCATATGACCGAGTTCATGTATCAGCACAACCAATAGGAAACTACACACAAGCTCTATCATCGCAAGACAGGCCTCTTTAACATGACCGCATATATACAGCTAAAAAATGCAAGTGAACCTAGCAGATAGGCGGTGGTGAGAAGATACACATCTGTTGAAAGCCACTTCAATAAAAGCATATCGATGAAGCTGAATACAGCAATCATCATTACGATGACAAACAGTTTATTAAACTCACTGATCTTCACGATAAATCCGGTACAGGCCGCCATGGCAGTGATCAACAAAATGGACAAACTTGCAAGGACATGGCCTTCACTTTCAATGCCTATCACTATAGATGCAAACCCAATAAACACAAAATATAGCAACAAATTAATAGCGTAATAAAATAAAATTCTCGACAACAAATAAGCGCCCTTTGATGTATTTAACATAAAGATGGCCCTTTGATTCATATGATATTCTCTGCCAATCATCAGCGGAAGCATGATCAATATTTCCTTTAACGCATACTGAACAATAAAGGCATACAGCCAGCCGATTTCTACCGGTGTAAAAACAAAAGGCAGCCCCGCCGTCAAACAAACGAGAAATAAAAACAAAATGCCCTGTTCTTTAAAAACAGCTGAACGGCTGAAATAGACCAATTCCTGCCGCAGGTGCGTCAGAAAGGAAGATTGCGTTCTGATTTTCTTATAAGAAAACGACTTCACCTCTGTTTTCAGCTGCAAAAACATCCAATGGACATAAGAAGCCGCTAACCCCTTCAGCCATAGCCAGGCAGCGCTTAGAAGGATCATTAGAAATATGAGATAGACTGATGGCCATACGCGGATCATCTCCATTGCTTTTTGCAAAAGGAGAAACACCAATAGATTCAGCACCGCAAAGCCGAGCGTTTGCAGCAGCAAATGCTCTTTTGTTTTTGATACGAAATGGCTCACAGCAATCCGCATCACCATCCAAGAAGCGAGTGCAAACAGAGCCAGTACACAGCAAGTCATGCATACAACCGTTATCCAATAAAGAGATGGCGTAACACCGCTGATCAAAAGGCCTAATACAATCGGTAAAAAAAGCAGTCCAACCACGAGGAAACAAAAGAGCATCGGAAAGAAATATACACAAAGGACAAATGGCACACTTTGTATCGCACTATTCAAAAAGTAGAATTGATATTCCTGGCGCTTTAATTTATTGCGGGATAACACAATGCCTGCGCTTAAAAGTAAAAGCGTCATTTTCATCAATTGGAGGTATAGAGTAGCCGGCTCGCTTTCTCCTGCCTGCATGAAAAAGCGCAGGCTGATAACGACGTATATCGCATACATGAGCAAGAAAAAAGCCGCGGCTGCGAGAAGCTGTATTGGGTACTTTTTTGCGAGCTGCTTTCCTTTTGCTGTCAGCATCCCCCATTCTATTTTATGAAGAACGTGTCGTGTCCAGATCATTGAGTAACCTCTCCACCTGCATATAGTAATCTCGATTCACTTCTTTATAAATCTCTTCAAGTGCCTGATGAGGAAATGTCTGATTCGTTTCTTGGCGGGACATATCCAGCTTGACGTCACCATTTCTCAAGATCATGAGATGGTCATAAAGCGTATCACCAAAACTCAAATGATGGGTTGAAATGAGAATGCCAGCGCCTTGCTCTCTCAGCTTCATGAGCACCTTTTTTAAGATGATCATCATATCTGGATCAAGTCCGTTCGTTGGCTCATCAAACACATAATAATCACATGGCCTGAGGAGCTGTGAAATGATCTGCGTTTTCTTTTGATTGCCATGAGACAGCTGAGCGATAGGCTGATCCATATACGACCCCAGCTCAAACAGATCAATGAACGTCTCTTCCCGTGTGACATCTTGCTCATTTGGCAGCTGAAGTAATTGAAAGTATTCCCTCGGCGATAAATAATCGAACAACGAATGGTCATCAGGAATATAGGAAACATGTTTTTTCAACAAGGAGATATGTTCTGAGGATTGAAGGTTCAGCTGTTTACCATGTAAAGTGACGCATCCTATAAATGGCGTCAGCCCAAACATGGATTGGATCATCGTCGTCTTTCCCGCACCATTATGCCCCAAAAGCAGCAGCATCTGCCCTTTCTCGACACTTATTTGAATATTGCGGAGAGAGAAGGTGCGGCTATATGTTTTTTCTTTTAATTGTAATGTCAGCATCATATCCCTCCGTTTGATTCAGATAGAACAGATGACCTTGCATCTGTTCTCATCCCTGTTAATAACCACACTGGATTTTAACGTACATGCCTAATAATTTGAACTCTCCTAAAAATTTCGAGCCCCGTCCAAATGTCTTGCATGCCCAAATCAATGCTCCAAGTGAAATAATGCCCAATATAGCGGCAAGGACATAAATCCAAAATGCGTTTTTCTGTACATTCTTAGAAGTTAGAATTCGTTGCTTCCTTTCATCATATGCCGCCAACAGGTGAAGGACATACATATACACACCTACTGGAAAACGAAGGCTAAAAGGATTCAGCATCTCATCACCCCCTAATATATGTAAAATGATACCACCCCCTTACAGAAAGCATAAGTTCATTTCAGATCATATTTTTAGACGAATTTTCATGATTTAGTGCTTATAAATGGAGGGGGTTTTGACTTCTTCTCTAACTGAAGGAGGAGGTTTTACAGAAATAGGATAAGTCAAATGAATTAGCCAGCGGATTTCGCTCAACAAAAAAAACGCTGCGTCCCGCTCTCATGAAAGAGTGGAACGCAGCGCATAGCTGACATTATTTATTCAAGTTATAGAATGTTGCAATGCCATGATATTGTGCTGTTTCAGCCAATTGATCTTCGATGCGAAGTAATTGGTTGTATTTCGCCACACGGTCCGTACGAGACGGAGCACCTGTTTTGATTTGTCCAGCGTTTGTTGCAACTGCGATGTCTGCAATTGTGCTGTCTTCTGTTTCACCAGAACGGTGAGAGATGACTGCTGTGTATCCTGCGCGTTTTGCCATTTCGATTGCATCAAATGTTTCAGTTAATGTACCGATTTGGTTTACTTTGATCAGGATTGAGTTACCAACGCCGTTTTTGATTCCTTCAGAAAGCTTCTTCGTATTTGTAACGAACAAGTCGTCTCCTACTAACTGAACCTTGCTGCCAAGGCGCTCAGTTAATAGTTTGTGACCTTCCCAGTCGTTTTCATCAAGGCCGTCTTCGATAGAGATGATTGGGTATTTCGATACCATATCTTCATACCAGTCAACCATTTCAGCAGATGTTTTCACAACACCTTCGCCTGATAAATGATATTTACCGTCTTCTTTGTTGTAGAACTCAGAAGATGCAGCATCCATTGCAAGTTTCACTTCTTCACCTGGTTTGAAGCCAGCTTTTTCGATCGCTTCAACGATTGTTTGAAGTGCTTCTTCGTTAGAACCAAGGTTTGGAGCGAATCCACCTTCGTCACCTACAGCTGTGTTTAAGCCTTTTGCGCTTAATACAGATTTCAGGCTATGGAAGATTTGAGCGCCCATGCGAAGTGCTTCACGGAAGTTTGGAGCACCTACAGGCATAATCATGAATTCTTGAATGTCTACGTTGTTATCCGCATGCTCTCCACCGTTGACGATGTTCATCATCGGTACTGGAAGCGTTTTGGAGTTAAATCCACCAAGGTATTGATAAAGTGGAATTTGTAAGAAATCAGCAGCCGCACGTGCTACAGCGATAGATACGCCAAGGATTGCGTTTGCGCCTAATTTCCCTTTGTTTTCTGTTCCGTCAAGTTCGATTAACATTTTGTCGATCGCTACTTGTTCTGTTACATCAAAGCCTAAAAGCTCTGGTGCAATGACTTCGTTTACGTTGTTTACAGCTGTCAGAACACCTTTTCCAAGGTAACGGTCTTTGTCTCCGTCACGTAGTTCTACTGCTTCATATTCACCAGTAGAAGCACCACTTGGAACAAGCGCACGGCCAAAGCCGCCAGATTCTGTGTAAACTTCTACTTCAACTGTTGGGTTACCGCGAGAGTCTAATACTTCGCGTGCATATACGTCAACAATGTATGGCATTTTTAATTTCTCTCCTTTTGAATCAATTTGTTATTTTTGAATCAATGATGTTCCTGTCATCTCTTTTGGTTTTTCAAGACCAAGTAAGTCTAAAAGCGTTGGAGATAGATCGGCTAAAATGCCGCCTTCTCTAAGCGTCGCACCTTTTTTCGTCACGATGACTGGCACAGGATTCGTTGTATGTGCAGTATGCGGCTTTCCTTCTTCGGTAATTAGCACGTCTGCGTTACCGTGGTCTGCCGTGATGATGGCATGTCCGCCTTTTGCCAGGATTGCGTCGACTACAGCTCCTAAGCACTCATCTACTGCTTCAATGGCTTTGATTGTTGGCTCAAGCATACCTGAATGACCAACCATATCCGGGTTAGCAAAGTTCAGAATGATCGCATCATGCTTGTCAGCATTGATGTCTGCAACAAGTGCATCCTTTACCTCGTAAGCGCTCATTTCTGGCTTGAGGTCATAGGTTGCGACATCTGGTGAATTGATTAAGATGCGGTCTTCACCAGGAAATTCTTCTTCACGGCCACCGCTCATAAAGAACGTCACGTGAGGATATTTCTCTGTTTCAGCAATCCGCAGCTGTTTCAATCCGTTTTGAGCAAGCACTTCTCCTACTGTGTTATCCAAATTCACTGGTTTGAAGGCAACATAGCCGTCAACCGTTTCACTGAAGTGTGTGAAGCAGACGAAGTGTAAATTCCTCGGATGAGCTTCTCCGCGGTCAAACGAGCGGAAATCTGCATTTGTGAAAGTGTTCGAGATTTGGATGGCACGGTCTGGACGGAAGTTATAGAAAATCACAGAGTCACCGTCGTTTACTTTGGCAACCGGCTCACCATTTTCTCTCGTAATAACAGATGGAATAACGAATTCATCGTAGATTCCATTTTCATAGGAGTCATCAACGACATCATAGATGTTTTGATAACTTGGGCCTTCACCATACGCCATCGCGCGGTACGCTTTCTCCACACGATCCCAGCGTTTGTCACGGTCCATTGAGTAATAGCGTCCAGAAAGTGTTGCCACTTCACCGACACCGATTTCTTTGATTTGTTCTTCCAGCTGTTTTAAGTACACTTTGGCTGTCTTCTGACCAACGTCACGTCCGTCCAAGAAGCCATGAATGTATACCTTTGTTAAGCCTTCTTTTTTCGCCAGCTTCAGCAGGGCAAAAAGATGCTGGATGTGACTGTGCACACCGCCGTCTGACAAGAGACCAAATAAATGAAGCGCCTTGTCATTCTCTTTTGCATAAGTCATTGCATCTAGGAACGTTTCGTTTTTCTCAAATTCCCCATCACGAATGGCAACATTCACTCTTGTTAAGCTTTGATATACAATGCGTCCTGCACCGATATTCAAATGTCCTACTTCAGAGTTCCCCATTTGACCTTCCGGGAGACCTACTGCCTCACCTGAAGCCGTTAAGGTTTGATGCGGAAATTCGTTCCAGTAGCGGTCAAAGTTCGGTTTTTTTGCTTGTGCGACAGCGTTACCGACTGTTTCGCCTCTTAAACCGAACCCGTCTAAGATGATTAATGCTGCTGGTTTCTTACTCATATTGACCTTCCTCCAATAATTGAACGAAAGACTGAGGTTCTAAGCTTGCGCCGCCTACCAAAGCACCGTCAATATCGGATTCTGCCATATATTCTTTAATATTTGCAGGCTTCACGCTTCCGCCATATTGAATGCGAAGGCTGTCTGCCGCTTCTTGACCAAATTCGCTTGCAACGGTTTGGCGGATGTGTGCGCAAACATCGTTTGCATCTTTCGCTGTAGAAGATTTTCCTGTACCGATAGCCCAGATTGGCTCATAGGCAATCACAGATTCAGCCACTTGCTGCTTCGTTAAACCAGCTAGTGCTTTCTTCACTTGATCAGCGACAAGTTCATTTGTTTTGCCAGCTTCACGCTCTTCAAGCGTTTCACCTACACAAATAATTGGAACGATGCCAAGCTTGAATGCTGCATGTGCTTTTTTGTTCACTGTTTCATCTGTTTCTGCAAAGAATTCACGGCGCTCTGAATGCCCAATCACTGAATAGCCGATGCCTAGATCTTTTAGAGCAGCAGGGCTGATTTCACCAGTGAATGCACCATTTTCTTCAAAGTGCATGTTTTGTGCACCAATTTTAAGGTCTGTTCCGTTTGAAAGGCTGTTTAGCTTTTCAAGGAAAAGAGCTGGCGCACAGACAATGGATTCCACTTTGTCAGGAGATGGAATAGATGACTTAACTTCTTCAACGAAGCTGACTGCTTCGCCAAGTGTTTTGTTCATTTTCCAGTTCCCAGCTATAATTGGTTTTCTCATGATTGACACTTCCTTATAGCAGTTTTGGTCTTATTTATCGTTTAATGCAGTAACACCAGGAAGTTCTTTGCCTTCCATAAATTCAAGTGAAGCGCCGCCGCCTGTAGAAATATGACTCATCTGATCGGCAAGACCAAATTTCTCAACAGCTGCTGCTGAATCTCCACCACCAATGACAGAATATGTATCTTTTGCTTCTGCCAGTGCTTCTGCGATTGCTTTTGTTCCTTTAGCGAATGCATCGATTTCAAATACACCCATTGGTCCGTTCCAGACAACAAGTTTGCTGTTTTTAATAACGTCAGCATACTTTTCTCTTGTCTCTGTTCCAATATCTAGTGCTTCTAGATCACTTGGAATTTCAGAGATTGGCACAATGCTTGTATTCGCATCATTTGAAAAGTCGTCGGCTACCAGAACATCTGTTGGAATCAGGAAGTTCACGCCTTTTTCTTTTGCACGGTCCATAAAGGATTTCGCTAAATCGACTTTGTCTTCTTCTAATAGAGATTTCCCTACCTCGTGGCCAAGTGCTTTCACAAATGTGTAAGCAAGTCCGCCGCCGATGATGAGGTTGTCTACTTTATCAAGAAGACTTTCAATCACACCGATTTTATCCTTTACTTTTGCGCCGCCGATAATCGCTGTAAATGGGCGATCAGGATTTGAAATGGCTTTTCCTAACACCTCAAGCTCTTTTTGCATGAGGAAGCCTGAAACAGCCGGAAGATAAGCTGCAATTCCTGCTGTCGATGCATGTGCACGGTGTGCAGCACCGAACGCATCATTGACATACACATCGGCTAAATCAGCAAATGCTTTTGATAATTCAGGATCGTTCTTTTCTTCACCAGGATAGAAACGAACGTTTTCAAGCACTAGCACATCTCCTTCTTTTAAGTCAGAGATTTGCTTTTTCACGTTGTCGCCGTAAGCTTCATCTGCTTTTTTCACTTCTTTTCCAAGAAGCTCTTGCAGACGTTTTGCCACAGGTGTCAGACGCAGTTCTTCAGTAACTTGACCCTTCGGACGACCCAAATGACTAGCTAGCAGTACCTTTGCGCCTTGTCCTGTTAAATACTCAATCGTTGGTAATGCTGCGCGGATACGAGTATCATCCGTCACTTCTCCGTCCTTCATTGGAACGTTAAAATCTACGCGGCAGAACACAACTTTACCTTTTACGTCAATGTCTTTTACTGATTTCTTATTCATGCTCGTCAGGAGATCCTCCTTTATTCTGGTTTCCTTACGCATTGGACAAGACTCTCTTTATCCTTTTCCCATTTTGCCCTCATCAAAACGAGAAATCGTGCAGAACGGATAAAAACAGAGAAAAAGGGAAAGGGATGCTTCCCCTTCCCTTGTCCGTCTTCATTATATCGTGTCTCTAGGAAAGAACCAAGTGAGTTCCTTCAGTGTGAGAAATTAAAGACCTTGTTTTGCAATGTAAGCTGCAAGGTCAACAACGCGGTGAGAATATCCACTCTCGTTATCGTACCAAGAGATCACTTTCACCATGCTGCCTTCCATCACCATTGTAGAAAGAGCATCGATTGTTGAAGAGTTTGCATTACCATTGTAGTCACCAGATACTAATGGCTCTTCACTGTAGCCAAGGATTCCATTAAGTTCTCCTTCAGCTGCTTCTTTAAGTGCTGCATTTACGTCTTCAGCTGTTACATCTTGGTTTAATTCAGCAACAAGGTCAACTAAAGAAACGTTAGGTGTTGGAACACGCATAGCGCCACCGTTTAATTTACCTTTAAGTTCAGGCAATACAAGTGAAACAGCTTTCGCAGCACCTGTAGAAGTTGGGATGATGTTTTCCGCAGCTGCACGAGCACGACGGTAGTCTTTGTGCGGAAGGTCAAGAATTTGCTGGTCATTTGTGTATGAGTGAACAGTTGTCATCATACCGCGTTTGATACCAAATTTATCGTTAAGTACTTTTGCAAATGGAGCTAAGCAGTTTGTAGTACAAGATGCATTAGAGATGACATCGTGGCTAGCTGCATCGTATTTGTCTTCGTTTACACCCATAACGATTGTGATATCTTCTTCGTTAGCAGGAGCAGAGATGATGACTTTTTTAGCGCCAGCTTCTAAGTGTTTCGCAGCGTCTGCACGTTTAGTGAAGAATCCAGTAGATTCAACAACGATTTCTACGCCTTGTTTACCCCAGCTTAATTTCGCAGGGTCACGCTCAGCTGATACTTCGATTGTTTTACCGTTCACTACTAAGTTTGTACCGTCTACAGAAACCTCTGCATCTAGTTTTCCGTGAACAGAGTCATATTGTAAAAGGTGTGCAAGCATGTTAGCATCTGTTAGATCGTTAACCGCTACTACCTCAACTTCAGGATTATTTAATGCTGCACGAAATACGTTACGTCCAATACGTCCAAATCCGTTAATACCGACTTTTACTGCCATGATGTTTCCTCCTTTTATAGGTCACAATGTTTTATATTGAGGGATCAATTGACTCCCTTAATAACTCTTTTGCGGCTCCTTCGTCTGTGACGAGAACCGTTCGGCGTGGTTTTTTGAAATAAGCTTCAATCGCCCCCGCCTTTGATGATCCACCTGCAACAGCAATGATGTGTGGAATGCTTTCTAGATCATCTAGCTGCATGCCGACGGAGTGCACTTTGTGTACGACCTCACCATCACGATTAAAGTAATAGCCAAAGGCCTCTGTCACTGCGTCATGCTCATCAATCTTTTTTAAATCTTCAGCTGGTGTATTTCGTCTCATCGCCATTGTTTTTGCTTCACCAATACCATGAATGAGCATCGTGGACGATTTAATCGTTTGAAGCACTTCTTTGACGGACGGCTCTTCAATAATGGAAGAGTAAGCACCTTCTGACAGCTGTCCTGGAACAAACAGCAGTTTGTAAGTACCAGAAGCTTTTTCAGCCATGTGGGCACAAATGGTGTTTGCCTGATTTTTTACATTCTCCCCAAGACCGCCTCTCGCAGGGACAAACATCATATCGCGGTTTTTAGCATCAGGGGTCATCATTTCGGCAACGGCTTCCATCGTCGTTCCGCCAGTGACGGCGACGATATTATTTCCAGTAAACCTTTTTTTCATACATTGGACAGCAGCTCTTCCCATTTCTTGCTTCACCCACGGGGATTCGTCACTGTCACCAGAAACGATAATGACTTCTTCCAGGCCTAACTTTCTCTTTAGTGTATTTTCCAAAAAGGTTAAACCTAAAACGTCCTTCATCATTCCTTCAAGCATTTCAAGCAAAGCGTGACCCTCACTCGTCAGCATCATGCCGCTCGTTTTGACATCCAGCAGATTTTGTTCTTTTAAAAACTGAACTTCAGCGCGTAAGATACGCTCACTGAGACCAAGACTCGTCGCAAGACTTCTGCGGCCAATTGGTTCAGCTAATCTAATGTACTGCAAAATGTCGTAGCGTTTTTGCATAACAATGAGAAGATCTGGCAATAATTTTTTTTGAGCTTCCAATAAACGATTCATGGCTAACGACCCTTTCTTTTCACGTTGGACTAAAAACGTCCCACTGTGACAAAAAACGTCCCGCCACAGCCAAAAAAAATCAATCCCTGCTTTCTTTAATTATTTTAACAGGATAATCTTGCATTTTCAACTCTTAGAAACACATTTAGACAAAAAATAGACACATTTTCACCGAAAGCCTGCTTGTCATCAAGGTTCTTGCGATGATATTTCTTTTCAAAATATTTATTTCCCTTTATATAGAATGAATAGACGATTGAAAATGTGCATGCTGGTGATATCAGCATGCACATTTTTTTCAGGTCCTGCTTATGTTTTTGTGATGGTTCCAAACTGTTTTGCCTCTTCCTTCGGTTTGATTTTAAGATAATAAATGATGTAGCAGGCGGCCATGAACGGGATTCCGCAATAAAGGCCGATCCGCTGATCCTCGATAAAAAATAAGCTGATGAGGACGATGCCAAATGCGATAAAGCCTGCTAATGGAACAAATGGATAGAGCGGTGTTCGGAAGACGAGATCCTTTACATCTCCGCCCTCCTTTATGAATTGTTTTCTAAAGAAATACTGAGACAAGCAAATGGACATCCACACCACAACAAGGACCATACCAGAAATCGAAATGAGCCACACATACACCGTTTTTGGTGCTACAACACTTGTAAGCAGAGATAGTGCAGATACACCCATTGTCACCAATAATGCATTGATCGGAATTTTACGCTTGGACAGTTTTTTCGTAAAGTTGGGTCCTTTTCCGTCTTTCGAGAGCGCCCAGAGCATACGTGATGATGCATATAACCCAGAGTTTGCTACAGATAAGACGGCTGTGATGATGATAAAATTCATGATATCTGCAGCATATGGTATGCCGACCTTGTCCAGCACGACGACAAACGGACTGTCGACGGTGCCTGCTGTCTGCCACGGAAGAAGAGCGGCCAGAACCGCAATGGATAAAACGAAGAAGACCATCGTTCTCCAAATAATATTTCGTATAGATCGCGGCAATGTTTTTTCAGGGCTTTCACTCTCTCCTGCGGCAATCCCTACAAGTTCTGTTCCTTGAAAGGAGAAATTGACCGTGACCATGGTTAATAAAATAGCAAAAACGCCGTTAGGAAATAGTCCGCCATGATCCGTCAAATGACGAAATAGAGGGGCTGGTTCTCCATCTTTCAGATGAATCATTCCGAAAATTGCGCCAATTCCAATGATAATAAATAATAGGATGGCAGCGACCTTAATGGCTGAAAACCAAAACTCGGTTTCAGCGAAGCTGCGAGCTGAGATGGCATTCACGGCAAATAAAATCACACTAAATGCAAGACACCACAGCCAAACAGGGATATCTGGGAACCACCTTTGGAGCAAAATGCCTGCTGACGTAAACTCCAGTCCAATTGTACATGCCCAGCTAAACCAATAAAGCCAGCCGATCATAAAGCCTGTGGACGGGCCTATATATTTGGTTGCATACTCCTGAAAGGAACCCGCTGTCGGCATCGCCACTGCTAATTCTCCAAGACAGAGCATCACCAAATACATTAACAATCCGCCAATAATAAAGGATAGAATGGCTCCCCCGGGTCCAGCCTGATGGATAATGAGTCCTGACCCAAGGAAAAGACCAGTACCAATGACGCCGCCTAAGGCAATCATAAAGAGATGCCTGCTTTTCATAGAACGTTCTAGTTCATTATGCTGTTCTTGCTTCAAATCCGCTTCCCCACTTTCACTCTTCTATTCATCATCCTTTGACAAAATTCGCTGTTCGTGGAAAGAGAAAGGGAGAAAGTGAAGGTTCTCCCCCTTTGACATTTATGCTTGAAATAATGCTTCAATATGACCAATCGCCCAGTCTAAATCTTCTTTAGAAATAGTGAGAGGCGGTGCAAAGCGGATGACGGTCTCATGGGTTTCCTTACATAACAGTCCTGCTTGTTTCAGCTTCTCACAATAAGGTCTCGCAGCCTCCGTCAGCTCCATACCGATAAATAATCCGCGACCGCGCACTTCCTTGATGACAGGACTTTGAATGCGCGTTAGTTTGTCTTTTAAGTATTCGCCAAGCTCCATAGAACGCGTTGCAAGGTTTTCGTCGATCAAGACATCCAGTGCAGCCAGCGACACCGCACACGCAAGAGGATTGCCGCCGAAGGTAGAGCCGTGAGATCCAGGGTTAAACACACCTAATATATCGCGGTTTGCGACTACACACGAGATTGGGAATACACCGCCGCCTAAAGCTTTCCCAAGAATCAGCATATCTGGCTCAATGTCTTCCCAGTCACATGCAAACATCTTACCTGTTCGCGCTAATCCGACCTGAATTTCATCCGCAATGAACAGCACATGTTCTTTTTCACAAAGCGCCTTCGCTTCCTTCAAGAAGCCTTCTGGCGGCATGACAATTCCCGCTTCTCCTTGAATAGGTTCGATCAGAAAGGCCGCTGTCTGTGGTGTGATGGCTTCACGTAACGCTTCAATATCTCCGTAAGGGATCAATTTAATGCCTGGAAGCATTGGACCGAAACCTCTTTGATATTCTGCTTCAGAAGAAAGAGAAACAGCTGTCATCGTTCTGCCATGGAAGTTTCCAACGCACGCAATGATTTCTGCGCGATTGTCTTCGATTCCCTTGACGTCATAGCCCCAGCGTCGTGCTGCTTTTACAGCTGTTTCTACAGCCTCAGCTCCAGTATTCATCGGAAGTGCCATCTCTTTATTCGTCAGTTGACAAATTTTCTCATACCAAGGACCAAGTTGATCATTGTGAAAAGCTCTTGAGGTTAATGTCACCCGGTCTGCCTGTTTTTTGAGTGCTTCAATAATGCGGGGATGGCGATGGCCTTGGTTGACTGCTGAATACGCACTCAGCATATCCATATATCGATTGCCTTCAGGGTCTGTCACCCAAACTCCCTCAGCCTCAGAAATTACTATTGGCAGCGGATGATAGTTTGCCGCTCCGTATTGTTCCGTTTGTTGAATCAATTCATTTGTCTGTGTCATCGTCTATTCCTCCTTCTATAAGCTAGCCTCTTTTATCTACACACATATGATATGCAAGGATCGTGCCAACTTTCTGTCCGCACCATGGCGATGATTGATCTGCTTCTTTATGCAAAATATTTTTGCACATGCCGAATTTTTTAGAGGAAACCGCAAAATTTTTCATGTAAAATAGAGGTAACGTCTGGAGGTGCCTCAATGAAAGAAGATCAGTATACTGCAAAGCTCGAAAATGAGATTGATCTGTATAAGCAAATGCTCGATTTAATAGATGTCGGGGTTCATGCAATTGACGAGAATGGCAATACCGTTGTTTATAATAAAAAAATGATGGAGATTGAGTCTTTGAAACGCTCTGATGTTCTCCATAAAAATGTATTAGACCTCTTCGTCTTCCAAGACGAAATGCACAGTACGCTCGTCCAAGCGCTGCGAACTGGGAAACAAACCGTTCATGCAAAGCAGACGTATCATAATTACAATGGAAAAGAAATCACAACGATTAATCATACATACCCGCTCGTTCGAGATGGCCTCATCCAAGGAGCGGTTGAAATTTCGAATGATGTGACCAAGCTGGAACGGCTGATTCACCACAATATGAAGAAAAAAGGAAGCACACGCTTTACCTTTGATTCCATTATTGGACAAAGCCCTGCGTTTTTAGAGGTGATTGAGCATGCAAAACGAGCAACACGCACCTCTTCCTACGTCCTCATTGTGGGAGAAACAGGGACAGGAAAAGAACTATTTGCTCAAAGCATTCATAACGGCAGCAGCCGGTCATCTGGACCATTTATTACCCAGAATTGCGCGGCACTGCCTGATAATCTCATTGAAAGTCTGCTCTTTGGTACACAAAAAGGGGCTTTTACCGGCGCAACTGATCAGCCCGGTTTATTTGAACAGGCGCAGGGTGGTACACTTCTGCTTGATGAGATCAACTCATTAAATCCTGGTCTTCAAGCAAAACTGCTGCGCGTATTACAGGAGAAGCGGGTGAGAAGGTTAGGCAGCACAAAAGAAATCGCCGTTGATGTAAGAGTCATTGCTAATATGAATGAGGACCCTGTGGATGCTATCGCAGGCGGACGCATGCGCAAGGATTTATTTTATCGGTTAGGTATTGTCACCTTATTTATTCCACCGCTTTCTGAGCGAAAAGAAGATATTCCTACGTTTGTCAGTCATTTTATTCAAAAATATAATGAGCTGTTTCAAATGGAGGTGAAGGCGGCTGACGAAGAGGTACTAGCCCTTTTTCAAGCGTATGATTGGCCGGGGAATGTACGGGAACTGGAGCATGTGATTGAAGCGGGAATGAATATGATGATGGATGAGGATTACTTAAGCATGCATCACCTTCCGTATCATTTTAGATTTAAGCACGGGGAAGGTCGTCCTGCAGCGCAATTACAGACGAATCCTTTGCAGCATACCACAGCAGCTGACACGTTTATTTATACAAGCCCAGAACATACGACTGATTTTCAAACCCAAATGGAACGATTCGAAAAACAATACATCGTCCATTACTTAGAAAAAATGGACGATAATATTTCACAGACTGCAAAGATATTGGGCATGAGCAGGCAAAGTCTGCAATATCGCATGAAGAAACTGCATATTTCTCGTTCATAATAGAGCTGTGCCCTCATTCGGCACAGCTTACTGTGGTTCTGACTGTCCTGCCGGTTCTTGACTCACATCACTCAGCAGTTTTTCTACATTTTTTAGATGCGTGAGCATCGCTCTTTCTGCTTCTTCTGGCTGTCTTGCCATAACAGCTTTGTAAATGTGTTCATGTTCTTTGTAAAGCTGCCGAATGGAGGCTTTCCTTGAAAACAAGACGACTTTTCTCGTTTCCCGCATTGTTTCTACCAGCAAGGTGGAGACCTGATTCATTAACGCCTTTAATAAATCATTCTTTGAGGCTTTGGCTAAAGCAAGATGGAAGGAGAGGTCTGCCTCTTCACCAATTTCTTTATGTGCTTCTGCGAGTTTCATTTGTTCGAGTGCCTCACGCAGCTGATGAAGGTCATCGTCCGTTCGCAAAAGCGCTGCCTTTTTGACAGCACCCGTCTCAATAATGGTTCTTAATTCAAGGAGCTGCGTGATATCATGCTGCTTCATCAAAAATGCAGGAGACAGACTAAATGTGAGCTGCTCAGGATCGAACTGCTTCACATACGTGCCTTCCCCTTGCTTCATCTCTATTAATCCGATCGCTTTAAGAGCAGACAGTGCCTCTCTTACAGCGGAACGGCTGACTTGAAAGCTTTCTGAAAGCGCTTGAACCGAATCTAATTTTTCCCCCGGAAGAAGCTCACCTGTACGAATGGATTCAATTAATGCATCCGCAATTTCTTCATATATTTTTTTCGTTTTGATTTGTTTATATTTCAATTGGTCTCACCTCATCACTGTTGTCTATCCCTATCGGCTCATGCCCTATCTTATACTTTACCCCAAAATTTCAGATCACACGTCTCCCCTCTTTAATTTTCAAGAAATCTTCGGGCTGCCTTGCTTTCAACAAAAAAAGAAGCACGTGCCATGTTCTGGCAAGTACTTCTTTTTAATCGTAGCGTTTCCTCAGCGTTGAGGCTGGAAGATTCATTTGTTCGCGATATTTTGCAATGGTTCTGCGCGACACGCGGATGCCAAAGGTTTGCTGAAGCAGCGTCATGATTTGCTGATCTGAATACGGCTTTTTCTTATTTTCCGTTTGAATGAGCTCTGCAATATGCGTTTTGACTGTGTAGCTGGACGCCTCTTCTAGCGAATGCCCTTCTAATTTTGCTTGGAAAAATTGTTTCATTTCCATGAGACCATAAGGGGTTTGCACCATTTTCCCTTTTACAGTACGGCTGACTGTTGACTCATGGACTTGCAGTATATCTGCGATCCGCTTCATAGTAAGCGGTTTCATTTTATGTTTCCCTGTTAGGAAAAAATCCGTCTGATGTGAGATAATCTCACGAACGACATGAGTCATCGTTTGCTTTCTTTGCCTCAGCGCTTGGACAAGCCAATTGTACTGCTGCTCTTTTTCCTTTAAATACGTGTATGCTTCGTGCCGCTTTTGGTCTTGAATCATGGCGAAGTAGCCTTCATTCATTTCAACGTCTGGAAAAGCGCGCTGATTTAACTCAAATGTGATGTGATCCTGCACCACAGTAATCGTCACATCAGGCTCGATATACACATGCTCTTCATCAGATGAGAAATGAAGGCCTGGTCTTGGTTCAAGCTGAGACACTTCATCTTGTACCGCTTGGAGTGTTTTCATTGAAACACCTGTTTTCGCCGCAATTTCCTTCCAAGCCTTTCTGGCAAAAAGAAAGAAATGCTCTTCGATGATCAGCTCAGCTTCATACCAGCGCTCCTTTTTTCTTCGCAGCTGAAGGAGAATGCATTCCTGCAATGATCTTGCGCCAATCCCGGCAGGCTCTAGTGATTGCAGCTGATGAAGGATGGCTTCTACTTCTTCAGCTGGCACCTTTAAGACAGCTGCCATTGCGTCGATCGGTTCATTTAGATAGCCATTGGAATCAATGGACTCAATCATAAAATGAAAGATTCTTTGATTCTTTTCACTTAAATTCAAATCAATCGCCTGTCTTTTTAAAAACATTTGCAGGCTTTCTTTTTGATGCGTTCGATACGGCTCTGTCATTCGTTCTTGTGATTTTTTATGATAAACTGGTTGATAGCTGTCCGTGTCTTTCCGCTCAATCAGAGGGTTCTCAAGCGCTAACTGGTCAAGATACTCGCCGAGCTCTGCGCAATTCAGCTGCAGCAGCGTAATGGCCTGCCTGAGTTCTTGTGTGAGCACCTGCTTTAATACCTGTTCTTGTTGCAGTTTAAGGCTCATTGTCTCCCCTCCCTCTCATCATTTTACATGAAGATTGACGGACCGTATATACGAAATAGGAGTGATTTCTATGTCTGAACTTTTTTCCGTTCCATACTTTGTCGACAACTTGAAACAGCACATCGCCATGAACCAAAATGAAGACAAAGTTCATGCGATGAATGCCTATTACCGCTCAGTGGTGTCAACGCTTGTTCAAGACCAGCTGACCAAAAATGCGGTTGTATTGAAGCGAATTCAGCATCTTGATGAAGCCTATCAAAAGGTGAAAAAAGAAAGCGAATGAACGAAAAAGAACACCCTTTTGTCAAGATGACAAAGGGTGTTTATCATATGCAAAAAGCTTCTGATCCAGCCTCGATTTATACATCATTAAAAAGCCAGACCGCCCTACAGTATAGATAATAAAGGCAAACCATAGGCCATGATTGTGCCAAATGGGCGTGACCACGGTTTGAACGACGATAAACAAAATCATTGCAAACAGCATCGAATTTCTAACAGGGGCAATTTCTGTCGCACCTGTAAATACGCCGTAAATGACCAAACCGAAACAAGCCGCAAACGGATAAAGTACAAGCCAGTCCGCATAGCGTAATGTCACGTCAAGCAGCTGAGGGAGATTTGTAAACAGGCTCAATATCGGCTCTTTTAATAGAAAATAAACCGCCGCAATGACACATGCCATAACAAGTGCCCACTGCCTTGAAAGGGTTAAAGTTTTTTCATAAAGAGAACGGTCATTTGCACCAACTGACCGCCCAACAAGGATGCTGGACGCATTGGCAAAACCATCGAACAAATAAGCCATGATGTAGTGAATTTGAAATAAGATAGCATTAGCTGCCAGCAGCTCCGTACCAAAAGAAGCCCCTTTTGCCGTAAACATGTTGATGACCACTAGCAGACAGATCGTCCGGATAAACAAATCTTTATTCACATGAAACATTTTCTGCACTGCGTGAGTATCCATGATTTTCTTAATGGAAGGCATCTGGAATCCGTTTGACGAATGCTTCATGATGATCCATGCCCCTAACACAAAAGCGGTTAGTTCAGACATCAATGTCGCAGCCGCAACTCCTTTGACCGCAAACGAAAACACATGAACAAGCAGAAATGCAAGCGCCATATTCATGACATTGATCAAGATTTGTAAAGAAAGGGCTTCTTTCATTTTTGCCATCCCCATCAGCCAGCCCAATATGACATAATTCATTAAAGTAAAAGGCGCTCCCCAAATGCGAATATGAAAATAGTCTGCGGCAAATTGACGGACATCAGCATCAGGAGAGATCACTAGAAAAGCAGATTGAATAATCGGCCATTGCAGGGCAATAAAACAAAGTCCGACGATGATGGCGACGAAAAAAGGTCTTAGAAAAGCAAGAACACCCTGCTCCTCATTCTGCGCCCCGTTTGCCTGGGCGGCAAAAGCAGATGTACTTACCCGCAAAAAACCAAACAGCCAATATAATGTACTGAAAATGAGACTGCCGACCGCAACGCCTCCAATATAAGCAGGATTTGCGAGCTGACCGACAACCGCTGTATCAACAGCTCCAAGTAAAGGAGTGGTCATCGTTGAAATCGTTAAAGGAATGGCCAAAGCTAAATACGCTCGATGGTTCACGACGCCACCTGCCTTTCATGAAAAATAGCCTCTTCTCAAAGAGGCATTGATAATAAAGCTTTACCGAACCGGTCTGCCAATCGTTCGTGACAAAGGATGGTCTGCGAGCATTGCATCTCTCATTTTCCGCACCGCTTCCTCTTCTGATGAAAAGAATTCTTCCTTTGATTGAAATTGGGCGACAAGCTTTCCTTGATCAAGAATCGCCAATTGATCACTTAAGTGATAGGCTGCTGTCATATCATGTGTAATAAATAAGTAAGCCACACCCAGCTCCTTCTTTAATTCTACTAATAAATCTAAAATGACAGCCTGTGTGACCATGTCTAAGCTGCTGACAGATTCATCAAGTACAATGAGCTTTGGCTGGAGCAATAAAGCTCTAGCAATGTTGATCCTTTGCAGCTGGCCGCCGCTGAATTGGTGCGGATATTTAGACAAATCTTTTTCACTGAGCCCGACTCTTTCCAACCAATGAATCAGCACGTTTTTACGTTCCTTTCGGCTCATGGTTTCATAGTTTTCAAGCGGTTCAGATAAAATTTGTTCAACTGTCCATCTTGGATTTACCGCCGAATAGGAATCCTGAAATACCGCTTGCACATGCCTGCGAAAATGCTTACGTGTTTGCTGATCTGCACGATAAACATCCTGACCTTCAAAAAGAACCTGTCCAGCTCTTGGTTTCTCTAAACCAAGTATGATGCGGCCAAGTGTACTTTTTCCTGCACCGCTTTGTCCCAGCAGTCCAAGGCAAGTGCCTTCTTCAATGTTCAAATCGACGCTTTTCAGGACAGGGGCTGCGCCTTTATTTCTCATTAGAAACGACCGGCTGTTGTATGCATGACTGACTGCTTTCACTTCTAATAAATGCAAGGGCCTTCTCACCTCAAATCGGGCAAACAGCTGGGATAGATGGACGAGCTGCTAATAGTTTTTTTGTATAATCATGCTTTGGTTGTTCAAAAAGTTCAAGAACTCCTGCCTTTTCCACAATTTCTCCTTGTTTCATGACGACAACTTGATCTGCCATTTCAGCAATGACACCAAGATCGTGGGTAATGAGTAAAATGGCCGTTCCATAGTTATGACGAATTTGGTTCAGATGCTGAAGCACCCGTTTCTGATTGTGTACATCTAAAGCAGTTGTCGGCTCATCTGCAATGATGAGGGGCGGGTGCATACAGGCAGCCATGGCGATCATGACACGCTGCAGCATCCCTCCGCTTAATTCAAAGGGGTATTTGTTGAACAGTTCGTCTGGCTGCGGCAGATTCATTTGCGCTAAAGCATCCATTGCCTGTGCTCGTGCCTTCTTTTTACTAACAGCAGAATGCCGGCGGATGGTTTCAACCAGCTGATGGCCGATTGTCCATACCGGCGTAAAACTGTTCATTGGATTTTGCATAATATATGAGATGTCTTTGCCTCGAATAGACCGCATATTCTTTTCACTTATACCGATCAATTCTCGTCCCTGTAATGTGATACTGCCAGTGACTTCAGTTGTTTTTCGATCAAGCATACGTAAGATCGACATACTTGTCACTGTTTTCCCGCAGCCGCTCTCACCAATTAATCCAAGGATTTGACCGCGCTCTACTTCAAACGATACTTCTTGAATAAGAGGGGTTGTCCCTTGAGGTGTTTTCGTATGCACATGCAGGTTCTCTATTTGTAAAATGGGCTCTTGCACATTGATCATTCCTTTACACACGGCGTTTGATACCATATTTCTCTGAAAGGGCTTCTCCTAGTAAATTAAACAGAATCACCACAGTCATGATCACAAGACCCGGGTACAGCATCAACTGAGGATTCGTTTGAATATACGACTTCCCTTCATGAATCATTGCTCCCCATTCAGGCATAGGAGGCTGAACCCCTAATCCGAGGAAAGACATCGCAGAAATGTCCATAATCGCCCAGCCCATTTCGAGTGTTCCAATGACTGCTAAAGGCGGCAGGACATTGGGAATCATATGCTTTCTCATGATGTTCCAGTGCGAGGTCCCACTGATTTTTGCAGCTGCAATAAAGTTCTGTTCTTTTAAACTGAGCACCATTCCACGGAAGACGCGGGCATAATACACCCATTGCACAAGCATCAAGGCAAGTACGACTTGAGAAAGTCCCGGACCGAAGATGCCGACTAACCCAAGGATCAGCACCAAGTTTGGAAATGCCATGACACCGTCACAGATTCTCATCAAAACATGATCAATCCAGCCGCCTTTGTATCCTGAAAACAGGCCGACAATTAAACCAATGAATAACGAAGAAAGAAAGATTAATAACGCACAGCCAAGCGAAACACGCGCACCATATAAAATACGAGATAAATTGCACCGCCCTAATTGATCTGTTCCAAGCGGATACTCCCACGAAGATCCCTTTAGCTTCATCGCTAGATTAACAGCTGCCGGATCATGCGGGGCGATCCATGGCGCACATATTGTCACAATCAGCAGGAGACCGAGCAGCAGGGCGCAGATCGAGATCATCTTTTGATGAGAGAAGAGATGTTTTACTTTTGTCATCATTGCTGGCGGCCTTCCTTTCTAGAAATACGAGGGTCAATGATCAGCTGAATCAAGTCAACCATCAAGCTGCTCAAGATAAAAATACAGGCTGACATGAGGACATAAAATTGAATGACTGGCAGATCCCGGTTAAAGATCGCTTCAATAAAAAAGCGGCCAAACCCTGGCCATGAGAAAACGGCCTCTACAATAATGGTTCCGGTTAACAGCTTGCCGAGGTTCACCCCAAGACCGGTCAGCATCGGCGATATCGCAATTCTGAACACATGCTTGAACATGATCGATTGTTCCTTCAATCCTCTCATTCTCGCATATTGAACGAAAGGTTCTTGAAGCGCCTCACTCACACTTGAACGTAACAGCCTTGTATACGTAGCAATTAAAGGGACTGCCAGTGTGATCGACGGCAGGATGAGATGCGCCCATGTTCCGACCCCTTCAACTGGTAAAAGGTCTAGCTTCACTGAAAAAAAGAAGATGAGCAAATACCCCAAAACAAACGTTGGGATAGATGCTCCTAAGAAAGAAATCAGCCGGCTCACATGATCAACGGCACCATTTTTCCTCATGCCGCTGAAAAAGCCGAGCGGAATGCTGACACAAATAGCGATCAGCAGACTGGTCAGTGCCAATTGAATCGTTGCCGGTATTCGATACATCACCTCATCAACGACAGGCTGATTGGACATATACGACCGGCCGAAATCAAGATGAATGACTTTTTCAATGGTATGAAGATACTGCATATAAAATGGCTCATCTAAGCCGAATTCACTTCGTTTTTGCGCTAATATTTCATCCGTAGGTTGGATATGAGCCGCTGCTAAATATGCCTCAGCCGGGTCAACTGGCGAAAGGTGAATCATACCAGTTGTGAGCAGTGTGGCTAATAAAAATACAGGAATAATTGATAGCAATCGTTTGACGATATAGCGGCCCATTTCCTTACCTTCCTTCTGTTACTTCAGCTTAATGCCTGTGAAAGGTTGTTCATCACGATTCGCAGGGAATTCAAAGTCTTTCACAGCTTTTTGATAAACGGCTGTCTTTTTAAAATAAGAGATTGGCACAATTGCCCCTTGATCCTGTAAAGAGGATAAGACAGACGAATACAGTGCTTTACGTTTCTTTTCATTTGTTGTTGATGGAATTTCCGTCATTTCTTTGATCAGCTTTTCCTTATTTGGGTAGGCTGAAATGGCTTCTTTGAATCCAAATCCATCTGATGAGAGAACGTTCATAAACGTATGCGGATCATACGGCGCTCCGTAGTTGCTAAAGAAGTTCATATCAAACTTATTGGCTTTAAAGCGCTGAACCTGTGTGGCCAAATCCACACCCTCAAGCTTGACGCCGACACCAACGGCTGCCCATTCGGCTTGCAGCGTTTCTGCCATCGCTTTTTGAATCGATTCTGCCGAGTCATACATCATGCTGAACTCAAGCTTTTTCCCATCTTTTTCACGAACGGATTTTCCTTTTGGAAGTGTCCAGCCCGCTTCATCCAGCAATGCTTTGGCTTTATCCACATCATATTTGAAAGAC
Organism: Bacillus sp. 11B20; assembly: GCF_056098985.1. Classification (NCBI taxonomy): domain Bacteria; kingdom Bacillati; phylum Bacillota; class Bacilli; order Caryophanales; family Bacillaceae; genus Bacillus; species Bacillus sp. 11B20. The sequence goes on from NZ_JBLZWZ010000009.1 coordinate 303,542, forward strand.
TTCACCTGAATGTTTGACGTATACGGCATGTTTGTCGGCAAGATGTGATCTGCTTCATCCTCTAAACCAGAAGTGACCCCTTCTACCATTGATTTTTTATTGAAGGCATATTGAAGGGCATGACGCACTTTCTCATCTGACAGCTGATCCACTTTTGTGTTCATGACAAGCTGTCTCGTTGCAACAGGCTCTGACATTTTCGTTTCATACTTGCCGCTTGCCTCTAGCTGTTTGTAGGAATCAAGGCTAATGGTTCCTTCTCCGTAAAGTAGATCCACATCACCTTTTTCAAATGCCATGACTCTCGTTTCCGCATCTGGGATAACCTTTACCTTGATTTCTTTTACCTTTGGTTTTTCTCCCCAATAATGATCGTTTCGTTCGAAAATAGCATAATCATCTTTCTTATATGTTTTTAAAATCCAAGGGCCTGTCCCCACTGGTTTTTCAATTCCTTTTGACGTATCTCCATTTTTAGGGAAGCCTGCTTCACCTAAGAAACGAACTGGACGAACAACGGCTAATTCTTGAACAGTTGGATAATATGGTGCTGTTAATGTGAGTTTAAATGTCTTTTTATCAACGGCTTCTGTCTTTTTGATTTTCTTAATGACACCTAACCAGCTATGTAAATCTTTATTTTTTAAAATCGTATCAAAGTTCTTTTTAACAATATCCGCATTAAATTCAGAGCCATCTGAGAATGTTACTCCGTCTCTTAAATGGAACGTATACACCTTGCCATCCTTTGAAACATCCCATGATTTCGCTAATTCTGGTTTCAGCTTTCCATTCTTTTGATAGCTCACCAACGGCTCATAAATCATTGATTGTGCAAACAATTGTGATGGGTTGTATACGTGTGGATTCATTTCACCAATATCTCTTGGCCACGCCATAGTGATCATGTCAGGGTGATCCTTGTTTCCATCCGCTCCATTGTTTGTTTGAGAGCATCCTACTAATAAAAAGAGAATAAGCAGGAAGGGTAACACAGTATTTATTTTAATTTTCGGAAAATTATTCCAAATAGTCATAAGTTGCTCCTCCTAATTGATGCTGATAATCATTTTCATTTTAAGGAGGAAGGGAGCCCTTGTCAATATCATATTTGAAACGACATGACAATACTTATTCCTAATTATTCCACAAATTGAGGAATTTGATAGAAAGAGAGGCAGGCTGCTTACGAATGAGCAGCCTGTGAAGAGGTAAATGTTTTTTCTCGCAGCATGTCATGAAGTATATGGATGATACGCTCCTGATCTGCATCTGTCATGCTCGTTCCAGACGGGAGACAAAGCCCCCTCTCAAATAACAGCTCGGATACAGGCGTCCCTTTTTCCGCAGTATAAAAAGGGCAATGGCGAAAGAGCGGCTGCTGGTGCAGCGGCTTCCATACATGCCTTGCTTCGATTTGTTCTTTTTCTAAAGCAAGAATGATATCTGCTGGAGACAATTTTGTATCACGATCAATTGTCAATGCCGTCAGCCAGCGGTTGGATTTCGTTTCTTGATATTCTGGCATCAAATGAAGACCCTCCGCTTCTGATAAAGCGTCCTGATAACGCTGGAAAATGCGGCGCTTTTGATCAACACGCTCGTCCAGCACTTCCATTTGAGCAATCCCGACCCCTGCTAAGAGGTTGCTCATGCGATAGTTGTAGCCCATCTCTTGATGCTCATAGTGCATGGCTTGTTCTCTGGCCTGTGACGCAAGAAAGCGGCATCGTTCAATCGCAGCTTCATCATCACTCACAAGCATTCCGCCCCCTGATGTTGTAATGATTTTATTTCCATTAAAAGAATAGATACCGAACCTGCCCATTGAGCCGCTTTTCCTTCCTTTATACAGCGCACCTAACGATTCAGCCGCATCCTCAATGACGGGTACATCATATGCTTCACACAGAGCCATGATTTCGTCCATTTTTGCACTTTGCCCATATAAATGGACGACAATGACCGCGCGAGGTTTTTTACCAAGACGTTTTGATTCAACAAAGGCTTTCTCTAAAGCAAGCGGGCACATATTCCACGTCTCCCTTTCAGAATCAATAAAAACGGGCGACGCTTGTTCATATAAAATCGGATTTGCCGTTGCAACAAACGTGAGGGTGGAACAAAAGACAATGTCTTCTTTTTGTACACCTATCAGCTTTAAAGCAAGGTGAATCGCCGCTGTTCCTGAGGATAAAGCCGCGCCTGTCTTCACTCCTGCATAGTCCGCTACTGTCTGCTCAAATTCATTCACAAGCGGTCCAAGCGGCGCAATCCAGTTGCTCTTGAAGGCTTCCTCTATTTTGAGATCCTCTTTTCCGCTCATATGCGGAGGAGATAAGTAAATTCGCTTCTTTTCTTTCATCACTTTCCACCTTCTTTCCGATCTTTGATTTCCATTGCAGGAATTCCTACCGCAACCTTCTGATCATGTATATCTCTTGTCACTGCTGCTCCAGCGCCAATGACCGTCCAGCTTCCAATCGTTGTACCCGGTGTCACGACGGCACCTGCCCCAATATGTGCACCCTCCCGCACGGAAACACCGCCAGTCAGAACCGCGCCTGGTGACAGGTGCACAAACGATTCGAGTATGCAGTCATGCTCCACGATAGATCCTGTATTCATAATCGCATGCTCACCGATGGCTGCATCTGCTTGTACCACTGCCCTTGCCATCACGACAGTCCCCCTTCCAATGACAGCTGACGGACTTATGACCGCCTCTGGATGAATGAGTGTGGCGTACGCTGTATTTTCAAATGAGAGGCGTTCCTTCATGAGCAGTCTGATCTCATTTTGTCCGATTGCAATCAGCCATTTCATATGTGGCATGGTCTTTCTCAGCTGCTCACTCATGGAGATCGGTCCATACAAAATCCCGCTTTGAGTGACCACCTCTTCAAATTGATCATCTAACACCGCACATAATGAGTAATCGGAATGTGCAAAAATGAGATCTTGGATGACTTTGCTATGTCCTCCAGCCCCAATTAAACCAATGGTTTGCTTTTTACATATCGGTTCCTTTGAATTTTTCAGCTGTGGCATGATCCGGCTGCTGCACCCCCTCTGTTTTCATGACTTTCAGCAAGGTCATCCATAGAATTTTCATATCGAGCCAAAACGATTGATGCTCGACATACCAAAGGTCATAGGTGAATTTCTCCTCCCAGGAAAGCGTGTTTCGGCCGTTCACCTGTGCCCATCCTGTTATGCCGGGCTTCACAAGATGACGCCTTGCTTGTTCCTCTGTATACATAGGCAAATACTCCATCAAAAGCGGTCTTGGCCCGACGAGACTGAGCTCTCCTTTGAGTACATTGACAAGCTGCGGCAATTCATCAAGACTAAGCTTTCGAATCAAGGCGCCGGTTTTTGTTAAACGCAGATGATCTGGCAGCAGCTCCCCATGTTCGTCGCGTTCATCGGTCATTGTCCGAAATTTATAGAGCATAAAAGGCCTGCCATACAGACCAGGCCGCTTCTGCCGAAACACCACAGGCGTTCCAATTTTCCATCTAATCAGTCCATAGATGAGAAGAAAAAGAAGACTGCCTGCGATGAGCAGCGTCAATGCCACCATCACATCGATCATTCTTTTCATCATTGCATCTCCTTTTCATATTAGCGGGAGACCGCATGTTTTACCTTACGCATCAGCTGCATCCGCTCTCGTTTCGTTCCTGCAAACACATACAAGTAGCCTATATAGAGAATGAAACAAAGCCCGCCAATACAAAACAGCTCCCACCATGAAGTCACGTTATATACCACTTGAATTCCTGCGCAGACGCCCCAAATAAATAGCGCTCCTGCAAGCGGAACCAGCGTATGCTTGTAAAAGATGGTGCGTTTCTGATTCGTGATGCTAGCCGTATAAAATGGCAGAAACACAATATTTTTGATCAATAAAACCATTGCCCCCGCGGATGCAATGCCATATAAACCGAGCTGCAGCATATGAGTCAATCCATAGGCAAAAAGCACATTAGACACACCTAATATAAGGGTGATAACCGCAGGAACTTTAAAACGATTAAACACGGTTGGCACATATGTGAGCGGTAAAAACATCAAGGTCAAACATAAATAAGCCGCATGAATCATGAGAAGCCATTTCAGCTCCTCAAAAGCAGGGCCAAGCCATAGAAGCATGAGCGGACCAGCGAGACCTCCTAAAAGCGCGGCTGGGAACGCAACAAATAAGCCGCTCCACTTAATAGCATTTGCAGCATATTGAATGAGCCCCTCTTTGTCGTGATTCGAATAAAATTTCGTGATTGTTGGTGCAAACACAACGGCCAGTGTCCCTGCCAGTGTGCGTAATAATAATGGAAATTGTAAAATCGCCGCATATTTGCCTGTCGCTTCAGCTCCAATGAGCAAGTTGGTCATCAATAAATCAATTTGTAAAAACAACAAAATCCCCATTTGCTCAAATGAATGCCAGACCCCTGATCGAACAAGGGTGAGACTAGACGATAACGAGACATGCCGCCACTTAAACGAAAACCAAGGGATGAGTTTTTTAAAATAATAGATACCGATCCCCATAGCCGCTAAGCTTCCAATGACGGCCGCAAGTGGAATATGCCAAATGGCTGGTGTCGTCCATGTAAACAGGATGACAATCATCAGTGCTCTCAGAAACATTTGAATTGCCTGTCCAACACTTGATACATAGAGCTTATTCGCATAAAACGGTGCAGCCCCAATGCCAGACATGACGAAATTGAGCATAAATAAAAGACCCCCTAAAATAAAGGCGGTCTGTGTGTCTTTTGCGAGATGATCGGGCACATGAAGCCACTCAACCAGCTGATGAGATATGAAAAGACAAAGCAAAAAGAGACTAATAGATAGTAAAAACGAACTGACGAAATAGGAAGCGAGATAGCGCTGCGCCTTCTCCATCTCTCCTTTATGAGCCGCCACAGAAAAAAAACGCACAACAACCGCACTTAACGAAGCGGTAATGACCGATAAATAGTTGATCATGTTTTGCGTCAGATGGATTAAGCCGAATGCTTCCACTCCAAGCGTATGAACAATATAAGGTGTTAAACAAACAGACATGAGCATCATCAGGACAAATGTGATTAAGTTCGCACTGGCATTATAAAGAAACGCTCGATTCATTGTGCTTTCACGCAGCGTTTAAGAGCCCTCATCCAGCTTCCTCTCCCTTTTGACCACTTGTTTTCATCAGCTGATGAACGGCCTCTTTCACAGCGGTCTCATTTGGTTCTTTTAAAAGGGTCATAAACGGAAGGTGAGCCACCCACTCAAATCCCTCCATCACCTTATGATCAAACGACCTAAGGACAACACATGGTGTATGAGTGATCGCACAAAAGATCATGCCATGCAGACGATCTGTCACGACGACCTGCGTTTGTTTTAACTCCGTCCACAAAGACGTTAACTCCTCCAAGCGAGTTGTTCGATCGACCCGTCTGCCAATTGTCGTTGTGATCAAACCGACTTGATCATATGTCTCTTGGATATACTGCTGCAGCTGCTGGCGCTCCTCCTTTGTGAGATATGCTTCTTGATCCTCACGCAGACAAAGCAGAACCCCTTCACGTGTTTCATCCTTTGATGATTCGTCTAATGACAGCACCATATCAGGCTGTTTCCACACATCTTGATCAGGAAAATGCTGCTTCATCCATTCATAGGTTGTTTGATCTCTTGCCATGAGGAGCAGTCTTGGATGCTGCTTATACGTGTGTATGGCGCGGCGCTCCTCCCTTTTCCCTTTCTTTGTTTCTGTAAAATGCACAGTAGCAGGCAGCTGGATCATGGGATAGGACTTGAAGGTCTTGATGATAAATTGTCTCGTCCATTCTTCGTACCGGTATAAATCCCCCATATTGCCCCCACCGATCATACAGACGATGTCTTCTGGATGCCGGCTGCGCTTTAGCGGACGGGCAAGGCGATAGATCTCTTTCATGTCCACTTCTATGATGTCATAGGCTGGAAAGTGTTTCTTTAAAAAACAATAACTCGCATAGGCAATCGCATGATCCCCTAAATTATCATGGCCCGGCAGCAGCGTGAGAATGATTTTCTTCTGATGACTCAGCTCTGGCAGCCTTTGGCGGCTCAGTCTATACTCAAGCGGATATTTGACCTTTAAGAGCAGCCACTCTGCGGTTTTTGCCTTCATTTGCTGCACTGTCAATCCCATCACCCCTATTTCCTTGTCTGATATTCGATCCATTTTTGATAGCTAGATGCCGCGGCAGAAAGCGGATAAACCAATCGGCACTTAGCAAGAAATAAAATCATTCGCTTTCGTACTGTGAGCTTCGATGGTTCCACTTGTTTGACGGCATGCTGAAAGGCATCATGTGTGACCATTTCACGCATGTGATCAAGCTTTTCCTGAATAGAGAGATCATTTTGGCTCTTCCATTCGTTGAGCATACAATGAAGCGTATGATTGACGATAAAAAAGTCTAATGCTTTCTCATACAGAGAGAGGTCATCATGCTCTTTTAAAAAAGAGCGCTGTGCATGATAAAAGGTCAGTCCATGATGAAAATACTGCTTCTGATACCGCTGTACAATAGATGACAGATGAACCCTGTAATAATAAAGAGGCTCATGAACAAAAGCGATGCTGCGTGCTAAAGAAAAACAGCGCAGCGTCACATATTGATCTTCAATGTTCTCTAGCTCCCCCCGCAGCGGAAATCGAATGTGGTGTTCTTCCATAAAGGCACGCCGATACAGCTTATTCCATGAGAATCCAGTCAAGTCTCCATGTAATAACGCTTTGATTAAATCCGTTTTTTCAGCTGACCGCTTGTCTAACAGCGTCGTTGCTATCGTTCGCTTTGACTGTTCAAATTGAATCCAATACTCGCTCACAACAAGATCTGCCCCGGTCATTTCGGCTTTTTCATACATAGCTTCACAGTAATGAGGAGCGAGAATATCATCTGAATCCACAAAGGCGAGATACGTCCCTTTCGCTTCCTCGATGCCCCGGTTTCTCACAGCGCCTAACCCTTGATTGGATTGATGGATTACCCGGAAACGCTCATCACGCTCAGCAAATGCTTCAAGCCATTCACCGCTGCGGTCGGTCGATCCATCATTGATAAGAATGACTTCTATATCGGAAAAGCTTTGATCTGCAATTGATTGAAGACATTGCTCCACATATTGACTCGTATTGTAAACTGCGACCAATAGACTGATAGCTGGCATTACAGCATGCCCCACCTTTCTTCAAATCTATTTATTAAATATCGTTCTATACGGCAAAACCGAAGAATCGAACGGCATCAGCATGATGCTGTACAGAATATAGCAAACAGCAATCCCTACATACATAAACACATTAGACCGCTGATCAAAAATACGTGTGAAATATGGCAGTAAAATGAGCTGATACAAGCCAAAATAAATATGAAATCTTGCATAAATGACATCCTTCGTTGCAAGGATGCCAAACAAGAAACCAAGCAAACAAAAATTCACAATGTAATCACTCTCAGGTGTCAGCTCACGAAGTCGTTTTCGATAAAAGAAAGCGAGCAGAAGCGGCAAAATCAAGACACCGATTTTTGTCACATTCATTCCATTCGTATTCGTTGTGAGCCATTCCTCGTAATGACCATATGAACTTCCTTGCAGCATCACGACAAACACTGAGACAAAACGGTCATAAAGCGCGGTTAAGCCTAAGAAAATCAGGCATAAGAACAGCATCATCCAAGACCAAGCCTTTGTCCTCACAATAAAATACACAGGAATCATGATGAGAGCCGATGAATGAAACAATGAACATACAAGGACGAGCGGAAAATACAATTTCCACTGACCATTGATCACCAACCGGATGGCATAAAAAAGAATCGCTGCCACCATATACTGACGCATGCCATTAAATGACGCATAATAATGAAAGGTCCCAAGAAAAAGCAGCATACTGAGCTCAAATGGACGGCCATATTGAATAAGCGTCTTGATAATAAAAAAATAAGTAATGGCTCCGACTGAGATATACATGATTTGCGGATCATGAGTCAGTTGATTAAGCATCCATAAAATAAACGTAAACCCTGGATCCGTTGCGGCTTTATCCACACCGAATCCAAATATATGCCAAGGCTTTTCATAGTTAATGGAGAACTCATACATCTGTCCATATGTGACAAAATCGGTTCCTACTTTATACCGAATACCAGACACGATACAAAGAAACAAAAACGGAAAAAACACAAGAAGCTTGTTAGGCCGCCATCCGCTTTGAATGGTATCATCACGTCTGCCGTAAAATGCGGCAAAGCTCGACCATAAATAGACCATGATCATGTTCACCAAATAAACCGCCATCTGCCATTCCTTCCTTACAGTCCATATAGATTCATCACACGTGTAATATTCTGTTTCACATCAAATCCTCTTTGTTCAAGCTGTGAGGTAATGGTCTCTTGAAGAGGAGGTTCTGCATGATATGCTTCAAGCACCGCCTTCATCCATTCATGCGCGGAATCTCGCAGCGACATCCTTTTCACAAGCCCGCAGCCTAAATCTACTTCCTCTGTAATATGATCTGAAATCACACAAGGCAGCCCAGATGCCTGTGCTTCCACTAATACAAGCGGAAGACCTTCAAACAAGGAAGGCATCACAAAAACATCAAATGCTTTCATATACTGTGGAACGTCTGATACGACGCCTGTAAAGACAATGTCCTCCATCAGGCCTGCCTTCTCCGCATACGATTCGACTACTTGCTTCAGCGGTCCATCTCCTACGAGGACAAGCTGAAATGAAACGCCTTGCTTCTTTAAGGTCTGGGCCAGCTCCATAAAAAAAACATGATTTTTTTGCTCATGGAACCGCCCAATATGACCGATGATCATGTTTTTTTCGCGAAGATAGAGCTGCTTTTTGATCTCCGCCTTTTCGTCTGGATCAGGCTGAAAAAAAAGGGATAAATCAATCCCATTTGGCAGCACCTCAACTTGCCCGTTCTGCATTTTTTTCTGTCCAAATAAAAAGACTCCGGCATCCTCGCCGCATGCAACAAGCTGTGTAGAGAATGCAAAGATCAGCTGGCGAAACCCTTTGAGCATCATATGATCCAGCCAGTTTGGCGACTGCTTCCACGCTGTATTATGCGAATGGCAAATGCGCACCTTCACACCCGCTAGTTTTGCAGCAAGTGCGGAGAAGCCTGTCTGAAAATCCGTATGTGCATGCACGGCCTGATAGGGTCCTGTTTGCCTAATTGTCTTTGTCAATGTTTTCACAAAAGCAACCGGAGAGGACGCCCCAATACTCGGGACATAAAAGATGCGTCCCCCAAGCTCGCGAATTTCCTCATCATAATCACAGACGTCCTGCCGGTGGGTAATGAAATCAAATTGAAGGACATTCCTGTCGAGTGCACGATAGATGTTCATAATCATCGTTTCAGCTCCGCCGCGGTTCATCCCGCCCACAATATGAAGCACGCGCTTTGGCTCACTCATCCCGAACAGCCCTCCTCTTCAGCATAGACGACGCCAGCTTCCGGCGATGATAAAGCTTCATGACCTTCGGTGACAAGCAGGCACGGACCACCGGTTTTAGAGCAAATAAATAGTCAAGCGGCGATAGCTTTAATAGCCAGCATGCTTTCAAAACGAGCCAGGCATTATCCATCGAATATCGAAACTTTCGCCGCTGAAAGGCTGCTTCATCCTCTCTCACAAGATATAACGGCTCTTGTAAATTAAAGCCTTTCCTCCCAGCAGCAAAAAAGCGGATCCAAAGATCGATATCTTCCATCCGCCTTGTTGTTTTCACAGAGCGATATCCATTTAAAGCTTTGTAAGCAGAAGCCCTCATCATAATGGTCCCATGACAAAAAGGAGTCCCTCTTGCCATCACCTTCCGATCAGGCTCTGAAACAAGTGCCCGTACACCCTTTGTTCCCGTTTCATCAAAAACTGTCATCGCCGTACCGACCACATCGTATTCAGGATATGTATCGAGGAAATGAACCTGTTTTTCTAAACGAACAGGCACCGATAGATCATCGCCATCCTGCCTTGCAATCAACTCTCCCCTCGCTTCAGCCAGACAGCGATTGAGACTGGCAGCGAGCCTTTGATTTTGTTGATTACGGATCATGCGAATTTTTTCAGGATGTCGTTTTGTATAAGACAGCACTTTCTCATAAGTGCCATCTGTTGATGCGTCATCACATATGATGAGCTCCCAGTTTTCATATGTTTGATGAAGAATGGATTCAATACTTTCTTCTACTGTCTCTTGGCAATTGTAGACACCCATGATAATAGACACCTTTGGTTTACGCATGCTGTATCACCTTCTCTGCTTGATCCATATAAATTGTATAAATTTCTTCCATTGCACTGACCGTCTGCTCCTGTGCAAATGCATGAGCGATAGATCGTCCCGCTTTTCCCATGAGGGGCAGCTGATCCTTTTTGTCATAGAGCTGCTGCAAGTAATCAGCTAAACCATTCACATCTTGCGGTTTAACTAAAAAACCATTGACGCCATGTTTGACAAGCTCACAATGCCCTCTATTCTCCGTTGCAATCACGGGTTTTTCTGCCGACATCGCTTCAAGCAGGTTCATGCCGAGCCCTTCTCTCAAGCTGGTGGAAACACACACATCGCTCAAATGCATCCATTCCTCCATTTGTTTGCAAAACCCAGCAAAGTGAACATGCTTTTCAAGCTGGAGCTGGTGAGTAAGCTTTTCATAGTTTGGCCTCATTGTCCCTTCCCCGGCAAACACGATCTTTATATTTGGTATTTTCCTAGACAGCTGTGCACATGCTTTGATGAGCATTCCTTGATTTTTATTCATGTTTAATTCGCCAGCACACAGTACGATAAAATCTTCCGCAGAAAAGCCGTAGGCTGCGCGGAGACGCTGTTTCTCTTTTTCATCAACTGGTGCGAACCGTTTCATATCCACACCCATACCGGGCACATAATAAACAGATGTCCGCTCTTTTGATAGACGGTCTGCTCTTTTAAAATCCTCCCCATTAATGGTGATCAGTGCGTCTGTATAGCGGGCAAGAAATCTCTCAATTGGATAATAGAGCAGCCAGTTTTGAAGCGGCGCCCCCTGCCAAAAGTGAAAGCCATGTGCCGTGTAAAGAACCTTCGTTCCTTTTTTGCGCGCGCCTTTGGCTGCAAGCCTGCCAATGACACTTCCCATTGGTGTGTGGCAATGGATGAAATCATAGTGCTCTTTCGCTAACAGCTTCTTCAGTTCTACATACGCAAGCCGGTTGCGGACATGAAAAGGAGAGCGCTGAATCGGAATCGAGTGAGCTTGATTCACATGGGGCAGCTCCAGCTGGCCATTTGCCGCTGTATGCACTTCCCATCCTTTTTCCTGAAACCACCGGAAATATGGAAGATGAAAGGCCTTAAAGTGATAATCAACCGTTGCGCAAAACAAGACTTTTTTCTTCATTGGCAAGCGGCTCCTCCTCTCGTTTCATCTGTTCGGACAACATATCATGCGACTCAATGGCCGCAAATAATGCTTGTCTCATTTGCTCTTCACTCATCATGTCAAATTCATGTATAAAGCGGTTCAGCACATATGGGTCACCATCCAGCGCATGGCCAATATGAATTTTCGGGAAGATTTGTTCCTGTGCTTTTTCATGCTGGTTCAGTAGTTCTTCGTACATTTTCTCCCCAGGACGAATGCCTGTGAAAGTGATCGGAATCTGGTCTGTGGTGTAGCCTGAGAGGTGAATGAGGTTTTCTGCGAGGTCTACGATTTTCACTGGCTCCCCCATATCTAAAACAAAAATCTGTCTTCCTTCTGCCAGTGCACCTGCCTGAATCACAAGCCTTGATGCTTCTGGGATGGTCATAAAATATCTTGTCATGGCTGGGTGCGTGACTGTCACCGGCCCGCCTTGCTCGATTTGTTTCTTAAAAATAGGGATGACGCTCCCTCTGCTTCCAAGTACATTTCCAAATCGAACGGCGACAAATTTTGTTTCGCTGCTTGCCCCCATTTGCATAATCAGCATTTCAGCAAACCGCTTAGTGGCTCCCATCACATTGGCAGGGTTGACTGCTTTGTCAGATGAGATGAGGACGAATGTTTCAATGCCGTGCTCGTGCGCGGCTTCTGCGACATTTTTTGTGCCGATAATATTGTTTTTCACAGCTTCTTTCGGACTGATCTCCATGAGCGGAACATGCTTATGTGCCGCAGCATGATAAATCATATCCGGTTGAAACTGACCAACGATTTCACTCATTTTCTGTTTATCTTGAATATCCGCAATTTGTGGATAGAGTCTGATGCTGTCTCCATATAATTCTTTCAGCTCTAGTAAAATAGAATGAATGCTAAATTCTCCATGTCCCACAAGTACAATCGCTTGAGGAGCAAACACACAAATTTGACGGCAGATTTCTGACCCAATTGATCCGCCTGCCCCTGTGACCATGATCGTTTTTCCTTTTAAATGAGCAGATAGACGGCTCGTATCTAATTGAATCGGTTCTCTCCCTAGTAAATCCTCTGGCTGTACATCCCGTAATTGATTCAGCGCATGGGTTCCTTTTAAAATCTGCTCCATTTCCGGCATGATCTGTGTTTTGACTCCAGTCGCTACACATTCCTTATACAGCCCTTTTAAGGTGTGGCTGCTTTTAGATGGAATGGCAATGATGATCTTCTGAATATCCATCATCACGACAGCTGTTTGAATTTGTTCTTTTCCTCCTATGACAGGCAGACCCATAATTTCAAGCCTATGTTTCGTCTTGTCATCATCGATGAAGGCGACTGGCTCAATATGTACATCACTCGATTGCTGTAGCTGACGAACGAGCATGGTCCCCGCTGATCCGGCGCCAATGATTAATGCCCGCTCCTTTTCTGCCTGAAGCCGCTTTGCTCCGTCATGAAATAGCCTGGAAGCCATCCGAGAGGCACCGATGAATAAGATATGAAAAAGCCACACGATGAATAAAAACCGAAATGGCCATGTCTGCACGAAAAGGTACAGCATCGTCATCGAAAATAAAAAAGAACACACAAAGGTCTTCATTAAAGAAAATAACTCTCTTACTCCTGTATAAGCCCATACTTGCTTGTACACATGAAATATGCAGGCAAATAGATGGTGCCCAATGAGCAGACTGAGTGAAGAAATGGCGAGCATTTCAAATGTATAAACGGTTAAAGCCGCCTCTTGGACAAATTGAAAACCAAAAAAGACGGCAACTAAGATGAGATATGAATCTAGTGCTACGATGATTGATAATCTTTGGGCGTAAGTCAACGCTCCTCCCCCTTTTTAAAGCATCACTATTCTTACGTAACATGGGCATCAAACCCGTCCTCACATCCCACTACTGATGACGAGCATCTAAGGCACCGGTTGTGCCCACAGCAGGATCGAGTGCCTCCATTGTTAAAGATTAGGAGACATCACCTATCAATCTTTTTAATACATGTACAGCCTGCCCTTTTTCTCTTTCTTGCCATTTAGCATAGCTCCAAGCAGTTTACTTGTTGTTCCCTCTAATACTTCTTTTGATTTCTTCACAGCAGCAATCTTTGTTTTGCCGCTTAAGACAACGAGAATGCTCCCATCCGTCCGGTTCGCCAAGATCTTTGCATCTGCAACTGGCAGAAGCGGCGTGGAATCAACAATCACCATGTCATATTGCTGTTCAATCTCATAAAATAGCTGCTTCATCACAGAAGAGGAGAGCAGCTCAGCTGGATTCGGCGGAATGGTTCCGCTCGGAAGCAGCTCTAAATGCTCAATCGGTGTCGGTAAAATAGCTTCTTCCAAGCTGCAATTATTTAATAGCACATTTGTCAAACCGGTGTGATGACTCAGGTCAAAATATTCATGAACGGCCGGCTTTCGCAAATCAGCGTCCATGAGCAGCACCCGCTTGTTCTGCTGTGCAAAAACAGCTGCTAAGTTTGCAGCCGTAAATGATTTCCCTTCCTTCGGCAAGGAAGAGGTCACTAATATCGATTTCAGCCTTGTTTGGATCGATGTAAATTCGATGTTTGTTCGGATCGTACGGAATTGTTCCGCAATGACAGAGTGAGGATTTAAAACAGAAATACAGGATAAATCTCTCTTTTCTCTCTTCTTCCTCTTAAAGATCAATGTTCTGTCCTCCCGTTATGACGGACTGCTTGTCTTTTTTGGCCCTCCTGTCTGCCTGCATCTGATAGACACTGCCAAGGGACGGCAATCCGATCTCTTCTCTTATTTGATGTGTTCGTTTTACAGTATCATCGAGTAAATTCATTAAGAAAATGAGTGTCATTCCCCCTAATAAAGAGGCGCCTAGTGCCAGAACGATATGAACGAATTTCCTCGAATTCATCAGAATCGTGTTAGACAGCTTGGCTTCAGACAAAACATTAATGCGATCCATATTCATTGTTTTTTTGATTTCTTCTTGCAGCACCTCTGTTGCAGTATTCGCAATGGCGACTGCCTTCGCGCGATCCTCATCTTGTACAGAAATATTGATGACCTCAGACTCATTTTCTGTACTTGTGGCAATTTTGTGTTTTAATCCTTCTGCTGATTCTGTGAGATGGAGTGTTTCTTTTACTTTTTCAATGACGATTGGGCTTTTTAATAAAACTTGAAAGGTACGTGTATATTGAAGGTTCATCTGAATATCGTTTAAATCTGCTTGTGCGTCATTGCTGCGTTTATGAACAAGAATTTGAGTGGTTGCCTGATATACAGGAGTCGAGACATAGAACTGATAATAGGCTGAAATGCCCGTTACGATCAGGACAATCAGGATCAGAAGGGCCATTTTCTCTTTAATGACAGAAAACAGCTGCTTAAAACCTATATTCTCATTCATAGATACCTCCCGATTTCATCATAAAAAGGTTATATATGGTTTCTTTTTGTTAATGATTGGATTATAAAAGATAATACCCGCAAAGAAAAATGTCATAATAGGTCTTATAGTTCTTTTTAAAGAACGAAATCGTTCGTTTTCTTTTGTTTACTTCCTGATTCTTACGTTTTTGAATTTTATAAAGAACAATTTATTTCTTATAATGAACGAAAAGGTCGCAGAACTATTCGCCGGGGAGAAGGGAGATCATTGATCGAATGATAGGCAAGGTGATACGCATTTACCGAAAGAGAAAAGGATACTCGATTCAGCAGCTGGCTGAGGATGCTCATGTCTCTAAGTCATATTTGAGCAAAATTGAGCGTGGTGTCCACAGGAATCCATCTGTCCAGTTCTTAAAAAAGGTATCCTCTTCATTAGAGATTGATTTACAAGAGCTGTTTGATGCAGAGACGATGATGTTTCATTACACTGAGGGTGATGAACACGAATGGCGGGAGCATATCGTCAATGCCGTCCAAGCCGGCATGCCTAAAGAAGAGCTCTATCAGCTGCTCCAAACGTATCGAAAGGAGCAGGAAGAAAAGTCGATACATGTCACCCATAGAAAGCTGACTGACTCAAATATTGCAGAATGGAAGCGTCTAATGAGTGAAGCGAAGGCAATTGGCTTAAGCATTGAGGAAGTAAAAGCTTTCCTCAACAACATGGGAGAACGCCGGGCGTAAGCCTTTCAGGAAGAATGATTGCGGGGAGAGGCGTTTGACGCTTCGATGAAAAAGAGCCTTTGATTCATGAAAGGCTCTTTTTTCTCTTATTCTTCTTTTTTTGTTCGTGCTTTTTTCGTTATATCATTGTTTTTCCAATAGGCCCATAGTGATGTAATCCCTAGAAAGGCCAGCGTGATGAATTGCTGAACGCCTTCTTCATCAATAGGAATTGGGCTTTTTCCCGCAGCGGTTAGCGCACTGTTAACAAGCGCCAGTAAAAGCAGCACAAGCCTTGCAATTGTACCTGCACTAATTTTTTGAACCTGCAACTGTAACCCCTCCCTTTCCTCTTCTCACGGGCGGTATTGCTCGTTCTCTCTCATATGTATGCAGCGGCCGAATGAATAGAAGAACGAATCAAAAAAAGAGACATCATTCCTATACGCGGAATGATGTCTGATTTCATTTGCTATTTATTTAGAAAACATCTCTTTTGCTTCATCCAATGCCATTTTATTGCCTAGAGCTGAGTAATCGAGCCATGGCTGATCGGCAATCGGATAGACTTGGTTTTTCTTCACTGCTTTTAGACCCTTCCAAATTGGAGTCTTTTCTAATTGCTTGAATGCCTGCTGCGCTTTATCATCACGGTTGACGACAACAAAGATCGCATCAGCATCATAATCAGGAAGAACCTCTTGAGAAATCACTTCAAATGGGCGCTTGCTGTCCAGCTTTTTCACACCATCGACAGGTGTCAGGCCTAAATCATCGTATAAAATAGGACCCATTGGGCGCTTCATGCTAAATACGCGAAGCTCCTTTGCTGTCACACGGATCGCCATGACTTTTCCGTTTCCAATCTTTTTCTTGATGAGCGATTTGACTTCTTTTGCTTCTTGATTGTAATTCTTAATATATTGGTCCGCTTCTTTTTCTTTATTGACGTGTTTGGCGATTTTTTTCAAGTGATCCCGCCATGTGCCATCATTTAAATTAAACACTTCTGTTTTGGCGATCTTCTTATATTTCGATAAGTCTTGTCCGGCTAATTCTTCATCAACATAAATAACATCTGGTTGTAACGCAAGCAGTGATTCCATATCTGGATCAGCTGCAATGCCGAGCTTCTTCGTCTGACTCAGCTGCTTTTTCGCATGTGGAAGGAAATCTTTTAAGTCTCCTCCTACAACAGAGCCCGCTGGTTTGATACCGAGTGCTAACAAGTCATTCGTTAAATGAATGGACAAGGAAGCAATCTTTGGTGTTCCATTGGTCTTTTCATTTGTTGTATTCTTTGTTTCCTGTTGTCCGCAAGCGGCAAGCAGCAAGAAACAGAGCGTTAATCCAAACACTAGTAGTTTTTTCATGATGAGTTCCTCTTTCATGTTTATTTCGTTTTAGTTAATAAATAGAGAAAATACGGGGCACCGATAAAGGCCACGACCACACCCGCTGGTATGGCATTTGGAGCAAAGATAGATCGCCCGATTGTATCGGCACTGACCAAAATCAACAAACCAAGCAGCGCACTAACTGGTAAAAAATACTGATGCAGTGACCCGACCAGCCGTCTAGCCAAATGCGGGGCGACGAGGCCAATAAAGCCAATACCGCCTGTCATCGAAACACTTGCACTCGCGAGGCCTACCGCTAAGGTCAGCAAGAGGAGACGTTTACGCTGGACTCGTACACCTACACTTGAGGCGACAGCGTCTCCTAATGTCAATGCATTGAGCGTGTTTGACTGCATCAGCGTAAGCGGCACAAGGCATACAATCCAAGGCAGAAGTGCCAGTACATGAATCCAGTCTCTCCCCCATACATTGCCCACAAGCCATCTCGAAGCAAACGTGTATGTATCTTCATCCAGCTTCAATGACAAATATAAGGTGAGTGCACTAAATCCCGCAGCAACCGCAATGCCAACTAAGATCAGACGGATAGGAACAAGCCCTTCATGCCGGTCATATGCAAGAAGCACAATAACCGCTGCCGCAAGCAGTCCGCCGCCAAACGTAAAGAGCGGAATAAGAAGAGACGGATTGCCTTCAAGTGCATGAAAATATGTCACAAACACAATTAAGCCAAATGCTGCCCCTGCATTCAGTCCAATGATTCCAGGATCGGCCAGAGGGTTACGGGATAAGCTCTGCAAAATGCCGCCAGCAATGCCAAGACCAATACCAGCTAACATCGTCACCACGATTCGAGGCAGACGATAGTCAAACAGCACCGTTTCACTTTGGAAATCTCCAAAGCCAAATAACGTCTTGACGACCATGACAGGGCTGAGTTTCAGCGTACCGGTATTTAAACTATACAGAACAACAGCCGCACTCAGGCAAATCAAAGCGACTGTCACGGCAAGAGCACGCTGTTTCTCTCTCATGACAGGTTCCTCCCTTCTTTTCGGGCAATGTATAAGAAGAAAGGAACACCAACAAGTGCCACCATCACACCAATGGCAAGCTCTCTTGGCGGATTGACTGTACGGCTGGCAAGGTCTGCAAAGACAAGCAGCATTGCGCCTAATATCGCTGACATCGGAATAACGAAACGATAGTCTACACCAACAAGCTTTCGTGCAATATGCGGGATGACGAGACCGACAAACCCAATCGACCCGACTGCTGATACAGAAACCCCTGCTAATAACACAGCAGCGGTCATGCCTAGTATTCGCACTTGTCGGGTTTTCACCCCTAAATTCGCCGCTGTATCTTCACCGAGCGATAGTAAGGAAAGTGACCGGCCTAATAGTATTGCCCATACGATCACAATCAGAATGACCGGAGCAAGAATCGTCAGCTGCGGCCATTTCACACCAGCTACCCCGCCTGCATACCAAAAAGCCAGATCCTGACTCAGGTCAAAATAAATCGCGATCCCAGAGCTGAGCGCATGAAGCAATGCGGCGACAACCGCTCCTGCTACAGTGAGACGCAGCGGTGTCAATACGCCGCCAGCCGCCCCAATCGCAAAGATCAGTAGCGTACTGAGCACAGCACCAATAAAGGAGAAAAACATCAGTGCCGAATAAGGCATTCCTGGGAAAAAAGCAAAACAGAGAGCGACCACAAACATCGCACCGCCATTAATACCCAAAATCCCCGCATCTGCCAGTGGATTTCTTGTGATGCCCTGCATAAGAGCACCCGCTACGGCAAACGCCGCTCCCACTAGAGCTGCCCCTAAAACACGTGGAAGTCTTAATTCATGGATGATCTGCTGCTCTGTGACATTTGACTGATAGTCAAATACAGCTGTCCAAACCGTTTGCAGAGACAATGTTTTTGCACCGTATGACACAGCAAAAAACATGGCAGCCGCTAAACCAATAACGGCGAGAAAAAATATTAAAAAGAACAGAATATGTGATGATCGCTTTTGTTGAGGTTTTCGCTTATCCTGCAAAATCGGTGTCATCCTTTTCTTCATTAAAAGTCAGTTTGAAAATGAGAATCATAATCAACAAAATTATAGCCGCCAGCCTCTAAAAAATCAATGTACACCCTATTTTTTAATTAATGAAGGTATGTGCGGAGTAGAGAAAGGCGGGGTTCTTTTTGCCTCACAGAACGACCTATCATGTTTTCTCATATTTTAATAGGAAAATAGTTGACATTTTGCATGAATATCCACTAAAATTACAAAAGTAAGTCAAATGTTATAAAAATATTACAAACAGATGTCAAAATAATAAAGAATGACCCGTCATGAGAGGAGATTTGAAAGTTGTGTCAGTAAAGGGAAAATGGAGTATCGTCCTATTTGCGCTTGCAGTCGTCATTGGAGCAGTTGCTTTCTTTCAAAATCAACAAGCAAGCGGTACAGAGAAGAAAAATGTAAAGCAAGATACGAACTATAAAAACGTGGAAATTGTCACTCTCGTAAATGACGGGAAATTTATGAGATATGCAGTCAACTATCCTCTTTTTCATCAAAAAGAGCTAGATGACAAGATTCAAAGCTATGCCAATTCAGCATTAGAGCATTTCAAAAAAACATTCAGCGAAGCAAAGGATATCGATGAACATAAACGCTATGAACTGAATATTGATTATGAAATGGTGCATTATGCAAAGCAGTCTGCTGCCATTCGCTTTACGACCTATACGTATACTGGTCAGCAAAATGGAACCACCAATCATCTCACGATTAACTTTGATTTTCAGAAAAAAACCTTTCTTGACACAAAAGATCTATTTCTGCCTAAAACCAATTATTTAAAGAAATTATCCTATATTACATATACGGAGCTTCGAAAGGATAAAACCTTATCTAAGGATCAGCCTCTCCTTCAGAAAGGAACAGCCCCTGATGCTCAAAACTTCAGTCAATTTGCCTTGAAAGACAAATATGTAGAATTTTATTTCCCTGCATCTCAAGTAGCCGCAGAGGATCTTGGTCCGCAAACACTCGCAATCAAAAAGACATTGCTGAAGGACATATTAAAGCCAGAATATATGGATAAAATCAAAAATAAAAATGAAATGAAAGAACCGAACCCAAAAAGAAAAGCCGTCAAGCTTCCGCAAAAATCAAAGCTTGACCCGAATAAAAAAGCCATCGCACTCACATTTGATGATGGACCGAATCCAGCGACAACCTCAAAAATTTTAGATGCGCTCAAGAAAAATAAAGGACATGCCACCTTTTTCGTCTTAGGTAGCAGGGTGCAATATTATCCTGGAATGCTTGCCGACATTCTAAAAGGCGGGAATGAGATCGGAAACCATTCCTACAATCACCCTTTATTAACAAGACTGCCTTTAGAAGAAGCCGTGAAACAAGTGAAGGACACCCAGCAGCTGATTGAGAAAGCAAGCGGATATACACCTACGCACTTTAGACCGCCATATGGCGGTACAAATCAAAACATCAATGAGGCGATTGGGATGAAGGTCACTTTGTGGGATGTTGATCCTGAGGATTGGAAAATCCGCAACAGCCAGCAGATCACAAACCGCGTTCTCTCACATGCAGCAGATGGCAGAACAGTGTTAATGCACGATATTTATGAAAGCTCAGCTCAAGCAGCAGTAAAGATCATCCGTGAACTCACCAAACAAGGCTACCAGCTCGTCACAGTGAGTGAACTTGAACAATTAAAAAAAGAACGACATGAACAAACCCCTGTAGAGTAAACAGGGGTTTTTGTTTTATAACTCCAAAGACTTTTTTTGCTTCAATAATGCTTGAAATCTCTCTTCAAGCTCTTGCGACGGCTCAATACTTAAACGGCTGAGCACTTCAGACAGCTCCATATCAATTAACAGAAGCTCCTCTTCTCTATTTGTCACAGCTGGTTTTTCTTCCTTTTGTTTATATGCTTCATATGTGCCGTCAAATCCTTCAATACGTTCCTCATGAATATGGAAAATACGAGTGGCAACCTCCTCAATCAGCCTGCGATCGTGGGAAACAAACACAACGGTACCTGGATAATCTTTCAAGAGACCTTCAAGTGCTTCAACTGCGGCCAGATCTAAAAAGTTCGTCGGTTCATCCAGCATGAGAACATTGGCATCACTGACAAGTAAGGACGCAAGCATCGTTTTCACCCGTTCTCCCCCGCTTAATACGCCAACAGGCTTATGCACATCATCCCCTCTAAATCCTAGTCTCGCCAAAACCGTTCGAACCACTGTCTCTTCTTGAACCGCCTCTTTCAGCGCATTTTGTAAAATCGATTCATCTACCTTCAATCCTGAAAGATCCTGACGGAAGTACGCTAGCTTGACAGCCTCTGAGCGAGTAACTCCGGGATGTCCATTCACTAACATACGGAGAAATGTCGTTTTGCCGCTCCCGTTGTTTCCGATAATGGCAACCTTGTCTCCGCCCCTCACTTCCACATTCGCCTGCTTCCAAAGCACTTTATCGCCCGCCTTGCCATCTACATTTTCCACTCGCAAAATGGTACGGCTAGCTACTTCCTTCATCGTATGCTGAGTCATTTGGATCGGCTGAATGTCCTTTACTTTCTCAACCTTTTCTAATTTCTCCATCCTGGTTTCAATGGATTTGGCTGTTTTTTGCAGCTTTTTTTGCTTATTTGCATAGTAGGGCTTTGCAATTTTAGGTCCTGAGGATTTCACCTTTTGGGATGGCTTTGTCGCTTTGTCCGCCTTTTTCTTTTTCTTTTCCAGTGCATGCTCTAATTGTTTTTTCTTTTGTGTATAAGCTTCGTACGCTTCCACCTGCTGACGATGTGCCAGCTCTTTTTGCTGTGCAAAATGTGTGTAGTTGCCTTTGTAATGATGAAGCTTCCCATGATCCAGCTCCCAAATCTCCGTACATATTGCATCTAAAAAAGCACGATCATGTGAAACAACAATGAGAGCTCCTTGATAATGACGCAGCTTATCTTCCAGCCACTCAATATGCTCTGTATCCAAATGAGTTGTCGGTTCATCTGCTAATAAAAGGGCTGACGGCCGGCTTAATGCTCTTTCAATATAAGTCTGGGTCATTTCACCGCCACTCTGTCTGCCATCTCCTTGTTTCAATTGTGGAAGCAGGGTACAAGTCGCAGTGGCGGCCACCGTGCCGCTGTCTGGTGTTTCTTGCCCCGCCAGCACATGCAATAAAGTCGTTTTGCCGCTGCCATTTGTCCCTACAAGACCAATGCGATCATCTTGATGAATGGCTAGTTCCTCAATATCAAATAACAAGCGATCTTTTCGAAATACCTTTAACTGATTGGCTTTTAATAACATCCAATCCTCTCCTTTCATATCAGGAGACATGAAAAAGCCTCCCATTCTCAGAATAGGAGGCAAAATGGTGTACAAAAATAAGCGGATTGATCCCGTATGGTGTGCCGTTCCAATTTGAACACACACATCCCACGTATCAAACACCTCATTCTTTGATTCCCAAGCTGTACCATCCTATTCCGAAGCTAAAAAATGAAAACGCAGCAAACATGGCAAACCGATCGTTTGCTCACTGCCTTCGTTCATTCATTTTGCTTACAGGTCATAGGATTAGTACTTCATTGCATTGGGTCACCCTTCCGTCGTTTGTTACGTATACGATAAAAGATTGGTTATTTTTTGTCAAGCTGAAAAGGCATAAGTGAGTCGATTAACTGGAGTGTAAATGGATGGGACACTTCAAACAATTCGTCCTTTTTGCATTCCTCCACTAGGCTTCCTTCATGTAAAAATAGAAGACGGTCACATAGATACACCGCTGCTTCTACATCATGGGTAATGAGAAGGATCGTCATGTCTAGCTCTTGTTTTAATGTCTCAAGCAACTCCAATATTTGTACTTGAACAGAAACATCCAGTGAACTCAGGACTTCATCTAGTATGAGAATGGATGGGTGCGTTGATATGGCTCGTGCGATGCACACTCGCTGAAGCTGACCGCCGCTTAGCTGATGAGCATATTGATTCAGTACAGACGAGGGCAGCCTGACTTGCTGAAGTAATGACAAAACTTTCTGATCCAGATTCTGATTCTGCTTTAACAAACGCATCGGTTCTGCTACGATCTCTTTCACCGTAAAGGAGGGATGAACAGAAGATAGATAATCCTGAAAAACAACACTCATTTTCCCCCGATTCACCCTCCGCCACTTGTCAGCTGGCATGCCATCAATCTGTACCTCGCCTCTATCTATTTTTTCTAAACCGAGCAGGATACGTGCCAATGTACTTTTGCCACTGCCGCTCTCACCGACTAATCCGGCACATTGTCCTTTTTCAATTTGAAACGAAACGTTTGATATGCGGTCTTTTGGTTTCTTTTGATGTGAAAAAAGACCTTTCTTCTCACCGTGTTTGACTAGATTTATAGCTGTGATCAACATGGAAACGCCTCCGCTCTCTTCTGCTGCCGCAGTGCTTTAATAGGAGCAGATAATCGAAGCCTCGTCTCCAGTAAATGCTTTGTTTGGGGATGCTCGGGTGATGTGAACACTTCCTTGGCTGACCCATGCTCAAGCATCACTCCTTGGTGCATGACCATCAACTCATCGGCGATTGCCTGAACGACGCCTAAATCATGCGTTATAACGATCAAGGTGACACCGGTTTCTTCCTTTAGCCTGTGTAATTGTCTGATGACTTCACGCCGATTAAAGGCATCAAGCGATGCAGTTGGCTCATCTGCAATGATCACGTCAGGAGAAAGCATCAACGTGATGCCAATCATCACACGCTGAAGCATTCCTCCAGACAGTTCATACGGGTATTTTTTCATCAAATCATATGGATTTTTTAAATGAACACGTGCAAGCCCAGCCATAGCATGTGCTTTTGCTTCTTTCCCGCGTAAGCCCAAATGCTGCTGAAATGTTTCCAATATTTGATGACCAATCGTTTCGATGGGATTGAATGCATTCATAGCATCTTGTGAGATGAAACCTATTCGTTTCCCCCGCCATTGATGTGCTTCTTGATTTGTCAATGTTTTGCCGTAAAAAATGATCGTTCCTTCCACTTCTAGCGAAGGGGCGACAAGGTCAATTAACGCTTTTGCGAGAGTTGATTTTCCACTGCCACTTTCTCCAATGACGGCTAAACAGCGTTGTTGGTGTAAAGAAAATGTGATATTCGTCACTATATTCTTTTGCTGCTGTGGATCATGTACGGACAGATTTTTTACGTCGATTAAAGGCAAATGGCCTCACCCCTTTCTTTCTTGCATGATGCATGGCAGGATTCGCGGCATGCTGAAGGCTGTCTCCTAAAAAGTTCAACGCCATGACCACAAACAAGATGGCAAGTCCAGGCGCAAGCATATGGGCAGGATGTGTCACCATGACATTCTTCGCCTCGTTGAGCATCATACCCCATTCTGGTGTAGGTGCACTCACACCTAACCCAAGAAAAGACAGTGCTGATATATTTAAGATTACCCAGCCCGCATCAAGTGTCGCAAAAACAGCAATTTCTCCTGAGATGCGAGGAAATAGATGTCTCCTCAATATGTAAAAGGGTGTGCCGCCAGACACCTTCGCAAACTGAACAGAAGGTTCATTCGCATATTGAAGGACAGATGAACGAATCATTCTTGTATACCAGGCCCATTTCGCTAGGACATTCGCCAAAATAATATTGAATAGTCCAGGTCCGAGGATTCCCACAACCGCAAGGATCATCACCTCTGCTGGAAAGGAAAGCATGACATCACACAGCCTCATCAAAACCCCATCCACCTTTCCTCGAAAGAATCCCGCCATGAGTCCAAGTACACTGCCAATGAGCATCGTGATACACATCGTCAGCATGGCCGCAAGCATTGTTGTCCGAATGCCATATAAAAGGCGAGACAATACACATCTCCCTAGATGATCCGTTCCTAGTGGATAAGTAAGACTGATACCGGCATATTTTTGAAGAATGTTCGTATTTGTTGGGTCATGTGGTGCTAACACTGGTGCAAACAGTCCAGCTAATGCGACAAGTGCTAACAGCCAGATTGAAAGAATCGCCATACGGTCTTTTCTTAATTGATGCCACCCTATCATCGTTGTCAGACCTCCTTTCGCAACTGCGGATTCATGGTCATTTGGATCACATCAGCGATGAGATTGCACATAACAAACAGGAACCCCATCACAAACAAATAGGCTTGAATAATAGGGAAATCAGCATGGAAAATAGCTGTTACACACAACCGGCCAACCCCTGGCCAAGCAAAAAGGTTCTCAATAATAACAGTTCCTGCAATGAGCTTTGGAATAGACATGCCAAGTGCTGTCACCGCTAATTGCAGGGCATGCCTCATGACCTTCAGTTGAACGGTTCGTTCCTTTAAACCACGTGCTCTTGCGTAAAAAACAAAGGGCTCGTGCTGAAATTTTAGAATTTGATTGCGTATCAGTCTCACATAGGTCGATAAGTAGCCAAATGATAATGTGACAGCTGGAAGAAGAATCGATTTGAACCCTTCCATTCCACTCGTATTGACCCAATTGAATTTGACAGAAAAAAGCCAAATCAACAATATCCCCAGCCAAAAACTAGGCATTGAAGCGGCGATAAACACAAAGGCTCTCAAGATCCGGTCCACCCAGGAATGAGCAGCATATGCACAAATCACCCCGAACAACAAACTGAGCAATATGATCAAAAAGAGCGCTGCTCCTGCAAGCTGCAATGTAGCAGGCAGCGCCTCCATGATAAGATTAAAAACCGGCTCCTGTGTGACATAGCTCTTACCAAAATCACCTGTTAATCCATCTTTAAGCCATGTGGCATAGCGGATGAAAAACGGCTGGTCTAAACCTAACTCCTGACGCATCGATTCAATCATTTCTTCTGTTGGAGTGACTTGATTCACCCGCAAAGCGACCTCAGCTGGATCACTTGCCCGCATCGTCAGCAGGACAAAAGCAAAGAAGGTGATGAAGATCATAAGCGGAAAAAGCATCAGTATTCGTTTTAAGAGATAGTGAGTCATGTCTCTACCTCGTTTTATGATGCAAAATACATACGGTCAAATGGGATTTCATACTGAGACACATGAAAACCTACGCCTTTCAGGCGCTTATTATAAACGGCCTTTGTCACAGAATAAGAGATTGGGATGTAGACATTTTCATCATGGATATACGTCAATATTTCTTGATACATTTGTTTCCGCTTTTGCTCATCTGGTTCTACTAATACTTCCGTAATCGTCTCATCCAGCCACTTTTTCTTTTTCAGTCCTAATTGGGCTTGATAATCAGCATGGGATGCTACACGGAATGAAGAGACATAAGTTTGTGGATCATATGGGAGTCCCCAAGACAGCGAGTACATCAGATCGAACTTTCCTGTTTTTTGGCGATCTAAAAATGCCTGTTTTTCTTCTCCTCTAATATCCAGCTTGATCCCCACCTGCTTGAAATCTTGTTGAATCGATTCACTGATCGTTCTTTCCCCTGCATTATCGGAATTATAGTAAATAGCCACACTCAGCAGTTTGCCATTTTGATAGCGATACCCGTCTTCTTTCATCCTCCAGCCTGCCTCATCCAATATTGCCTCTGCTTTCTTCTTTTGATAAGTTTTCTTTTTCAATGGAATATTTGCGTAAGGGACAGAAGGGGCAAGCAATGTGTGTGCCACCTTTTCCGTTCCATTTAAAATGCCTTCTGTGATCATGTCCTTTTGAATGGCGTATTGAAACGCTTCTCTTACTTTCGGATCTTTTGTGATTGGCTGGTTTGAATTAATGACTATCGATCTTGAACCAACAGGAGGACTCACGGTTACACCATATTGACCTGCTTCTTTTAAAGCCTGGAATGAGTCTCCATCGATCATGTCACCATCTGCTCCAAATAAAAGATCTATCTCTCCTTTTTGGAGCGCAAGTAAGATGGTCTGGTGATCCGGCATGACTTTCCATTTCACGGTTGAAATTTTCGGCTTTTTCCCCCAATAGTGGTCATTCATTTCAAAAACGGCATATTGATTTTTCTTATGTTCCTTTAGAACATAAGGACCTGTACCTGCATAGCTTTTGACTCCTTTTGCAGTCGTTCCATCAATGAAGCTTTTTGGAGAAATAAAACGGAAGGGGCGTGTTAAGCCCAGCTCTTCTAACGTAGGATAATAAGGCTCTTTCAACGTGAGAACAAATGTATCGTCATCTAACGCCTTTGTGGATTTGATTTCGGATACGAGATTAAGCCAAGCGTTCTTTTCAATATTTTTGACGACAGCATCTATGTTCAATTTAACTGCCTTTGCATTAAAAGGCTCACCATCTGAAAAAGTCACACCTTTTCGAAGATGAAAGGTGTAGGTTTTTCCATCTTTTGAAATGTCCCAGCTTTTCGCTAAGGCAGGCTGAACGCCCTTCTCTGTATTGACGACAAGCGATTCAAACACCATATTTTGAGCAGCCATCTCTCCGCCGTATAGATGGGGATTGATGTCCCTGATATCTTTTGTACTTGCATACACGAGCTCATCTTCTTCTCTATCATTCATGCTGGAAGATGCTTTGTTTCCAGAGCATGAGGCCAATAAAAAACAAGCCATCACTGAAAACAGCATCATGGTGTATGTCACATAGAGATGCTTTTTCTCATATTTCTTCTTTATGTAAACAGGTTGATCACTCATATGTACTTCCTCCAATTCAACATTATCGTAATCATTACGATTATTAATCGAAATGATTACGAATTGAATACTAGCATACAGAAATGGGAAATACAACATCTTTTCATAAAAAAACAGACTCATGATTGAGTCTGTTTCGCTTGTATGAATTGATCGATCACCCTTAATGCTTTTTCTGTTCCACCTGCTGCTTGGAAGCTTTCTTCAATTTTCTCAATCCCCGCCCGGTACGTATCACTGCCTAAAACCGTCTCAACGGTCTCTCTTAGCTGCTCTGCTGTCAGCTGATCTTTATCAAGTGCGCAGGCAGCAGATAATTCGGTCAGTCTTTGTGCCACCATCGGCTGATCTTTGTCGACTGGAATGACGACCATCGGAACGTGGTAATGAATACCTTCATTGACACTATTCATCCCGCCGTGCGTTATAAACACATCTGTCAGTTCGAGCACTTCAAGCTGCGGCACATAAGGCTCGATCAGAAAATGAGCAGGCGCCTCTTTTAAGAGAGAACGATCTACTTTTTCACCTGTTGCGATAATTACTTTTCCGTCAAAGTCTGCGAAGGCATCTATACACATATTAAAAAATGCTTCTGTATCCCCAAGAACGGTGCCCATGGAAATAAAAACGACTTTTTCTTGCTCAAGTGCTTCCAGCGGGAAATCATGCTGGTCGGCTCTTTTTAGAAAGCTCGGTCCAATGAAGACAAACGAATCGTTTAATGAATCAACAGAAGGCTGGAAATATTCACTTGTATAGACGATATTCAGTTCTCCACGGTTTTTCATAAATTGCATCAAACGCGTTGGCTGAACGCCAAAACGCTCTTGTATTTTTTCTAACAGATGCTCGGCTTTCTCATCCTTCCTGTATAACGGTGTATCAAAATGCGCCTCTTGCAGCACAAAAGATGGGTTGGACCCAATGCTCGGAATGCGCAAGTAATCTCGAACAAGCTCCCCTGCCCCAAACATATCGAAGTAGACCAAATCAAATGAATGCTTATCGGAAAGTGTTTCCACTACCTCTAAAATATCATATGATGTCTGCAGCATGGCATGAAAGAACGGCTGCATGGAATCTAAATCTCCTTCTTCCACATGTAATGTCCGAATATATTCTGGATGTATATGTACGTGAGCGCCTAAGCGTTTGATTCGTTCCTGATAATGTACAGTTGTGACCGCATGCACTTCATCGCCTCGATCCGCCCATGCTTTAATCATTCCTAACATAGGGTTCACATGTCCTTCAGCTGGAAACGTAATCAATAAAATCTTCGCCACAAGAAATTCCTCCTCATTGTCAATTCTCTTCCATGTTAATCATATACAGCAAGCCGGCTCAACAAATACGCCTGAAAAGGAAAGAAATGAGTCTTATGTCCAGTATTTCATGATGAGGTGGCAAGAAAAAAGACAAAGTCTCCTAATAAGCACTTTGTCTTTTTCACATTATGATTTGAGCAGCATTTTTTTAAATGCATCAGACTGTTTTTCAATGGAGATCGGATCTGCATAGATAAATTCCTTGATTGAATAGTACAGGACATGCCCTTGCTTCACCGCTTGATTTTTCTTCCATACACCGCTGTTCGTAATATCAAGATTTGGCTCTTTTCCATCCTTTGTTGGTACAAGTAAATAGTCTCCTGTATACTCATTCATCTCTTCTAATGAAATTCCAAGATAGCCTTCCTTTGGAAGTGCCTTTTCTGCCTTTTCAGGTAAGCTGAATCCATAGCCTTGATAGATGACTTCCCCGCCGCGGCCAAAGTCCGTACCAAATAAGTACACTTGCTTTGGCTGGACATCCATAATGGAGAATGTCTTGTCATCACCAATTTTCGCTTTCACTTCTTCTCCGTCTTTCTTCAGCTTCTCGTCCATTTCTTGTATTTGTTTTTTCGCTAACGCTTCTTTTCCAAGAATCTTTCCAATTTCAATATGCATCTCTTTGAAGCTATGTTCACTTGTTGTAAACGTGATCGTTTTGGCAATCTTTTTATACTTTTCAATCTGTTCGTTTTGTGAATAAGCAATGATTAAATCAGGCTTCAGCTTTGCAATCGCCTCCACATTTTCCATCGGCACCCGCTTCACACCTGTTTCATCTAAAAAGGATGATTTAGGATAAACATCTGTCATGCCAACAGGTGTCACACCTAACTTTTTAAAGTTCCCAAGCTGCGCTGTTAACACAACAATCCGCTTCGGCTTGGCAGGAATCGTGATCTTTTCACCCGTTTCCGTTGTATATGTACGCGTACTTGCTGCTTGCTCTTTATTCTCTTTCTGCCCGCATGCTACTAACAGCAGTGCCAGCAGACTGACTAGCCAAATCATTTTTTTCACTTACAAAACCACCTTTAATTGAGAATGATTATTAATTATAGCATAAATAAACATTCATAGATGAAACGTTTTAAAAGTGAATCATACATGAGGCGGAACAAAAAAACCCTCTCCAAAGGAGAGGGCTTCGTTGAGACCATTGTCTATCGTAAACAAGGTCAAGTACGCGCTCGGAGGGATTCGAACCCCCGGCAGACGTGGTACCGGAAACCTATTGCGGAATTATATACGATTCTTACTACGAAAGCCTTACGTACACTTATTTCGGATAACGGTCCGTACTATTTCGGACACGAATCCGGAATGTAATCAATGCGATTATACACCGGATATTGTAGGCGGTCAACGTTTCGAATGTTGGTCGCACCGTGCGACGATCAATCCGCTTCAATAAACGCCTCGAACGCCTCTAATTTACCACGCATTTTCCTACGTTTTGCTTCGCTCGCTGCACGCTGGAACGAAATATACACGTAGTCATCAAAACGGCTAATTTCGTTCAATTTCGCTTTGAGTATCGTTTTGTACCACGCATCTACGAATGGCTCCGGATCATGCTCGATCATTAGCGTATGATCTACGGAAGCCTTAGCACGCAATAACAAGCCGTAATATTTATAGATTTCTGCTGCGTCAAAGTAGCGACTCATAGCGCTGTAGATTTCCGTTGGCAACGAGTTTTTCAGCGCTTCAGCCGGCACCGCAGCCGTATCTTTAACGTGCTTTTGATTTAATTGATTAATAGAATCCGATGGTTCATTTTCGATTTTCGGCGTCTCAGCCGTTGGTGCATCGGCGTTTTCCGGCGCTGGTCGAGTGGTCATTGTCGACTGGTCATTCGCGGCTAACGGTAAGATGACGATGATGTTTGCGCCCCTGCCTCCGTTGATTTTACGAGTCGTTGCGACTTTCTTTACGATGTTCAGCGCAGCCAATTGATTAAGAACGCGGCGAGCCGTCTTGACCGACTTACCGATTAAATCCGCTAGAGTTTCCGCTTTGAGATGCGCTGCACCTGCGAACTTAACCGCATAACGTGCGATTTGTTTGAGTGCGGTCCGCGCCGTATCTGATAAGTCGTATGAATTTCGTTTGATGTGTTCGTAGACGGCCGTATTTAGGGCCTGCGTCGATGAGAACGTTTGGTGTTCCGCTAAGTAATGCATATCAATTCCGCCTTTCGTAATTTACTGTTAACGTAATTATAGTTACGGAAAACAGAATTGTCAATTACGTATTGCGTAATAAACGAAAAAAGATTATACTTAACGTAATGAATATCGGAGGTGGCTTACGTTGAGGCTTCGCATTAACGAGTTATTGCAAAAGCACGGATACACCCAGCAGAAGGATTTCGCGGAAAAGACCGGACTATCAACACGCACTGTAAGCGAAATGTGTTCCGGAAAGATGAAGAGATATCCGAAGGATGTTCTCGAGAAGGTAATAAAGGAGTTCGACCTAACTGACGCTAACGATTTGTTTGATATTTCCGATTGATAAGCGAACACACATTCGGTTATAATTTAACCGGAGGTGTCGCCTATGTGGGACGAACGAAAGGATCAGAACCGCTGGCAAATGAAGTTTATACTGCCGGAACATAACGAAGCTTTGCGTCAATTACGCCTCGCGAAGCAGAAGATAGAACGGCCGGTATTAAGCGAAGAACAATTCGCCGAATTTGAGTTCGTTATTTCTTCGGCAATGAGCGAAGACTTGCCGCTGTTTTTCGAGCTATACGATGACGGATTTGTTCGGGAAGTAAATGGTCGCGTTGTATACGTGGATCATCTACGGAAGGAATTTCGTGTGAAGGATAATCGAGGCGATACTAATTTCGTTAGGTTTTCGGATATACTAAACGTAAAAAACGCCCCATCCGGCTAGGGATGGGGCTTTTCGTTCAAAAGGTTAACGTTCTATTAAAACGGACTAATGATCTATTGGAAGGGTCGTCGCCCTTACTTAATTGTACTTGTAATTCGATATCTTTTATGTTGTCGTAATCAACGTCGTCTAAGGACCAGTATGAAACTGATTTAAAAGTAGCGTCTTTAGTGTCCATAGTTATATTATCGGAATTATAATCGACAAAAACCAGCTCGGATGACCCGAGAGTTTTCACTGAGTTAATACGTAAAACGAATGTGGCAGGAGAAACTAAATAGGTCTCGTCTTCTGATGTATTTCTAAAAGAGATACTTAAGCCAATCTTCCCTTCCGAGAAATGAACTTTTTGTACGTCCACATCAACGTCTTCTATACTACTTTTATAGTCGACATCTACAGTTTTTAAATCGTTTGGTCTAGCCAAACTAAGATCAGGAGCTTCGTTATCCTCGTAATTATATTCAATCTCCCGTTTAGAATCACTTACCTTTACGTCATTACAGCCGGATAATAGCAGCAAAGCCATAACTGTAGCTATAAAATATACGGAAATCTTCTTTATCTTTATATCTTCCGCCTCCCCTCCGTTCAATTATACGTTATTGTTATGTAAGACGGCTACCTACGTTTTTATACGTAAGCAACCGCCAAAAGTTCCGCTTATTTCTTTCCGACTTCATCCAACGCTTTTCGTTCGCGCGCCTTCTTTGTTACGTCGTTGTTTTTCCAGTACGCTAATAGCGAAGTTGCCCCGAGGAACAACAACGCAATAAAGTCGGACACTGCCGCTTCGTCTACCGGAATCGTCTGCACGCCAAACATCGTCAGCCCGCTATTTACGAGAGCCAACGCAAGCAAAATAAATCGAGTCACCGTTCCCGCGCTAATATTCGTCTTCATACGCTATACCCCGCTTTCTTAAGAGCTGCCACTAGTTTTGCGCGTGTTGCTGGTCCGTAGATACCATCGTTTGCAATGCCGGCCTGCGTCGATTGGAATCGCTTGACTGCGTTTGCCGTTTTCGGACCATAAATGCCGTCGATGCCGTTATTCTTCGCCCCTTTGTCCGGGTAGAAATAAACGGCTGCTAGAGCGTTCTGAAGTTGCGTGACGGCTGACCCACGAGCACCTTGACGGATTACACCGGTTGGCACCGTTAGTTTTTTAGCCGACGGCTTTGGTTTAGAGGTCTTCACCGGCTTAGTCGCCGTGCCCGTTTTAGCCGGCGCTTTGCTTCCGTTTAGCTTGGCGAGTTCTTTAGCAATCGCTTCTTTCACCGCTCCCCAACGACCTTCATCGAGCACACGATGCGGGCAATGCTTTCCACTCCAATCTTCGTGCTTCTTGACGCGATCGACGCCCCAGCCGCGTTCTTTTAGAAGCTGCGCGATAAATTTGATCGCCAACGCTTCCGCTTTTTTGTATCGCTCGCCGCCGGATTCAGAGTAGCAGACCTCGACGCCAATTGACGTTCTGTTTCCGCTATTCACGCCGCTGCCGTCTCCGCAATGCCATGCGTTTCTATTCGTTTCAATACCCTGAATAACTTCTTTATCGTCTACTGCGAAGTGATACGAGACTGTTGCGTTGTTATTTCTCATGTACGAAATTTCATTTTCCGCAGAGGCATCATTCGCCGTATTGTGAAACGTAATGTATTTCGCATTCATTGAATACGGGCATTTAATTGAAGTTTTCGTAGAAGATACAAGCATTTTTCGTACTTTAATCGTCATATAATCGACTCCCTTTTCGTTTTATTTAGAAGTAATAACGGAACAGGACCGGCACCAACGCCAGCATTACCGGAACCGCAATCCCGATAAGCCAACGCCGATCACCTTTAACCTGGTCGCGGTATTCTCGTAGATCGTCGCGGGCCGTTTTAGCAATACGTAGGGCTTCGCTCGCCTTGTCGTCAGCCGTGTCCGCCCTAGATAGTGCCGTTGCCGCCATTTCTCGGAACTCTTCGAAGATGCGCGTCTGATGTTGTTGTGTTGCGATGATGGTGGCGATGTCGACCTGTATCTTCGCGATCTTTTCATTAAGTTCGTGCGTAGTCGGTTGAGTCACCGCAAATCCTCCTTAAGTGCAAAATAAAAAGCCTACGCTTCTACGTAAGGCTCACCTGTAATTTCTTCGTATTGTTCCGGCGTAATTTTCCCCTTGACGACCGCCGCAGCGACTTGTTCCTTCGTCCAATCTCCGTCTGCGTAAAACTTCTTGATGATCGCGAACCAATCCATTAAATCACCCCTCCCATCATTAGCGTAAAAACCAACTCGGCGTGCTGTTGTCGTAGAACTTCGATTTCAGTCGGCGGCGCTTTCGGAAAAAGACTGTCAATATACTCTTGCGTAGCCCCTTCGAACCACTCTCCTTTATCCGGATCAAACGTCGCAATAAACAAGCCGCCTTGCGGTTTGACTGGCGTGTATCCTTCGGGAATTTCTTCGCCGTTTTCTATGTCTAATAGGATATCCGCCGACGGAAGATAAATAAAATCGTCGTCGTATTTATAAACCCATATCATCTAAACACCTCCTAGATCTTCGCTCTAAAACGGAAGCCAAACGTGATGAATTCGTTTGGATTTGCAGTATTAGAGCACGATTGAACACAAACTCTTCCATCCGTGCTGATGTAAGTTCGGTGATATTGCGGTACACCAGGCGTTCCGACACTAGAAGCCACGCCAATAAAATGCATTGATTGTGCTGGGAAGTACTCAGGGAGTAGCGTAAATGCGGTAACGTTAGCGCCGATAGCACCTCCGGATATTGAACCTAGAATTTCCACGACCCCTCCAGCATCCTTTGTGTATCGGAGTGTATGAGTCGATCCGTCCGTCGAAGCATATTGAACCCAACCGTTGCCTGGAGTCGGGTACTTCCACGTAACGTTAGCATCCGCATCTGTTATGACGCGTCGCCACCCACTCCATACGTTATTGTTTAAATAGTTGGTATATATGTTATTGGCGTAATCCGTTGCATACACCCATCCGTAAGTTGCTTTACCGTTAGAAGCGTCAGTCATATGGTACATTCCTCTAAAGGATCGAGTATTCGGTAAGTCTCGCGAACTAGCTATTGCGTAAAACGTTCCCTGCCCTAATCCGTTATTTGTTATCGACTCTAGAATACTTCCGGAAGTATCTTTTAGAGAAATTAACGGGAGACCCGTGTCTTCAGTAATTCTTCTTTTTTGGTAATTACTTACGTATTCTTTCGCTTGCCGCAGTGCTTCGTCCGACTTCAACTGCGCCCCTGACGTAGTCTCCTTCGAGTTCCATGTCGATCGTTCTTCGTTAGTCACGTGTTTCACTGTATCATTTGCGTGTGCGGTTACCTTCGCTTGGGCGCCGGCCGTCGACTCCTTCGCGTCCCATTCCGCTTTCTCCTCAGTCGTGACGTGAACATCCGTGTTTCCGGCATGCGCATCGACTTTTTCCTGAGCACCCGCCTTCGTCTCTACGTTATCTAAGTCCTCGAACTTCGCTTCGATTTCCGCAACGGTTGCAACAACGTCATCGTAAAGATCGTTAATTTGACCGCGCAGTGTTTCAAAGTCATCGATGTAGTACTCCGCGACGGGGACGATGTCTTGATCGATGAGTGACTGCTCGATGTTGAAGCCGAATTTATGAATCGAAAGCGCCTGCCCGTTCATGTAATACAGAACCAGCTCGGCTTTTACCGCGCCGTAATGTCGGATCTCATCCGCAGCTAAAACATATTCGGCTAGTCCTTCCGGTTTATTTACTAGTGTGACCGCTCGAATAAAACGGCTGCCATCCGCCATCGAAAGGACTAATTTACCTACGACCGCAGACAACGGCAACGGTACGCCGTCTTTCGTAAGTTTAAAGGACAGGCGCGCCGTGTTTATATCCTGCGTGCTAAATTGTATGGCGGCATTGATAGGCCGCTTTGTTTGCGCATTGACGTCGAAAGACAAAGCGCCGTCTTTTGCTAACATCCATTTTCCTCCCTTTAAATAACGTTCGCAGTCGAAGTGATTGGGTCAATACTGTTATCGTTATAGCTGTCGTCAGAACCGGCACCCTTTACGTAGTTCCCATACGTGGATATCTGAGAGCAAGTATTCGTTAAATAAATTCCGTGGCGCATGGTCGTACCGGTTACGTCATTAAATGCGCACATAGATCGCTCAACGCCGGTCAAAAAGATGATGCCGTCGTACCCGTCGCTTTCCGTCGTTCGTGTACCAACGTCTACGAGCGTATTAAAAAAGACGCGCACTCTTTGTGACGACCCTGATACTGAGATTCCGGAAAAGCCGACTTCTTTCAAAATGTTATTTGCGACAGTGACGTTATTGCATCCGCCCTCTTCAACCCTAACTCCGTTACCTTTTATGCCTCGTAAAACATTCGCCGTTACGGATCCGTACATACTACGAGTAACTAAAATACCGTGGTGACCGGTTCCATCGAGAACATTGCTGGAAATGGTAAAGTTATAGACGTCTGATACGTGGATTCCATGTCGTTCTACTACGTTATCAATGACGTTATTGGAGATTGTCACATCATCGATCGTCTGATAGCCTTTCCTGCCGTACACCTGAATTGCGTGATTCTTCGATATGTTCGTGATTGTATTGTCTGTAATAACGTGATGCTTCGTTTTGTTTATACGACCAGTCGGATTACCGTTCGCATCTTGTGTATATTGAGACGTTATGGTTGGTAGTAGAATACGGATGCCGGAAGCGCAGTTGTTTAGCTTGTTGCCGCTGATCCGCGTATCGTACCATTTGTTGCCGCTGATTGCGTACTCAGTCGTGTCCTCGATCACGTTATCTAAGATGCGGATGACCGAATACCAAACGCCATCCGTACTCGTATGTGAATCGACTGCACGCGCCCAGCCTCCGAGATTGTTGGATCTTCCGAAGTAGTTTCCGCGAATGACGATGTTTCTTGTGACGGTTTGATCGTACGAACCGAAAGCGCCGAAGTTTGCAGAAGAACGCATTAGGTCGATCTGAATCGCAGCCGAGAACCATCGGTCGCCTACGTAGTCAGCGTATCCTTTAAATTTAACGTTTTCTATCAAGACGTTTTGGTTGCCTGCGCAGTCAAATGCATGCCCACCTACGACATCAAGTACGGTAATATCGCGAATGATAATTCCGTCAGCATGCGCAAAGCCGAAGACAGAGCATTGCTGCTTAATGACGGTTCCATTGCTGTCGAAGGTACCGCCGCCCTCAATCACGATATTTCCATGACCGTTGTAGCCGCTGAAATTATCAGTTTCCAGTCCGTTGACTAGCATTGAACCGACGAAGTTCCGTTTGATAACTGCGCCGCCCTGAACGATAAGTCGCGTGTTTCTGAAAATACGAAGCGTTCGGGTCTGCGTATAGTTTCCAGGCGGAACGACAAGTGTGATAGGCGTTGACGTTGATAAGTCCAGCGCCGCTTGCATTGCGTCATCGAAGTTTCCGTATTTCTCTAAGTACGGACGCAACGAAACAAATACGGCCATGTCTTCGATCTTCTTCATTAGCTTAGCGAAGTCGTAATCGAAACGATCTTTCGCCGTCGGATGCGTAGATGCGTCGAGCGCTACCCGCAAGTCAACGACTTCTTTAACGTCTTCGCCATCGTGATTAACGACGAGGTTCGCAAAGCGAGCGTTCAAGTTATCTAGGCGATTGGCAGCAGTAAAAAGCCCGTGCTGAATTTGCTCGGACTTGTGTGCGGGCGATGCGTTTTTATGGGCGTTTAGCTCAGCCGTGACCTTCGTAAAACCTTGCTCGATATTCGAAAAATTATCGTTTAGGTTATTCCGCGCAATACGATCCCACGCCGACGCTATTCGCTTTAAAAATACGTTAGCCATTTAGTGCCTCCTTTATTTTGATTCTAGCGCGGCCACTCTCGCAGTTAGCGCCGTTAGGTCCGATTCGAGTTTGTTAAGATCAACGTTGGCCCCTGAAGAACTGACGGTGACCTTCGATATTTTTATAAAATCTGCCGACGACATCAGGCCGGCCTTTGATGCGCTTGCCATGTCTACTTGCGGCTTACCGTCCGGCCCGACTATGATGCTTTGTAGCTTCTGATAATCGCTCGACACCATCAATCCGTCTGAAACTGCCGTCGCCGGTCCGTACTTCGGAATAGTTGTCGGGTCATAACCGTCGTCAAAGTTGGTGTCACTTCCGATGCGTATTCCGGCTCCGATGGTCGTTCCTTTTACCTTTCCGGCCGCATCAAACAGTTTAGATACGCGCTTCTCCGTCTTGCGGAAACCTTTCATATCTGTTTTAATATCGCGCTTCAGCTTTCCGAATGTGTAGACCGGAGATTTATTCGGATCGGAATAGCGCTCGACTCCGACAACCTTAATTCGTTTGTTGATTCCGAATGGATCGATCATGCACCAAACGTAATCACCTTTTCGGATATCTTGGACTCCGAAATGACGAAGCTCCGTATAGGTCAGCGTTAGTGATAGTTCGATCGTATCCGTTAGTTCCTCTTGCAAACGGATTTCTAACTCGTCAGCATTAGCCGAAGTATACGCATCGTCACGAATAGGGGCAGCGTGCTTAATTCCGTAGATTTCGGCCAGCGGACTCGTGTATTCAAGTTCGACCGCATATGCTTTCGTTTTGTCGTTCTGTTTACCGAAGCCGCGGATATACGTCTTCAACGAACTCGTATCGATCTCAACCGATTCGTCGCGCGAATTGAATTTATAACGAATCTGATAATCGGTGTCTCGAGCCAATTCCTTCGCAATTACAACCGTTTTGCCTTCGAAGGTGTATTCCGCTTTGTATTTATCGAGAATGTCCCGTAGTAAATCGTTAGAAAAACCATCGCCGAAATCTTCGAGTTCGAACGTAGCGTCCAGTCCTTCCGGGGATATGTCGTACGTGTACCCCGAACCTTCGAGTGCGATCGCAACCATATCGTCAATGGTCATCTTCTTTTTCTTGCCGGACTTACTATAAACGTAGTTATCTGCGAGGTCGATTAACGGCTTATAGACGCCAGAAGCCTCCATCTTTATCGTTTCATTTACCGTGACTGGACGCGTCTTTTTGATGACGTATTCTTCGCCGTCGCAGACGAGTATGTTTTCGTTCTCAATCAATCCGAAAGAATGATCGTTGTTCCTCGTACTTAAAACCGACACATCAAGCGACTTCTCATTCTCGGATGTCTCCCGAACCGTACAATCATAGTCGGTAAGCGCCTCGACTTCGCCTCTTACCGTTTTTATAAGTAGCTCCACCGCGCCACCTCCTAGAAATAATAGAATCGGAAATCGAACTTGATTTCGAAAGAACCACTCGTTCCCGACAACACAAATTCGTTCCAGCCAGGCTCGAGCCGAATCGTCTGCCGGTTTGTGTCTCCGAAAATACTTACGCCTTCTTTGCGAGCTTTGACGCCGTCCAATACGATCGTCTCTTTAGTCGTCGAATCTCCGGTATATTGCCACGCATCCCCCGTCGTTTTGTTCGTGATCTTTAACTTAGATGAGGCGCCCTTATACGAAATGACTAACGGTAATTCTAACGGATCAATACGAATAGCCCCCGCATTGTAAATACGGAAGCTCTTTGACGTATGTTTATAGACCAGAATAGTATCTTCTAAGTTTTCGCCGAACTGCCAAAGACTCGCGTCAAAAGTAAACGGGTCCTGCGTCGTTCCGACCGATTCGCAGTAAGGAGATGCGCTTTCGAACGTTAGTGAAAAATCGGCCACGCTTCCGCTTCTTTCCGGATCAAAAGAATCGCTCAGTTCGACTCGCCAACGTTTTTTCGGATTGCCTTCCGCGACTAGATAAAACTCGGATTCTTGGTAGAGAGCGTTGTATATTTCGTCGCGTAGCAAGTAGAAGTCGGCCGCGTCCTCAGCGTACATAGTACAGTCGGCTGTGATCCGGCGATTTCCGAAATCTTTGCCCGTGCGATAAGAACCGTTTTTACCCGGTATGTTTTCGTAGGTGATATTCGGAGATGGCGCCGATACAACCAAGCTACGTACTAAAACCGATAAATCCCTCGCCATATCAATAATCGTTCCATTGCGATACTGAATACGGAAGTTTGCGTCCGAGCGCGGAATCGCTGAAGATCGCCCGAAAACAATATCCGGCGAGAATGCATCTTCATTAAAGTTTTCGTCAATATCAACAACGGTAGGTTCCGGCTTTGGCTGCGCTGGCTTATCAACGTCGGTGCTCGTATCCGTTGTCTTCTTCGTATCATACTTCGTCAGGTTATGTGTCGCGATGATGTTGTTCAGTTTCGTCGCATACGCTGGGTCCGTTGCATATCCGGCATTTACGAGCGCCTTCGTTGCTTTCCTATAGTTCGTTTGACCGACGACTGCTTTGTAGTGATTCGGGTCCCAACTCGTTCCGTTAATGTATAACTTCGCGAGGTCTTGCATCGACTCGTACCATGACGGATACTTACGGAAGTCGGCG
Organism: Bacillus sp. 11B20; assembly: GCF_056098985.1. Taxonomy (NCBI): domain Bacteria; kingdom Bacillati; phylum Bacillota; class Bacilli; order Caryophanales; family Bacillaceae; genus Bacillus; species Bacillus sp. 11B20. Next base: position 343,957 of record NZ_JBLZWZ010000009.1, read on the forward strand.
TAGACCTGAACGTTACGGCCGTTATAAACCTCCCACGTAAGCATCCGAATTGACTCGCCTTTGTACGAACCCTTGACGCCGAATAGGTTTTTACCTTTCGTAGCCAAGCCCGAATTACCATAGCCGGACTCCAAACATCCCTGCGCAATGACAAGCGACGCGAGTATGTTGTAATTTCGGTATATTTTCTGCGCGTCCGGCGCAATTGCCTTAATGAAACTAGCGTTACTCAACCGCTCACCTCCTCCCTAATAACTGCTTCGATCTATTTCGTCCATCTGCCGCCTACTTACGTGTGGCTCGACTAGGCGTCCGACCACTTCACCCTCCATAACCACCGAAAGCCCTTTAAGAGAATCGATAGCAGTTGCGAGACTGGATAGGTGCGCCTGTATTTGCGGACTGTTGCCGCCTACTGCCGAAGTTATTCGTGCTGTGTGGCCCGCGTCGATCATACGGAACAAATTCGCTTGTTGTGATTCGGTTAGCATCATTTCGTTTCGTAGAGCACGGATATCAACTTCGTGACTCATCGGACGATCGATAAACTTCGATGCCATTCCGCCTGAGTGTAGCTTACCGGCTGGTTTGCCGATGACGCCCCCGACGTGGTAAGTACCTTCGTTTCCTCGCCCACGGCTGACGGCTCGTTCCGTTTTGCGTGTGACATCGTTAGTAAATACGGTGATATATTTACTCAAGTCTTTGCCGAGTTCGTTGTTCATCACCTTCGCTTGGCCGGTAATTTCGATGACTTTATTCTTCGTCTGTTCTAACTGCGAAATTTCCCTTTCGATGGCTGCGAGTGATTCTCTATACTCAGTAGTCTTTTTATCCGCTTCAGTGGTGTTATTTACGAGATTAGCGCGTGCGTCTTTCAATTTCATAATTTCACGATCTAGCACCGCAACGCCTTGGCCTTTCTTTGCAGTAAGACCTACTTGTCGTAGTTCTAATTGGACCATTTTTTGGTTTACTTGATCGAGTTTACCTATTTCCTTTTGTGTTTCCGCAAGACTTTCACGTTTTTTCTGTAAAACTTCTGTACTCTTAATCAGTTCCGTTTGCTTAGCTTCTAGGAGTCTTTTTTCTCGCGCCAATTCCACTTCGAACATTTGAGCAGAGGCTTTATCGCCTTTGTCTTTTGCTTCAGCAATACTTTTTTCGATACCTTCGACTCTCTTAAGCTGATCTGATACAGCTTTTTCTTTAGAAATCCGTTGTGATTTGACATCGTTAATCTCTTGTTGTATCTGCTTTTCCTTTTTGAGTTGACCATCCATATTTCGTTCAGCAATCGTTTTCTGTTTCTCTAATTCCAAGCGCAACTCTTCCGCTTTCTCTGCACTCAAACGTTTCATCGCCTCGGTATTCTTCGCGATTGCATTTCCTTGCGCAGAGAAAGCCGCTTCCGTTTGCGGTGACTTCTTGATGATCTGATCGTTCAGTTGTAAGAACCGGTCAAACTCCTCGTTCGTAAGCCCCGAGTTTTTACGGAGGTCGTCTTGCTCCGCGTTCAGCTTTTTAATCGCCGCCGAATCCTTCTCGTTAGCCAGCGCGTCCTTGTTGTCTAAATAACGCAGTAGTTCATCGTTCGTCAGCTTCATCTTCGCCTGGAGGCCGTCGTATTCTTTGATCGTTTTGTTGATACCGTCGACTTCCTTTTGTTTCGCGTTTGCCGCTTCGAGGCTGACGGTGTTCATCGCTTTATAGCCCGCACTGACCCCGACTAACAAGCCGCCGAGTATCGAAAGGCCTGTTATGATCCAGCCAGCCGGCCCCATTGCTACGAATAATCCACGCAATGCAAAGCCGAGCTTTATCGCAGAAGAAGCCGTAAGGGCGATCCCGGCCGACGTACCGATCATTGCGACGCCTGTCGCTACTACGCTAGGGTTAATCGAACTGAACGCCCGAACCAAGTCGGCTCCAATATCGACTATTTTTCGTAGGTGCGGTAAGAATTCGTTTCCGAGCTTAATGCCTAGCGTCTCGACTGCGCCGCTAAGTTCTTCTACTGATCCGAGGAAGTTGTCGAGCTTTACTTTCGATACTTCCGCCGCCGTTACTTTCGACATGGCCGCCGCCATATCTTCAACGCCTTTTGCACCTTCTTTATAAAACACCGTACCAGCACGAACCGCATCCGAGCCAAATAGCGTCTGTAGCGAAGACTGGCGTTGCTGATCCGTTAGCCCCTTGAACGCGTTTTGTAGAATGCCGGAAATAGACGCCAAGTCTTTTAAAGAGCCGGCTTGGTCGAAGAACTTATTCGTTCCGTCTGCCGTTATAAGGCCGAGCTCCATCATCTCTTCGTGTTGCTGCTTCGTCTGCGGTTCTAATCGCGATAGCATCGTTTTAAGCGACGTACCGGCATCCGAACCTTTGATTCCGTTCTGCGCAAATACCGCAAGTGCCGTCGCCGTATCCTTAAACGACATTCCGATTCCGGACGCGACTGCCGATACCTGGGCCAAGCCGAACTTCATTTCGCCTACGTCCGTCGCTGATGCGTTGGCTGCGCCTGCGAGAATGTCGGCCGCTTCAGATACCGATAAGCTATCGGCCTTGAACGCGTTAAGTGCAGTACTGGCAATTTCGGCCGCATCCGCAAGATTTAAGTTGCCCGCCGCTGCTAAATCGAGCGCGCCCGCTAAGCCTCCGTTTATGATGTCCTTCGTCGTTACGCCGGCCTTTACTAGTTCCTCGGTTGCCTGCGCCGTTTCGATCGCACTGAACGACGTCGATTCGCCGAGCTTGATCGCAAGGTCGGTCAACGTTTTCATCTCGCCTGCCGTGGCGCCCGATACCGCTTTGACTGCGCTCATTTGCTGCTCGAAGTTCGCCGCCGCTTTTGCAGACGCTCCGATGCCGACTACGACTGCGCCGCCCACCGCTAGGGCCGCTTTCTGCACGAGACCCATTTGCGAGCTTAACGACTTGGCCGAGTTGCCCATCTGTTGCATCTGCGCCTGGGCTTGCGCTACGCCTGCCGTGAATTGGTTCGATTGTAGCGTCAGCGTCGCTGTGATTTCACCTACTGATACACCCGCCAATAGATTTCCTCCTTTCCTCCGTTATTTAAAGAAGTTCCGCAATTGCTCGAACTTTTCACGATCAAATTCTTCGCGGTCAACATAGCCGGCCTGTTTACGTAAGTCTTTTACGAGACGTTGGTATTCGCGATCATCCATAACGCGGCCCTCAGAACCGACAAGCAACGAAATCATCGACAGACGATCTATCGCGTTAGCCTTCGTTTTGGAGCGTAGGATTTTCGGAATATCAACCATGTAATATTCGTTTTCTATTTGCCGCTGCGTAACGCCGAGCAGAACTGCCGCATCTATTAAGTAGTCATCGATTGTGTACTCGCCTTCATCCGTTTGCTTTACTCCGCTACTTTCGGAAGAAGGCTTTTCAGGTTTTTTGCTACGGATTGCAGACGGTTCTTCTCAACTACCGCGATTAAAAACTCGACAATCTCGTCAGTGCCTACGTTTTCGTGCACGTAGTCTTTGTCTAGTCCGGAAAGGACAGCGACAATCTTTACGACTTCATCCATCGCTAGATTAATAGCCGCAACTAGGGTCGCTGCGAAGTCTTCTTGGCCGTTCGTGCTCAAAACCGTAAAGAATAAGTGCGGCAGGCGATCGACTACTTCGAATAGTTCCTTCCATATGACCGGCGTCAACTTCGGTACTTGAACCGTTTTGTCGCCGAGTGTAAGTTCGCTTGATACCTTTTTCGTGCCGATACCAAATAAGCTCATTGCGTAACCTCCTTTCAAAATAAAAAGACACCGCCGGTAAGCGATGCCTTTCGTTATTATTCTGCTGTTTCGTCGCCCATGATAAATAGGTCGCCGTCGTTGTCCGTATCCGGATATGCTTTAAACGTTAGATTCGCGATACGCTCATCGTCTGAGTTGTACGTGTATTCCGGATCTGACATAGCGCCCGCAAGTGGGATCGTAATATAGTCGTTTGGTGTTGTACCCGTAGCCGTCGGTTTGATAACGAGCTTTTTAGCCGCCGCTAACATATCGAAGCCTGCTTTACCGGAAACGACTAACTTCATCTTCGCCGGGTCCGTGCTATCTTTCACGAGTCGGCTATTCGGCATTGCTGCGGCTAATCTTTCTAAATCATGAAGCGCAAAAGGCACCGTTACTTCCGCATTACGACCTTTCATCGTCGACTTGACGGGGGTGTCCCCATACTGATCGACCGTCGTATCTTGAATTGACGTCTCCGCCTTGAAGACGATGCCGCCTTTCGTGATATCAAACGTAACTAGCTCGGAACCTTCGCCAAATTCGACGATTGCCGGACCGATAGGAACGTTAATCCCTCTAATTCCTGCCGCCATCTATTTTCCTCCTTTTATATTTGCGCAAAATAAAAAGCGCCGCTAAGGGCGCTCTACGCAATCGAAATTTAATGAATATATTGGACGATCTGATTCGTCGTCTCCTAAATACAACGGCGCCGAGTTATTGCAACGTATCTGTACGATTGAGCTTTCGCCTATCTGAACTTCGGACAGATTCGTAAGCGCATCGTATAACTCAAACGCCTTATCTTCCGCTCCTGCTCCGTCTCTTGATTCGCCGCGCACGAGTATTTGAAAAGACGGCCGCTTTAGTCCGGTGTACTTAGACGTCGGGAAGCCGCCCGTTAATTTAACGGATATTTCCGCCCCCTCGCCGCTTATTGAGAATTTATTTGCGTAGTAATCACCGTCGACTCGCGCTTTTATGAAATTAATTAATTCGACTATACGCATTAGGTAAGCCCTCCACGTGCACCATCGGCAATCCAACGGACGTATTTCTCGGCGTTGCCGCGTAACGGTCTTTCGAGGTATTTGTTTCCGACCTCGTAGCCGTCAATTCCGCCAGCACCCGCCGACGTAGGTCCGAGTTTGTAATCCATTTCGTGCGTCCAAATTGCGTAGTTAAATCCGTCCTCGACCGCTCTGAATGAAACGTCAACCGACGCTTTTCCTGCCGTCAATTTAAACTTCTTCGTGACGCTGCCCCGTAACGTACCTTTGTCAATCGGCGCGATGTTTTGCGCAACCCTAGCGAGGTCGTCGCCTGAATCTCCAAGCGCTTGTGCCGCGCCTTCGAGTGCGCCTCGACTGGCTGCGTTGATCCCGCTGATAAAGTTACTCGCATCAAACGTAAAACTCATAGAAGCACCTCCGTCAGAATCGCTTTACCGCCGATGTGTCTCTTAACGTTGATTTCCTTCGGTCTCTTATCCATCGTTTCTCCGAGTTCATTCGTATAAGAGATAACGTCGGTATAACGTACATCAGCCAGGCGATCTAGTAGAATACGAGCCGATGCGACTGTTTCCTCGGACTTAGTGACGCCGTTGTTGCGTGACTTGACTGCGGTAGAGCCTTCGTCGATGCGGCATTTTAGCGTTAACTCTTCGGCTTCGGCGATCGGATTTCCCCAAACGTCTCGTTCAGAAGATAGGCGCTTCACCGTAATAGTTTGGCGCATAGGAAAGATCGCCATTTACAGCACCGTCCTTCTGATGCGTTTGCCTCCGATTTGAACGCCGTTTTCTTCTTCGATAGCACTGATTGACTCGCGCGGAATCAGGTCTTCGTCTTCGCTCCGTAGCGTGTCTTTGTAGTTAAACGCAGCGACGCCTGTGATTGAGTACGAGGAAATTCCGTGCTTATTCAACCGGTTAGTGTCGTTGTACGCGATTGCCAGTACATTGATAAATTCGTAGATTGCTCTATCCGGTATAACGTACGTAGGAAAGACACGAGTAAGAGTCGTAGAAGCTCGGTTAAATAGACGTGTCTGCGTCTTTTCATCCGCCGCATTCCAGTCCTCGATATCTACTAAAAACGTATTGATATATTCGTTTGCACCTTCGACCGTAGCCGCCATTCGCCCCACCTCCTGTTATTTTGTGGAGGATTTCTTGGCGGGCTTTTTAGCTGGCGCCGGCTTCGGTTTATCCTCCGTTTTTGGTTCGTCTTCAGCCGTGCAAACAGCGTCGACGAGTGCGGTTAATACCTCGATCTCTTCCGGATCTGTAGTCGTGTAGATTCCGTCCGAAAACTTACGAGGCGCGCCGCCTACATAAAACGTTAATTCTTTGTATCGTGACTCAAACGTTGCCAAGTCCGCATTACCTCCGTTCTATCAAAAAAGTAAAGCCCGCGAGTGCGGGCCGTTATTACTTAGCGCCTTTGATGCGTGCGTGAGCTGGCTCCTGTTGGAACTCTAGCACGTACTCACCGACTAGCATGCCTTGGAAGTAGTCGCCTTTCTTGCCGAGGTACTCATGGCTCATATCGCGCGTCTGTAAAGGACGAATTTTGATGCGGTTTTTATCGACGATAAGTACTTCGTCCGCTGCCAAGTTATCGTTAATAGATACCGGAAACTCTCCGAAGTCAGTCGTCAAGAAGTTAACAACAGTTCCGCGGCTCTCTTCGCCCTGGTTTACTCTGACAAGCGACTTATCAAATTTAGAAACAATACGTTTTTGTTTCGCAGGTACGATGATTTCGTACTGACCGCCGGACTTGAAGCCGCCTTTAGTGTAAATTGACTGAACAGCGTCGTTGATAGCTTCTAGCGAAAGTTCTTGACCGGCAAGATCAGTCACGTTAGTTTTAATGAAGCTGCGAACTCCGTCCATTTGACGTACTAATCCGTTCTCGTAGCGAATGCCACCAATGAACGCTTTTTCCATTTGAAGCGCTAATTCAAGCTGTTTCTTTTGCTTTTCGTACTCGTACATATCCGTGATGCCGTAATTGGCGACAGCCGCAGCAGTACCGGAAATTTCAACAGTTTCGTCAAAGATTTGCGTAATGTTCGATACGCGTTTACGTGGCTTGTAGCGACCTTGTCTAGCGTCAGCACCTTCCGAACCTTCTACGAACTGAACCTCAACTTTCTCGTTCGCAGTAATTGCAGACGCAGTAGTATTGGCGTAGCCACGGACTACTGTTAGTTCCTTCGCTGACTTATTAACCGCAGTAACAAGCGCTAGTTCTTCGCCAAGTTTAATGACATGCCCGTTACGGAAAGGTTCTACAGAAGATACTTTTAGAACAGTTGCGTCGGCAGCAGCCGCGTCAGTAACGTTGCCTTCATACGCAAACATCTCGTCCTCGAACCATTGGTGCTCGGTTTGTGTTACTGGACTAGAAAAACCAAGCATCGCAAGCAACGGAGTTTGGTGCGGATTTAAAAGTAGTAATTCGTCTTGTACCGATTCTGTTTTACCAATCAAATCATTAGAGAAAATCTGTGACATAAAAATATGTCCCCCTTTTTTGTTTGTATTAAAAAAGACCCCTAATTAAAGGAGTCTCATTTTCTTAACTGTCTTTTTAATTGAGCAACCGCAGCGCGATCTTCTGTACGACCGCTCTTACGTGCTTTTTCCTCGGCTTCTTTAATAAGCTGATCCGGCGTTTTGTCGATCTTATCCGTCCCCGAATTCGTACTCTGACCGATAGGTTTCGGCTTCTGCGCGATAAGGAATGGCTTTTCTTCTACCAACGCCTTTACTACGCCCTCGACTCCGACTACTTTTCCATCTTCTACTGATACGCCGCTTAAATCAGCCAAGCGCAGTGCATCGTCAAGATAAGCGATATTAGCCGATGTTGCCGACTTGATGAATGCGTTCGTAATCTTTTCTTGCTCGCCCGCTTTTTTAAGATCCTCGATTTGCTTCGTTAAGGATTGTTCAACTTCCGACTTTGCGTCGAGTTCCTTTTTGATGCGGTCGAGTTCCGTTAGCTCTGCGTCTGCCTTTTCTTGCTCCGCTTTCTCATACGCGCTTAGCTTCGCTTTTAAATCGTCATAATCTGCGTATTTAGAGACAGCGCGTTTAATGCGAGACGTAATCTTCTCGTCAAACTCTTCCTGCGTGAGTTCAAGTTTCTTCGGCTGATCATCGTTTGGTTGCTGCGTCACTTGATCTTCGACTTGGCTTCCGCCTGCTTGATCATCTGCGTCAAATAACGGCATAAATCGTTTTACAAACATATCGTCCTCCAACCGTTTTAAGGCCGTCGCCTATTAGATAAAACAGCCGTTTAGTTTAACGTCTTAACGTTCGGACAATAAACCGACATCTCTAATCGGTGAAAATACGTGCTTACAACGCGGATGAAATATCTCACCCGTCGCCTGTAGTTCTTCATAGGTTTTAAAATCGCCAGGCGCTTCCGGCGTCAACTTTATGATCTCGCCTTCATGACCGCGACAGGCGTCTTTCGCCCCGTGTGACGATATTTGCGCATACAAAACGCCGCGATCAACGGCTTCGTTAGTCGTTGCTTCACGGTATGTCTGCATCATTTTCGTCCGAGTCACCATGTCGGCGTATACTTCCGGCTTCCAGCGCCGCCCTTTTGCGTCGACGATTCCGGTCACGACCGATTCTTTGAGCCGCTTTTTGATATCGTCTCGTATCGTCCGTCGTCCGTTTGTACCCGCCGCCATGTTGTACTTAATGGAATCGGAAACGGCTCGGCGAACCGCGGCTTTTGTTTTCCGATCTACGTTTTGCGTGACGGCTAAAAGATCCGCTTGTGTATCCGCAATAGCAGTCGCGACCATTGCTTCGTTTAGTTCGTTGAACTTTACGATAAGAGCCGCTTGCTCAACTGTCTCGGCGACTTTAAGCGCCACAAGCGTATTGATTACGCCTTCGTTTGCGGCTACAGGTACGTTTTCACTAACCCACCGCGCTGACTTCGTATCAAGATCGCTTAATATCCGACTGATTGATTGAAGCGTAGCAAGCGCATTAGCTCGTCGGAAATCCGAAATATCAACGCGATCAAGCTCGGCGAGAATGTCTTTGATGGCGGAACGATAATAGCCGGCAAGCTGCTTCGTCTGATAATCGTAGTTAGGTGCCGGTACTTTCGCCATTACTCATCGTCCTCAGGTTCCGGCGGCGCTTCCGGTTCATTAAAGATCGACGCATCTACGAAGCCATTTGCGGATGTTTCGTCTTCTTCAATGCGGCGCATGATTTCGTCCGCCTTTTCGTCGTCAACGTCATCCATCGCCTTGATTGCGCTTCTTACATCAAGCGTTGGCTTCCCTGCCGTTCTGATCTGCATGATTTCTGCCCACTCTTTCTCGTTCTGCGGAATTCCATCGTTCCAAATAGCACGCGGGTAAATAGCTTCGTCAACCTTAATGCGTTTGACCGCCTTTTCTAAAAGCATACACGTCCACAGTGCATCTCGGATCGCCCTATCATAATGCGCTCTTATTCGTTTCACCTTCGAAAGAATCGGCATAAAACGAGCTTTAATCGCAGCACCGTCTGTATGGGACGTTCCGGTTCCGCCTGAATTATCTCCCGACAAAACAGTCCCGAATAACCATTGAGGCGTCTCTGAGTTCATAAATACGGTACTAAAAAGAACGTCTAACTCTTTAAAAGCCGCGTCCAGTTGCGCTTGCCACACCATATATCCAGGCGTATGATCTTCTTTAGTTACCGGAATGTAAGCTCCACCAAACTGAACCGTGTTGCCATCGTCTTGAATCTCCGGACCATACGCTGTAGGGTCGCTGTGTTTCCATAGAATATAGTCGATCTGCACTAAACGGTCGTTAATCGCAGCAAATACTGTCTCTAACTTCTCTAAGCCGCCGATGCCAAAAAACTCGTCGTCGATCGACTTGTAAGGTACGTGAAAAACCGGAATATGCGGCAAATGAGTTTCTTCGATATCTTCTTCGCGACCTGTCGGCAGTTGTTCGCCGATGGTATATACGGATAAAGACATGCCAGTTGAGGTATCAACTCCGTTTTCGTATAATCGGTATCGCGAATAAAGGATGTAGCCCGGCACATGACGTTCAACGTTTAAAAACGGGATCTCCGTCTTCTCCGTTTCGACCCATTCGATCTGCGCAATATTGACCGCCTTTAACTTCTTGACGTTTCCGACGCTGAACTCCGGAAAGACTGCGCCCGCGCTGACGTGTTCGATGATCGCTTCCATTTCTGCATCTGCCGGTACAGGCAAGCCGAGTTTCTCAACTTCCGTAAAGTCTTGTCGATATCCGTACCGTACCTTAAACCATGAATCGCCGCGGAATCCGTTGGCCGTTGCGCTTTCGTGAAGAAGCTGATTAATATCGTTTTCCTCAACGTAGCGATTAAGCGCCTTTTGTTCTTCACTGTCATCGGGTAGGCCGCTTTCGAATTGAACCGGTTCGCCTACGAGAAGGTCAGCCGGCTTCGTGACGAGAATGTCAGCAAGATTGACCGCGATATACAGCTTTTTTAACTGCTCGGCCTGCGGCGAATCTTTAAGAATGTCGGTCGCACGTTCATAGACGTCTCGGTGACGACCTTCGAATAGCTTTTTCATGCGCCGATACTTTGCTAGACGTTCTATTGAGTCAGCCGGAGGAAACTGTGCACCGGGTCGGATGATACTGTACGTCTTGGTATGCGATCCGTCGTCGGGTTCGTGGTTGCGGTGCTTAAAAAAGTCCGTAAAACCCATCGCTTATTCCTCCTTCAAAAGATCGTCTAATTCGTTGGTTAAGGCGTTTATATCCTCGATTGTTTGATTATCCGATGTGTTGTCGGTGATAATCTGTCTATCCGCTAACTTACCAATTAATTTCGTGTAAATTTCGATAGCCTTCATCGAAGGTTGTTTTCCTCGTATCGACCGCATCAATTGACCATAAACTTCCGCTTGGTGACTCGCTAACATCTCGTCAGCTAATAGACCCATATATTCGATGAACACGGGGTCTTGAGTTCGCCAACGATACAATCCCATACGCGACATGCCTAGTTCTTCAGCTAATTCCGCTTGCGTTTTCTTTGCGCCGTCTTCCGGCATTATTTCATTCATGGCACATGCAAGGGCTGCTTTCCTTTTTTCATACGACAGCTTTGCTTCTAGTTTCTTTTTTAGCGACATTTAACGTCCTCCTTTCGTTACATATACTTCGGCTTCGCTTTAATCACCGTTTTGGCTCGTTTACTGACACTCACCGCCATCTCGAGCGCATCCGGTAGATCATCGTGCCAGTTCGAGCCGTACCGTTCAAACTGTTCGAGTAAAAGCGCTTGACTGCGATGAAATTCGATCTCACCTTTTTCAATCTGCGGCATAAGCGCCTCGATACGTAGTGCTTTTCGTGACCTCTGATTGATTTTGGATACGCGGGTAGTTGACGGATATCCTTTTAACGCTAATTCGCGTTTAATAGCGTCAACGAACCATTCTTGTGCGTTTTGAGATTCCGCAGCAATTCGGTCAGGTTGATATTCCATAACCTTATGGACAATTACCTCGAGAAATTTGTCCGGATGTAGCCGTTCACCATAAGCATCAATAACGTATATTTTTCCAGTCTTTTTATGCTTGGCTACTGTAGCAATCGCGGAAAAGTCACCCTTCTCTTTCCCCATCGCAAAGTCAATTCCCATATAAATGGCGTATTCTTTATGATTGAGTTTAAAATCCGTCCAATAAGAAAAGGACTCCGGCTTGAATAGCTGCGAATCCTCGTCGATTGGGTTATTCATAAATTCGGTATTGAACGCCTTTGTGCCGATATTGACCTTTTCGATCATCAGCGCAGCTATAGGAAATCGTCCAGGCCACAAAACCTCGGCGCCTTCGTCCATTTCCACTTTGTGTTCCTCGTAAAAACGCATTGCAGCGCGCGCATTCGGCGTAGACATTGTATCTTCTGATTCCGCCTGCATCATTTCTTCGACTTCTTCGTCGCTCGGTACGTACTCTTTGTAAATACGTTCGAATTCCGCCCAAAGGTCGGTTCGTTTCGGCGGCTTAATGATCGCCGGAAAACTATTCTTAATAAAATCGCGACGTTCGTTCAGTACGTAGTTCAGCAAACTATCGAAGTGTACAAGTGTTCCCATGAAAATAAACGCTGTTTTCGTGGGATCACCCGCAGGCATAAGGTCTTGGTTAAGCCAATCCTTCGCCTTCTGACGCAGTTCAGGCGTATTGTTCGAGTCTAGCGACTCCAAGTCGTCCAATAGAATTAAATCCGGACGCTGCGAGCCATTACGGAAACCCCGGATCTGTGTTCCGAGCGACGTCGCTTCCATTTTGATTCCGGTCGTTGTAATAAAAGCCGTTTCGGAATCTTTTTCATTGCGCGTTTTCTGCTCGTACAGGACTTCGCCAAAGTCTTCCCGTAGCTTTTGGTTGTACTTAAGCTGGCCAGCGACCCACTTGATAAATTTGATCGATCCGGCGTTCGTTTCCGAGATAATCAAGATCATACGCCGCTTTTTATAGACGATTTCATGCACCGGAAATCCGTTCGATAGGTACGCTGACTTTGCGTGACCCCTCGAAGCCGCCCATGCGATACGTGCCGTTTTATTACGGTTAGATACCGAGTCGAGGATAGACGATAATTTCCGGTGAAAGTCCGGCGCGTCGTCCATGTCAACCGCGGTCGTCGGCACGAGGTTATCCGGATTACCTGGGTTCCGCGCTTCCGAAAAGTATTCGTAGAAGAAATAAAGCATATCAGTCTCGGCACGATGGACCCGTTTCAGTTTGATTAATTCGTCGCGATCCTTCCGCATAAGATCGACATGATATTCGGTATGCTTGCCCGCCTGGATAATGTCGCGCAGTTTCTTCAGCCGTTCCGTTACGGCCTCTATCCGCGCTTGCCTTTCCTCACGTTCTAAAAACTTGCCGTTAATAAACGCCAAACTACCGCCTCCTTCCCGTCTATTTTCCGTTGACTTGCCGAATTCGATATCGTATAATGAATGTAACTTAAAAATAATTAAAGTACATTGGAGTGAAGACGTATGGCTAACGAAGTGAATCCGATTAAAAGTAAACGCGATTTCAATAAACTAAAAAACGCCCTCAAACCGGGGCGCGACCGTCTGTTATTACAACTAGGGACGGCTTTTGGACTTCGTATTTCCGATTTACTTTCGCTTAAGATCGGCGATCTTCGCGGCCAAACGTCTCTTAAAATAACCGAAGCCAAGCGCAAGAAAACGCGTGTCATTACGTTCTCGGCATCCGTCAAAAAGCTCGTCAATGAACTCGAAGGCGCCGACGGTGATTACGTATTTGCAAGCCGTAAGGGCGCCAAACCGATCAGTCGCGTTCAAGCCTACCGTATTCTAAACGAAGCCGCCGAGCGCGCTGAAATCGCTAAAAAGATCGGCAACATCGGTACGCATACGTTGCGTAAGACATTCGGCTACCGGTTGTACGAAATGAATATCGCAGTCGATCGGATCATGGCGATTCTTGGTCATTCATCCGAAAAAGATACGCTTAAATATATCGGAATCACAGCAGACGAGATTTCGGTCGCATACGAGAGCATCACGATTTAGTTCGCGGTGCTTTTTTATTGCGGCGGATCTTTGTAGACTCTGTCGATCGCATACGGTTCCGATACAATTCCATAGCCGCCTTTTCTGCGATTATTATTATGGGCTTTCTCATACTCCTTCATCGCTTCACTCAGTTCAGCCAACGCCTTTGCCGCCTCTTTCGCTCCGCGCTGAACCGCTTTGAGTCCTTTGATAGCTTTCGCAACATCTACGTCTACCCTTACGTTTAAATTGCCGACTGATTCGCGTTTGTTTTCCGCCATTCACGTCATCCCCTTTTTCGTTAATAAAGCGTGCTACACGATGCAACACGCTTTTTACAGAGGCGACAGGAATCGAACCTGTCCACGCGGTTTTGGAGACCGTATCGCCACCTTGGAACATGCGCCCCTATGTTGTCACACCGGCCGTGGTCCGCTTCTTTGAGAGGCGTGCCGGTGAATGTACGCACGTCAATCGAATGCCTTTACGGCTCTAATGCTAGACGCAAGCACAAAAAGACCTCCGGTGCTGCCCGGAAGCCTCGTTCTGATTGCGTCTATTCGTTAACTTTTTCGTACGTCTCTTCGAAAATCTCCTGTTCAACCGGATAACGCTCGCCGCGAACTCCGGTAACGATGTAATGCTTGCCGACTTCAACCTCGTACCATCCTTCAAGCGTTTTGATCGCCGGCTTGTTATTCGCTTTAGGTATCAGGCTGTCTTTCGGAAAAAATCCGATTAATTTGTCCGAAAATACCGGATAACTGGCGTAGCCGTCTTCCATACCGTCTTCGAAAAGAACCGCTTCGACTACGACCGGCTTTTTGTGATACTTCGTCATCTATCCGTCCTCCTTAAAAATAACACGAAATCAGCGCTTTTAACCGATTACCCTTACGAATACCCTAGTCGGCTACCGAAACGTCTAATTTCGTGCATTTTACGTGTTAAAATCGTTATGCTAGTCCGTACCGTTCCCGAAGTTCTTTCATATCGGTGGTTATTTCCGCTTTTAACGCGTCGATTGCCGCCGGTTCTGCGCCGTCCGTAAGCCGTAATTGTTTCAGCGCCTCTATTTTCGTCCTTAGCGCGCTGTTCGTGATTGCGGTCGGGTAATGCGTACCACAGACGATACAGTCAAAGTACGTTTCGACGACGCCTTTTCGGACGGACCGTTCTTTTAATACGACGGCGGTTCGCTGATTGCATGCGTCGCAGGTGGCGAAAGTAGGTAGCGTGGTCATGTACGTTCCTCCGTTTCCCAAACGACAATACTAACTGCCGCGCCCCCCTCGTCAATATAGCACGGTAAAGGGTGTGCCATTATTTTCGGGTCATTTAAGTCGGGTCGATACGTATAAACACACAGCGAGTGGTCGTCGTATCTCTCTACCGTGACTTTCTCCGGTGTATAATTTTCGTTCAAATACTCCAAGACTTCGTATAAATCGTCAACTGGAAATTCCCGAAGCATTTCAATCATGCTTTCCGTGACATAAACGTTCTCAGCGAGTTTAAAACATTCGGTAATATCTAACGACACCCTAGCGGCCTCCTTCCCGTATAACGAAAAATACGTATCCGTCTTCGTCAGGAAATAGCGGAATCTCTTCCGGGGATATATCCGAGGAGCGCGCAACAAGACGATATGAATAGAATCCGATCAAGTATAAGCCTAAGATTTCTTCTTGTTCGCGTCTCAACTCGTACATTTCGTATAATTTCGGAAGATATTCCGAAGCGCTTGTGCCTTTCGTAAAATAGGCGTTAGAACCGTATTGAATGCACCCGTCAGTAATTTCAGTAATTAGCGTCACGTTAGCGCCTCCCCTCCGTTTAATCTAGCGTATTAACCCTCCACCTGCTCCGAACATCTTCGGATAGCCGCGACCGATCGAATCGCAGCATGACGTATGTCTACGTACAGGTAGACGATTAACACCCCGAGTTTAAAAAATTGTGCGTAAGTTTTGTTCGTCAGATCCGGCGGTTTTGGCTGGGGCGCTTGGGGGCGGGTGGCTTTCGTTTATTTTTCGCGATTATTATTGAATAACGCATTCATAACGTTGCATAACGAAAGTAACAAAAAGACTTTCTGTTACATTCGCGCTGAGCACAGACGTTGGTGTGTCGCGGTTGGTAGCCGTTCGACCAACGCAACTAAACGAATGAACTTTATGCAGCGTACCAGCCCCGCCATACCGCCATTCGTGCGGGCTACCTATGCCGGCCGTCATGCATACGATCGTGCATAAACGGATTGGCTTCGGCTTTCAACCCCTCGAGTTTTCGGAGGCCTCGTCCGCGGGCGGCGCTTGCTTGATTGCGGAGTTCCTTTCCGGTATATCCACGTCACCCTACCGACCGCCTTCGTACTATATTATATAGACCGTCTGTGCCTGCCGTTACATAGCGCCTGTATGTCGGTACCCTAAACGCTGCTTATCGTTAGTATGTTACGTTGCGTTACGTCTCTCTATAACGTAAGACAGCATATCCGTATGTTACACAAGTATATTTACGCAATCCTTAACGATTAGCGACCGGTTATATGTCCGTCCTATTAACGGTATCCTTTCCGTATGTATTTAAGTACAGCGCCCTCGGCTTCGCCTCGTCCGCAAATATACATTCATTATACATATTGCGTATATGTGAGACGTAGCGTAGCGGAGGATCACGAGGTTTTAGATTTAGAAGATAAGAAGTAATTTCCGTCCTCAAAACGCTGTATCCCTCGTGGCTCTAAGCGCCAACCCCGTTTTCACTTGTACGAATAAAGTCGTACTTTTGGCGATTTTGTACGAATGAAGTCGTATTGATTATCAGTTAAATCGACGTAATTGAGAATAGGCGCATACCAACACGTATTGCCTACGAAACATTAACGCATATTTATTCATATATACGCATAACAATACGTTTCAGTGTGGCGAAAACAGAACACGAAAAAGAGACGCTCGCCCTGAACGTCCCTACTCTTCGTCGCTACCGTCCTCTATTTCGAACAGATCCTCGTACTTCCAACCGCCCGCTTTCATTAGCGCGACGACCTGCCAATCTTCGTGTCGGCCATTCGAATCGAACCGCGAGATAGAACCCTGCGGAACGCCTGACGCTTCCGACAGCCTTGTTTGCGTCCACCCATCGGCCTTCATTAATTCCTTCAGACGCGGCCGTACGTTTATGCGCTTGCTCATCCGCACCACCTCCGTATTTATATAAGTAATTATACGATATCGAATATTATTTCGCAATATACGTTGACATACGTTATACGATATCGTATAATAAAGGTACAGAAAGGAGGTGCACACGATTGATTGAACTAGCTACTAAAATATCCGTCTTGCTTGCGTCGTGGTTGGCGATCATTAAAACCGCGATGGAAATCAAGGCAATGAAAAAGCGACGGTCTCCCTCCAAGAAGAAACGTCGCAAGTAAACGGACGGGGCGCTAAGCCCCGGTTCAATCAATTATACCACACATGCGCAAAATTAATACGCTTGATACGTTGCTCATTATCGTTTTGATCGCCTGGATAGCGTTTTTGGACTACGGCTCAGTACAACCGATAGACTGCGCAGCCATTGCAACGCTACTGATTTTCGGCTTTACGGTCGCTTTAAAATCGCTAATGAAATAAGACGTTGAGCAGCCGTCCCTACCTACGACCCTAAGACGCTAATTAGACGGCGCTGACGTACTAAAATCGTGGAGGAATCGCCCAATATGATCGAGTATAACTGCCCGGACTGCTCATTCGCCCGGCTAGACGTAGAAATCGAAACGGCCGCTAAATGTCCTAACTGCGGCGGCCTTCTAAACATCGAGGAGGAGATTGCTTAGTGGACGTAAAATTGACGGCCTTAGACGGAACCCAAACGGCAGCCGATCCGCTACAACGAGCCGCCGAACTATTTAAAAGAGAACGCGACGATGCGCCTGCCGGCTTTGACTTCGGCTTTAGACTCGCTCTGATCGCGTTCGGATACGATATAAAATTCGAAGGAGATGTTGAATAATGAAACGTTTTATTACGATAGCAATCGCGGTGGTACTTATGACGCTCGGCCTAACAACGTCAGCCAGCGCAGCATCCATTACGGTTAAGGTTGACGCACCATACTACACACCTAAGGCGACGTCAGTGGACGTAGTGGCAACGAAAAGCAGCGGTAGCCGCGTATATTATACGATGACTTTGCAGCAACAATACACGGACGGATGGAAGTCGAAGCAATCGTTGAGCGGCGATTTCGTTAAAAGCACGCCGACCAAACGCTTCTATACTTCGACAATGACGAACGGCCAATACCGAATCAAATTTACGGCTTATAGCAACGCAGCCAAGACGAAGAAAATCGGCACTTACTACTCGAAAGACTTCGCAGTGACGAGATGGTAGGCGCCTAAAATACGAAGGAGGACGACGATATGAAATTCCGCAGATTCTTGTACGGATGGGCTAGGTTTTTGGGAGACGTTAACGCGGTGAAAAAGAACGACGTAGGCGGCCGGATCATGAGACGGAGCGTCGGAAGGGCTTTCGGAAGATTGTTTAAATAAGCGTATAGATACGTTATAATACGAAGGTTGTGAGGTGAAAGACGTGATTAGACCGCAGCCAGGCGATTATGACGTATCTGTCGTTTATGACATTCGCGAGATGCCCGACGTTAAGAGCGGACGGTGCGACAATTGCGATACGTCGAAGTTTAACAGTTCGATCAAAGGCGGAGTTTTCCTCCGTAAGTGTTCGAAATGCGGAATGACAAAGCGAATATAGGCGCAACAAATACGACTCTAAGACGATCAGAGCAGCGAAAAATAGTTACTGATACATAGAAACAAAAATTCTAATGGTGATTTTTTACTAATCTGTCATAGATGTATTGCATCTCAAGGCTATTTACTCGAGAATGGGAATTGCTTTACATAATAGTCAAGGAGGAAGTACGATATGAAAAGAGTCGTTTTAGGGTTTATCGCTTTATTGCTTATGTCTTCTGTTTTTGGGCACAACGTAAGTGCCGCAGGAAAGACCGAAAAGGAAGAAGTTCCCGAAATAAAAACCATTCAGGATTACAAAAATTACCTAGCTGATGCAATCGCGGAAGAAGGAAAAGATAGCGAAGCTACAGAAGTTCTTAAGAAGTTTGAAGCCCTTTCGAAAGATAAGCAACAGCGATTTGTGGACGTCATGAATGATAAGAAAGCCCTTAAAGAAATAATCGAAATGGATGAACCAGTCTCCAAAACCAGTGCAAAGACTGAAACTACTGCGTTGAACGGCGATTACAAAATCATTTCAGGAGAGACAAAGGATAAAGAGCCGGTACTTTCCACTAAAGCCGCAACAGAAAGAAGAGCATCATGGTGGCACACTCATTACTTGTTTGGTGTTCCACTAGTAAAAACAACTGTAGAACTTACATATAAAGCGGATGGAAAAACACTTATAGGTTCTCCTACAAAAGTATCTTCGTTCGTAAATTACATCTATTTTCCTCCTGTAAAACTTTCTAAGAACGGAACTAGAAAAGGCGGTATGGAAGTATTCTACGGTATGCAAAGATGGGCTTGGCACTTAGTTTCCGCAAAGTGGGGAACTCAATACGGTACTAGAGAGCAGTACATCTATGTTGAGGGCGGCACTCTCAAAGTGTGGGGAGACAACAAATATATTAATTAAAGTGAAAGGGTGTTATTGTAAAATGAATAAACCAGGCAAACAAAAGAACGAGAAAGAGGTTACAAAAACTAAATTGGCAACGAAAGTCCTTTTATTGATCGGGTTATTCTGTATAGCACTCTTATTTATGGCAATACATCTGATGGTTAAATAAAAAATATAGTAAATTGGACGCCTTTGCGGGCGTCCTTTTTCGTTTATTTAGACGCAGAACCGCCCGGCTTTAATTCGCCTGTCTTAGTAATCGCTTTGATCATCCGTCTCACCTCCCCGCAGTAAAATCGTACCATACTAGCGCGTATTCTCGACGTTAAATAACGCAATCAACGTTTTATCCGGCGCTTTAGATTGACGATAGAAAACGTTTGGATTAAACGTGTATCGCTCCGGCTCGCTGCCGACCTTAACGCGAGCTATAACGTACTCGCTTCCGAATTTCATAGCCTTCAGACGACGACCAAGTGTATCCGGTACGACACCTATCGCGGCAGCTAGCCCGGCACGGCTGAACCAACGGATGGCTCTCGGATTGGATTCGTTCGGATTCTCGCAAAGCGCATTTGTATCGAAATGGATATACGGGAGCATGCGATAAATAAGGCCGATGTCGGTCGCTTTGACTTCGCTGTAAACCCGTTTAATCTTGGCGCTATATATTTTAACAACGTGAGGACTGCGGAAATTCCCCTTAAAATGATAACGTTCATTTACCGAATAGCCTTCGTCACTTTTTCGTATAATATCGTGCTGAACAGCCGCCGCAATGAAGTCATAGAATGTCTGTCGCTTTTTCGTAAGTTGAAGAACGTCCATCATGTCCGAAGTATCCATCGGCGTTTTATCGTGGCTTGACTTAATTAAAAGGCCGTCATAGTCAACGTAGCATTGCAGAAGCATTAAATAACCGCACTGAGCCGTTGTGAGAACATCATATACTTCGTTTATATTCGGCATCTCCGCATTGGTAAATTCGCGCCTGTCCTCCGTTTTGTTTAATTTCTGACGGAAGGCTGCGTCTTGATTGCGGTGTCTCAGCGAATAGATACCAGATAGGTCTTCGCCTGTGTTAACATCGATGATGCGCGGTTGATTTTGATTCATACATACGCCCCTTTTCGTATTTATCGCAAAACAAAAGACGCCTATTGAGCGTCTGACCTTACCGTTTTGATGCCGGTTGCTATATTTATGGTGAATTGTCCGCTAGACTTTCCGTTTACGAAATCGTTGTAACGTTTGCGAGCTGTTTTATTACGCGCTTTTGCGTGACGGTCCGCGAATAAGTTATCGTACGGTGATCGCGTGCGTCGTTTAGGTACTCCGCGATTAGTGCCGGTGATATCGTATTCTTCGGCCATCTTGTCGGACGCTTCGCCGGTCTTGCGCGTCTTTTCCATACGTTCGGACATGATCGGATATTCTTCGGCTGACATTTTATTGCGGCGTGTATCCGATAGTTCTTCGTATAATATTAAGTCTGACAGGCGTTCCAACGCGTTTGATGGTGGTGTATCATCGTATTTCGCGAGTAGATCGTTAACTGCTACGATACGTTCTTCGCGCTCTAAAGCGCCGGCTTTTGTGCGTTCGTATAGAGCCGTAATGGCTTCGTGTAGTTCTTCCTTCGTCAATTAGGCGCCCTCCCCGTAAAATTGTAAGAATACCAACGCAACTAGCGGCCAACATGTTCCCGTAGCGTAAATACCGAAGCCTATAAGCGCGATTAAACCGATATTAGTAAGTGCTACTGAGAACATTTCGAACACTCCTTCGTATACGCATTTAGCAAAATAGACAGTACCCGCGGCGAAATTCTCGGATGGTTCATAGTGTCATAGCACCAACGCAGGTAATCTCGTAATTGATCGATTTCTTTCTTCGTTAATTCATCCGGCATCAAACCGCCCCTTTCGTAGTTCCGTAACCTTCGCCGTGTGACGCCCAATAATAGTAGATATCGACGATCTTATTTACCGCAGCATTAATCGCATAATCTACGGCTTGCTGCGTAATTCCGAGCGCCGCGCCCGCCCGTGTTTGCGATAGGTCATCGAAATAGACTAGGCGCAGGGCCTCGTATTGCTTTCCGGTTAGCGACGCCAATTCGATGGCGCGGTTCAGGTCGATCAAGATATCGCAAGCAGCCATGTCGCCTAAGAAGCGCCGCTGTCTGAGCGTTGTATAATCGGCTAGTAGCGCTTTGACGCCGTCAGGTCTGTCGAGCTTGTACTGCGTTTCATATCGTAAATGCTGGTCGGGCTTGTTCGTCGATGCGCCCAATAAAACCGCCTCCTTCGTTTGCTTTCCGTTGGTATATCGTCTATAATCGTCTTATAAAATAAGCGAGGTGTATCCGAGTGGCCTTAGAATGGATTTCCGCGGTAAATAATACCGCCTACATAACGTTGGATAGTCAGAAGCGTATCTTCGTCAATAAAGGCGCGAAGGAGTTAATCGGTATCCCGCCGAATAGTCCCTTCCAACTAACGATTGGCTACGACGCAGAAGCTAAGTGCTTAGTCGCGGCCAAGCCGGAAATGGTAAGAGCCGACGTGAAGCCGTTCAAATTTAGTAAAGACGCCTATAGTTGGTCGGCAGCCCGTGTTTTACAACACGCCGGGCTAGACGATCAAGAACTTCCGTTGCGTTTCTTTTTGATCGGCGATGGCGAGGCATCTAAACAGCCGCATCTAGCCTATCCGAAAGGTACCTACGCGTTCTCTTTGAGCTGATCGGCCATAATTTCGTCCAGTCGCGCATATAGTTCGTCTAGCGTACCGTCATTTACAATCTCATAATCAACCTCGAAATCGTCGAGCGCCGTTTCTGTCGGATGACTTAAATCTTTTAGATTAAATACGTCACCCCTACGCCTAGCGCGCTTGGCTCGCGTAACAGAGTCTGCGGAGATTCGCAGAATTTTAAAGCCTTCCGCTTTTGCCCGTCTATATTCCGCTTCTTTCCGAATGTCCGTGATCAATATGCGGCTATCTCGGCAGCAGCGTAGATTTTCGTGATCTTCAATGCGGCGGAACAAATAATCGACCCATACGTCTTTAGCGCCAGGTACGCCTAATTCGGTGATTCCGTTAATGAAATCCCGCATAGGCTGGCGCTGTTTGGCGTCACCGTCTAATTCCGGAAACAACTCGCCAAAAACCGACTTACCTTTTGCGGAAAACGTGAACGGAAAGAATTCGTACATGGATACAAGATAATCGACGGCTACGTCTTTACCTGCGCCCAGCTTACCCGTGATTGCGAGTTTCATAGGCCGGCCTTCTTTAGGCTTACGTATACCTGCGCAAGCTCATTCGCAGTAAACGACAAGGCTTTCGGGCCGTCTGCCGCCACCTTTGCGAGCTGTTCGCCTAGACGGACTTTATCTTCGTGGAGGGCGTTAATTTCGGACTGCATACGTTCAAGCTCCGATTCATATTTATCTTCTAATTCCGAGATAACCGATTTAAGCACGTCTAATCCGTTACGGAGACTCGGTATATGACTTGGCCCCATTTCGTTCCATCCGAGGGCTTGCTCGAATCGGTCGTTTTTCCGTTTTAATTCCGCCACCTCTGCGCCTAGATTGGCAAGGACGGTGATGACGTCGGATTCTTGTGCCTCGGCAGCGTCTTGAACCGGAGTCAGGACAAGAAGCTGGTCGCTTTCTCCGTCGAAATAATCCTCACCGCCGCGTGCGTCTTCCAAATAACAAGAACCATCGTCATAACTGACGTCAATACCTTTCACCACGCTGATATGACCGATCGGCATGTCGTAGCTTTTAGTTACGATAATCTTTTCGCCTACTTCCGCCTTACGATCTTCTAAACGGTAGCGCTCCCCGTCAATGTGAACGATGTCGGTCGGTTCGAGTACGTGGTATTCACTGCGTACTATTAAGCCGCCTTTGTTATAATCAGGATCTGAAATGGCCTTATCGCTTTCTACAGCGCCTCCTACTGCACCCCACAGACGGTCCACAGTAAATACATCTCCTTCGGAATAACAATCTCTATCACTAGGCTTTTCCACAATTACGATCTTCTCGCCGACCCCCGCGTTCCTATCTACCGCAACATATTCGCGATCAACGCCGAGCTTTTCGTCCTTTAATACGTGCTTCATGTACAACCGCCTCCCTATTTCGTTATGATCTCCGCCTTTAACCGCTGACGTCCGAATAACTGCGCCTCGCCCACGCCCGCAACGTATAGATCGATATGACCTTCCGTGATTGCGCCGCCTCGATCCTCGCAAGTCCTGACGCCGATGCCTTCGATGTTTAGCCGAGTCCCGAACGCCATTGACGGCGGGCAAGCAATCGTATGGCCGGTCTTGGTGCGTGTGCCGCTTGCCGTGATGCCATAGTCGGGGTCGCCGGCTGACTTGCCCGTAGACTCGGCACCGTTTGTGTACGCAGTCACTTCGTATGTTTGCGCTAGTTTTGGCGCTTTCTGCTTGCGTTTAACTACGTGCTTCGTCGGCTTCTTAAGCGACTTTACTTCGCCTTCTAACGTCTTGATGCGCTGATTGGCTCGCTGTAAAGCCGCTTGATCGGCCGTTAAAATAGGCGCAGGTTTTTCCGTCGCTGGTTGCTGCGTACATAATAAGCCGCACGCGATCGTAAGTTCCGTTATTAATCCGATACAAACACCTCCAGGAAAGTCGAATATCAATAGGTAACGTAGGATACTAGAGCGTCTAGAAACGATTCATTTAATTCACGCATCCGATACATTATCCAATCTATACCTACACCTCTCCTATATAGTTTTAAAAATTTATAGAAATCATCATCCGATAGCTCCAATCGGTACTTGTTCGCACAATCTCTGACTTTTTCAAACTCCCATTGAGACTTACCGCCTGTTACGTATTCTTCCGCAATATGGTCGTACGGTATTACGTATTTCATCACGACACACCCTCGAAGAATTGCGCAGTCCATGGCTCGACTTCGACTACTTCTTGACGCAAGGCTTCGGCTAGGTCGGCAATTTCCGCCTGGGCGCCGTTACCCTTCCGTCTTTTAGCGTAGAAGTCTAATAGAGCGCGCAGGTTAACCTTCATTACGATATTAGTGGACGCGCCTTGCGGTAAGACGGCTCTTGCATCTTCGGCTGGAACGCCCATTTCGCGAAGATCGTCGTAAACGTCTTGTAGATATTCCATCGCATTACTGAACGCAATTTGCGGAGAATAAGTTTCGGTAGTATGACCGTTCTCCGGATCGAAGAAATCGTTGTTATCCTCGTAAGTACTGTTCGCAACCTTTTCCGGCACGACGTAATCGAACCCGCCCGATTTATTTCCGCTGCCCATCTTTACATACCGCTGTGATTGGACGCTGAAGCTAAAGCCTACGCGGTGACGTGTTAATTGCGCTAATAATGCGCGACTGACGCCTTCGATCGCGAAATTGAACGTTATTCCTTCTAAAGTAGACGTATGTTTCGACGCAACAATTTGCCTAATAAGCCTATCTGCGTCTGAACCGGGGTCGCCGTCCGATGCGGCTGATCCAAAATACTTGGCGCCCTCTTTAATCGCAATTTCAGACGGCTTATTTGCGCTATAACAAGTACGGATGGCAGTCAGCGCGAGAATCTTTCCGTCAGGGGCTTCGGCAAGTTGTTCGGATTCCTTCCGTAATTTCTCCTTGAATTTCGCGCTCAATTGCGTGTGAAACATTAGCTCGACGTTCATTTTGGTTTCCGCCATTTATTCGTCCTCCTCGTCATAGACTATTTCCTCATCAGATACGGCAGCGAAAGACCATTCGCGAGGAAAATCTTCGTTGAATAACCAATGATCGATTTCATGCGTCACACAATTTCCGTGAATTAATTCGTCTTTGTCGTAGATTACGTAACCTTCAATTTTAACTTTTCGCACCTCTCCGCCTCCTTTACAATTTCGCGCATCTTCTCAACCGTCGTTATTCGGAATGTCACTTCATCTTTTCCGTACATTTCGCAATAAACGACCCAATCACGAAATAAGTCGTTCATATAGGCAAGATCGCCTTTTCCGTAAAGTTTTCCGTTTAAGAAGCACGCGTAGATTTGCGTCATTTATTGGCCGCCTCCTTGACCGTCTTCGCAATCCTTCTATACTTCCGCTTTGCTTCGTTTCTACTAACGTTTTCGTAATATACGACCATTTCGGCGACGGCTCGTTCTAATGAATCGTATTCCTCTTCGTTTATCCATCCGAGGTTTACCCATAATCCGCTAACGTTTTTATTAGCCCAACGTAAGATCGTCTTGATCGGCGTTCTATAAACAAGTGCACGTAACGCAATGAAATCGACTGCGTATTCCGAAATCAGTTCGAAACGTTCGGTATGAACAAACGTCTTCCCGCTTTTTCTCGGTGGCAACTTCGTCATTTCCCGACCCCGCTACTCCCGAAGCCGCCCGAACCTCGCTCCGTATCTTCCAACGCATCCACAACCGTAAAGGTCGCCTGCTCTACCGGTTTGATGACCGCTTGGGCTATGCGATCTCCTTTGCGTAGTTTGTACGTCAATTTCGGATGATGACCGATCATGCGATCGATTTCTCTACTCACCGTAAGGGGTCCGTAATCATTCGGAACCGTTTCGTCCTTCTTTGCGATATTATCAACGATCACTCCAACCTCGCCTGCGTAGCCGCTATCTATCGTACCTAATTGAACGCGCAGCGGCGTCTTCAACGTAATGCCCGAACGCGGCCTGATCTGCATTTCGTAGCCTGGAGGAATCTCGAACGCCAAGCCCGTAGGCACTAACGCCGTCTCACCCGGTTCGATAATGACGTCTTCCGCCGCGTACAGATCGAAGCAGGCGTCCGTCGAGTGTGCGTATGTTGGCGTAGTTGCGTCGGCTGATAGCCGTTTAATATTTACGTTCATTGCGATTCCTCCTCTAACTTCCTGTAATAGTACATAGAGATTTCGCTTCGTTTAAAAACGAACGTCCGCTTTGTTTTGGCGCATTCAACTCTCACGTACTCACATTCGTGGAATGTTACGTCGAAATCAAAACTGTCTAAATCTCCGTCATTTAAGTGCGCCCAATAATCTAGGCCGTTCCTAGTTTCGATAGTTAACATGTTCATCTACTCGCCCTCCTTTTTAACAGCGCCCGTAAGTAAGGCCGCCGCAATAGTAACGAGGTAGATTATGGCCTCTACGATAGATGGTCGGAAACAGTCCAGCCACGTCGCGGTGCCGACTATCACTATTCCCGCTAGAATATAACGCATTTATTCGCCCTCCTTCGTGGGTTTACCGTCCTCAAACGGTAGCGTCATTACGTATAGTAAGAACGGCGCGCCCGCCGCCACGAACCACCAAAAGCCCGCAGCATGTGCGTACCAAAATGCCGGCACGATTGACGCCGCAATTAAAGCGCCTCGGTTAATCGTCTGTCGCATACGATCAGCTCCTTATTTTCGCTTTCACTTATACAGTCGCATGTGGGCGGCGGAAATCGGGACATTAATCGGCAGGAAAATATAAATATCCGACTACCTCATCGCTAATCATCGAAAAAGAAGTCCTCATCGCGAATTGCTTCAGCCGTCGCTTTCTTATATCCCGTGCCCTTCATCGAGAAGAAGTCTTGAGATTTCGTCTTCGTGCTCAACCCGTTTATCACAATCGGATTGACCGGCTCATCAGGAAAATGCGCATCAAAGCCGAGGTTCATAAGCGCCTTATTCGCGTTGTATCTGACGAAAGCCTTAACATCGTGTGCCAAACCGACCGCGCCGTACACATCGTCCGTATATGCGACCTCATTTTCGTATAGTTCCTTCAAAAGATCGACCGCCCATCTATGCATATCCGCCTTAACGCGATCCGGCTGCCGATTATAAATTTCCTGCGCCAACAGACCGACATAGACGCCATGTATCGCTTCGTCGCGAATAATAAGGTTGATAATCTCGCCGCTCTGCATCATGCGTCCCTGCCCGTAGAAATACAACGGATAATAAAAACCGCTATAGAATAGGAAACTTTCGAGGTACACCGAAGCCACCATCGCTTTGTACAACGAAATGTCGTCGCCTTCCTTAATACCGCGATAAAGGTCGGTGATCAGCTTCGCTTTGCGCTGCAAATAACGGTTCTCTTTAACCCACTCGAAGACGGCCGTAATAGTTTCCGAGGGCGCCAGCGTTAGAAAAATATTCGAATAGGACTTCGCATGGACTGCGTTCTCCATCATCGCCATGAAATTAAGAACGGCCTTGCGTTGGTGCCCGGCTACGTGCGCCATGATCGCAGGCATGCCGGTGTTTCCTTGTTCCGTATCTAGCAGCGTTAGGCCGGCGAGCACTTTCATATACGTATCGCGTTCGACAGGCTTCAGTTCGTGCCACGCAAGGAGGTCGCCATTTAGCGAAATCTCCTCCGGTAGCCAAAACTGCTTGACGTTCTGATCGTAGAACATGGCCGTGAAATTATCGTCTGATTGCGACCAGTTGGCCGCTGTAAATGTCGTCAATTATTCGTCCTCCTCGTCGCAATCCTACTTTTTGGCTAATTCAGAAACGAGCATCTCGAAAGCTCCTTTGTACTTTCTTAATGCCATAGATTCATCGTCTGATTTACGATATTTACAATTGATGTAATCCCGTTCTTCTTTAAGTTTAGTTAAGTCTTCTTCTAACGATTTAATCTTACAATCTGCGCATACATACGGTTCGTATACCTTCTCGGTCATGTAACTACCGCAGCCACTACATACAGCCGCTATGTCTGTCATTCTGCTTACCTCCTTTTTTCTTTCGGATATAATCTTTTTGCCATTCGAGAAGCTGAACGCCTAAATATCGTTCAATAAAATCGACTCTATCAATTCTGTCGACTCCACTCGCATTTGTATTATGGGCCAGACTAAACGCCGTTTTCCCTGCCCTACGGTTATTTGAGTTATACGAAAGTCTATAAGATGTATCTTCGGTTGAGTTTTCCGTCGTATTGCGATCTAAACGGCACATGATAAACACCCCTCCTGCGTCGTATCCTTCGTCCGCGCATAATAAAGCGTCTTGATTCCTTTGTGGTGCGCGTACAGGTCAATCCGATTCAGATCACGCGTCGTCATCGTATCTTTTAAGAACAACGTAAATGAGATACCTTGATCGACGTGCTGCTGAATTGTTGCGATCATATCGACGACCTTAAACATATCCATGTCGTACGCTTCCTTGTAGAAGAACCAGTTTTGCGGCGATAAGCCCGGCATTGGGTAGTACGTCTTCGAATTTCCGTAAGTCCGTTCCTCGATACGTTCCATAATCGGCATGACCGAAGCCGTTGCCGACTGAACATACGAAATAGATCCGTTAGGCGCAATCGCAAGTCTATAGGCGTGGTAGAGGCCGTGCAGATTTACGTTGTCGCGTAAGACTTCCCATTCGAGAGGCGTCGGAATAACGAGGTCTTTAAATAGCGCACGTACTTTATCCGTTTTTGGACGATAATCACCTTCGAAATACTTCTCGAAGTACTCCCCGCTTGCATACGTTGAACCCTCGTAACCTTCAAACGTCGTCCCCGTTTCCTGCGCCAATTCATTCGAGCGCACCAACGTCCAGTAATTGACCGTCGCGAAAAACACGTTAGCAAAGTCGCGTGCTTCTTCCGATTCGTAGGTGATGCCATTTTGCGCTAGATAGCCGTGCAGATTCATCGCGCCGAGTCCGATAGAACGCATCTCACGGTTAGCTTTTGCGACGGCCGGCGCGTTTTTGATATTCGTAGATTCTGAGACAACCGTAAGTGCATCGACGGCTAATTTGACGGCGTTCCCGATTGATCCACCCGCCATTACATTCGCGATATTAAGAGATCCGAGATTGCACGAAATGTCCAGGCCGATATCGTCCGGTTCGCCGTAGTCGGTGTATTCCGAGACGGTTGACGCTTGAAGCACCTCAGAACAGAGGTTCGAGAATTTAACGCGACTGATATGGTTCAGCGCATGTTCTCGGTTAACGTTGTCTTGAAACATCATGTACGGATATCCCGACTCGGAACGCAGTACGGCCATTTTTTCGAGCAACTGACGCGGATTAATACGTTCTTTGCGCACCGCCGGATTATTTACTAGTTCATCGTACATTGCACCGATATCCATCTCGTCAAGATGCGTGCCATACGCCTTATAGACCGTGTGCGGATAGAAAACGTAAGCCGGTCGGTCTTCTCGCGCTAGTTCGATGAATTTATCGGGAACAACGACGCCGATAGATAACGTTTTGACGCGGACGTCTTCATCTGCCGAGATTTTCTTCGTATCTAGGAAATCGTTTATGTCCGCGTGAAATACGTTTAGATACGCTGCGCCCGCACCTTGCCGCTGGCCCATCTGATCCGCATATCGGAACGCATTATCGAGCAACTTCATTACGCCAACTACACCTTTTGTCGCTCCGGCAACGTCCTTAATCGCCTCGCCTTTTGCGCGGATTTTTGAAAGATTAAGCGATACGCCTCCGCCTGACTTCGATAGCTGCATCGAAATGTCGATTGCGCGCGAGATATCGTTCAGCGAGTCGTTTACCTCGAGCAAGAAGCACGATACCATTTCGCCTCTACGTTTGCGTCCGGCGTTCAAAAACGTAGGCGTCGCCGGCTGATATTCCTGGCGGATCATTAGTTTTGCGAATTCGATCGCTTTTACGCCGTCACCTTTTCCGAAGTACAGCGCACAGCAAGCGATGCGGTCTTCATACCGTTCGAGAATCTTTTTACGGTCGTTCGTCTTCAGCGCGTAGTCATTGTAAAACTTGAATGCGCTCATGAACGAAGGGAATCGGAACTTGGCGGCATAGGCCGTTTTGTAGACCGCCTTTATTTCATCGAATGTATAAGCGTCTAGGAACTCCGTCTCGTAGTAATCGTTATCGCGTAGATAGTCGAGCTTTTCTTTTAAATCGTGGAAAAATACGGTGTTTTGATTTACGTAGTCTATAAAATAAGCACGGACAGCCTCTTCGTCTTTCTCGAATTGAAACCGCCCGTCTTTTTGAATCATAATTTCGTTATTTAACTCGATGTGTCGCTTCAAAGCGCCTTCACCCTTTCCGTGAATAATCTAACGTCCTCTTCCGTCCCAGCTAATTCGAACTTGCCGATCACCGGCACGTCGTAAAGCGTCGCAATAACGTCGGCAGCCGCGCCAAAGCCGTCTCCCCATGCACGATTTCCCGACGCCATTACCCCGATCATCCAATCGCCGTTATCCTTAAGCCATTCGCTTACCGTTGCGGGCGGCTGACCGAAGTCGTAAGTCGGCGTTACCAGCACGAACGGCTCCTCGATGACCCCGCCCGTCTTGACTTCACGTGCCTGACCGCCTAAGCCGGTCTTAGCGATGAACCGCCGTACGTTTCCCGTCAGCGAGTAGAAATATACGATCACGGCTGAACTCCGGTCGCGTACGCTAAAAGGACCGCGGTAGGAATGATTAGCAAAACGAGGCCAGCGATTTTCGTCGTGATTTCTTCGAACGTCTTCGCCTTTGTGCCGCCTACAAATATAATGAGAATCGCGAGGCTGAATAGTGCTACGTACGTAATCATTCGTCTTCACCTCCCGATTCATCTAACGAAGAAAGTTCGGCCTCAAGTGCAGCCACCTTTTCGCAGGCCCAATTTAGCTCACTTTCCCATTCTTCAATCTCGTTCTTTGCATTTTCGACATGATCGTACATTCCGAATAGCTCCGTCTCTATCTCTTCTCTCGTCCTCATCTGCGTCCACCTCTCCGTTCAATTTCCGCATTTAATTCCGCAATTCTAGCAGCCGTCCGATCACGTTCGATTTCCGTTTCGACTCGCTTCAGTTCAAGCCGGCTTAGTGCGTATTCATGGTCGCCTAAATCCGATTCGAGCCGCCGCTTCATGTCGAGTAAATTTGCGATAGGCGCAACGAAAATATCTCCGTATTCCATCGTCATTTACCTCCGATCGTGTCGAGAATTTCTTTGATTGCGTAGTATTCCGGGTTGACAACCGCTTTGATGCCTTCAGCTAATAACGGAAATCCCGCTATTACTGGCGTCCAAACTGTTAATATAGACGTAAAAGCTACGATCGCCCACGCTGCCGCATCGAATCTTTCTCGTAATCGCAGTGCGATAATCACGTAAGTAGCTGCGATTAGCAAAAGAAAGACTCCCGCAACTATATAGAAAATACCAGTTGCCACCGCCTGCTTAACGAGCACTCCGTAAACATGTTCCGCCACCACTCCGAGCTTTGCGGCTAATTTGTCGATGTAAGCCATCGCTTTATCCATTTGCGCCCGCCTCCTCTGACGCGATTTCAATTGCACGTTGAACCGCCAATCCGTTAAGCACATGCGTAAATTCAATAGCGTTCTTTTGGTCGCCTGTATATCGGTTGAATAATAGTCCTAGCGCTGCGTTTGCTGAGGTAAAGAAGGCCGTTAAGTCGACGTCCTCTAACTCCGCAATGTAATGATGTGAATCCTCGAAAAACAGCTCCTCTAATGCGCCTGCAATTTTGATTGCGTAATCTTTATGTTTATCCATCCGAATCACTCCATATCGATTTTATAGTCGGTCGTAATCGTGTTTTCCGGTAAGTAAAATTCGTACGTATTTAAGCCGGTGCTCTTGCCGTAGAAGAATCGTGCAATAGCCGATTTATACTGGACGTCATAAGTGAGAACGTAAGGCTTTTCGTATGTCCCTTCCTTCATCTTCGAATCTTCAACTGACGCTTTGCTGATCGTTTTAAATCCGGCTTTCTCCTCTACGAAATAAAAATACTGATTCTCGTCAACTGTTCCGGTTCCCAGTACGAAACTTCCACTCGCCTTAGCGTTATCTTTAATTGAGTAAATCTCCGTTTTATGCGGATCAACTGTTTCCGTTTCGAGAAAAAACGCTGGTATAGCTGCAAATACAAACACTACGGCGCCAATTAAAATTCCCATAAAAATACCAAGTAGAACATCGAAAAACTCAACGTATCCGTACGTATCCTTAATCACTACAATCGCGACAAATACAGCGACCAGTAGCGACAGTGTAATAATCCCCATTTATTTCGCCCCTTTCGGTTTCTCAATTACGCCTTCATGAACTAGATACGAAAGCCCAACCGCCACCGCATCCGATTCATCATCCGTACGAAACGTAAAGTCATCCGGTAACGCAAGCATACGCCTTACACCCGCCTCTACTTCGTCCTTTGTTGCGCTGCCTTTTCCGGTCACATCCCGCTTAACTGCGGTCGGCGGTATCTCTACATCGGCCTTGTATCCATATTTACCAAGCGCCATATCAATGACCGCCCATGCTCCGAACACTGTTTGCGTCGACCTCTTATTTCGCCCACCCGTGAAATGTTCGCGGACAACTACGTCAAATGGTCCGTATTCGTGTAGAACCATTGTCGTTGCAGCTTCGATGTAAGAGTATCGATGGCTATCCGGGGATTGGCTTGACGTGCTGACAGACGTTACGTGAACGAGATTGATACGCGGTCCTGACTTTAGGCGCTTAACTTCGAGGACTGCGAAGCCTGGATTCGTTGATATGTCTAGCGCAAGGATGCGGATAGGCTTGGCGGCGGTCAATTTACTACCTTCCAAGAATAGGCGGACCCCTTTTTCACTTCTTCTAAGGTAATTTCGCCGAGATCCACGCCTTTTAAGTACTTAAATAAATCGCTCATAAATATTTCGCGTCTGATACTCTGCGACTCATCTTCGATAACAAGTCCGGCACTTGATCGCGTAGAGAACCAATCGACGACTTTAAAATTTCCGATCTCTCGTTTTTTATCACGCTCAATCAATTCGAGATTAGTTCCGCAATGGTGACGTCTAAAATACGGGTTTTTAACTTCGATATCGCATCCGCTGCAATAATGAATCTTGATTTTCCCAGCCATCAAACCGCCTCCCCTTCTCGTACTCTCTCGATAAATGCGAGCGCCTCTGCGTACTGCTGCTTCGTACTTGCGTACATTCCCGATCTGCGAACCTGCGCTACTTTCTCGCGAATGGTTTGTAGTTCCTCGTCCGTCAGCGACTTAGCGATCGTAGTTTTATAGTTGTTGAACGTCCATGCTCCGAGATCAAGCGCCGGCGGCGTACCCGCATCGACCGCATTTCGGATATCTACGAATCTATCAAGAATCGCGTCAATGTCATGCGGTTTGATTTCGATACCGAACGCTCGGATGTCCGGTGATTTCTCGAACTCGCCTTCCGGATAGACCCACGATTTCTTTGACGCGTTGACGTAGAGAATGACGTAATAATCGACGCCGTACATTGGTCCGTAAGTCACGCATTGTGCTACGTGCTTTGCCTCCGGTTCTCGCATCGAATGTAGCGATGTCTTGGCGGCGGTCGTTTGCTTCGACTTGATTTCGAGGCCGACTCGTAAGATTTCGCCATCTGCCGTCACATAGCGTAGAATACCGTCGCAAGTTCCGTATAAGTAGAACGTCTGCCCGCCACGCTCGATCTTGTGATTGCGTTTAGCAAAGTCCTCAAATACCGGCGTTCCGTCCTCGTTGCGTTCGAAGTCAAAAGGACATACGCGGCCCGTCTTTTTGCCGAAGTGCTTCGCCATGAACAAAATATCGCGCTGGATCATGTCGCCGATCGCCGTTCCTAGACGCGTCCATCGTCCTTGATATGGCGGCTTGGCTTCGACGTCCTTTTTCGCGTTCAGCGCCTTGTGGTATAGTTCACGCGGACATGCGTTTGATGCCGACGGTGAGAAATACGGGCGCTTCGGAAATACGTTTGGCGCATTCGCGTACCATCGGTGAATATCTGCGTCTAGTTGGTTATCCCATGTCTCAGGCAGCGAGTGCCATTCGTTAAGATACGATACAAGTTCATCCGCGATTGATTGTGCAAATGATGGCTCAGAAGAACCGTCGTTACTAAGTAATTGAGCCGCTAATTTTCGTTTGTCTGCCGTCAATTAATCACGTCCCTTCATATTGCGTTCGATGATAGAACCGATCTTTAACGACATCGCTTCGTTATCCCTAAGCGCCTGGTAAATACGCAGAAGATCCGCTTTAGATAACGCAACCATCTGAACCTCCCAAACGATGGCGTGATTAGGAACGAATTTCATCGGTCTGTCCGGCGCGTCCATAACTACGTTCGCAAAGTCGTTATATTCATCGACTACCCGCGGTAAGTATCTACGGAAAATTTCAATCGTTGCTTCTACATCATTCAGCGCGCGGTGATGTCCGTCTAATGAAATTCCGTTTCGTTTAGTCACGTCCTTTAACGACGCTGATAACTCCGGCTCTACAAAACGCGCCATAGCTCTCGTACAATAAAAACGTTCCGGTTCGATGCCTCCGCGACTAATGAAAGAAAGATCAAACGGTGCGTCTTGCGAAACAACGACAGCGTCTCCGATGAAGGTTTTTAAGTCGTCTAACGCGTCCCACTCTTCCGGAGCGTCTTCGAGGTCTTCTTCTGTGATTCCGGTTAGTTTCGTAATAAATTCCGGTAGCTCACGGCCCTCTTCTAACGCGACCATCGTGTGGAATCGGTCTACTTCTTCGAATTCACGGAGCCGCCCGCCAAGTCGGATTTTAATTGCGCCGATTTCGATAATCTGATCCTTCTTATGATCGAGTCCCGTCGTTTCTAAATCGAGCACTACGTATGTTTGTGGTAACATTAAACCGCCCCTTTTCCTTGCCAGCCTCCGCCAACAATCCGTTTTTGATTTTCGTAGTCATCCGCGTTAGGGTAGTCATCGCGACTTACCTCACCGCTGAAGAATTCGTTGATCTTCAAACCCTCGCCCCATCTTCGACTTATCTCGATGTCCGTCTTATTCGGTATGTTTCCGAAAACGTACGTATTTACCATGACATCCTCGAAGTCTTTTACGTCTTGCTGCGTAAGTGTATCCGGCACTAATAAAAGCGCCTCGTCATGAACAACGCACCATAAGCGCCATTCTCCCCGTCCTTCAGCCGTCTTTCTATCACATAGCTCCTGAAGCGCAATCATGGTCGCCTTTGTTTGAATCGCGGCCGATCCTTGAACACGTGCATTCGTTGACTGCGTAAAAACTGCCGAGTAATGTCCTTTTGCGCCCCGATCTTTTGCGTCAGGCAATCGTCGCTTCCGCTGTAGATGATCCATCCAAACGAATCCGTGTTTTTTCACGAACGCCTGGTTCGATTCGACCCATTCCTTTACGACCGGAAATCTCTCGAAGAAGCTATCGAGGAACTTTTGCGCCTCATGCTTTTCTACCCCGATCGCGTCCTTTAACATGTTCGCTCCGCCTCCGTAAGCAACCGCAAGCATAATTACCTTCGACTGTTTACGATAGACCGAACCATCTCCGCATTCTTCGATTGGCTTGCCGAATACTTCTGCCGCGATAGATGCGTATAAATCGTCACCGCGGAAATAGTTATCGACTAACTTCGGATCTTGCGTAAAGTACGCCAGGCATCGGTACTCTTGTTGGCTCCAGTCACCGCCAAGTATTGCGTAGCCTTTAGGTGCAACGAATAACTTTCGAGCTTTTTTCGGCTGGTTCTGAAGGTTAACGCCTGTGCCGCCGGAACTGAAACGCCCCGTCTTCGCTCCATTCGGATTGAAGTTCGTGTACAGCTTGCCAGTCTTTTGATCGATTAGATCCGGCAATGCGTTGATATACGTTGAATAAAGCTTAAAGCTGTCTTTATATTCGAGTAGCTTCTTAACTACCGGATACTTTTTCGCGAGTGGTTTAAGTACCTTCTTCGCATCGGTTGACGCTAGTGATTCGCCAGTCACCCGTTCAAGGGCCGGCTTTAGCTGCGCCGGAGAGTTTATGTTGACATCGCCTAATTCTGCGATTAATTCATCGTATAAACGGTCTAAGCCGTCCTTTAATTCGCGACCATATTCCTCGGCGTATTCTAAATCAATATCGAAGCCGGTCGTCTCCATCTGCTGAACTACGCCAATCAACGGAACTTCTACCGTTTCGTAATAACGCAGCACTTCCGGCATCTTTGCGAGGTGTGCTCGTTGGAAATTCCGCAGTTTAAGCGTCACGTCACCGTCTTTAGCCGCATAGGCAAGCGCAATATCTAAGTCGTCTACTTCGTCAAAGCCGACCTTACCGAATAGGTCACCGTAAGTGCTCGAATCGATGCGTAGGTATTTTGTGACGAGATTCTTTAGCGCAAATGACGGTTCGTTTTCGTTTAGTAGTCGCATAGCTTCCTGCGTATCCCACGTAAGTCCGCGCAGTTTAATATCTTCGCGATCAAGCATATGAATATCGAACTTAGCGTTGTGGGCGAGTTTACCGACAGTTGGATCTTCGTAGAATGGTCGTAGCGCTTCGTTTACTAGGTCTCGGCTTAATTGCGGTCGATCAGTTTTATGTCTCGTTGGAATATAGGCATGTACGTCCGCTTTGATCGCCGTGATCACATGGCCGACAATGTAATCGTTCCACACGTCTACACCGGTCGTCTCTACGTCAAATACGATTTCTTCTTCGTTTTTGAGCAGCGCGACAAATTCTGCGAGCC
Source organism: Bacillus sp. 11B20 (assembly GCF_056098985.1). Lineage (NCBI taxonomy): Bacteria > Bacillati > Bacillota > Bacilli > Caryophanales > Bacillaceae > Bacillus > Bacillus sp. 11B20. Next base: position 380,601 of record NZ_JBLZWZ010000009.1, read on the forward strand.
TCTTTTCATCCGTTATTAACCAGTAATTATCCGGCGTTTCCTCGACCATCTTGCGTAGCTTTTCTTCTCGGACCTGCGCTTGCACCGTTTTCCAAAGACGCAGCGCTTCCGCCTTACTGAATTTCTTCGGCTTGCCCGCCTTATTAACACAGTCAGAAGGATCGCGCGCCAAGCCTCCGTCCTCCATAGCCGCCTTGACTTCGTCTAATTTCTGCCGGTCTGAATCGCTAAGTTTGCTTGCGTAGATGCGACGCCATGCATCCTCGATTGGCTCGACGGCGTGGGCCGCTTGCTTACGTTTAGCAACTTCGACCGCCGGCGCCGCCTTGCCCGCATTTACGTTTAGTTTTAACGGCTTGATTTCCACGTCGCGTCCTCCCTCCCGTTTAAAATTCGATGGTGTCCATCCACTTCCGTCTATGAGCCGTCTCATTATCCGAATAAAACTCCGACCAGCAGTCGCCGTCGCAACAATACACTTCGTAAAGTGAGTCGTAAACGGCGGACTGGCCTTCGTTAATGTGCGCTTGGCAGGCGGCGCATTTAGCTGCGATCAAAACGTGCCTCGACCGGAGTGATTAGCGTTAGTCTCGATCTAGGTAAGTAGTATTCTTCTAGAGCACCTCCGTCGTCTATCGCGCCGATTTTCGGGCCTCTATAACATTCTGAATCTACGATAACTTCTCCGATACCCTCATTCATAAATAAAACCGGATCATCATACGCAACAATATCGCCGACTTTATACTCGTCAACTTTGCGCCCGATCTTCGCCCATTTCGCTTCGTTAGATCGTTTTACTTCCGCTTCTTTGGCGGCTGCTACTTCGTCTTCGGCTGCGTGAACCAGCCGTCTCTCGTACATCCATATTGACGTTTTTGCACGTTCACCACTTAGGACATCGCAGTAGAACGGAACAGAAGATTCGTCATCTATCGAAATTTTGACGATATCGCCTTTAGCAAGTCCGGGATAATCACTACTATCGATCACTTTCGCATAATCGCCGACTTTTAGGCGTGTAGACTTCTTGCGGAATAGTGCGTACCCGTCGCTATAGTAACTATCTTTTTCATCGATATCGTCAACTATTACGGGGTCCTCAGCGCTAATATCGATAGATAAATAAAACGAACCTTCTGTCGTATCACACCAACTGTCGTCCGTAATTAAAACGATATCGCCGAGCTTAGCGTCGCCCTCAACACGTTCATACTCCGCACCTTCATACGCTACTTTCGTGATTTCGCCGCCTACCATATCGAGCGTCTTTACGCCTTTTAATGCCGCCATCGTTTCGTCCTCCTTTGATTGGCCGTCCGACCCGGTAAGGTCAAACCGCCTCCGCTTCGTTTTCTAGGGCCGCCAAGTAAGCGCGGTCTAAGTTCAGTTTGAGTTCGTGCCATGCCCGGACGCCTTCGTTCTTACGCGGCATCCAATAGTCCGTAATATTGCGACATTCGAACATATACGCTTTAGTCTCGTTGTCTTCGATCAGCACGCCGATAAAATAATCCGTATCAGATTTCGTATAAGCCTGACCGGTGTTCTTGCGTCCGCTGACCGTTAAGCAGCCGCGGCTGTCCCGACGGTCACGAATCGTCTTGACCTGAATACGTTTGATTGCGCCCGTGATCGGCTCGACCGCGAGAATATCATACGGCTCTTCGGTTTCCGGCTTACTAACGCCTGACCAGCCGGCCGCCATTAAGGCAGCGCGTGCGATCAGTTCGGCGAATTTGCCGATCGTTTCTTCTTTGTGCGCCATACTCAGTCCTCCTCCGGAACATGTTCAGAAATAATAGTGCCGATGTTATCCGCAATAGCTGACGTACAAACTCCAATTCGATCAATACCGTCTATCGTTGACTCGCTGTAATTCCATTCGAGGTTATGGTAAACTACATCACTATCGATCTCGGCGAGGGCGGCGGATAGCACGATCAACTCCGCCAGCGAAACTTCTACGGTGACCTTTTTCGATAAATCTAACGTCTGCGCTTCCGTTTTAATTTCTCGCATCTATTCGTCCTCCTTAAAATTCGAAGTTTTCTTCGGCTGGTAGTTCGTCGTCTGCTGCGCTGCCGTCAAGCGATTCGCCGATCAGCGCTAAGTTAAAGCCGGCCGCGACAAGGTTTTCGAGCATTTCCTTTTCGTCCGCTTCGTAAATTAATCCGTCAAATAAAGACATATCGAATCCTTTACCGTCTTGATCCGCAAAATGCTTGCGCTCCGCTTCCGTCAGGTCTTCTTCCATATCGATAAGGGGCGTTAATGAAACGACTGTGTTCGTACCTGAACCGGACTTCTCCAACTCAAACGCGATGCGGCCGAGTTTCTTTTCCTGCTTTTTAATGACCGCGTGAACCGTCGTAGCCTGCGTTTTAGAAAGGTCGACGATGATCGGCTGGCCCGTTTCGAGGTTAATAAAACCGAGCGCATATCGTTCTTTGACGCGATATTTAGCCGCTTCTTGTTTAGCCGCCTCTTCCGCTTTGGCATCGCCTCGATCAGCCGCCGCTTTCTTTTGGTCTTGGTAATACTTCCACGCGCGATCCCATGACGTCAGATTCGACTCCGGAAAGCCGTTTTTGTTCAGCGTGCTAGGATTAGCCGCCGAGAACGAATTTACTTTCTTATAGATTCCGTATGAAAAGAAGCGAATTAGATCGAAAGCACTCATAACGCGTACCTTATAAACCGTTCCCGTCTTAAAGCTCGCAAACTCGGCGCTGCTACCTCCGCCGCCTCCTTCATTTGTTGCGTTCAATGCGTTTAGAGCGTCAGCTCCGCTAGTGTACTTTGTCATCCGATTACCTCCGTTAATTTGTTTTAGGGTTTGACCCTCGCAAAACACCGGTATCTGCGCCCGAGACGCCACCAGCGCACGGCATAGCGACGCGACAGTTTTACTTAACGACCGCCCCGGTATTCTCCGAGCGTCGGCGGTCACTCGCCGCCTTTAGTCCGTCTTTCTTCGCGTACAAGCGACCAGCACATGCCGCCGATAATGATAGTCGCGATGCTGCCGACGAATGCGAAATACATTAGGAAGTCGTCAAACATACGCAGCCACTCCTCTCGCATAGCGTGTTACCTTGCGCTTGATTTCGAGTGATTCGGTAGGCAGTTCATCGATGCGCATTTGAACGGCATTAATTCGGGCTTGTAGCGCCATTTTTTTGGCTTTCGAACGTGTACGTTTGAGTTCTTCGTCTAGCCAGCGTAATTCTTCGTCTAATTCAGCCGAAAATGATTCGTATTGACTAATCGTTTCAGTTGCGTTTTTCTTTATGACTTCATAAGCGTCGATAAGTAAGCGCTTGGCGATTGAACCGGCGTTATCTTTTTCCTTATAAACGGTAATAACGACGTTTGTATCTACCGCAAAATGAATAACTACGCCTTTACTCGCGTACATACGAGCCTCTTTTCCGGATTCATCTACGGTGATTCCGAGATACTGAGCGTGTTCCATTTTCTGCGCGATCCAATTACGTGCGGCATATTGATTGTCGATGCCGAATCGCTCTCTAAATCGTTTCTTCGCGTGATGGGTTATGGTTATTTCGGAAGGTATCATCCGACGCGCACCGCCTTAATGGTCGCAGGACGATAAAAGTCAGCCGGATCATCTTCGCGGTTCAATGAACCTTCGTAGAGCAATTCCGTTAATTTTTGGATGTTTACTACGGGTGGGAAATCGTTTGTAGGTTGTTTCATAATACGTTAGTCTCCTTTTCGATTAGGTTAAACGTACTAGACGGAGGGTTGTTCGCATAGTGTTCGCTTGAAATTCGCTTGGCAAGCGATTATCATTAAAGTACGTAGCGAAGCCCTCGTGCCTAGATACGTGATTATGCTGTTAATTCGCGTTGACAGTGTAGTTGAAACCGACGGATAAACTTTCGATGCGTTTCGGAATTTCCACCAAAGCGTTGCGCCAACAACGCGGAAATCTCTGTCGTATTCGTAAAGCCATCGGTCCAACATTCGAGTATTACCTTTTTACGAAGGTCGTTCTGCGCCAACAGAGCGATCTTTTCTTTTGCCATCAAACCGTCATCGATAGTCGCCAAACTGTCGTGAGGTTCCCACGAGACATTGCCGTCGTCTCGCATTCCTTCTATAGATAAAGCCGCTTCTCTCTTCGTTTGCTTCAAGTACTTATTCCGTTCCCTTACGATAATGCGCTGGATCAGCGCTTTCTTATCGCGACCATTGCCTTCGTATCGTTCCAGCCAGTAGCCTATCGAAAGTAAGGTCCGCTGCTCGAACGATGTTTCGTCGGGAACTAAGTGTGCGATTCGTTGCGATTCTCTTTGTACATACGGAATCGCTCCGTAATCTGCGGCCAGTTGTAGTCTATTAAATTTTTGTTTATCCAAGTTTTTCTCCTCCCGTCCCTTTCACTTATACAGTCGCATGTGGTCCGTATGAATCGGGACATTTGATTTAAAGTTTTTTATAATTTTTCTTCCATGACCATATAGTACCAAAAACAACTATGTATTTTTTGAAAGTTGAAAAACTAAATAAACATTTTGATTTTAAACTATGTTCGTTTTTAAACAAAAAAAAAGAAGCCTAATGGCCTCGTTATCCTCCTGGTCGAATGTCTGCTGTTTTGTAAGGTTGATCGGCTTCTAGCGCCCCTTCTGTCCCTTTGTTAAGCTGTACAGTTGACACCGCGATTACTGAAATCAATAAAACACTCAATAAAATCTTCTTCAAAATAAAGCATCCCCTTTTTCGTGTAGTTGTAGTTTGAAAATGTATCAATTAGGTACGTAGGTACCCCAGCGTCTTTGAAATCTCTCATTACCAACGCTGAAAAGAAAAAGTCTGAATTGAAAAGGAATTGACGATGGCATTCGAATAACCCTTCGACACTACCTGTTTTATATTTTTCGAGGTATATGTAAAAGTCGTCTTTTCTCTCTTCGTATATCACCTCCTTTAATTGAGCTAATAATGCCGAAAGTTTATCCGAGTCTTTCCTATTAACATACGCTTCGGCAAGAAGGAAGTTGTTTTTTGCGTTTGTGATAACGAATTCAACACCTGTTTTATAAGCGTATTTATAACTCTCTTCGAACAAAGACATTGCGTCCCGCTTACCTTTCGACATAGCGATCATCCCTAAAATATAATTCGCGTCAGAAACTGATTTATTAGAGATGTTTCCATTCTTTATTATGGTTGCGTAGTGCTTTGCTGCACTTAGATTATTCAATCGTAAGAATACAGGCGACATCAACTCAGCATAGCGATGAACGTAGCACTCTTTAATGAAAAGTTTCTTTTTGTCGCCTAGCGATTTGATGCTATCGCCGATTGAAGGTGCTTTGTCTAGGATTGAATGAATTTCACCTTTTCCATAATAACCATAACACATATAAATAGAAGATAATATTCGCAATTCTTTATGCCTGTTTTTTGAGAAGAAGCTCATTTCCTCTATCATACTGTCAATACTAATTTCCGCATTGATGTACTTCAATATAGTTCGGTAAATCTGCACATGATCTTCTAGACCGAAAGTCTTCGCATGAGTATTGATTAGTTCTGTTAATAAATCTGTATTCCTTGTGACTGCTGCGTACTCCATCATTTGTTTTAAGTAGTCATTATTATCAGTCTTTTGAATCGACAAACACCATTCGGTAATTTTTTTATTGGAGTTATTCGGAAATAGGAAATGTGCGAGGATTACAAGTGACCTAAAACTAATTGTCCCATTGTTCCGGAAGTGTGTCATGGTTGATTTATCTGCTCGAATGATTTTTGCGATCTCTTTATACTTCAAATCACTATCTTCAATCAAACTACATAATTCTCGTCTAATCGATTCCAAAAGCTCTGACCCCCTTCATTGTTCCTTGTCTTTTTATATAAGTTGAGTATAATTGAAGTATACTATATATGTTCGCGTACGTAAACATATATTTTTAATATTTTCCATAAATTATTGGAGGTGTCTGAATTGGTTGATTTCTCCCCGCTCTTTGACACTTTGAAAGAGCAAGGTAAATCCAAAAGTTATTTGCGTAATTTTATGTCGTCGTCTACTCAGGCTAAAATTACAAAAGAGCCTGCGATGAACGGCGCTAACTTAGAGTTCCGCGTAATAGAACGTATTTGCCTCGAATTGGACGTGCCTATTGAACAGGTTGTCCGAATTCTTCCAAATCCGCCCGAATGACCATTTAATCGGCGCGCTTATGTGGTATAATTTCCTTCGTAAAGCACGTGTCATTTTGCTTTGCGGAGGTGTTTATATCGCAGTATTCGGTCGTATCTTGCCGGATAAAGGATCTGTGTTATAAACGTGGTTATACTCTTATTCAACTCGCAGAAATGGTCGGAGTCTCAAAAACGCAGCTTTCCGATTATATAGCGCTTAGAAACGTACCTAACGTTGAAATGGCGTATTCTATTGCGCGCTGCCTCGACTGCCCGGTCGAAGACTTATATAATTGGCGTCCTTTATCCGGTAGCAACACGGAGGGTTAAGACAACCTCCGCCGACCGAAAGTTCGGATATTCCCGAACCTCACGTTAATACTTACCGCCTCCGCACGATCAACAACTCGCTTAAGAGCGTCCTCACCTTCCGCTATTAATAATTCATTTGCGTCTTTGTACTTCGTTATATAACCGTGCGCAAGCCTGACTTTGCCGCGCATCTTTAGCTCGACCTCCTTCCGCAATTTCTCACCGGCTTCGTCGTTGTCAGATACTACTATTAAATATTCGATCGGTGACTGCGCAATTATGTCCGCCTTTCGGTCGGAAAATTTACTTCCGCCTGTCGCAATGCCGCAAAATCCTGCCGTACTCCACGATTGCGCATCGATTTCAGCCTCGGCTAGAACCGCTACTTTGGCGTGATTAGCATAAACGGTGTCTATGCCGTAGATTAATTCACGGATCGGCCATCCGCCCTTTGCGTACCAAAACGCTTTATTGCGTGTTGATCGGTACTTCACGTTTGCCAGGCGTTTATCGGGCATCCGCCACGGTATCATCACCGTTTGTCCGACCAAGCCTACGCCTGCTTTGCGCTGGACTTCTTCGCTTATGCCGCGATTAGACAGATACTCATTCGGACCGATTTTAACCTCGTCCAGTAAAGTCTCGGCTAATGGACGTCTAGGCTCAACGATTTTTAAACGAGGAACACGGAGTTTTAGGCGTGTTTCACCTTCGCCCGTACCGTAAGTCTCGGCGAGGTAATAAGCCGTCTCTTCCTCGGTTTCTTCGCGCAGAAACGCAAGCAGTTTAATGAAGCCACCACGTTCGCCTGTGCCGCTGTCTCCGAAATAGCCGGCCTTTGCGGTCGGAGTGTCTTCGTAGTAAACGTAAAAACTAGGAGTCCGATCGTCGCGAAAAGGACTTGCCGCCGTTAAACGGTCAGCGTGCCAAGTCGGCCTATCCCATTCGAATCGCTCTAATTCTTCGCGTATGTCGACGTCCGTAGGTACGCCATTGATCGTAATGATCGACATGTATATACGAGCCCCTTTCGTTATAGTACACTAAACCAATCGACATTGTAGTCGTAATTTGTCGAAAAGATTCAGAATTTTGCAGTGTAATTCATGGTAGGCATTCCATTTTTTAGAATCCAAAAGCCGCTAAATCCGTTTCCTCGGCCGCTACTTGTTTAATTAAGCCGACTTGCGGCAAATAAACGATCTCTACGACTTCATCTTCGCCGCCATCGCGTCCCTTATTTACGCCCACCAAGCCCCGACCTTCTCTTGCGTTCGTATCAACCGGAATTAATACCGCAGCATCTTCTAGTAAGGACGAGGTTTTCTTGACGTCCTTACGCTTCGGCAACTTGATCTCGCGATTTCCTAAGTCGTCTTCAGTCGCGTCATCTTCTCCAGCTTGGGTAATTGCGAAAATGACAACGTCCATCGTTCCGGCTAAACGGCGCATCTTTTTGGACGTATCAGCAGCAGCGCCGCCGGTCGTTTTATTCGAGTTTGATTCGTAATCGAGGTAGTAGAACGGATCGATCATAACTACGTCTGCCTTCGTCTGCTCAATATCTGCTTTGAGGTCTTTTAGCGAACGAGAATCGAAGTCTTTGTCATCTACGGCACGAACCGTAATATCCCCGTCGATTATCGTATTTAACGTTTCGATAAATTCCATAAAGCCCGCCTCGAACTCTTCCGATAACTTGCCTTGGCGAACGTCCCTCGAATCAAAGCCAGCTTCCATTTGCTGCCCATCGATTTCGGTTAAAGCAACGCCTTGATCGCCGGAAAGCGATACGTAGATACGTACAAGGACCTCGAACCATCCCATCTCCATCGACCATATAAGCACGTTAGCGCCTTGTATTGCGCAATGAATGACTTCTTCGAGTGTGATCGCCGACTTACCTCTCCCTGACTTTCCGTACACAACGTACATGTTCGAACTGACGTATCCGCCGATCGCTTTGTTAAGCGCCGGAAACTTACTGTTCCAAATGCGGAAAGACTCGCCAGCCTTGCGTTTTTCGTATTCGGCTTTGAACTTATCGACGTCTGTCACGACGTTTGTCCCCACCGTTTTGCGAACGCTTGTTCTTATTGTACTCTCTTCCGCTACGGTTTTCAACCAATCAAAAAATTCCTGCGGGTTTCCGTTTTCTTGGGCGCGATTAAACCGCTCGGATAATTCGGATTCAGCCGTCTTGGCGAAATCGTTAAAAGCTGCCGCTCCTTTTGTTTTCTGCGCCAGGTACTCGAACGTTGCGTCGATGCTGAATTCCGGCTGGAATGTCGGTACCTCGGTCGCTACCATCTCGGCGGTAGGCGCTTGGTTGCCGTTCTTTTCCGCGTAGGCACTAATATAATCGAAGGCCGCCCGTTCGCCGTCCGTTTGGAAATCCTTACGTGTCAAGCCGTAGCGCAATAAAGCCGAAGGATCGTTAGCTTCGATTACTTTCGATAGTAGAGAAGATCCGAAACTCATCGGCGATCAGCTCCTTTCTATTAGTTTAATCTCTCGACGTCTTCAAGAATTTTGTACAACGCTTCCTTATCGCTAATCGTCGGGCTATCTTCTATCATTGCGTCCCACTTATCCCACGCCTCTGTCGCATCTTTCTCGAATGCTTCACGCTCGGCCATCTTAGTCACACGTACATATTCCGGCGTTCCAAAAGTTAGATGACCGATTTTCATGATTGTTCAACGCCTTTCAATTGCGCCATTACTTCGTCCATTTTCGCCTGAAGTGATTCATCACCCGTCATTTCAAAGCTCGCCTTGTAACTATTGTAAGTATCGAGTAGAATGTCGACTCTTTCCGCCGCCTCTTTGCGTTCCTGCTTACGCTTTTCCGCCTCAATCGCGCTGAGCTGTCTCGGTGTCTTCGGCTGTTCTTTTGCTGCCATTTCCTCCGCCTCCGTTTCGTAGTTTATTAGATAAACGGTACTTCTAGCAGGCGGGTAGTCTTCGAGGTTGAAGTCCGCCAAGTAGTCCTCCGCTACAAGCGTGTTAGCTAATAACGTCATGTCCGCTTCGAACGCTTCTAGCCATTCGCCATTGATTGCGTCATATAGGTCGTATTCAATAAAATTAAAGACGGCCTCTTTCGACGTTTCCTCGATGTATCGGGCGCAATCAACGTAGAAGACGCGGCCTTTATAGCCTTCGACGGAAACTAGATCGCCAGTTTTATAGGCCGGTTCGTGGTCCGCAAATTCAAGCGCATCGAGTTTGTCGAGGATGGCGTATTTATCTGCGCCCTCTCCGTTAGCCAACGAATCCGCAACGAGTAGGTCGCGTAGGTACTGAATTTCCGTCAATGATAATCCGCTCATTTACAGCCGCCTCCTTTTTGATCCGCCCGCGAAGACGATTTCTCTGCACTGGTCGGCAATCCGATCCGCAAGGCGCCCTTCTCCGAATACTTCCGGTAGATCCGCCATTTTGATATTCGACGTATAAACGGTCGGCATACGGTTCGTCACGCGGTAGTTGATTATCGTGTGTAAATCGCCGCGAAATCCGTCCGTTGCTTCTCGTACGCCTATATCATCTAGCACTGCGAACGGCGCCCGTTTTGCTGCTTCTAGTGCGGCATAATAACGCTTTGCCGCCGGCTCTGCGATTGCGTCGGGTACTCGCGGCCTATTAAACTCGTTGTATTCGTTCTGCCACGCATTAACATCGAGGAAATAAGCCGGGCGCTGGTCGGGTTGTATGCCGCGCTTTAAGGCGCCGATGTAATGAACCGTTAGATATTCGTTGAGAAGAGCCGCCGCCGTCGTCGTTTTGCCGGTTCCTGATTTCGCGCTGTATAAATACAGCGATTTAATGCGGTCGGCTTCGGCGTCAAATTGGCGTTCAAACGTCTGCGCATAAGCATCGACCGCCTTATAAGCTCCGGGTTGATCGGCACGCGCCGGCGAGTTCTTAAGCGTCACTAGGCGATAGTCTTCCGCCAAGCCAGCCGCGCCCGACCGACCGCCTCCGCCGTCTAAGCCATGCAAGCCGAGGTATAGTTCGCAGTGCTTCGTACAATTAACGCCGCCGGCTTGGGAGCATTTGCTTGCGAGTAGGCATCGTGATTCATTCGTCATTCATAGCCGCCTCCTTTCGGTCAATTCGTTTACGTAAAGTCCGTTCGTGCTTTGAGCGCATCTTTTTATCTTCGCCTTTAACGCGAGGCTTCGGAAACATTCCGTCTCGAGTGAAATCGTATCCGCTATAGTTCTTGAAAGTCTGCGTTTTAAGCCATCGATGAAGCGTCAATTAAGCGCCTCCTTTGCGTTAAATTTCCGATAACAACCTTCGCAATTAACCTTCTTTGGTACGGACTCTTTCGGAAACCTTTCGCTAAATCCGCAATGAGGGCATCGCACTTTTACAGTCTCGCGGACATACTTCGCAAAGTTAGCCCACTTATCCGCGTCAATCATCCGTTTACCTCCGTCCTCTAATCGTCAATTTTTAGGAAAGAATAGATGCGGAACAATAAACGGTTCTTTTCCGTCGCCGCTATCTGAAACCGCCATGATCATTTCTTTAATTCGATGATGCTTCGGAATCTCATGAAACAACGCATCGTAGCCGTTTAGCTCTTCCGAAATCTCAATCGTCTCATCCGTGTAATATTTACCGCTTGATTTGAAGTAACGCACATTAACCGTCTTCATTCGCTCACACCCGCTCTCGAATCGTCAATAATTACAAGTTCGGCATTATTTATGAAGTCAAAGCCGCCGTCATAGTAATACGCCCCATCTTTAATGTTTTGTATTGTTTCTTCGTAGAACTCAACTCCGTTTGCCTGCCTTCCCCTAACAACGTCACCCACACGCACGTCTGTCGGCTGTGGAACGTTCATATACTCCGCGGGAACCGACCACCCTAACGCACGTCTTAGCGCAATATCCTTACCGATATGTGCGTTGAAGCAGTCGTTAGGGGCGCATTTGGCGATTCCTCTTCGGACTATATTCGTACACCCTTTTATTTTTCTCAGGTCAACGACTGTTCTTTTAGCAGTGTTTACGATAAATTCGTGATCATGTCCGTAGTCACTCTCAAGTAATCGTCTAACATCTTCCTTCGCCTGCGCAACGATCTCATCCCGTTTCTGCTGATCGGACTTCGGCGCCTCAATTTCCGCATCAAAACGTCCTTGATCGTAGCCGTTCTTATACGACCGTGTTCTCAGCGCCTTCATTGCGTCTTCAACTAGCGCAATTAATTCGTCATAGCTCATTTCGTATAGGTTCGGGGTTGGCGTGTGTTCACCGATAATGACTTCGTATTCAGAATCAAGGATATTCACGGTCATTTCTGACCACACGTACCCACGTTTCTGTTGCTTTACTTCAAATACATCTCCGTTTTTATACCGAATTTCATTTTTGTGTTTATCGGTAATCAAAATACGCTCGCCTACACGTGCCTTACGTTTCTCCGTCTTATACTTCGTCATACTAAAACAACTCCCCGTAGTTTATTTGCGACTGTGCAGCCGCCCTTTGATCGTCTTCCTCCGACTGTTTAGCCGTCTTTTGCTTTACGAGTAACGGCGGCAGGTGCCGATCTCGCATATACGAAAACATAAAGCCGAAGTTGCAACCGGGCCACTGAGCCGTCGGTTTCTTAGCCGCAAAGCATGCGTCGATGAAGTCCCGTACAATAGCCGCCCCATGTTCGCCGATCATCGACTTTAGATTCCGCGCTTCCATACCGCGATTATTGGCGACGTACTTAATGCCGTAGACTTCGAGGTGGCGGTCGTGTAGATAGACGATGAAGTCGCGTGCCGTCCATTTTTCGATAGGCTTTTCGTTCACATATTTCGCCTCCTATTCTTCGGTAGACTCAGTTTCTACGGTTATTCCGTTTATACGCTTCTCTTGATAATCGTGATCAATACCCGCTATATCAACGCTTCCATTGTACGTATAGTAGCTATACGTAATTGATTTGACACGCTGTCCGAATTTCGCTAGATCATTATCGATAATGCGTTTTATATCCGAGAGTTTGTAGGTCATTTCCATTACGCATTCACCCCTTCGATTTTGATGCCGAGATGTTCGAGGGTTCGTTTAATTCCTTGCGAAACACCTGTCGTGTAATGGTCTTCCCCGCTAAACGGCTTCGACTTTTCGTGTTTGGCGTAATTAGCTTTGTAATAGGCTCGCACCTTCTCCTCCGGTGTCATTACGATTTCATACCCGTTGATTAACGCGGCCGCTAATGAAACTCGACTTAAATCGTTCAGTACCGCGCAGTGTCGGACATATACGCCAAAGTGACTCAAAATATATTCGTCGTCCCTACCGAGTCCTCTTAAATACGTTATAGCCTCCGCCTGCTTTTTCGTGATTTCCGGCTTCATTTTAACGCCCCCTTTGAGTCGTTCATTCTCCGCAATAAGCTCCGCCACTGCCTGACGTAATTCTGCGATTCCTTCATCCCTCGTTTTAGTCACGATTTAACCGCCTCCCAGCCGTTTTATTTGTCGGTAGTATTAGCGCCCTCGATCGTCAGTGCCGCCGCTAATTCCGTGCGAAATTCCCGTACCATTTGGGCAATCTCCGCCAGTGTTTCCGCATCCGACGTTTTGATCTGACGGTTCATTACGTCCATGACGGCGCGATCGACCGTAGCGTGATACGAAACTTCTCGCCAGCGTTCGACAGGCGTAGGGTCGGCGTCGGGATTCTCGGCCAGTTTCTTCGCCCAGCCCGGCGCTTTGGTCGGATCGGTGAAATAGCGCTCGTTGACGATGATGTTGTGGACGTCGGATGTAAGTTTATAGTCGGGTGAGATCGGAATTTCAATCGCCATGATTATCGGACTCCTTTTCGTTTATTGATTCGCGATTCAAGAATCTTTCGTGCCTTACCTAGTTCCTCTATTTCTTACTGAGTGGGACGTAAATTAACCGGGTCAAGTGCGAGTATCTCCTCCGCCTGTTCTTCGGAAATCGTCGATTCTCTTTCGTTTATTAATCGCAATACTTTGTCGCTTAAATCGCCCACCTTTAGTTTTACGCCGTCTTTAAATTGCGACTGAGTGCTCGGGCCTAGTTCGGTAAGTGCTTCGTATATAGTAACGAGTTCATGTTTCGTAAACATAACGCACCTCTTTCCGTTAATTATTTTTCTTGAATCGTCCTATTAAGCATAATCTCGACTTGTAGGTCGTATAAATGACGCTTTTGTTCGTCTGTTGCGTATAAGTCTATTTCGGATTTCGTTATAACAACTTCGTTTATTATTTTTTCTTGAATTTTTTCATAAAAAGCTTCATCGCACCCGCATTCCGGACAAACCGATATTTCTGTGTAGAAGCCGTCGTAATCGGATATTTTTTCGGTCGCAGGTTTTTTAAACAAATGACCCTTATGGCACCTATATACACTCTCCTTATAGTTCTTTTCCCCGCAATAAAGTAAAAGAATTATGAACGCGGAACATAAGATAAACGTTATATTGATCAACACCTTTCTTTTTCTTTTAAAACGTAGCAATTCGTTCGCTTACGCCCACTCTTTGCAAATAACTTTTATCGCGATAGATATATCTTTTAAAGTAATTATTTGCGCGAAAGGTTTTGATTGAGCGCTATTATTTATCTAGTTATTAATGGCTCTAGTTAAAAGATGGTTCTAGTTAGTGTAAAGCCGAGCCGTGTACGGGCCAGCCGTATATGGGTAGACGATACACGGCGTTTATAATTCCTCTGTATCTCCGTCAAATATAGCGAGTTGACTAATCGGAAGTATCGTATAGCGAGCGTTCTCCCACCGCTGAGTCTTTCCTTCGCGTCCTTGTTTTTTAACGACAAGAGGACGTTCTTGCCATCGGTATTCACACAGCGACTGTATCCGTTTATTTGCCGCAACTCGGCTTAAATTTAGCGCTTCCCCGATTTGGTCCTGAGTCGGGTAACATTCGCCGTTTGCGTTCATGAACGATGATAGTACGCAAAGCGTCTGCCAACGTTCGGGTCCGATATCCGCGATCAAGCCTTTCTTGACGGCATCGACGTACATTTTAACGAAGATACGCGTCTCAGACTTTCCGGACGTTAAGTTATATTCCGACTGAGTTTCTACGGAGACGAGCCGTTGGTGTTCGTTTGTCACGCTACCACCCCGCCCGTCTTTACTTCGTTAGGAAAATCGATAAAATCAGAGAAATACAACGGCTGTTTCCCCTTTCCGTACCCCTTCATATTCGAAACCTCTTGAAGCATGATATTTATTTGAGACTTACCTCTCCAAACTTCGTAAGGTAGATACGCAACTCCACCGCTTTCTAAATCGACAATTGCAAGAACTTCGTAATCTTCTTTAGTGTAAGGACGACTGGCTCCGTTCGATTTACGATTGTCTATTTTCATCCGGTAACCGTCGTGTTCTATGTTTGTTTTAACTTGAATTCGAGTAAATACCCCGTTTATGTCGGCGACTAAATCGTAATGAGCCCACGGGATGTCCGGACTTAAACTTACGATATTTCTCTTAGCTAAGTCGGCCCGAACTACGTTTTCAGCGGCATATCCGCAAAAATTACGATTGCTTATAGCACTCACGCCATCCCCTCCGTTTTTCGCTTTCATAAGTACAGTCGCATGTGACCGTTCGAAATCGGGACATTCAAAACAAAAAAAAAAATAACCCCGCCTATTTAGACGAGGTTTTCTTTTACACTTCGAGAGTGTCGTTTTTATTAGCTTTGTTAAATTGCTCTACGACAACATCGTCAACATAGTCGAGATATACTTGCGTAGATTCTAAGTCAGCGTGGCCAAGTATCTTTTGTAACGAACGGATATCCCCGCCATTACGTAGATAGTTGATCGCAAACGTATGACGTAGACTATGGATGCTCGCGCGGCATTCTCCTTTAAGATTCGCTATACCAGCGTACTTGGCCGCCCGCTTCCGTAAATGCTCCTTCGCCATCTCATCTCCGTACTGATTTACGAATACCTTTTTCGCAACTCCGAAATAGTCTTCCGTTTCTAATAGAAGTTGATGGAGATTTTCGGCAACTTTTTCGGTCATCGGGACCATACGGTTTTTACGATTCTTGTTGATTGCGCCAGGCAACATAAGAACTTTATTATCGAAATCGACGTCGGTCGGCTCGAGGCCTTCTAGTTCATTCGACCTTAATCCGCATTTTAATGAAAGATAAAACGCCACGTAGTCTCTGAATCCCGCAAAAGTATCCTTATCGATGACGCTGAAGAATCGCTTTACCTGCGAATCAGTAAGACTTTTAACGACGGTCTGATCGGTACGTAGCTTTGTCACACGACCGCAAGGACTCTCGTTAATAAGGCCGCGCTCTACCATCTTACTGAATAACGATTTAATACCGCCTAGCCGAATGTTAATCGTTACCGGCGATAGACCGCGCTTCTTTAACATTATCGTAATATAAGTATGGAAATGATCTTCGGTGACCGCCGTAATTGGCATCGCAGGATCTAACGCAGTCTCGTCCAAAAATTCGCCGAAATGGGCGCAGTAGTCACCGATGGTTCTTTCTCTAAAATTCTGCGTAGTCATAACGGTAACTACCGTATCTAATGCGTCTTTTATTGTCGTGAATGAGGATCGAATTCGATCGCTACCTACATCGCGCCTATTACGCACGCCTTGCCGTCTTCTTATAATCGCCATAATAAAAAGCCTCCCGGAAATTATTCCGCAAGGCTTCGTAGAGAATCGGTCTAGTTTGTCCGCTAAGACACGAAATCGGATAAAAACGAATGTCCGTTTCTTCCTAGATCGTGCCCTTCCGTACACTTATCGCATTAACAGACCGTTGGAAAACGTTGATATAACGGTGTTAAAACGTTGTAACGCGCTCGGAGGGATTCGAACCCCCGGCAGACGTGGTACCGGAAACCACCGCTCTATCCAACTGAGCTACGAGCGCACGATATGTTTTTTGAACGTCAGCATATCAAATTATAAGGGAAATGCTGCAAGAAAGCAATGATTAATCAATCGTCTTGATGATGTATTTTCTTCTTTTGGATACATAGAATAATATGCTGGTTTGAAGTGGAATGATTTTGGGGAAAATGGATAGGGGTATTTGAATTTAGGTCAGCGTTTTGTTTGACCTTTATTGACCAAAAATGTATCATTGAATTACATACTTACCTAAAAGGTGAAGGAGGAACATTATGAATTTAATACCTACAGTCATTGAGCAAACAAATCGTGGGGAAAGAGCTTACGACATTTATTCTCGTCTTTTAAAAGACCGTATTATCATGCTTGGTTCTGCGATCGATGACAATGTTGCCAACTCCATCGTGTCACAGCTGCTTTTCTTAGAAGCTGAAGATCCAGAAAAAGATATTTCTATCTACATTAACAGCCCTGGCGGTTCAATCACAGCTGGTATGGCCATTTACGATACGATGCAATTTATTAAACCAAAGGTATCAACTATTTGTATTGGTATGGCTGCATCTATGGGTGCGTTCCTGCTTGCTGCTGGTGAAAAAGGTAAGCGTTATGCTCTTCCAAACAGTGAAGTCATGATTCACCAACCACTAGGCGGTGCCCAAGGTCAAGCAACAGAAATTGAAATTGCGGCAAAACGAATCCTTTCTTTACGCGATAAACTGAACCAAGTACTTGCTGAACGTACTGGTCAGCCAATTGAAGTCATTGAGCGCGATACAGATCGTGACAACTTCAAAACAGCGGAAGAAGCACTTCAATACGGACTCATTGACAAAGTCTTGACCCGTAATACAGAAGAACAAAAATAATGATCACAACACAAACCGTCTGCTCCTTGAACAGACGGTTTTTTGTTTTAATCCTACTTTAAGACAGCTCCGTCCATTTCTGCTGAAGAGACGGTGTTTGATAAGAAGCCATCTGCGTGATTAATTCCTCCGGTTCGCTCGAAGCATGTAACAATTGAAGGTGTGATTCATTTGAAAAGCCTTCCTGTACACTAAACTTCACCATGTCCATAAGCGGGTTGAAATAGTCATTCACTTGATACAATCCAATCGGCTTTTGATGGATGCCGATTTGTGCCCAGCACAGCACCTCAAATAATTCTTCATATGTACCAAAGCCACCTGGCATCGCAATAAACCCATCGGCCAGCTCGCTCATTTTCGCTTTTCGCTCATGCATGCCTGTTACCTCAATTAACTCTGTCAGCTCTTGATGCACGACTTCTCCTCTAAAAAGCCCCTTAGGCATGACACCGATCACTTGCCCGCCATGTCTCATGACCTCATCGGCAATCGCGCCCATTAACCCGATACGCGATCCGCCGTAAACAAGACGAATGCCCTGCTTCGCCATATAAGCCCCCAGCTCTACAGCCTTTTGTTTGTAGACATCGTTTACACCTGGATTTGAACCAGCAAACACACAAATCGTTTTCATCAAAACAGCTCCATCTCTCTCTATGATTTCTTCACTCATTCTACTATAATGATTTGTAAAAAAACAGCCGTTTCTTCTATATATAGTGTAAAATCAAAAGAGTGAACACCATATAAGGAGCTGTATAGAGAGAATGCAAAC
Organism: Bacillus sp. 11B20; assembly: GCF_056098985.1. NCBI lineage: Bacteria > Bacillati > Bacillota > Bacilli > Caryophanales > Bacillaceae > Bacillus > Bacillus sp. 11B20. The sequence continues at coordinate 398,667 of NZ_JBLZWZ010000009.1, forward strand.
AACTGAAATGGAGAAGTGGATCAAGGATTTTTATCAAATGAGAAATTGGACAGAATATGGACCGTTTATCCGGTTAGGCTTCTTAATGGAAGAAACGGGAGAACTCGCTCGTGCTGTTAGAGCAATAGAAATTGGACGAGACCGGCCTGATGAGCAGAGACAGGAATCATCTGAGCTGAAGAAAGAACTCATTGAAGAAATGGGAGATGTCTTAGCAAACCTCCTCATTTTAGCGGATCTCTATGACGTCACAGTAGAAGAGGTCTTCAGCGCTCATCAACAGAAACTCACAAAGCGTTTTTCTGGAGAAAAAGAGTCAGTAAAAAACACGTGACCAAGCTGTCACGTGTTTTTCTAAGCCTTAAAGATGCTGTGGTGAGATGTCATCTGTTCGTTCAAAGAAATGCTGCTTTCCGATATGATGGAAAAGACCTGTTCGATGCAAAAGCTCCTTAGGCTGTGATTGAAGCCCAACGATCATCAGCTTTCCATTATGATGCTTTAACCGATTGGAGATATTCATGAGAACCGCTTCTGCCGACGTGTCCATATAATTGACTTTATTCATAAGCAGAATGAGTGTTTTCGGTTTTGTTTGAACATGGTCCAAAATCGAATTTTCCAATGAATCTGTTGTTCCGAAGAAGAGCGGCCCTTCGATGGAATACATACTGATCCCTTTCTCGTCTACCTGTTTTTCTAAAGCAGCTGCTGTTTCCATCTGAGGAACAGCGACATTTGTATGGATATTGGTCGTCTGGCTCATTTTTTTGATAAAAGCGATAAACGCTAAAATGAGCCCAGCGGTAACGCCAATAATCAAATCACCGATCACTGTGAGCAGGAAGGTCACGACAAGTACAAGCGAATCGGCATTTTTCACTTTCACAATATTGATAAATTCTTTTCTCTCACTCATATTCCAAGCAACAAACATTAAAATTGGTGCCATTGCAGCAAGTGGAATCATCGACGCATATGGCGCAAATACCATTAAAATTAACAAAACGACAACGCCATGCACAACACCAGAAATCGGACTTGCTCCGCCATTTTTTATGTTCGTTGCCGTGCGGGCAATAGCGCCCGTCGCTGGAATTCCTCCGAAAAGCGGTGCCGCCATATTGGCAATTCCTTGCCCAACAAGCTCTTTATTGCTGTCATGCTTAGAGCCTTTCATATTATCAGCAACCATTGCGGACAAAATCGATTCCACACCGCCTAAAAGTGCAATGATAATTGCTGGAGGCAGGAGGTATATCATTTTTTCAATCGTCAATTCAGGAAAAGCGAAGGTTGGCAGCTGACGAGGGATTTCACCATATGCAGAGCCAATCGTTTCAACTTGTCCTTGAAAGAAGAGAACAGCGAGAAACGTAGAAGCCAATAGACCTAATAGAGCACCAGGTATTTTGGGAATGTATTTTTGTGCCGCCAAAATCACAATGAGCCCGGTGACGGCTGTGATGATGGCGAGACTGTTTGTGGTACCGAGATGGACCACGATTTCTCTCATATTGAGGAAAAAACTTTCATGTTTTTCAACACCCTTTAATCCGAGGAAGTTGGCAATCTGTCCTGAAAAAATAATGACAGCAATGCCAGCAGTAAAACCGATGATAACCGGACGAGGAATAAACTTCATGAGCTTTCCTAGTTTGAATATTCCGAATAATACAAGCATACAGCCTGCCATAAAACCGGCAATGAGCAAGTTTTCAATACCGTACTGGCTGACGATCCCGAATAAAATTGGAACAAACGCCCCAGTCGGCCCACCGATCTGATACTTTGAACCACCAAACAATGAAATCAAAATGCCGGCAACGATGACTGTGTATAATCCATATTCTGGTCCGACACCAGATGCAATGGCAAATGCCATGCCTAAAGGAATTGCCACAACCCCCACGACAAGCCCAGCGATTAAATCGCGTCTAAACTTTGATGAATTGTACCCTTCAAATCTTCCATAAAAACGCATGGTATGTGTTGGCCTCCTTTAAGTATGTGTAGATGATTTAGGTATACTGCGGGTCAATCAGTTTATCTTTCACAACGACATCCAGCTTTCCTGTTGCTGGATGAATCACCAGTCCATGAACAGCCACATCACTTGGCATCAGTGGATGCTCTTTCACTAATTTCACACTTTGGGCCACGCTCTCTTCAACTGAATCAAAGCCTGTCAGCCAGCCCTTTAAATCGACTCCTGAGTTTTTTACAATGCTTAAGCATTTCTCTTCGATTCCACGTGCTTTCGCCTTTTCAAGTAAAGGATCCGCCGCAAGACCTGCCATTCCGCATTCATGATGACCTACAATGCATACTTCCTCTGCCTTTAGCTCATAGATAGCTAAAAGGATACTCCGCATCACACTGCCGAACGGATGTGTCACGATGGCTCCAGCATTCTTAATGATCTTTGCATCCCCGTTGCGCAGCCCCATAGATTGCGGCAATAATTCCAAAAGGCGGGTATCCATGCATGTTAAAATGACCAGTTTTTTCTCAGGAAATTTCCCCGCTTTGTAAGGCTCATAATGTCTCTCATTCACAAACTCTGAATTGTGCTGAAGAATCTGTTCTAATTTTGATCCCATTTTGCCATCTCCCATCTTTTTTTAAGTAACGTAAGCTCGTGCCCGTCCCCCTTTTCCTTCTCGTGTTCTCAAGAATAGAGAAGAAAAATGATAGAAAAAAAAGAAAAAAATGAGAAAACGATGAGAAGAAATATCATTATTTTCTCTATTTTACGCTGCATCCCAGCGGATTCGCGGGTTTGTTTTCAATCTATTATTCTCATCACACTAAAAGACAATAAAATGGTTTAGTAGAAAATGACCATCCCGTTTAATACATTTCAAATATAATAAATTTTCTATCAAAAAGTCTCGATCTATTTTCCAGTTTGTCAGATAATCTCTCGTAAAATCTTGCAAATTCACATGTCTCCTCTACTATCCGCTTATTTTTATATAGATAAAAAATGCATCAGATGGCATATGAATCTACTTTTTCATTAAGAAAATGTCTTTCTTTACCGTTATTTTAGTATATTAAATATTGAGCTGCTAACATTCAAACGTGTTCTGCCGAAATGGTTGCTTTATAATAAAAGGAGTAAGATGACCATGTGAAAGGAGCGAATTGACTGTGACACCACACATTTTTGTCGCCAAACCCTTACCTGCTTCTTTTGAGGAAATGCTAAAGGAACATTGTACATACGAGGTTTGGCAATCCAAAGACCCTATTCCAAGAGACATTTTGTTTGAAAAGCTGCAGCACGCTGATGGTCTTTTAACGTCTGGAACGAAAATCGATCAAGAGCTGTTAGATCACGCACCAAAACTCAAGGTAGTGAGTAATAACTCTGTCGGCTATGACAATTTCGATATAGAAGCGATGAGGCAAAGAGGCGTGATTGGTACGCACACCCCTTATACGCTCGATCATACCGTGGCTGACCTTGCCTTTTCGCTCATTCTCTCCTCTGCGCGAAGAATCGCCGAGCTTGATCGTTTTATCCGTGAAGGAAAATGGACAAAATTCGTACAGGAAGAAGAGATCTTTGGCATCGATGTACATCACCAAACGCTCGGTATTATTGGCATGGGACGTATTGGAGAACAAGTTGCCAAACGGGCAGCACATGGTTTTGATATGAATGTTCTTTATCATAACCGAAGCCGGAATGAAAAGGCTGAATCGGCGTATGGCGCTGTCTATTGTGCACTTGATGATCTTTTAAAACAAGCTGATATCATTGTGTTGATTACACCGCTGACCGAGGAAACGTATCATATGATTGGGGAACGAGAATTGAAGTTAATGAAGCAAACGGCTTTATTTGTAAACATTTCCCGCGGGAAAACAGTGGATGAAAAAAGCCTCATTCAAGCACTTCAGAAGGGATGGATCAAAGGCGCTGGTCTTGATGTGTATGAGCAGGAACCGCTTCAAGAGGATCATCCTTTCAAAGAGATGAACAATGTCACCCTAGCCCCTCACATCGGTTCCGCTACTGAAACAACAAGGGATCTCATGCTGAAACGAGCCATTCATAATGTGATTCATGGAATAGATGGGAAGGCGCCTGTTGATGTTGTGAAGGAGCTTGCTTCCTCTTGATCAAATAAGACGCAGGGAACTGAACTGCGTCTTTTTATTTATTTCTTTAAGAGGCTTCAGGAGAAAAGTCTCATTTTAGCAAAGATCCTGATTCTTTACATTTCCTTCATGTTCGGGTGCTATAATATGAGGTAGACAAGCATCAAGAGGACGGCATCGGATTTCCTTAATAGGAGGATGAAGATGAAAAGATTGAGTTCAGTTTTGACTATGTTCGCTCTGATCGCTGCTATTCTGTTTTCTGGATTTATCCCGCAGCAAGTTCATGCAGAAACACCTCTTACACCAACAGCCACAACTGAAAATGCTTCTATTCAGCTCACGCCAGATGTACGTACCCTTGCCGTCATTAATACGTTTGATGGTGTAGCAGATTATTTAATTCGCTACAAACGACTGCCTGATAACTACATTACGAAATCACAAGCAAGTGCTCTCGGATGGGTGGCATCTAAGGGAAATCTAGCAGAAGTGGCGCCAGGTAAAAGCATCGGTGGAGATATTTTCTCAAACCGGGAAGGACGTCTTCCTTCAGCAAGCGGCCGCACATGGCGTGAGGCAGACATCAACTACGTTTCAGGCTTCCGCAATGCTGACCGTCTTGTGTATTCAAGCGACTGGCTCATTTACAAAACAACAGACCATTATGCGACTTTCACACGTATTCGATAATCAATAAAAAAGACAGCCCTGTTTCATCTGGGGCTGTCTTTTAGTATGGTTTACGGTATAAGCTTTTTCACGTAATCCTCAAAAGGAACCGGAAGCGGCTTTTTCGACACTTCTTCATGTTCATGTGTGGTGACATGATCCTCAGTAACGACCACACGTCCTGTTGGCGTGAGCTTTGACGCAAGTGGTCTTTTGTTAAAAGTAGAGGATTCATTTTCATAAATCTCGTGTCTCAATTGGACCAATGCAGCCTCGTCCACCTCGTTCAATGTGAAAGCATAGCCTGTTTCAGCACCATCTCCCCTATCTAATTGGAGTAGATGTGTCCCCTTTTCGGTTTTCTCTGCTTTGACGCGAAACCGAATAGACGCTCCTTCCACCCAATCTTCTGTAAAAGGCACAGGCTGAAGAGGTAAATTCACACCAAATCCCCCATCAATGAGAAAGCGTTCGTTATGATGCTTCAACATAATGGCTACATGCGTGCCATCAATGGCCCACGTGTCCGCTTCTTTGATATACACTGTCCCTTGAAGAAGCTGTACAGAGAGCCCAGCCTCTTTTAACACATAGTATAAGAGAGGATTGAGATCGTAACAAAGACCTCCTCTGTTTTCTTCAAGAAGATGCTGCTTCAACCCTTCTTGATTCAAAGCGTAGGATTGTTTGTTCAGAACAGATCTATTTTCAAATGGAAAGGTATAGGCCATTTTTTTTAATAATACAGGTAAGTCATTAAAGGTGATCGACTGGCCTTCATATCCGATCTTCTGTAAAAAAGCTGATTGAATCATGACATTCCCTCCTAAAAAACTGAGCCTTTGAAGAGACTCAGTTTTCTTGATTGATAAAATCTGTTAACGCCTCAATGGCTTCTTGTTCGTCCGCACCATCTGCAATCAGTGTGACAGTAACCCCAGAGCTGATCGCTAGACTCATGAGACCCATAATGCTTTTCGCATTGACTTTTTTCCCATCTTTCTCTAGAAAAATATCAGCTCCAAAGCGATTAGCCTCTTGTACGAACAAAGCAGCTGGACGTGCCTGCAAGCCTGTTTTCAGCTGGATGGTGACCGTTTTTTCCACCATATGATCTGCCTCCCTTTTTCATTCTCCTATTTGAGTGTAACAGCTTGTCCGTTTCGTAATTGTTCTGCGATTTGATCTAGCTTTCTTAAACGGTGGTTAATCCCTGACTTGCTGATCTTGCCGCTTTCCACCATTTCTCCAAGTTCCTTCAGCGTGACCTCTTGATAGTCGACTCGCAGTTTAGCAATTTCACGAAGCTTTTCCGGCAGGGCATCAAGTCCAATTTTTTCATCAATAAATTGAATGTTCTCGACCTGACGCAGTGATGCACCAATCGTTTTATTCAAGTTTGCTGTTTCACAATTGACGAGCCGGTTGACGGAGTTCCTCATGTCTCGAACGATTCGCACATCTTCAAAGCGAAGCAGTGAGTTATGAGCGCCCACAACACTTAAAAATTCCGTGATTTTTTCTGCTTCCTTCATGTACGTAATGTACCCTTTTTTGCGCTCAAGTGTTTTACTATTGAGATGAAATTGATTCATCAGCTCACAAAGGGCATCATTATGTTCTTTATATAGTGAAAAAATCTCAAGGTGATAGGAGGACGTTTCTGGGTTATTCACAGAACCGCCTGCTAAAAAAGCACCTCTCATATAGGAGCGCTTGCAGCATCTTTTCTTCACGAGCTCTTCTGAAATATTGCGCTCAAATACAAATTGCTCACCTAATATTTTTAAATCCTCTAAAATGGTTTTCGCTCGTTCTACCAGTCTGACAATATACACGTTATTCTTTTTCAATCTCATTTTTTTACGGACGAGCAGTTCGACTGTCACATCGTATTTCTTTTTGAGCAGCGTATAAATACGTCTTGCAATGGCTGCGTTCTCTGTCTGTATATCTAAAATCAATTTTCGATTAGAGAAAGATAATGAACCGTTCATACGGATGAGGGCAGAAAGCTCTGCTTTTGTGCAGCAGTCCTTCACGTCCAGATTAGTCAGCTCTTTTTTTGTTTCGGATGCAAATGACATCCTTGCCACCCCCATTCCTATTTTTTCTGATGCAGCAGATCAACAAGCAGCGAGGCTACTTTCAGCGTGTCATGACGAATGACATGCTGGTCGTATGTAATGATTTCTCCAGGAATCACTTCTAGTCCCATTGCTTTCAGTGCATCTGTGTCGAATTGGACAGGCTGTGCCTGTTCTTCTGCATATTTTGCTTTGATTTCTTCTGGAATTTCTTTATTGTTCACAAAAATCGTATCAATAAATGGACGATCCATATGATCATTTAATGCCTGAACATGATCTGCTGCACTGTAGGAAAGCGTTTCCCCCGGCTGCGTCATGACATTGCAAATATACACTTTTTTCGCCTTTGAGCGAATCACTTCTTCTCCAATATGCGGCACAAGCAAGTTTGGCAAAATACTCGTATACAGACTACCAGGCCCAATGACGATCAAATCCGCCTCACGAATGACTTGAATAGATTCTGGCAGCGGTTCAATCGTATCGGGTGTGAGAAACACTCGTTTAATTCGCTCACCATAGGTGGGAATTTTCGATTCTCCTGTCACCATTTGCCCATTTTCTAATTCCGCATGAAGAACAACACTTGAATTTGCTGCTGGCAATACTTTTCCTCTCACATTTAAAACCTTGCTCATTTCAGTGACGGCATGAAAAAAATCACCGGTTATATTTGTCATGGCCGCAAGAATGAGGTTGCCGAGTGAGTGGCCTGTTAAGTCATTCCCTTTGTTAAAACGGTGCTGAAATAAATCTTCTACAAGCGGTTCAACATCAGAGAGAGCTGCAAGGACATTTCGAATATCACCTGGAGGGGGAATATTCAAATCATGCCGCAGTCTGCCTGAGCTGCCTCCGTCGTCAGCAACCGTTACTATAGCGGTAATGTCCACTGGCTTCGTTTTTAGCCCTCTGAGCAAAACAGATAAGCCAGTGCCACCGCCAAGAATGACCACCTTTGGTAGTGTCGTCATCTATTTTCTGCTTCTCTTTTCAATGTCCCGGTGAGTGACATGTGTATAGTAATCGTTTTTAAAATACTCCGATAAATAGTTGGCCAGCGTCACAGATCGATGCTGCCCGCCTGTACAGCCGATGGCGATCACAAGCTGACTTTTTCCTTCCCTCTTATACGACGGAAGCATAAAGCTGAGAAGATCGATTAATTTCTCTGTGAATTTTTGCGTTTCACTCCATTTCATCACATAGGAGCGCACTTCTTCATCGTTTCCAGTCTGTGGACGCATACTCTCAATATAGTAAGGATTCGGCAGGAATCTCACGTCAAAGACAAGATCAGCATCAATCGGCAGACCGTATTTAAAGCCAAAGGACATCACGTTTACTGTAAACACCTGACCTTGGTTTGTCGCAAAGTGCGTGACGATTTTTTCTCGCAGCTGTTTTGGTTTTAAATCCGATGTATCAAAAATCATTTGAGACCGGCCTTTTAACTCCTCTAACAGCTCGCGCTCCATTGCAATTCCTTCAAGCGGCAAACCTGTTGTCGCAAGGGGGTGCGAACGTCTCGTTTCTTTGTATCTTGAGACAAGCACCTTATCATTTGCATCTAAAAATAGAATCCTTGGCGTGATCCAGTCAAGATCACTCATTTCATCTAATGCCGCAATTAAGCTGTCAAAAAATTCGCGTCCGCGCAAATCCATCACAAGAGCGACCTTGCTCATCTTGGAATTCGATTCCTTCATGAGCTCTAGGAACTTCGGTAAAAGTGATGGCGGCAGGTTATCAACACAAAAGTAGCCTAAATCTTCAAAGCTTTGAATGGCGACGGTTTTCCCCGCACCTGACATTCCTGTAATAATCACAAGCTGAATATCTTCTTGTTTGTGTGTATTCATGCCTGCTTCCTCTCCTTCTTTATGAAAACGGTTCATGTATTATTCTCCCTGAGGATCTAACCGATAAGCAATCAGCTCAAAATCGGGTGTATACGTAAAAGTGCCGTGCAGAAGTCCTTTTCCTTTGAGCATGAAATCAAGAATATGGGAATCTCCTGGAGCCATCGGCAAATGAGGCACATCCTTTACGTCATGCCATTTTAAAATGCCTTCCTCTGACTCTGTTACGTTTTTTCCGGTAAATGAATCTGCCATAAAGGTGAACATCATCCACTCTTGAACGATTTGATCGCCTTCTTTTATGATAAAGGTAAAAACACCTTTCAGTTGCGGATTTAAAATATAAATACCTGTTTCTTCTCTATATTCTCGAACGACTGAATCTTTGACCGATTCTCCGCTTTCCATTTTGCCGCCCGGTGCTACCCACCAGCCCCGTCTTGGCTTTTGCAGCAAGAGAACTTGATCTTCGTGATGCAGCACACAATTGGTTACTCGTTGCATCAGCTGTCACCTACTCTTTTATGTCTTTAACTTATTATACAGGTTCAACCTGACTCCCACAATGAACATGCCCGTTCTTCCCCGAAAACAGACCGGTTTTCGTTTGAATGATGTAACGAGCCATTTCTCTACTCTTTATTTTACAGCATCTAACGGTTCTCCATGCGTCATTTGTGAACATCTCGTGAATTTCTGATTTCAGGCAAAAAAAAGGACACGGATTCACATCCGTGCCAAACATGTATTCCTTATAAAAGGGGGTCAATTACTAGTTTTATCATAACGGAAAATTATTTCACCCGTGTTACATTCCAGTTAAAAGCCCATGACGCTATATTAAGGATTTACGACAGCCATTTATTTCGTTGCTTTGAGTTTTTCAGCAAGCTCTTCTACATAATGCTGTGCGCTTTGTGCTGCAATACTTCCGTCTCCTGTTGCTGTGACAATTTGACGAAGTGTTTTTTCACGAATGTCACCCGCTGCGAAAATACCTTCCACTCTCGTTTCCATTCTTTCGTTTGTCTCGATGTAGCCTTCTTTATTTGTAATGCCGAGATTTTCAAATGGTTTAGACAGTGGCAGCATTCCGATATAGATAAAGGCGCCGTCTGTTTTAAACTCTTCTTCTTCACCAGTCACCGTATCAACCAATGTCACACTGCCGACTTTCCCGTTTTCTTCATTGATCTGTTTCACGGTTTTGTTCCACATGAAGTCAATTTTTTCATTATCAAAGGCACGCGCTTGTAAAATGCTTTGTGCACGAAGTTTATCGCGTCTATGGATAATCGTTACTTTAGAAGCGAAGCGTGTGAGATACACACCCTCTTCTACAGCAGAATCTCCGCCGCCAATGACGACAAGCTCTTTGTTTTTAAAGAATGCTCCGTCACATACTGCACAATATGATACGCCGCGGCCGCCAAGTTCTTTTTCACCTGGTGCACCGATTTTTTTGTATTCAGCCCCTGCCGCGATAATGACAGAGCGTCCTTTGTATTCTTTTGAGCCGGCTTTGACGATTTTGTATTCTTCACCGTTCACGATTTCTTTGATATCGCCATACGCATACTCTGCACCGAATTTCTTCGCATGCTCAAACATTTTATTTGAAAGTTCCGGCCCCAAAATGCTTTCAAAGCCAGGATAGTTCTCGACATCTTCCGTATTCGCCATTTGTCCGCCTGGAATTCCTCTTTCAATCATTAATGTTGAAAGATTTCCCCGTGATGTATAAACAGCGGCTGTCATTCCGGCAGGACCCGCTCCAATGATGATCGTATCGTAGATTTTTTCTTCTGACACAACTGTCACTCCCTCTTCAATTGCTGCTCGCATTTCTTATTAGAATGCCCTTGGGTGATGCTTCCATTCATGACAGAGAGCATCATTTCCACTCTTAGTTTTTATTCCTTACCCATATCCTATTAAATCTGCGGGGAATAAGCGAATCATTTGCTCATATCTTCAAAAAAAGAAAAAGCTTCCTTAAACTGCTGTTTAAGGAAGCCTGTTTACGGTTATATAAAAAGTAATGATTTATTCAACGACTCTTCTTACAACGCCTTTGAATGCTTTTTTCCAGTATACGTTGCTCATTGAGTCAACTGAAACACCGCGAGAGCTGTTATCGTTCAAGAATGTACCGTTTCCTAAGTAAATACCAACGTGTCCATTTACTTTATACGTATCAAAGAACACAAGGTCTCCGCGTTTCATGTCAGATGCACTTACAGCTCTTCCTTTACCTACAAGCGAATCTGTTGTTGTACCGCCAACTGGTCCAAGGTTGATACCTGCTGATGCAAAAGCCCAGCGAACGAATGAAGAACAGTCAAAACGACGTGCGTCAATATCGGCTTGTGATCTGCCGCCGCCCCATTTATATGGAGATTGTCCAACAATAGTAGAACCTGTGCTGATTGCACCTTCAATTCCGCCTACGTTACTGCTGACAGGTGATCCACCGCCAGTAGATGGCTTCTTGCTTGGTGAACTGCTGTTGCTGTTATTATTGTTATTGTTGTTATTAGATGACCCGCTGTTACTTGAAGATGGGCTGCTATCGTTATTTGAGCTGTTGTCTTCCGCTTGAACACTAGCTTGACGCTGCTGCTGTTGTCTTTGCGCTTTTTCTTCTTTTGCTTTTTGAGCTGCTTCTCTAGCTTCTTTTTCAGCTTGTTTTTGTGCAGCTACTGTTGCGTCCTTTTCAGATGCAATGCTGTTAGCCTCACTGTTTAACTCGCTGATTTCAGAAAAAGCACTTCCTTTTTGCTTTTTCACTTGCTTGAATAGCTTGTCTTTTTCATCAAGCTGTTTATTCAGGTCTGATTGAAGTGTTTCAAGCTTTGCAAGTGTGCTTTGCACATTTTCAAGCTTTGTGTTTAATTCGTTTTCAGACTTTTGAAGCTCTGCCTTGTCTTTTTCCTGCTCTTTAATGATTTCACTGTCTGCGTTGATCAGTGTAGAAACTGCACCTGCACGGCTGATGAAATCGCTAAAGCTTTTTGCTCCTAGTAATACATCTATGTATTTCGTAGAACCACCGCTCTCTTGAAGGGCACGTACACGCTTTTTCAAGAACTCGTTTCTTTCTTCAATACGTTTTTCTGTATCAGCAATTTCTTTTTTCAGTGCTTTGATTTCTTTTTTTGTTTTTTCATTTTCTTTTTGTTTTTCTTCGATTTGATCACTTGTTTTTAAAGCTTTCTCATCAATATCTTTAAGCTTTTGTGCAAGTGCCTCTTGTTTTGCTTCAAGCTTTGAAAGCTCTTCTTTTTTCTTTTGAAGATTCTTGTTTACCTCAGATTGCTTGCTGTCTAGTTCTTGTTTCTTTTGTTCAAAGTTCTGTGCGTTTGCTTCATGTGTAAATGGAATAAATAAACCGCTCGCTCCGATCACCGAAGCTAAACCGAAAGTAATAAACTTTTTCACAAATAGTTCCTCCTTTGACAATTTCCCAAGCGACATTAGAAAGCAGCAAATTCTCTGCGACCAATCTGTGCTCTCTATGTCTTTCTTCCTGATTGTTCAGTCAGATGTTGACCAGATTGTTTCATCACTGGGTGTTTCATTATGTATAGTAAAATATTTAAATATCTATCTTTGTTTTAATCCACGATTTTCATTATACATGAGACATCGACAAAATGAGCTAATATTTTTATTACATTTATGTTTCAAAAACATGTCGTGATTGTCATACTTCGCCAATTCCTTGCAAATCCCACCTTTTTATCCAAGAAAAAAGCATGACCTTTTCGGCCATGCTGGGATGTTCTGAATCTATTTACCTATTTAATCAATTAACGTACAGATTTCTCGTTCGTATTTTGACAGTGTTTGAACACTGATTTGAAAAGCAGACGCAATGTCTTTTTTGCTGACAGCTGATTCTTCTTGTTCATTCATCCATAGATAATAAGATGCTGCTGCCCAGGCAGGCGCATTTTTCTTATCAATACCAGAAGCACGTGCCTGCTGAATAATATGGAATAACCAAAAATAAGGCATATGGCTGTCAGGCTGAACGGCTTCCTCTAAACTGGATGCCGCCTGTTTTGCAAAAACTGCATCTTCTGAAAAAGACTTTTCTTTCATTTCATCTTCATACAAAAGCAGTTCTATGAATTGCTGTTCAAAGGCCGTTTTCGCTGCACGTGCATCAAGGACAGACTGCAGAACGTCACGTTCTCCTTTTTGTTTGCTGACATAGTACGCAGTCAGACGTTCCTCAATCGAGACCATTGGCTCAGTCTCCTCAGGTTTATCCTGCCACGGCTTGATCTCATCTGCGTCGATATCTTCTTCGACCATCTTATCCCAAACCGTTTGGGCGAGCGTTTTGTGGCCTGTATGATAGGCTGCGCTTGCAAGCCAGTATAAAAATGTACTATCTCCCTGAAAACCTGTTTTGTACAAAGAATAAAGCCATTTAAAGGCCCATTCAAATTCTCCTACAAGGGCAAATGTTGCACCAAGCTTATAACGCTGTTCACTTAGTATTGGATACACGTGCGTTAATTGCTTCGCTAACTTGTTGACCTTCTCTTCTTCTTTTTCATAATGGTAGAAGACTAGCTGATTGCAAAGGGCATGCAGATTACCGGGATTTTCATGAAGGACCCGGTTCAACATTTCTTTCGCCTGATGGATTCGGCCAGAATAAAAATAGGCCAAAGCGAGATTGTTATACGCTGACCAAAATTCTGGATACTCAACAATCATCTGTTCCAGCATCTCAATGGCTTCATCGAGTCTGCCGCTTTCAAGCAAATGGTTTGCTTGATCCTGCTTCACAATCAGGTCATCCTGATCATAAGGAAAATCTTCGTCCTCTTCGTCGCTCATATCGAGCAGGTCCAGGAGGTCGTCATTTTCATCCGCAAATTCCCCGTTCTCTTCCAGTGCGGCATAAGCAGTAGCTGATTTATATGCCTCTTGAAATAGTCCGAGATTGGCATAATTATTGGCTTTAAAGTAGTGACACTCAGACATGTTTTCATCGATGTGTTCGAGGATGAAATCAAGCAGTTCGTTTGATTGCTGGTAATGACCCATTTCAGTATAAATAATGGCAAGCTGTGACAGCATTTCTACATTTTCAGGCTCAAGTACGATGGCCCGCTGTATTAGCTTACTTGCCCTAGACAAATTTCTTTCTCTATATGCTTTAAGACCTTTATGAAAAAAGTAATGCCCATCTTGAAAAAGCTGGACGACTTGTGTGTGATTATTTTGAGAAGTGTATTTACTCACCGATACCCTCCATTTCGAACAGTGTACCGTGTGTAGTATAACATACTTCACCAGTCGTCACATAGAACAAAAGGAAAGGAAGGATTTGTTTTTCATTTAAAAATAAAAAGCCTGGGATATCCCCCGGCTTTTCATTCACCTTGATGACGCTTTTTTAATACCTTTAATACATCATCAAGCGGTAATTGCTGTTCACGTAATAGCACAAGAAGATGATAGAGGAGGTCCGCTGTTTCCCATTTCAATTCTTCTTGATCCCGGTTTTTCGCTGCAATGATCACCTCAGACGCTTCTTCCCCTACCTTTTTCAGGATTTTATCGACCCCTTTTTCAAATAGATAGGTAGTATAAGCACCTTCAGGCATTTCCGCCTGACGCTTTGCAATGACCTGTTCAAGTTCATTTAATATCGCAAAACGATCCTGCTCTTCGCTTTGACGCTTTACGCCTTCTTCCGAAAAACAGCTATAGCTGCCAGTATGACAGGCTGGGCCGCTTGGCGCGACAAGGACAAGCAAAGCGTCCTTGTCGCAGTCATATCGGATAGAACTCACTTGCTGGGTATGTCCGGAGGTGGCGCCTTTGTGCCAAAGCTCGTTTCTCGACCGGCTATAAAACCATGTTTCACCTGTCTCCAGCGTTTTTTCATAGGATTCTTGATTCATATATGCCAGCGTCAGTACTTCCTTACTTTGAGCATCCTGTACAATCGCAGGAATCAGGCCTGCTTCATTAAAAGTTAATTCATTTGCCTGTTTCATCTGACCTTCACCCCGTGTTCTCTCAAATATGTCTTTACCTCGTGAATGGAGGTTTCTTTGTAATGGAAAATGGAGGCTGCTAATGCTGCATCAGCTTCTCCTTTTGTAAATGCCTCCAGCATATGCTGGGCATTGCCAGCGCCGCCAGAAGCGATAACTGGCACAGTGACTGCCTCTGATACAAGCTTTGTCAATCGATGATCAAAGCCTGTCTTTTCACCATCGGCATCCATACTTGTCAGTAAAATCTCTCCTGCACCTCTTTGCACAGCTTCCTTCGCCCAGTCGCTAACCTCTAAATCTGTTTGACGGCGTCCCCCGTGTGTATAGACCATATATGCTTTTTTCTCTTCATCGTATTTTGCATCAATTGCGACAACGATACACTGGGAGCCAAAAAAGTCAGCACCTTCTGAAATCAGTTCTGGCCTTAACACAGCTGCTGTATTGACAGATACTTTGTCTGCACCCGCTCTTAATATACGCTTCATGTCATCAAGGTGGTTAATCCCGCCTCCTACCGTAAATGGTATGGCAAGAGTGGACGCGACTTGTTTAACCACATCCACCATCGTTTTCCGGCCTTCATGCGACGCAGAAATATCTAGAAAGACAAGTTCATCCGCCCCTGCCTCATCATAGATCTGCGCTAATTCTACCGGATCACCAGCATCCTTTAAGCCTAGGAATTGCACTCCTTTGACAACACGCCCTTCCTTCACATCAAGACATGGGATGATTCGTTTTGTCATCATATGCGGTCAAGCCCTTCAAATGCTTCCGCTAAAGTAAACTGCTTCGTGTAAAGTGCTTTTCCAATGATCGCACCAGACACACCAGTTTCTTTTTGCGCTGACAGCTTTTGAAGATCAGCTACCGCGCTGACACCGCCTGAAGCAATCACTTGTTTGCCGGTTGCTTCTGCTAAGCGAACCGTGCTTTCCACATTGGGACCAGACAGCATGCCATCCATTTGAATATCGGTGAAAATAAAGACCTCTGCGCCTTCCTTTGCCAATTCCCTGCCGAGCTCCTCTGCCTTCACTTTAGACGTTTCAAGCCACCCTTCAGTCGATACAAAGCCATTTCGCGCATCAATCCCAATTGCGATTTTCTCTCCAAATTGCGCCAGCATTTTTTTCACAAAGGCTGGGTTAGATACAGCTGAGCTGCCAAGTATCACTCTATCGACGCCGCTCTTTAAATAAAAAGCAACGTCTTCTTCTGTCCGAATACCGCCGCCGATTTGTACCTTCACATCTAAAGAAGATGCAATCGCCAGCACATGCTCATGATTGACACGTTTCCCTGCTTTTGCACCATCTAGATCCACAAGATGAATCCACGTTGCTCCATCCTTCGCAAATTTCGCGGCCATGTCGAGCGGTGAATCTCCATAAATGGTTTCTTGATCATAATCACCTTGTACAAGACGTACACATTTGCCATTTCTCATATCAATCGCTGGATATAATGTAAACTCACTCATTTGCTCACCCTCTGTTCGTTTGCTAATTGAATAAATTGTTTGAGCAGCGCCATTCCCGTTGTACTGCTTTTTTCAGGGTGAAACTGTGCACCAAGCACATTTCCCTTGCCAACGATTGCTGGTACTTGAACACCATAGTCCGCGCTTGCTAATTGCTCATCTGGGTTCATATCACTCACATAATAAGAGTGAACAAAGTATGCAAATCCTTCTGGTACACCGTCAAACAATGGGGAGGGCTGATGAAATGTGAGCTCATTCCACCCCATATGAGGTACCTTCAGCCTTTTCCCGTCCTGATCACGATCTTTTAAAAGAACGACACGCCCTTTTAACAGCCCCAATCCTTTTGTGCGGCCTGCCTCTTCGCTTTCTTCAAATAACAGCTGCATGCCAAGGCAAATGCCGAATAACAGCTTTCCTTCCTGCACAACTTGATGAATAAACGCCTCAAGTCCAGTCTCTTTTAACAGCTGCATTGCATCACGAAACGAACCAACTCCGGGCAAAATATAAGCATCTGCTTTTTTCAGCTCCTCCACATCAGAGGAAACGATATAACGGGCACCTGCTCGTTCCAATGCTTTTGATACGCTGAACAAATTTCCCATTCCGTAATCAATGACTCCGATCATTAGAGCATCCCCTTTGTCGAAGGAATTCCTTTCACACGTGGATCAATGGTTGTTGCTTCATCTAAGGCACGTGCCATCGCTTTAAAAATGGCTTCAATCATATGGTGTGTATTGGTTCCGTAGTGAACAATGACATGAAGGTTGATCCGGGCTTCAAGTGCAAATTTCCACAGAAACTCATGTACTAGCTCTGTATCAAAGGTACCTACCTTTTGACTTGGAAAGGCCGCTCTCATTTCCAAATGAGGACGATTGCTTAAATCGACCACGACCTGGGCAAGAGTTTCGTCCATCGGAACAAAGCTTGAACCATACCGCTTAATTCCCTTTTTATCGCCTAACGCTTCCTTAAACATTTGCCCGAGCACAATGCCGATATCTTCTGTTGTGTGGTGATCATCAACATCCGTATCTCCTTTCGCATCGACAGTCAAATTAAAGTGTCCATGCTTCGTGAATAAATCAAGCATGTGCGTCATAAAAGGGACGTCTGTTTGAATATCTGCTTTTCCTTCTCCATCAATTTCTAGCGCTAATGAAATGTTCGTTTCATTTGTTTTTCTCGCTGTTTTCGCCTGTCTCATTACGATTCCTCCCGCTTTCTCGCTTCAATCGACCTTGCATGTGCTTCAAGCCCTTCTAATCTGGCAAAAGCGGCAATGCTTTCCCGATGTGTTTCAAAGGCCTCTTGACTATATGAAATAATGCTCGTTTTCTTTTGAAAATCAGTCACACCAAGCGGGCTGGAGAATCGAGCTGTTCCGTTTGTTGGCAGCACATGATTCGGCCCTGCAAAATAATCGCCCACCGGCTCTGGACTATAGCGTCCTAAGAAAATCGCACCCGCATGCTTGATTTGACCAAGAAGTGATTCTGGATATGCTGTTAGCACCTCTAAGTGCTCTGGTGCTAATTGATTGACGACGTCTACTGCACGATCGATTGATTCTGTCACGTAAATATGGCCATGATCTTGAATGGATTGTGCTGCGATTGATTTTCTCGGCAAAGTATCCAGCTGCTTTCTGACTTCAGCCTGCACGCTTTCAGCAAGTGTCTTAGACGGTGTTACCAAAATACTAGATGCAAGGGCATCATGCTCTGCCTGCGAAAGTAAATCCGCCGCTACCTCATGCGCGATTGCTGTTTCGTCTGCTAGAACTGCAATTTCACTTGGACCTGCAATCATATCAATATCTACCTGACCAAATACTTCCCTCTTTGCCAGCGCTACATAAATGTTCCCTGGACCCGTGATTTTATCAACAGGCTTGATGCTTTCCGTTCCATAGGCAAGTGCCGCAATCGCCTGTGCACCGCCCATTTTATACATCTCAGAAATACCAAGCTCCTTCGCCGCAGCTAAGACAGCGTCAGAGAGACGTCCATCTTTCCCAGGGGGTGTCACAAGAACGATTCGTTCAACGCCAGCAACTAGCGCAGGGATTACATTCATTAAGACGGATGATGGATAAGCAGCTGTTCCACCCGGGACATACACACCTACCGCATCAAGCGGTGTCACCTTTTGACCAAGCATTGAGCCGTCCTTTTGGTGATAAAACCAAGAAGAGGTCAGCTGGCGCTCGTGGTATGTGCGAATATGCTTGATAGCCGTTTGGATAATCTGAACCATCTCTTTATCCAAACGTTGGTAAGCTTCTTCCATTTCACCTTCTGTGACAAGCGGATGTTCAATCAACACACCGTCAAATTGCTTTGTAAAAGACCGTACAGCTTCATCACCATTTGTTCTCACTTCTTGTATAATGCGCTGAACAGCCTGACGCTGCTCTTCTGTTCCTGTATCTAAAGACCGTTTGAGTGAGAGAGTATCTGTCTCACCTTCTTGTATGCAGGTGATGTTCATGATGATTCCTCCCCTTCTCCTTCAATGATTCTTGCAAGACGCTGTGCCATTTCATCGATCACCGTATCCTTCATCCTGTAGCTCACAGGATTGACAATAAAACGTGACGTGATATCACAAATATGCTCCGTTTCCACAAGTCCATTTTCCTTTAGTGTTTGACCTGTAGAGACAATGTCAACAATGCGATCGGCAAGCCCAATGAGCGGTGCTAATTCAATGGAGCCATTTAGCTTAATGATCTCCACCTGCTCCCCTTGCTCTCTAAAATAGGAAGATGCGACATTTGGGTATTTTGTTGCCACACGCGGTGCGACACCACCCCAGCTCGCTCCTGGCAAACCAGCAACAGCTAAATGACATTTACTGATGTTTAAATCGAGCACTTCGTACACATCACGAGCTTCTTCGAGCATGACATCCTTCCCTGCAATGCCAACATCCGCCACACCGTGCTCTACGTAGGTGGTCACATCCATTGGCTTAGCTAAAATAAAGCGGAGGTTTTCTTCTGGTACATCTATGATTAATTTTCTTGAATCCTCGAATTCCTCTGGCAGCTGGTACCCCGCCTGTCTTAACAGCCCGGCTGCTTCTTCAAATATCCGGCCCTTTGGCATCGCCATCGTCAACACTTTACCCATTTCGCTCTTCCTTTCTAGCGCCGATAAAATAAGTCACCTGTTCAAATGCCTTGGTCATCGCGTCAATATTTTCAATCCCCGCTAAGTCTTGCAGGACGATCTTTTTCCCTTTTGACCGCTCCTTTTCTGCAAAAGCAAAAGCTTCAAGTCTTTGTTCTTTGCTAAAAATCACAGCTTCCTGCGGCTCATTGATCTCTTTCGCATCCAGCGCTTCAAGAAGACGGTCTAGTCGAAGTCCGAACCCTGTAGCTGGTGCGGGTGCATTAAAATGAGCAAGTAATTGATCATATCTACCGCCACTTCCGATGACCGATCCAACATGATCAGCAAATACTTCAAACAAAATACCCGTATAATAGCTCATATGACTCACCATGCTTAAATCTAAACGGATATATTCTGTACAGCCGTAATCTTCAAGTGTCTCCCATAGCGACTTTAGCTGTGCGAGCACCTCTTTTCCTTCTTGTGAAACGACGATTTCCTCTGCCCGCTCTATCACTTCTTGGCCGCCTCTTAACTCTAAAAGCTGTAACAGCCTCATTTTATCGATGGAGGAAAGCGGTAATTGTTTCACATGCTGACGGTATCCTACATAATTCTTTTCATATAAGAAGCGGCGAAGGACGTTTGCACGCTCTGTATTTCCGAGTACATCGACAAATAACGTCTCTGCTAAAGCGACATGCCCAATCGCGATTTTGAAGGACCTTAGCCCGGCATTTTTTAAGGCAAATACGGCAAGTGCGATGACTTCAGCATCTGCACTAATTGAACCATCACCAATCAATTCAATTCCGACCTGCTCAAATTCCGAAGGCCTTCCGCCTTCTCTTTCCTGCGCACGAAACACACTCGCTGCATACCCGACACGAAGCGGATACGCCTGTTCATGAAGCTTAGAAGCCGCCACCCTTGCAATCGGACCTGTCATATCAGGTCTCAGTACAAGGGTTTGCCCGTTTTGATCAAGAAGTTTAAAAAGTTGTGTATCAGTAATCGCCGATTGCACACCGACTGTATCGTAAAATTCAAGCGTTGGTGTCTCCATTAAACGGAAACCCCAACCATTCATGACCTCTGTTAAAGAATGTCTCACTTTTTTCTTCGTCTCATACAATCCAGGTAATGAATCCCGCATACCATATGGTTTCTCAAACATAAACATGTTCTTCCGCACCTCCAACACATTAAAACAAAAAATTCCGAATCCTTTAGTTCGCTAATATGATAATATGCTAACAAAATAAAGTGATTAAATCAATCATTTTTATTTCTCTCTATTTTCATCAACATATTCTGGAATTATTACATTCAAGTGACACCTGTGCCTTTTCTGTATGTTCGGTGAAGGAACGTGCTATAATACTTAAAAATATTGAATAACACAGGAGATTAACAGTGAAGTTCATCCAGACATTAATCTTAACTTTGTTGTGCGCATGTCTTGTTTATTTCGGCTTTATATACGTTTCACAAATCGACCAAGTCAAGAAAACAGCTTCGCCGCAAGAAGCAGCAAAAAAAGAAAACGATACGGCACTCGCAGCTGAAGAAACTCGTTCAACAAAAAAAGCAGAAACCACACATCATTCACTAAAAGGAAGCAAAAAAGCCATGGACGTCATTCTCTACAATCAAATGGATGCACCAAGGCTTTATAATGGATGCGAAGTCACGAGCTTAGCGATGCTGCTTCATTACAGCGGCTATGAGCAAGTAACGAAAAACGCATTGGCAAATGAAATCAAACGTGTTCCGCTCAATTATGAAAATGGCTTAAAAGGTGACCCTCATGACGGGTTTGTAGGCGATATGGAGAATGGACCGGGTCTTGGGGTTTACCACGAACCGATTTATCAGCTTGCGAAAAAATACGCGGGCGATCAAGTTGTCGACTTAACCGGAAAGCCTGTTAAAAAGGCCATCTATCAGTCACTTGAAAAGGGCTACCCTGTTTGGGTGATTACGACATCCACCTTTGACAAAACCGATAATATCGAAACTTGGAATACACCAAATGGCAAAATAGATGTAAGCTTTAATGTGCATAGCGTAGTTATCACAGGCTATGACAAGAAGCATGTCTACTTGAATAACCCATATGGAGAAAAGAATCAAAAGGTCGACCGTGATCAATTTGAAGATTCTTGGAAACAGATGGGCAGTCAGGCGATTATCATTAAAGCGTAAAAAAACAACCTCTATCCGCATAGAGGTTGTTTTTAAATGATTTATTTTTCTAGTAATTCCTTCAGGCGGTCTTCAAGCTTTTCAGCCGTCATTGCACCTCCGCCCAAGCTGAAGTATTCATCCCCTCTTTTTAATAAAAGTGTAGGATAGCCATTCACATGAAGTTGATGAACCTTCGCAAAGTCAGCATATGCATCATTGATCGCTTCTTTTGTTTTCATACGTTCAATGACTGCGTCAGGATCAAGATGATGCGCCAAAGCGATCTCCCGATACGTTTCCTCATCACTCAGACTTTTTCCGTCTTGATAAAAAGCCTTTTGCATCGATGAAGCCAAGTACAATGAACGCTCAGGTGCGATGGATCTTAATGCAGAAAAACCAATGGCCGCAGCCTCAGAGTCTAAAAGAAACGTTCCGTTTGCTAGCAGCTTTTGATAACGTTCACCAAACTCGACACCAGTCAGCTGACTAATACGTTGATTTGCTTCTGGGATGTGTGGATAATCTTTTATCGGTAGACTCCTTTCCCCTACAAATAAACCACCCGACACAAGTGTTAGTGATATATCCGGATGATTTTCATGCAAAGTGCGGATACTGTTTGAAAATCCATAACACCAGCCACAATACGCATCCCATACATAAATGAAAGACAATTCTTGCTCGTTCATACGTTAGATTCCCCATTTATCATTTTTAGGCGGCCATGAAACTGCTTATTCAGCTTCAGATACAACGGTAAAACGTTCTCCAACATGGGCTGCCTGCTCCACTTCATCAACCAGTGCAATGGCGTAGTCAGCATAGCTTACATAGCTGTCACCTTTAGAATTGACAATTAGATTGTCTTTCCCTTTCACGTATGAACCTGTACGTTTGCCAGCTGGATTAAAGAATGCGGCAGGGCTGAGGAATGTCCATTTTAATCCCTCTGACTGTTGAAGATCTTTTAGATTTTCTCCTTGCTGAGAAGCAGTAGGCACATACTCCTTCGGAAATTCTGGTGTGTCCACAAGTCTTGTTGTTTTCGCCTCATCTACAAATAGACTTCCTGCTCCGCCCACAACGATTAAACGAGTCTCAGGTGTTTCTTTTAAAATATCAATCAGCTTTTTCCCAGCTTCTACGTGAAGATGCTCCTGTCCAGGGGGTGCGCCAAATGCATTCACAATCACATCAAATCCTTTGATGTCATCTGCTTGCAAGTGAAACACATCCTTCTCAAGAACAGCTAGTGATGAATCAGTCATTTTTTGTGCATCTCGGACGATTGCCGTTACTTCATGTCCTCTTGATTGAGCCTCTTTCACAATTTCTTGTCCTGCTTTTCCTGTTGCGCCAATAATTCCAATTTTCATGTTAACTCCTCCTACAATATGGTTTTATGTTGATAAAGAAAGGTGTAACTATTTCGGTTACAACAGAGGTAAAAAAAATTGAATTGATCATCCAATTTTTTTGATTAGCACATGCGTTAGTTCACTTAATTTGATCTCAGCAAGTACTTGCTCCATCGCACTTTGAGCGCGGCATAAAATTAATTCAAGCACCGCTTGAATATTTGCACCGATCGGACAGTCAGGATTTGGGCTTTCATGAATTTGAAACAATTCACCCTCATCTACGACTTCAACCGCTTTATACACATCGAGCAATGTGATGTCGTCTTCACTGCGGTTCAGCTGCGAACCACCTTTGCCAAGACTCGTTGAGATTAGGCCTGCTTTTTTCAATTTACTCATAATGCGGCGGATGACCACTGGGTTTGTATTCACACTTCCTGCGATATCCTCCGATGTCTGTAAAGATCCTTTTTCAAGTGATAGCAAGGCCAGAATATGGACAGCGACAGTAAATCTGCTGCTGATTTTCATGTTTTCTCACCTCTGTTGTAATCATTATAGTTACACCATGTCACATTGTCAACAAAAAAGTCTGCCGAGCTACTCAGCAGACTTAGATTGACGTGCTTCCATTTCTTCCTTCGTATAAATCATGCGCATTGGATTTCCTCCAACAAATGAGCCTGCTGGCACATCCTTATGAACAAGTGTACCAGCCGATACGATCGCTCCATCCCCAATGGTCACACCAGGTAAAATAGTGGAATTAGCTCCAATTAAGACTTCATCACCAATATAGACTTCCCCAAGTCTGTACTCTTTAATCAAATACTCATGGGATAAGATGGTCGTGTTATAACCGATTACACTATTTCGTCCGACGGTGATTTTCTCAGGAAACATCAGATCAACCATTACCATTAAGGCAAACGCCGTATCCTCGCCGACCTTCATACGAAGAAAAGTTCGGTATATCCAATTTTTCATTCCCATAAACGGCGTGTACCTTGCCATTTGAATAAAAATGAAATTTTTCACCACTTTGAAAAAGGGAACTGTCCGATAGACTTGCCGCAGCGAATTGACCCCTTTTACTGGATATCGATCTGTTTTTCTCAACTTAATCAGCTCCAACAATCGCCAGGAGATCACTCATTTTCTTCAGCATGAAGTCAGGGCGATGCTTTAAAAGGGCCTCTTCTCCTTTAATAGACCAAGCCACACCTGCCGTTTTTGTCCCTGCCGCTTGACCAGACAAAATGTCATGATAATTATCACCAACCATCACCGCTTCATGCGGATCACTGCCAAGCTTTGATAATGCAAGCTGAACAGGCTCCGGATGCGGCTTCTCATTTTGTACATCATCGAGCGTCACAATAACCTCAAAGAACGGCTCTAAACCGGTCAGCTTCAATCCCATTAAAACCGTATCCCGTATCTTCGTTGTGACAATACCGAGCTTAAATCCTCGATCCTGCAGGACTTTCAATGTGTCTAAAACGGTCTCATATTCAGTCACAAGCAGATCATGCTGCTCATGATTAAACGTGCGGTACATCTGAATCATGTCATCCGTCAACTCAGGATCCATCGCAGAGAATGTATCAAACAAGGACGGACCAATGAAATGAAGAATATCCTCACGGCTGTACTGACCAGGGTAATAATGGTCCAGCGTATGCTGAAATGAAGCAATAATTAATTCATTTGTATTGATTAATGTGCCATCTAAATCAAATAGCACTGTGTTGATCGTCGATTCGTTCATATGGCTTCCTTTCTAACAGCTGCATGTTCCCGCTTCCGCCAAATATAGCTAATGGCAGCTGTCAATAAAATTGCAGAAATCAGGCGGATCACAAGAAGCGGCCATACTGGAATACCAAGTGGAATAAAAACCAGCGTATCTTCGACCACCGCATGGCAGGCAACGAGGAAAATAAAAGCTAGGGTTAAGTCCTTTTTACTCACACCGTCCTCTTCCACTGCCTTCATCATCACGCCGGCTCCATACGCCAGACCAATCGTTAATCCAGCCACCATTGTCATAGACGTATTTTCTTTCATCCCAAGCATTCTAGTAAAAGGTGACAGCCACTTAGACAGTGTATGAAGCCAGCCTAAATCTCTCATGAATTGAATGATGATCATGAGCGGTATAACGATACAGGCAAGCTGCAGCACACCGAGTACTGCTTTTTGTATAGCAAGAAGAACGATCATGTACCAGCTGGAAGGCACATCAGCCGCCTGAGCTGCACTCAAAAGTCCATATTGCGCCGGCTCCTCGCCTCCCTGCCAAACGAGATGAATGACAATAGCAGAAATAACAGCAAGACTGATTCTAACCAGCAAAATCACAGATACTCTCAGTCCAACCTTTGCCGCCACTGTCGATTCGATGATCAGGTTATGGCAAAAGGACAGCATCACTGCCAAAATAAACACTTCCTTCACAGGAAGCTCTAATGTCAAAATGGCTGCAATTCCCGCATACAAATTCAGCATGTTTCCTAATACAAGCGGAATCGCTGCTTCCCCCGAAAGACCAAACAGCCCCATAAATGGCTGAATGAATCGGATGATCCAATCCATGACAGGCGTATGCTGCAAGATACTGACGAGAATAGTTACTGGAAAGATAACTTTGCCAAGAGTCCAAGTTGTCGATAGCCCTGCTTTCAAGCCGTTTTTCCATGTCTCTCTCATCTCTTCTCATCCCCCCTGCTTAATTCGATGAATTGTTCTCTTTATACGGAATTGATGCGTATCCTTTCATTCTTCTAAAGAAAATCAGTAGAACAGCCACTGCGAATATCACAATTGAAATCATCTGTGCAATTCGAAGATGTTCTGTCAGCATTAAGCTGTCTGTTCTCATCCCTTCAATGAAGAAACGGCCGATTGAATACCAAATTAAATAAGACAAGAAAATTTCGCCTCTGCGCAGCGAAGTTCTCCGTAATAAAATCAATATGACAACACCGGCAAGATTCCATAATGATTCGTATAAGAACGTCGGGTGATAATAGGTACCATCAATATACATTTGATTAATGATAAACTCAGGCAGATGCAAATTTTCTAAAAAGGCTCTTGAAACCGCCTCACCATGCGCTTCTTGGTTAATAAAGTTCCCCCAGCGTCCAATTGCCTGCCCTAGTAAAATACTTGGTGCTGCGACATCAGCTATTTTCCAAAACGATACCTTTCTCACTTTTGTAAAAACGATGGCTGTCAGCACGGCACCAATCAGCCCGCCGTGAATCGCAATTCCACCATTCCAGATTTTAATGATTTCGTTTGGATGCTGCTGATAGTAATCCCATTCGAAGGATACATAATAAATTCGGGCACAAATAATCGCGATTGGAATGGCAAATAAGATTAAGTCAATAAACAGATCTTTATTGATTCCTCTTTTTTCACATTCTCTCAGTGCGAGCCAGAGTCCAAGCAAGGCTCCGACCCCAATAATCACACCATACCAATGAACCGAAATAGGTCCGAGCTGAAAAGCGATCGGATCAATTGGCTGAATTGCTTCGTTCATATAGTCAACTCCTATTCATCTTGGCCATTGTCTTCAATGACATCGGCAAGCTTACTTGTAAATTGTTCTGCTGCATTATGCCCCATACGTTTCAGCCTGAAGTTCATCGCAGCCACTTCAATGATAACCGCTAAGTTTCGACCTGGCCGCACAGGGATCGTCAGCTTCGGCACATCTGTATCAATAATTCTCATTTTCTCTTCTTCAAGTCCTAAACGATCATACTGTTTGCCTTGTTCCCAAAGCTCCAGATTCATCACAATCGTAATTCTCTTATAGCTTCTGACAGCGCCTGCTCCAAATAAGGTCATCACATTAATAATGCCTAACCCGCGGATTTCTAAAAGATGTTCAATCAGCTCTGGTGCACTTCCGACTAACGTATCCTGATCCTCTTGACGGATTTCCACGCAATCGTCTGCAACGAGGCGATGTCCCCTCTTCACTAATTCTAAGGCTGTTTCACTTTTTCCTACTCCGCTTTTCCCAATTAATAATACACCTACACCATATACATCGACGAGCACACCATGAATGGCAGTCGTTGGTGCCAGCTTACTTTCTAAAAAGTTGGTCAATCGACTCGAAAGTCTTGTCGTTTTTAGACTAGATCGTAAAACGGGCACACCATTTTCATTTGATGCTTCGATTAATTCCTTCGGCACATCACGATCTCGAGACAAAATAATGGCAGGGGTAATATCTGTACAAAGAGACATCATTCTCTGCTTTCGTTCGCGTTCTGGGAGCTGTTCAAAAAAAGAAAGCTCTGTTTTCCCTAAAAGTTGAACTCTTTCTTTTGGGTAATATGTAAAATAACCAGCCATTTCAATACCTGGTCTGGAAAGATCACTGATTGTAATGGGACGATTAATCCCTTCTTCCCCACTTACCAGTTCAAGATGAAATTGTTCCATTATGTCCTTCGTACGAACTTTCGGCACGCTTCTTCCTCCTTTTATCACAGGCGATTCAGAAATACAGCTCTATTTTATCACTTTCAATGATGAACCCAAAACAGTATTTTATCCTGTTCCTGTTTCACCGCCCTCACTGGTATAGACAACTATACTTAAAAAGAGTAAACTTAAATGAAAGATAACGAATAAGGGGGCTCAAACATGAGCGGTTCTTTATTGCTCTCCAATATTCATATTGTGACAAAGACAAAGATCATTGAAAACGGTTTTGTCGGTTTACGCGATGGCAAGATTGACTATATTTCAACATCACTACCGACAGGAAATTATGAAAAAGTATATATTTCCCGGGAAAACTTTTATTTACTCCCTGGAATGATTGATATTCACATCCATGGTGGATATGGTGCAGACATGATGGATGCGACAGCAGAAGCGATGAATACACTCGCTGACAACCTTCCATCAGAAGGAACGACAAGTTTTTTAGCGACAACCATTACACAAAACCATCATGAGATTGAGCAGGCACTTAAAAATGTCGCTCAGTGGAAACAAAGTAATGAAGAACATGCAGGAAGTCAGGCGCAATGTCTAGGAATCCACCTAGAAGGTCCATTTATTTCTAAAGATAAGGCAGGGGCACAGCCTGTTCAATGGATTAAACAGCCCGATATTCCGCTTTTTAAAAAATGGCTGGATGCAGCTGAACAGCTAATTCGAATTGTCACGTTTGCGCCTGAGGAAGACACAGATTTTGCTTTTCTGTCCCTGTTACAGGAAAAGAACATGATCCCTTCTATTGGACATACGAATGCCCAACATGACATGATTAATTTAGCAGCTAAGCATGGTGCACGCCATGTAACGCACCTTTATAATGCACTGAGTTCGTTTCAGCATCGTGAACCGAACGCTGTAGGTGCTGCTCTTACGAATGAGAACCTTTATACCGAGCTGATCACAGATGGGGTTCACTCCCATCCTCTTTCCATCAAGCTTGCGTATTTGGCAAAAGGAAGTGATCGTTTAATCATGATCACAGACTCGATGCGTGCAAAAGGGCTCGGTAATGGAACATACGAATTTGGTGGTCAGACGGTCACAGTCAGCGGCGAAAAAGCATTGCTGGAAGATGGTACACTTGCAGGATCGATTTTGCGAATGAAAGATGGCGTCAAACGGATGAAACAGCTCACAAATTGTGAGTGGACAGAGATTGCGAAAATGACCTCAACCAATGCAGCCGCTCAGCTGGGACTTGATCAACAGCTCGGTTCCATCGAAATTGGAAAACTAGCAGATTTGGTGATTTGGGATGAATCTGGTGAACTGATGATGACGATCTGCCGTGGACAAATCGTCTTTGAAAAAAAGGAGGCCAACCACTAATGAACATCATCGAATTTGAAAGCAAGGAGCAATTAGGAAAAGAAGCAGCCGCCATTATTGCACATGCAATAGCTGCTAAACCCGATGCCGTACTCGGCCTAGCAACGGGCGGTACACCTATTGATACTTACAAAGAGTTAATTCAACTTCATCAAGCACATCAATTGTCTTTCAAGCAAACAAAAACAATCAATTTAGATGAATATGCAGGGCTTGATCCAGAACACGAAAATAGTTATATGACCTACATGAAACGTCATTTATTTGACCATATTGATCTCCCTCAGAGTCAGTATTTTCTTCCAAATGGCAATGCAGCTCACTTAGAAAAGGAATGCTTAAGATATGACCAGCTTATTGAGGATGTAGGCGGCATCGATCTTCAGCTCCTTGGAATCGGTCAAAATGGACATATCGGTTTTAACGAACCTGGTACCCTTTTCAACTCAAAGACTCATGTCGTGCAATTAGATGAGAACACGAGACAGGCTAACGCAAGATACTTTTCTTCTATTGATGAGGTACCTACTCATGCGATCACAATGGGAATTGCGAGCATTCTTTCAAGTAAAAAGATTCTCCTTCTTGCTTCGGGAAAATCAAAAGCGAAAGTGATACAATATTTAGAACAGGCAGAGATTCATCCAGACTTCCCAGCATCTGCACTGAAACTCCATGAAGATGTAACAGTTTTGATTGATCGAGAAGCTGGATCACTACGCTAAAAACGAGAGGATTTTCACATGTTTATTGATAAGCAGTCACCTATTCCGATGTACCATCAGATTATGGAGAACTTGAAAAAGCAGATTGAGGATGGAACATTAGCACCTGATACACTCATTCCTTCTGAAAGAGAATATGCCGAACGCTTTGGTATTAGTCGAATGACTGTCAGACAAGCCTTATCGAATCTTGTGAACGAAGGATATTTGTATCGACAAAAAGGTAAAGGCACCTTTGTTAGCCGAAAAAAATTTGAACAGCCGCTTCAAGGCTTAACAAGCTTTTCAGAGGATATGCGGCAACGAGGGCTCAAAGCATCAAGCCAGCTGATTGACTTCAAAAAAACCGTATGTCCAGAGCACTTGCTGCCAGCCTTACAACTGTCAAATAGTGATGATGTCTTTGAACTAAAACGGATACGCCTTGCAAATGATGAACCGATGGCGATTGAAACGAGCTATATACCTGAAAGATTTGCAGGAGCTTTAACAAAGGAACATTTAACTGGCTCTTTATATGAATATATAGAAACTCATACTGGTCATGTCATTGCTCATGCCAAACAGGAGCTTGAAGCCAATGTTGCCTCAAAGGAAGAAGCATACTTGCTGTCTATTTCAACAGGCGATCCTGTACTGTCCATAACAAGAACGACTTTTTTTCAACAAGACGTTCCATTTGAGTATGTAGTTTCCGTTTATAGAGGGGATCGTTACAAGCTCATTCATACAATGGAAAGATAAACAGTGCCCCTGACACGGAGCACTGTTTTTTTATTTCCTAAGAAATTTTGTTTCGTCATCATCTTTTGTATGAATTTTCCATATTGGTGAAATGGCTTTTCCTTGGAAACGATCTTTTGCTACAGTGTACCAATAATAATCTTCATTTGGCTTTAAGCCCTTCCACTCAAAGCTCGCTTTTTTGCCGCTTTTTACGCCGCGCGCTTCTCCTAAAAGAACATTCGTGTACACATTGAGTTCAAAATAATTGGTTTTGACAGATTTCATTTTCGGTGTCAAATCCACATCGATTGAAAATTCATCTTGATCTCCATACGTTTTAGGATCGTAAAAATGCTCTTTATTCAAGTAAGGTGAATATGTTGTAAAATGAAGTTGATTTTTTTCTTGATCGGCTGTTATGACCCTCATAAACCCTTGCCCACCTTCAGGTCCTGACTGATAATCGGCGAGTATTTGATATACTTTCCTGTCTGCTTTTCCATCATGGTCATCATCAAGCTCATCTACTTTCCTGCTGGCTCCATGGTAGTGGCCGCTAAATACTGCCACAATATTAGGATGGCGTTTCACCACTTGATGGAAGATGAGATCGCCAATCGGGCTTCGGTTGCCGCTCACTAACAAATACTCATGGAAATTTAAAATGACAATACGATCTGGATGCTCAGAAATCACGCGGTTTAACCAATCAATTTCATCTTGCTTAATCCCCCAGCCCATGTACACCATCATATAATCATTGCCGCCGGCAGAGATGAGATCATAATGACCTTTATTGTTTCGATAGGATTCACCATAGTAAGGCTTATCAGCAAAGCGTTTTTCCCCGAAATATTTCCCGTATTCCGCATATAAACCGTCCTTGTGTCTAACATCATGATTTCCTGCTAAAACACCATAGGGAATGTGATTCTCATCTAATACACGCATAAATGTATCAGCACGGTGCCATTGCTTATCCTTTGAATCATCCACAATATCGCCTGTATGGAACACATATTGAATGTTTAATTTCTCCCTCTGATCTCTGATCCATTCGACCATTTGTTTAAAGATATGAGGATAGCTCTTTGCATAATATTGAGTGTCAGACATCCACACCATCTTATACGGCTTTTGCGATTTGCTGATTTCATCCTGTACTAGCAAATCAAACGTTTGATTCCTCATGTACTGTCTCACTGACAGCAGCCCTTTTAGGTAAAATTCCTTTTGATCCTTCGCAAAGTGATGAGTGATTTTATCCCACTTTTCCTGCTGGTGATTCCATGCGTACATTGTCACCTTTCTCCCCGACAATGAACTCCCTTTCCATACAGCTTCGACGACATCCTTTTCGCGCACATCATGATGAATCTTAATTTGAAAACGATGATAAGGAAAACGCTGTAAATCCTTCGTTTCAACTGCCTTCCCATCAACAAATGCAATGCGGTTCCTTTCTTGATCAGAAAAAATCATTTCTCCTTTTTGAAGAAAACTCTTTGGCGGCTCTGTCTCTGCTGCATACTTAAAAATCTTCATTGAAGGATGCAGCGATGTATATTGATAGGCACGATAAAAAGAGTAATCTAACTTATCATTGGTTGGATCCTTGGTTAGCACAGTTTGCTTTGATGATTTCATTTTCGTCTTATCTGCCACCCGTTCTGGTGTTTCTGGATGCTCATGTACGGTCTTGAACTCTTTTTTCAACGTCGACATGTTCCCAGCAGCGTCTTTTGCTTTGATCATAAACGTGTGCTTCCCAGGCTTTAATTCACTAGAGGACGTCTGATATGGCAAAGAAACTGGTTTGCCATCTACATACGCCTTCAACTCCTCTATGTCACTCCAGCGATCCGTTACTTTTGCTTTTAATGTAAAGGCGCCTTTATATTGATCCTTTGCTTGTACGTTGGTCTTAATTCTCGGCCCAATGTTATCAACTTTCACACGTACTGAAGCATGCTCGTCTGAGGTTTTGGCCTCAATTAGGTGTGGCCCTTCTTTCAGCCTTTTTGTATCCCACTTTATATAGGTTGAGACATAAGCCTCTTTTGGAATCTCAAATTGAAACGTTCTAACCTTTTTTGCGTTCCCGCTGTCTCCCATTCTCCATTCCTTTTGCGGCTTCGCATTGATTGGCTGAATTTGTGTTCCATTCGATAAGATCATCCTGACATTTTTCAATTCAAAATCATCATGATTCTCTCCAGGGAGCCTGTCTATCGGAGAAGACTTTGTGCCAGCGTGGAATGAGATCGTTTGGAGACCTGCCTTTTTTATCTCTTCTTCTGGTATTGGCATTGTATAGGTACGGTACACTTTTGTCGAATCATCAAAAACAGAAAGTAAACGCTTACCTATAGACACCCCATTTTTAAAATATAAATTTGTTCCTTTGACATCAAATGCGATATATGGATCTGCTTCAAGGGCAGCGGATACTTGCTGATTCCGTTTTCCATCAATCCGTAATTCGATGCTTTTTTTCTGATCAGACGTTGCCTTTAATGAAAATAACCCTGAAACCGTATCTCCCTCTTCTACATTGAATCGGAGACCGTGGGCTTTGCTAACCTGCTCAACATCAACCGTTTTTTTCAACGTTTTGGCTTCATTTTCGCCATCTGACGCTTCAAGCTGATATTCCAATTGTTCCTTCCCAATCAACTCAGGTGAATAAATAATATGATGAAATAACCGGTCATTTTGGTCTTTTTGCAGCAGTATTTCCTTGAACGCTTCTTTTCGATTCGTTCGATAACGCAGCTTGACGGTTTTCACGGCCTGATCATCCTGGACATCTGCTTTAATCTCTACGCTTTCAGTTGGTTTCACCGGTTTCCTTATCGTCATATCTTCAATCACAGGTTTATGGATATCTTGAGAAATTTCCTTTTTCTCAGATGGAATTTGTGCTTTTAGCACTTTACCTGGAGTGGGCTCTTCCTCAATTTTCGAAATCAGCTTCGTCTGCGTCGTACCATCCATTGGATACTTAAACAGCAAGGATTTATGCTCGCTAAACCATGATGGCTTCAAACGAAATGCGGCAGAAGAAATCTCTTCACCTATATTTGTTGTGATCGAAACAAGACGAGATTTAGAGTTGGACAGCCCTTTGCTCTCGATAATGGTTAGATGCTCGCCCTCTTTTAATTGGGTTTTGTACATGGCATTAAAGTCCGCTACAGTTAAATGCTCCTGCCCTTTTTTTCTCAGCCAAAAAACATAAGGTTTTCCAGGTGAAATGGTGATTGGATTTTTATGAAAGGAATATACATCATCCAATTCGATACCCTGCGTGGGATTGCGGTAGCGGAGCTGATAATGTTTAAGTGAGATAGGCGCATGTGTCGTGTTATACACTTCGATAAACTCAAAAGCATCTTTGCCTTTTCGGTTTTTTGAATTAACGACAATTTCTGTGATGAATAAGTCCGGAATATGCGAAAGATCCTCTTCAAATCCATTTAAATGAACCGATTTCTCTGCTGTTTTGATCACTGATTTTTGCGTAAGGAACTCTGTATAGTAATGAACGGTTGGATTCCATAATTGATCTGGCGGAATTTTCGCTGTAAATTCTGGCTTCATTCCGGGCAGCCGTTCCATTGGAATCAAGCGATACCCCAGTTCATCACTTTGTTTATAATACAAGTTCGCAGACAAAATCTGTTCTTGGTCACTAATGGACGCACGAAACTGAAGGTCATGGCTTTTTCCTTGAACCGGGCGGACATCCACATGAAATTGATCAAAGATAAAAGGCGAAAAAGGCTTGTCCGGTACATTCACTTCTGTTTGAAGAAAAGGCCTTGCTGAAGCAGGCTGACTGAAACAAAAAAGAATGATAAAAAAACATAAAAGCATGATTTGTCTGCTCACGTTCACCATCTTGCACCGCCTCCCTTCGGATATTGTGTCTCCTGAAGGTGGTTTTTATGTCAGATGGAACGGAGAAACGATACAAATTTGCACAAAAAAACCGTTAGCTTTTTTTCGCTAACGGCTCTACGATTCCTTTTTGTATCAACAGATGGAAAATGGACAAAATGACAGCCATCCAAATGGCCGTTCCGAATCCATCAATGTTAAAGCTATCTCCCATAAAGCTCGATGTCATCATGAGTGTAATGGCATTGATGACAAATAAGAACAATCCTAGAGAAAGGACGGTCACTGGAAGCGTTAAAATGATCAAAAACGGCTTCACTAAAATATTGAGCAAGGACAAAATGATACTTGCCACAATGGCTGCGCCAAACCCTTCAATATACACGCTCCCGAGCCCAGGCAGAATGCCTGAATCAAAATATCCAGCAATGACGATTAAAAGTAATGCATTTACTAAAATACTGACGATCCATCTAAGCATTTATTTAGTGCCTTCTTCCGGAACAACAAAATACCAGATGAAGTAGATCAGGAAGATCGGCATAAATGCTGTCAAAAATCCGATGATGACGGTTAAAATGCGAAGCAGCGATGCATCAACACTTAAATATTCCGCAAGTCCACCAACAACACCCGCTATTTTTTTATCTGTTGCTGAACGATAAAGCTTCTTCATGTAGAATCACTCCTTGTCTGATTGGTGCTTTACTTGTATTGAGCCTGTTTTTGTTTCTGCAAAAATGGATATACTGTGTGCCGCTTGTTGATTGGCTTTGATCATTTTCTCTTTTTGTAATGTTTCATTTTTTTCTTTAATCATCTCTGCATCAAGTAAATCGTGAGAGATAGACCCGAGATTGCTTTTCAGCTCAGCGGTCACTGCACATGCGCGCGGGATCTGAACGTCCACACTGCCTGTTGTCGTTTTCGCATAGATGGAACGGCACTTTTCATCTGACAGCTGAACCGCAATATTTCCGTTAAAGCTTTGGGCATCAATTGATTCACTTTTCCCGCGCAGGTCTATGAGCCCATTGATGGTTTCTACTTCAATCATACCACACTCGTGATCTGCCAGTTTGATTTGTCCGTTTGCTGTTTCAATTCCGACTTTTTCTGCCTGTAACGAGGCAAAAGAGACAACACCATTTGTGGTTTTCGCGGCAAGTTCTTTTGTCTTTAGCTTTTCCCCGCGAATCGGCCCATTAAACAGCTTGACCTTGATCTTATCGTATTGGATACGCGGTACGTATAAAGTAACATTGACTTTCATCGTCTTCTTTTCGGTTCGAATAAAAAATTTATCCCCTTCAAGCCCGCAGTCCAATTGATTGAGAAATTGCTGTCTTGCCTGCTCTCCATCCTCTGCACGGTAGATTTTCGCATGACATTCTGCTCGAATATCTCGATCGTCCCAAGGCATCACGTTGAGGCTGCCGTTCGCTAATTGAATATCTAAATGAGAGAGCGAGGCGTCTTTGAACTGAAAAATATGCTCAACATCAACGGACTGTCCAAAGTTCAAATCAAGATCCACGTCTTTTACCTTTTTCACTGCAGTATCTAACCAGCCAAACAGCTTTGCCCCAAGATTTTCGGTGCCGTTTCCTTTACTCTCTGCTCCAACTTTTTCTTCATGAAAGGTGTGATCATCCGTAGACTTTTCTAATGAGACGGACTGACCTTCTTCTAATTTTTCTAACAGCGTAATTGCTTCTTTTGCTGATAATACCCCGTCTTCTACTAATTTTAAAATTCGTTCTTTTTCATTCATACAAAGCCCTCCTAAGATTTGATGGATTGAAGTACTTTAATACCTTGAATGATATTCCAAATGACAGAGATCAAAAAGCCAATGGCTACTAAAAAAGACAAGATGAACACCGTCATGACTGGAATGAGCGAGTCGCCTGCCTGTGTCGCCAATAAAAACGGGATAGACCCAAAAACCAATAGAATGCATGCTGCGACCGGCAAAAGATGTGACCATAATGCCCGCATCGCATGCCGTTTCGTTTCCTTTTGGTCTACTACAAAAACCGCCACGATCGGTACGATAAACGGCATAAAAAATACACTAAAGTAACAAATAGAAGCAATAATCGACTGATCTCTATTCATATATATTCGCTCCTTCATAACGAAAATTCCTTTCTAACTCATACGTTTATTGCGTATAAAAAGTTTCAAAATCATTCGATTTACATATGACCTTAGACACAAATTATTTCTTTTTGCACCTAAGAGTAGATTCTTCACAGATTACCCTTTAAAATATGTTGAAAAGATGGTGATTATCATTATAGGGGGTAATTATTTTGACAGATCATCATAATTCAAACCACACGGCTCAAACGCTTTTAGACCTTATACAGAAACAGAAAAGCATGAACAGCGATATGATCAAGGAGCTTGAGACCATTCATCCGTCTCATCCAAAGTATGGTGATATCCGTTATTTAAAGGTACTGCTCGACAGCAGCAGCACGCATATTTTAAAGGATTTAACGCACCTCAGTAATTTAATGCCGAAGGAAGATGTGCAATAAAAGAAAAACCCCTCGATAAAAAGAGGGGTTTTCTTTATGAAGAAGTCACACTTTCTGTTTCTTTGACCAGCTGTTTCATACGCTTACGGTCACGCTCTAAAATAGGCTTCAAGTATTGGCCTGTGTAAGATGCTTCTTCTTTTGCAATGTCCTCAGGAGTGCCAGAGGCAATGATCGTTCCGCCGCCTGCACCGCCTTCTGGTCCGAGATCAACGAGGTAATCAGCAGCCTTGATAATGTCAAGGTTGTGCTCAATGACCAGCACCGTATCACCGTTCTCAACCAAACGCTGAAGCACTTTTAATAAACGGGCAATATCATCCACATGCAGACCTGTTGTCGGCTCGTCCAAAATGTAAAGAGACCTTCCGTTTGAACGGCGGTGAAGCTCAGATGCCAATTTCACGCGCTGCGCCTCTCCTCCGGACAATGTCGTTGCAGGCTGTCCAAGTGTAATGTATCCAAGCCCCACATCATAAATCGTTTGAAGCTTCCGCTTAATTTTCGGGATATTCTCGAAAAATTGGAGTGCGTCCTCCACCGTCATTTCCAGCACATCAGCAATGTTCTTCCCTTTATATGTGACCTCAAGAGTTTCACGGTTATAACGTTTCCCGTGACACACTTCACAAGGTACATACACATCTGGCAAAAAGTGCATTTCAATTTTAATGATGCCATCCCCGCGGCACGCCTCACAGCGCCCGCCTTTGACGTTAAAACTGAATCTGCCTTTTTTATAACCTCTTACCTTTGCTTCGTTGGTTTGTGCAAACACATCCCGCACATCATCAAAGACACCTGTATACGTGGCAGGGTTCGATCTCGGTGTACGGCCAATTGGAGATTGATCAATATCAATGACCTTATCCAAATGATCCATTCCTTTGATTTCTTTGTGCTGCCCTGGCTTCGCCTTCGCTCTGTGCAACTTTTGTGAAAGTGATTTTAATAGAATTTCATTCACAAGCGTACTTTTCCCTGAGCCGGATACTCCAGTCACAGCTGTAAAGACGCCAAGAGGAAACTTCGCATTCACGTTTTTCAGGTTGTTTTCTTTTGCACCTTTTATCTCAATATAGCGGCCGTCAGGCTTTCTTCTCTCAATTGGCAGCGGAATAAATTTCTCACCTGATAAATATTGTCCTGTTAATGATTTCGGGTCCTTCATGACTTCTTCTGGCGTTCCAGCTGAAATCACTTCTCCTCCATGAACTCCTGCTCCAGGTCCAATATCTATTAAATAATCAGCGGCTAGCATGGTATCTTCATCATGCTCGACGACAATCAGTGTGTTCCCGATGTCGCGCATGTTTTTCAACGTCCCAATCAACCGGTCATTATCGCGCTGATGCAGACCAATGGATGGTTCATCTAATATATAAAGAACACCTGTCAACCTTGACCCGATTTGAGTCGCCAGGCGAATCCGCTGCGCTTCTCCACCTGATAGTGTGCCAGCTGAGCGGCTCAAATTCAGATAATCTAATCCCACATTATTTAAGAAAGACAAGCGCTCTTTGATTTCACGCAAAATGAGCTGGGCAATCTGCAAATCTTTCTCAGACAACTCGATTTTTTCATAGAAATCAAGGGCATCAGAGACAGACAAATCGGTGATTTCTCCGATATGCTTGCCATTGATGAGAACCGCCAGCGTTTCTTTTTTCAGACGATATCCTTTACATGTCGGACATGGCTGATTCGCCATATATTTTTCCATTTGCTCACGAATATAATCAGAGCTGGTTTCTTTATAGCGTCGTTCAATATTACGAAGAACACCTTCAAACTCAATTTCATTTTCACGTACCTGTCCAAAATCATTTTCGTATTTAAAATAAATCCGTTCAGATCCGCTTCCATATAAAATTTTATCGAATAAATGCGATGGGATATCTTTCACAGGGATGTCCATGTCGATGCCATAATGTGTACATACGGCCTCAAGAAGCTGAGGATAGTATTGCGAGCTTTGCGGCTCCCATGGTGCAATGGCATGCTGACGTAAAGTCAGATCCTTATTAGGAATGACAAGCTCAGGGTCGACTTCTAGTTTGGAACCGAGCCCATCACAGCTCGGGCAGGCACCAAAAGGACTATTAAATGAAAACATTCTCGGCTCAAGTTCACCAATAGAGAACCCGCAATGCGGACAAGCATGATGTTCGCTGAATAACAGCTCTTCTTGTCCAATCACATCAATCATCACTCGGCCTTCGCCCAGCCGCAGCGCGGTTTCAAGTGAGTCAGACAGACGAGCAGCCACGCCTTCCTTCACCACAATTCGATCAATGACTACTTCAATGGAATGCTTCTTGTTCTTTTCAAGCTCGATATCTTCTGAAAGGTCTTCCATCTCTCCATCGACTCTCACTCGCACATAGCCCTGCTTCCGAATTTGATCAAGTACTTTCACATGTGTTCCTTTGCGGCCGGAAACAACTGGGGCAAGCACTTGTAATTTCGTTCTTTCAGGATACTCTAAAATACGATCTGTCATCTGCTCAATCGTTTGTGACGTAATTTCAATCCCATGTATAGGACAAATCGGTTTTCCGACTCGAGCATACAAGAGACGCAAATAATCATAAATCTCAGTGACAGTACCAACTGTTGATCTAGGGTTTCGGCTCGTCGTTTTCTGGTCAATACTAATCGCCGGAGAAAGACCTTCAATGGCATCTACATCCGGTTTATCCATTTGTCCAAGAAATTGGCGTGCATACGCTGAAAGAGATTCAACGTACCTGCGCTGACCTTCTGCATAAATGGTATCAAAGGCAAGCGACGATTTTCCTGAACCAGATAATCCCGTAATGACCACTAGCTGGTCACGCGGGATATTCACATCAATATTTTTAAGGTTGTGGGCTCTAGCACCTTTCACCTCTATTCGTTCCATAGCCATCAGGCAATCATCCTTCCGCTTTTAGCTCTAGCAATAGATCTCTTAATTCTGCTGCTTTTTCAAAATCAAGCGCTTTTGCTGCATCTTTCATTTCCATCTCGACTTTTTCGATCACTTTTTCTCTTTCTTTTTTGCTCATTTTCGAAAGCTTTGGTGCTGCTTTTGTTTCGTATTCTTCCGAATCCTCATGTATCTTTGTTGCCTTAATAACATCTCGAATTTTCTTATGGATCGTTTGTGGGGTAATCCCAAATTTCTCGTTATATGCTTCTTGCTGTTCTCGTCTTCGCTTCGTTTCTTGAATCGCAATGTCCATCGATTTCGTCATATTGTCTGCATACATAATGACCCGGCCTTCTGCATTTCTCGCTGCACGGCCAATCGTCTGGATGAGGGATCTTTCAGAGCGCAAAAAGCCTTCTTTATCCGCATCTAAAATGGCCACGAGCGACACCTCTGGAATATCCAGTCCTTCACGAAGAAGGTTGATTCCAACAAGCACATCATATTTACCGAGACGCAGATCACGGATAATCTCAATCCGCTCAAGGGTCTTAATTTCTGAATGCAGGTAATTTACCTTGATTCCGATTTCTTTTAAGTAATCAGTAAGATCCTCAGACATTTTCTTCGTCAATGTGGTCACGAGCACACGCTCATTTTTCTCAATTCGTGCATGAATTTCTCCAATTAAGTCATCAATTTGTCCTTCAATTGGGCGCACTTCAATAATTGGATCAAGTAATCCTGTTGGACGGATAATTTGTTCCACAACCTCAGGCGTTTTCTCAAGCTCGTATGGACCAGGCGTTGCTGATACATGCACGATATGATTGATATGCTTTTCAAACTCATTAAAGGTGAGCGGTCTGTTATCAAGTGCTGATGGAAGGCGGAATCCGTGATCAACCAACACTTGCTTTCTCGCTTGGTCCCCGTTGTACATGGCACGGATTTGCGGAATCGTCACATGCGATTCATCGACAACAATCATAAAGTCATCTGGGAAATAATCAAGCAGTGTGTAAGGTGTTGAACCAGGAGGACGCAAGGTCAGATGTCTTGAATAATTCTCGATTCCTGAACAAAAGCCCATCTCTCTCATCATCTCAAGGTCATATCTTGTCCGCTGCTCAAGGCGTTGCGCCTCAAGTAATTTTCCATTTTCGCGAAGCTTTTCGAGCTGTTCTTCTAGCTCTTGTTCAATATTGATAATGGCTTTTTCCATTTTTTCTTCTCTTGTGACGAAGTGAGATGCTGGGAAAATGGCCACATGATCACGATCACCAAGTATTTCTCCAGTCAACGCATCCACTTCACGAATACGTTCAATTTCATCACCGAAAAACTCCACTCTGATACAATGCTCATCTCGTGAAGCAGGAAAAATCTCAACGACGTCTCCTCTGACTCGGAAGGTTCCGCGCTGAAAATCTATATCATTACGAGAATACTGAATATCCACCAGCTTACGAAGGAGCTGATTGCGTTCAATCTCCATTTCAGTGCGCAAAGACAGCACAAGCTCTCTATATTCCTCTGGCGAACCTAAGCCATAAATACAGGACACACTGGCAATGATGATGACATCCCTTCTCTCAAATAACGAGGACGTAGCCGAGTGTCTCAGCTTATCAATCTCATCATTGATACTGGCATCCTTCTCAATAAATGTATCGGTCTGAGGTACATATGCCTCTGGCTGATAATAATCATAGTAACTCACAAAATATTCAACAGCATTATTCGGGAAAAATTCCTTGAATTCGCTGTATAACTGACCGGCAAGTGTCTTATTATGCGCAATGACAAGAGTCGGTTTGTTCACTTCTTTGATCAGGTTGGAGACAGTAAAGGTCTTTCCCGTACCTGTAGCACCTAACAGCGTTTGATGCTGTTTCCCCTGATGGATCCCCTCAACAAGCTTTTCAATCGCCTTTGGCTGATCTCCTTGGGGCTGATAGTTAGAAACTAATTCAAAGCGGTCACTCACATCAAAGCCTCCGTTTCGTTACGAAATCTATCTAATGAATATATTATCATAAAAGAACACAAAAATACGAACTAAAGTTCGGCTCTCACTTGATTTTTATTTCCAATACAGTCATACCCTCTCTCCCTTGGCAAATAACCCTCTTAAGAAAACCTTCCTTTCAGTATGGAACATTTTGGAGTGAGATATTCGATGAGCAGAAAAAGAAAGCTGTGCTTACTAGAAATCGTAAGCACAGCTCTTGTTTAAAACATGTCAGCTTTCAGCATTGAGATAACATCATTGTTGTTTTTCAGCTTTTTCTCTCTTTTCGATTTCTTTTTTAGCCATAAACAAAGCCCCAGCTACTAAAGAAATAATATCTAATCCCACAATAAAGTAGGTTTCTGTATAGCCTTTCATATACGAAGCAAATAAAAGCGCTGCTGTTAACGCAATGCCTACGTAATGATTATAAGTAACCTTTGAAAATAAAATAACGAGCAGGAAAGGAAAAACTAGTGCAAATATGGCTTTTGTAATCACAAAAACCCTCCCTCTTCATGGTCTACTTCCTTGATTATAGTAAAGATTGGCATATTGAACAATTCACAGTTTTCAATTTCGCCGTTTTTCTTCATATTCGTAGACTTTTGTTTTAGAAATAGAAGGAAATTAGTGAGATTGTCCCCTTTGTAAAGATAGGTCTTTCTGTCTTTGACAATAACATCCAATCAATCCTATGATTAAAATGATAGTGCGCACTATCATTTTAAAAAATAGAGAAACATACAAACCATTGGCTATTTGGATAAGGGGGCATTCCCATGTATTCAGTTTTATTTCATGCGGCTGAAGAATCCGCATCACTCGCAGGGGCAAAAGGCCTAAATTTAATCAAATTAAACAATCACGGCCTGCCAGTCCCAGATGGATTTATTATTAAAACCAACAGCTTTGAAAGCTTTCTTTCATATCACAATCTGCAGCCAGCAGAACAAAATCTTTCTCAAAAAATCAAAGAAGCATCGTTTCCTTCACAAATGGAAGCAGAGCTGCTTTCGTCCTTTCAATCATTGCGGAAGACTTATCCCTCAGTTGCAGTCCGCTCCTCTGCTGTTGCTGAAGATCTCGAAGGGGCCTCATTTGCAGGACAGTACGAGACCTATTTAAATATCAAATCAAATGAAGAATTTTTACTAGCTGTCAAAGAATGCTGGTCTTCTTATTTTGCAGCGAGAGTCGTAGACTATAAGGAAGAGATGAATGAAAACGAAGAAGAGATTCCGCTTATGGCCGTTGTCGTTCAAGGATTGGTCCATTCTGACGTCTCCGGTGTCATCTTTAGTGAGAATCCCATATCTGGAAAAACAAATGAAATGATGCTGACCGCAAGCTACGGCTTGGGAGAAGCAATTGTCTCCGGTCTTGTGACACCAGACACGTTTATTGTAGATAAAGAGAACTTTTCGATTGAAAAAACACTTGGGGCGAAAGAGCTGCAAATTGTTCCTTTCCAAGAGGGTGTCATCGAGGAGCCAGTAGCGGTGGAAATGGCTGGCCAGTTTTGCCTGAACGATGATCAATTGAAAGAAATCGCACAAATCACAAAACAAGTAGAAGCACTTTACGGACATGGAGTCGATATCGAATTTGGTATAGCAAATGGGTCGTTTTATTTACTTCAAGCAAGGCCGATTACGACAGCTCTCTCAAAATCAGCAAATGAAACAGCAGGTGCTTCTTTTCTCATGCAGCCAGAAGAGCTGCAAGATTTCTGGATTTCAATGGACGATCATATGCCTGGTCCAACAAGCCCTCTTTTCTCAAGCCTGATCATACCAGCCTTAAAAAGCGGGATGAAGAAAAATGGAGAAAAGTATCAAGTACCTGATATGAACATCAAAGATATTAAGCTTTACAGGGGACACCTATACTCTGCACCGGAAATGTCTCAAGTGGGAGAGACAGCTGCACCCGTTTTTAATGAAAGTATGTTTGAGTTATTTCCACATCTAAGTGAACGGATGTATAAGATTCTTGAAGAAAACTTCTTTCCATTTTACGAAAAACTCGATCGCCAAATAAATGAGCCTATAACCATTGAAAAAGCAATCGAAGGCTTTGAAGAATTAAAGGCTTTTTATATACGAGCATATGATGATCATTTTGATATCATCATGCCACAAGTCATTCTGTCATCCATAATCGAAGACATGCTTGTGACGTATACCGGTGATCAAACACAAGTCGTCTTGCTGCACGAAATGATGATAGGCGTGATGAACAAATCTCTTGAAATAGATAAGATGCTATCGGATATAGCAAAGGAAGTCCTTCAAGATCCAGAACTTCATCAAGCATTTATTCAGCATGAAAAGAACCCAGAGCTGTTGTATGCACTCAATCACTCGAAAAAAGGAAAACACTTCATTTCGAAATTAGAAGAATTTCTCCAAGTTTACGGCTGGCGATCTGTTAAAAGTCATGACTTTACGGAAGAAACATGGATAGAGAACCCTGAATATATATTAGATATCATTAGAAATAACATTCAGACCCGATGTGATTTTGATGAAGAATTTGCAAAAGCAGTGATCAAAAGACAAGAGACGTATAAACATTTTATGAGTCAAGTGAAGGATGAGTCGTTTAAAACAAAATTTGAGACGCTGTATCAATATGCCCTTCAAGCAGCGAATATCCGAGATGACCACCATTTCTACATTGATGCCATGTTAGATGCTAAAGCCCGGGTATATCTATTAAAAATTGGTGAACTTCTTACACAAAAAGGAGCAATTCCTCATCAAGATGATATATGGAATCTCTATGATGAAGAGGTATACAAAGCACTCACAACGTCTACCTCATTCGAATCGGTTGTCCAGCAAAGAAAAATAGAAATGAAACAAAATGAAGACATTCAACTCCCAGCTTACACCGGCACACCAACTGAAGCTGAATTGCAGCAAGTGGAAAGAATGCTTGGTTCGTTAAGAGAAAACGAAAACAACACAAACGATGTGATCCATGGAATTGGCGCATCCAGTGGTATTGTTTCTGGAAGAGTAAAAGTCATTACATGCGCTGAAGAATTCTCACAATTTCAAAAGGATGATATTTTAGTTTGCAAATCGACTACACCCTTATGGACGAGCTTATTTAGAGATGCAAAAGCAGTCATCACAGATGCTGGAGGCATTTTATCCCATTCAGCTATTATTGCTAGAGAGTATATGATGCCAGCTGTCTTAGGGACTAGAATAGCAACTGAAACACTCCAATCCGGTGACCTTGTGACAGTAGATGGCAGCAATGGACGCGTTCAGATATTAAATCAGCATTCACGTTCATGAACTAATCGTATTGGCGGTCATAGATTTTATCGGTATAC
The DNA here is from genome assembly GCF_056098985.1 of Bacillus sp. 11B20. Taxonomy (NCBI): domain Bacteria; kingdom Bacillati; phylum Bacillota; class Bacilli; order Caryophanales; family Bacillaceae; genus Bacillus; species Bacillus sp. 11B20. The sequence continues at coordinate 443,658 of NZ_JBLZWZ010000009.1, forward strand.
TTACTTTGTTGCAAACACATTCATAACCTGAGGTGAGTATGCTTGTTAAAATCTACAAATCAACGAATCATTCGCGCAACAATGGATTTATTAACTGAAAAGGGCTATCAAAAAACAACAACCAAAGAAATAGCGACAAAAGCGAATGTGAGTGAAGCAACTATTTTCCGCAACTTTAAAAACAAACGCGGCGTCATTGCTGCCATTATGAAGATGAAATCATTACCGACAAAAACCCTAGAAGCAGAATTTAAAGGCGATTTATACACCGATTTAAAGTTTCTCGGTACCTATTTCCTTGAAAATTTGACTTCCAAAAAAGAATTTATTTATATCAGCATGCGAGAACCGGATATGTTTAAGGATTTAACGAATCATGAAAAGTTATATCCTCAAGAACTGAGAGAAATGCTGATACAATATTTCAAAAAGATGGGTGCCAAGCATCATGTATTAAAAGAAAAAGAAGACATTTATGCAGACATCTTCATTAGTACGTATTATGGATTTTTCATTCAGCAACTAGAGCAAGATTTCCAACTCGTGCTCACACAAAAAGAAGATTTTATTGAGACATGCACACACATTTTCATGAGAGGAATTTCTCCCGCTTAAAGGGTGAAATTCTTCTTTTTTACAAAAGGTGGTATACACATTGAAGTTAAACAAAGAGAGCCTCATCATCTATTCTTTGTTGCTTGGGGCTATACTAGTTCCAGTCAACTCAACGATGATCGCAGTTGCTCTATCATCCATATCAACGTATTATGATCAATCCCTTTCAAACATCACTTGGGTTGTCACAATTTATCTTATTGTCATGGCAGTCACACAGCCTATCGCTGGTAAGTTAGGAGATATATACGGACACCGGCGAATGTATTTAATTGGGGTCATGCTCTTTTTAATTGGCTCGATCGGATGTGCTTTAGCACCTAATCTAGCTTTTCTCATCATTTTTCGTTCCATTCAAGCAGCTGGTGGTGCTATTTTAACACCGAATAGCATTGCATTGATTCGTGCAACAGTATCCCCCGAAAAACTGTCTAAAACAATGGGATACTTTGGGTTTGGAGCCGGTATTGGTGCCGCACTTGGACCTTTTATTGGTTCGATTCTTATTCAGAGTTTTGATTGGCACTCTATATTCTTTGTAAATATCCCATTCTTGTTCCTTACACTTGTGACCGGCGTATTACTCATTCCAAAAATAAACCATACACGCTTACAAGTAAATGTGGACATCATTGGTTCATTGTACTTAACCATCGGGATTGCCACACTCATTCTATGCACAAAAAGCCATTTGCTAAATGAATACTTGATCTATGGAATTCTAGCGTTGATCGTCATTCCATTATTCTTTATACATGTACGGAAAGTAAAGAATCCGATCATCGATTTATCGCTTTTTAAAAACAGTTCATTTACAAATGCTAACCTGTCGATCATGCTAAGTAATTTTGTCATGTATGCCATCCTTCTAATTATGCCGCTGTTTATGGAACAACAACTTTCACTGTCTCATACACAAAGCGGTATCATTCTATCAGTATTTTCTCTTTGCATGTCTATTAGCGGCTTGCTAGGGGCAAGACTCCATCCGAAAAAAGGCGCTAAAAAAATGATTAGCTTTTCATTTATCTGCCTCACTTTATCAGGGATCATGTTAATCACACTCAGTCAGTACCCTACCTTACCACTGCTTATCGTGACACTTATCGCAGGTGGAATTTCATCAGGGATTGGAATGACTAGTATGCAGATGGCTTCTTTAACGTCTGTTGATCAAAGCTTATCCGGTTCAGCATCTGGTATTTTCTCTACCTTTCGATATTTTGGCAGTATCATTTCGTCTACATTGATTGGTGTCATGAGTGGTTTTCAATCTTTATTTATTGTATTAATGGGTGCAGGCATTCTTGGTTTCTTTTTATCTCAACGTGTAAAAACAAAATCAACCTCCCCATCATCTGAACATTCCGCCTAATGGCTCCCTTGCTCTATGTCTATTTAGAGCGGGGGAGTTTTTCATCATTTGTATCACTGTAAGCTATAGCAAGTGCATCCATCAAATCCTGAAAATCATCTTTTAAAGAAGGAAAAATGGCATACGACCAGACAAAAAAGGAACTTCAAGTACAAATTGTCTCCCCTCACTTCACCTAAAAACTCTTTTTCATTCTTTTCAGCATAGATAACTTCAATTTTTTTTCACAATTTTTGTGGTATGATTTTGAAAATAGAGAACGCAAAGGAGCGGAAGAATGGAACGCATGAAATATGTTTTAATCTGTTTATCAGCTCTACTTTTATTCTTGACAGGCTGTGGAAAAGAACAGCAATTTACACCGCCAGGCAGCTCTCAATCGATCGCTGTCATCTCTCAATTAAAAAAAGCCTCCTTTTCAATAGTTGATATACAAAAAAACAAAATGCTCTCTTCTGTGGATTTAAAACACCCACTTACTGATCTTATTCAAATCAATAAAGACGTCATCATTGCTACAAGTAAAGAGGGAGAATCCCTTATCGAAATCAATTTAAAAAAAGGGACAGCAACAGATTATATGAATTTGGATAAAGGGCTGACTTCCCTTACATATGATGCAGCTTCTCATACATTAATTGCTGCAAATTCGCAGAAAAATGTCGTTTATTTTATTGATACGAAGAGTAAAAAAATAAAATCAACTGTGAAAACCGGAAAATTACCTTCTTCTATGACACTTTCTTCATCAGGTGTTTTATTTGTTTTAAATGCAGAAAGTCATACTGTCTCAGTCATAGATATTGAAAAGGAAAAAAATATACGTACGTTTTCTGTACTTGAACGGCCTTCTGGGATTCATTTTGATGGGCAGTCCATTTGGATCGGCGGCCATGGTAAACAAGGTACCTTAAATAAGAGTATTCTTGCTTATGACCCTAAAACTGGCAAAAAACAGCGAGAAATAAAGCTAGGCGTTATGCCTGTTGCATTTTTTCCAGAGAAAAATTCTTCTACTTTATATGTACTATGTCATGGAGATCATACGCTATACAAAGTAGATACCAAAACAAATAAGCAGCTTGCTTCTGTTGAAACTGGTCAAAATCCGAATTATATCACCGCTGATACGACATCAATTTATGTGAGTAACTTGGATGACAACTCAGTATCCATCATCGATAAACACTCACTTATTATGAAAAATCAACTAAATGTCCCATCAGGACCTTATGCTATCGTGTTGGAGGAAAAGAAATGAAGGAACAAATGCGTATTTTAATCGTAGATGATGAGCTTGATATGCTTGAGTTAATCGGGTCTTTTTTAAAGAGACATGGCTTTCACATTACTACTGCGAATAATGGAAAAGATGCCTTGTATCAGCTTGATAAGGAATCTATTGACCTTGTTGTATTAGATATCATGATGCCTGACATGGATGGATTTGAAGTCTGTCAGCGTATTCGACAAACATCTCAAATTCCAATTTTATTTTTAACAGCAAGGAGTTATGAGGAGGACCGAATTAGAGGACTTGAAATTGGAGCAGATGACTACATCATGAAACCTTTCAGTCTACGTGAGCTAGCAGCAAGAATTGAAACAACCCTGAGACGAATTAGAGGTCTTTCACTAAAGCGCAGCCGAATACAGATTGGTGACATGGAGATTGATCAAGATGGCAGACAAGTTTACCTCCATCAACAGCCCGTTAATTTAACAAGAAGAGAATTTGATTTACTCATGTTTCTTTTGCTCAACCAAGGACAAGTGTTTTCAAGAGAACACCTTTATCAAAAATTGTGGGAATCACATTCAACGAGCGGCTCTTTAAGAACAGTCGATACACATATCAAAACGCTGCGACTGAAATTAAAGGAAGCAGAACGATATATTAAAACCGTTTGGGGTGTCGGCTATAAGTTTGAGGAGGAAGGATGAAGCCATTATCGATTAAAAAGAAAGTACTCTTCTTAATCCTTGCAGTGATCGGAATCGTTGCAGCCTCAGCGCTTGCCCTTACTTTTTACTTATACCAGCATTTATATATTGATAAACAGATCGATTCCTTAAGTTTGCAAGGTAAGAAGCTGGCAGAAATCTATCACACACACGGGAAAGACAAGTATTTTACCGACAGAATGAAATGGGCAAATGACTCAAGTCAGGCGAACGTTATTTTTACAGATGATCCAATGGAACTTTCAAGTGGACTTCCTTTTGATACGGACACAAATGACAATCTCATTACGTTCAAGGAACGCCAAAAGCTCCTTCAAGGTGAAACCGTTGTGTTAATTAGAGAACACCCGAAGTTTCACCAAGATATTCTTGGCATCGCCATTCCTGTTTTCTCAAGTAATGATGATCTATCGGGAACTATTTTCCTCTCCATGCCCTTATCAGATGTATATGAACCCTTTGTTCAAATTAGATTGACGCTTGGTATATCCATCTTATTGATTATGCTCCTGATATTCTTGATCGGATATAAGAGCTCCAATAAAATTGTGCAGACAATTAATAAAATGAAAGAAATTGCAATAGAAATGGAATCTGGTGATTTCTCACAACGAATGGCCGTAACCAAAAAAGGAGATGAGTTAAACCAGCTTAGTCGCTCCTTTAATAAACTGTCTTCAACTCTCGAAAAAGTTGAACAGCACCGTAGAGAATTTCTTGCGAATGTCTCTCACGAACTTAGAACGCCTTTAAGTTATATGAAAGGCTATGCAGAAGGAATTGAAGAAGGGATCATTGATCAAAAGAAAGGGATGCAAATCATCCAAGATGAGGCCGCACGTTTAAGCCGTCTTGTGCACGATCTTTTAGATCTTGCACAGTTAGAAGGAGACTCTTATCCACTAACGATGGAGCCAATTGTCTTTGCACAGCTGATCCACGATGTTCTTGATCAAATGGCATTCGTCGCAGGCAATAAAAGCATTACTTTCAAACGAATGCTTGAAGAGGATTGTATTGTTTATGGTGATAGCGACCGTCTCCAACAAGTGATACGTAATTTACTGGACAATGCCATTCATTACACGCCATCTGGGAAATCAATATCGATTGAATTACAAGCTCACCAAAGTGTTGCTCAATTGAGAGTGACTGACGAAGGCAATGGTATTCCAAAAGAAGATCTTCCACATGTTTCTGAGCGATTTTATCGTGTCAATAAAGCACGAACAAGAAAAGATGGCGGCTCTGGCCTTGGACTAGCCATTGTCTATCAAATCATCAAAAAACATCATGGGACATTCGACATTCAATCTGAGCCTGGGTTTGGTACAACAGCCATCATTCAACTTCCCAATGCTCCATTCAATGAGAGCTCACCTACTCTATAGCTACTGGCATATTTTACTCTCATTGGAATCACTATTTTATCTGATAAATTCAGTATCCATAGAACTTTCTACAACTTGAACAGCTCTTTTCATTAAGAGCTGTTTTTATTTCTAAAAAATAAAAAAATGGCCTTTTTTTATTAACATTTTATTCATATTTGCTTGTTACACTTTTTTCAAGTGAAGAAAAAGGAGTGACATGCTTTTGATCAGACGTTTTCAGAAATTTGATATTTATTTATTTTTCATATTGATCTTATCTGCCATCTTAAACATTTATAACATTTGGGAAGATGATACGGTGAATGCGTATTATACTGCGGCTGTCACAAGTATGATGCAAAGCTGGCATAATTTCTTCTTTGCTTCATTTGATCCAGCAGGATATGTCACGGTGGATAAACCCCCGCTCACCTTCTGGCTGCAAACGATGAGTGCCAAAATTTTTGGTCTCCATGGATGGAGCGTCATCTTGCCTCAAGCTTTAGCAGGCATTGGATCTGTTTATCTGATCTATCGTCTTGTCAAACCAACTTTTGGTCAAGCAGCGGCAAGATTAGCGGCACTTATCATGGCGTGTACACCTATTGCGGTTGCTGTATCTCGAACAAATAATATTGACAGCTTACTTGTCTTTATACTTTTACTAGCAACAGGAATGATGTTCAAGGCTGTAAAACAGCAAAAGGTTCTTTGGGCGATTGTTTCGTTTGCGATGATTGGCGTCGGCTTTAATACAAAAATGCTACAAGCCTATATGATCGTACCAGCACTCATTCTTTTTTACATCATTGCCTACCGAACGACATGGAAGAAAAAGTTGTTATCACTGATGATTTCAATGATTGTTCTTTTAGGTGTATCTGCTTCTTGGTCTATCGCTGTTGATCTCACTTATAAAGACAATCGCCCTTATATGGGATCAAGTCAATCGAACTCAGCACTAGAATTAGCCTTTGGTTACAACGGTCTTCAGCGGTTGACTGGTCAACAGTCTGGCGGGGGAGGTGGCACAAATCAGGGTGAGGGACAGCCACCTTCACAGCAGGGTGATCAGCAAAATGACAATGATTCATCCACCATGCCTCAGCCGCCATCTAATGGAAATCAAAACAACTCAGACAATTCAAACCAATCATCCAGTCAGGAACAGCCTTCAATGCAAGGACCACCAAGCAGTGCAAACGGCACAACACCACCTGATATGCCATTTGGCGGTAATGGTGATGGGCCGCCAAATGGCGTGGGCGGAAAAATGGGAAATGGCTCCGGCATGTTTGGTACAGGAACCAAAGGACCGCTACGTCTGTTCCAATCTGAACTATCCGATCAAATCAGCTGGCTGCTTCCATTTGCAATCTTCGGTGCGATTGGTATCTTCTTCTCGACTGCCTTTGAAAGAAGACGTCTCAATACAAAACAAAAAGAAACTCTATTTTGGTTAGCTTGGCTTATACCTGTTGCTGCATTTTTCAGTGTAGCAGGATTTTTCCATCATTATTATTTGATCATGCTGGCACCACCAATTGCTGTATTAGCAGGAGCCGGATGGGTTTCGATGACACAATTATTTCAAACAGGAACTGGGTTTAAAAAATGGCTGCTTCCAATTGCGATATTCGTTACAACAGCATTTGAAACCTTTATCCTATCCACTTTTACAAGCACGATCGGTCTTGGACTAAGCATTGCAGTCGGTATCATTGGTGTTGGAACAATCCTTTCTCTGCTTTTGATAAAAGGAAAAGAAAAACGAAAACAATTCGTGTCTCTCATCGCCATCCTTGGCATGCTGGTTGCACCACTATACTGGGCAAGCACACCTCTTCTTTATGGAGGAAATAGTATGCTTCCAGAGGCTGGTCCTCAGCTTGCCACTTCAAGTGGCAGCATGAGTTCACAAGTCAATGAAAAGTTGATCAGCTATCTTGAGAAAAACAATACGGGAGAAGAATTCCTATTCGGAACAACAGATGCAACCACTGCTTCACCTTACATTATTAAAACTGGAAAAGCTGTTATGGCATTAGGTGGATTTAGTGGATCTGATAACATTCTCACTCTTAGTGAATTCAAACAGCTCGTCAAAGACGGCAAAATCAAATACTTCTATCTTTCTGGTATGAGAGGCGGCAGCTCTGACATTCTAACTTGGATTCAAAAAAATGGAAAAGAAGTATCTGCTTCTAAATGGCAGAACAGCTCTACATCCAAAGTGAACCAACAAACAGACAGCCAACAATCAGAACAAAATGATCAGTCAAATGGACGAATGGGCGGAATGGAGAGCGGCACTCTTTATGAACTATCCGTTGATTAATTCATCTATTAAAAGGGAGGAACGATGACTGATGGAAAAGAACATACAATATTCTATTGTAGTCCCAGTCTATAATGAAGAGCTTGTGATCCATGAATCCTATCAGCGACTGAAAACAGTCATGGATTCGACGGGAGAAGCATACGAGCTTCTCTTCGTCAATGACGGTAGTATGGATCGAACAGCTGAACTAATTAAAGGGTATTCCCAAAACGATCCAAAGGTAAGACTCATTGATTTCTCACGTAACTTCGGACACCAAATTGCAATTACAGCTGGGGTGGATTATGCAAAGGGAGAAGCTGTCATCGTGATAGATGCAGACCTACAAGATCCGCCTGAATTGATATTAGAGATGATCGCAAAATGGAAAGAAGGCTATGAAGTCGTATACGCCGTGCGCACCAAACGAAAAGGTGAATCTTTTTTCAAAAAGCAAACCGCTTCCCTTTTCTATCGCGTTTTACGTCAGATCACCGAAGTAGATATCCCAATCGACACCGGTGACTTCAGGTTAATGGATCGTAGAGTGTGCCATGAAATGAGAAAAATACGAGAAAAAAATCCATTTGTTCGCGGTCTAGTCAGCTGGGTAGGTTTCAAACAGATTGCAGTAGAGTACGTTCGAGATGAACGTCTAGCAGGAGAAACCAAATATCCGCTCAAAAAGATGCTTAAGCTCTCGATGGATGGAATCACTTCCTTTTCCTATAAACCTTTGAAGCTAGCGAGTATAGCAGGAATTGCCCTTTCCGCTATCGGATTCATTTCAATGTTTCTTGTACTTTACTTAAAGCTTTTTACAAACAGCACCATTACAGGATGGAGTTCATTAATTGTCATACAGCTGTTCTTTAGCGGCATTATCCTCTTTATGCTGGGAATGATTGGGGAATACATCGGCCGAATCTACGACGAGGCAAAAGATCGACCACTTTACATCGTAAGAGAGAGTTACGGGCTTCAGTCAAAGCCACATCCTGTTCAACCCCCTGTTCATTTCAAGCAATACAAACAGCATTAAAAAAGCGTGTGAGACCTGTTTCAAGGTCCCGCACGCTTTTTGTATTAAGCAGCAGTTTCAAACCGCTTTCTGTTAATGAAGAAAGAAAGAGTAATCATCAGATAAATGCCCATTGTGACCATTGTTTGGACAATTGGAGTTGTTGACACAACGCCGATGAAAATGGCAATGATCGCAATCACAGAAAACCATGTTGTAAAAGGATACAGCTTCACACGATATCCTCCTGGTTCTGCTACACTTCGAGATTTTAAATGCCCGACAGCAATAATAAACCAGATGAATAAGACCGTATAGCTTAAAGATCCCATTAAATAATTAAAGGTTTGACTTCCTACAAAAAGAGAAATCAATACAGCGGCATACAATGTAGATGTACACACTAGGATTGCTCTAACAGGCACCTGCTGTTTTGATAGCTTTGAGAAGCCCTTCCATACACGTCCATCCATCGCTTGCGTATAAAGTACCCTTGAGGATGCGTACAGTCCAGAGTTCATAGAAGACAAGATCGCTAGTAAAATGATACCGTTCATGATATCACTTGCGTATGGCACGCCAATTGTTGCAAACACGGTGACGAATGGACTCACTTGCTCATTGTTTACTTGATTCCAAGGAATCAAGCTGACGATGATGAAGAACGGCAGTACATAGAAACCGATGATTCGTACAAATGTACTTTGAATAGCCTTTGGAATGACTTTTTCAGGGTTTTTTGTTTCTGCTAATGTGACCCCAATCATTTCCGTCCCGCCATATGAATACACCACAACAAGCATAGCCGCAATTAAGCCGCCCGTTCCATTCGGGAAAAATCCTCCATGGCCGGTTAAGTTGGATAATCCCGGTGCTGCATGCTGACCAAATGAGACAAAAAGCATGGTTAACCCAATGATAATAAATAAAATAATGACAGCAATTTTAATAGAAGCTAACCAGTACTCCGTCTCAGCAAACATTTTAACGGAACAAACATTGATCAATGTCACAACAAGTGAAATGATTAACACAAGTATCCAAATCGGCACCTGTGGGAACCAGTACTGAATAAAGATCGCAGATACGATCGCTTCTGCTGCAATGTTCAGCACCCACATTTTCCAGTATATCCAATCTAAGAAATAGGCCGGATATTTGCCTAACACAGGTTCAATTAAATCACGAAATGTTCTTGCACCAGGTCGTGCAACCGTCATTTCAGCAAGTCCTTGCATAATAAATAATAAAATAAGACCACCAATCATATATGCCAAAATGACAGCAGGACCTGCGATATCAATAGCAGAGCTGCTTCCTTTAAAAAGACCAGCACCAATTGCACCGCCAAGTGCGAGCATCATAATATGCCTTGACGTCATTGTTCGTTTTAACTGCACATGTTCCTTTTCCATTTTCTTTAGCTCCTTTAAATTTGAATCTTCAGACAAATATAAGATAAAAGCATATAAAAAGGCCAGTCATCTCCTGAAGAGACGACTGACCTTGCAACCGCGTTACCACTCTAATTGATTCAACCCTAGCTGAATCCAACTTAAAACCCGTTAACGGAGGTCACACGTAAAGACTTACTATTCATTCAGTCTTACCGCTCTTTGAGCGAGTTCAATGATTCGTTTTACTGCGTTGCACCAACCCGCAGCTCTCTTAAAAAACGGATGTTCATCTACTATTCTCAAGTCAAAGCGTTTATAGTCAATTTGTATATTCATCAAAGATTTTATTTTTTAAATATACTGACTAACCACGCAATTGTCAACATCCTTTTTCAGACATTCTCTTTTAACGAATCCAAACAGCTACTTCATCCATCGGACGGCGCGTTTTGCCGCGCTTCGGCTCGGTCACACGATAACCAAAGGCTGCCATGACAGAAATATCATACTGACCATCCTCAAGCAGCCCTTCTTCATCTAGAATGCGATGAATCTCATCGTAGCTGAATCCCTCGACTGGACATGAATCAATACCAATTTGCGCAGCGGCTGTCATCATGTTTCCAAGGGCAATATACGTTTGTTTTGAAGCCCAATCAAAGAGCGTACGTTCATTTTCTAACAAATGAAGATCATTCTCTTGGAATTCTTGGTAGCGTCCCTTCACCATCTCGAACGTTTCGTCTGTCATTCCTTTGATTTGCTTGTTGATGTATTCTGCATATGCTGAATCATAACGGGCGTCTGTTCTTGCCAAGATGATCACAAAATGGCTCGCAGTCGGAAGCTGCTTTTGCGCTCCCCATGTATACTCTTTTAATTTTTCTCTAAATGCTTCATTTTGAACAACGAGGAACTTCCAAGGTTCAAACCCTACAGAGCTTGGGGAAAGTCTTCCTGTTTCTAAAATAAACGCAAAATCATCTTCTGATATTTTTTTCGCTGGATCAAACTCTTTTGTCGCATGGCGGAACTCATACGCCTCAATGATTTCTTTTTTTAATTGCTCTTTGTCTCGCATTGTATTCATCCTTTCTATTATCCAATTAGGGGGTGTGTTTCATCAATCCAATTTCTTTCCATTCACATATAGAAATTGTTATGATAAGAAAACAAACAGCCCGAATGTGTGATGTGATATCTCTATGGTATAAGAAAAGCTTCGAGTGATTCAAGTACGCACATTTTTGTTCGTTAGTTACCATCTTGTTCGTATATCACCAAATTTGCCTTAGAAAGGAGTCTTAAGATGAGTGCACCATCCAATCCAGTCAGTATTGTTAATCATGGCTGTCCCGTTTCAGTGACGACAAGTGTCATCGGAGGGAAATGGAAAGGAGTGATCCTTTATCATTTGACTTGCGGACCAAAACGCTACAATGAATTGCGCCGGCTTCTGCCAAGAATTTCTCAGCGTGTCCTCACACTGCAATTGCGTGAGCTTGAACAAGACGGCGTTGTTCATAGAGAAGTCTATGAGGAGGTCCCCCCTCGTGTCGAATATTCACTCACTTCTCTCGGAAATACCTTAAAGCCTATCATCTTCGCCATGCGTGAATGGGGCGAATCCTACGGGAAAGAAGCGCGCCCAAAAGAAAAAAGCTGCCATCTCTAGCAGCTTTTTTTAAGATGAAATTGCCGTTGGTTCTTGCTGTGGATCATCCTTTACAAACAGGATGCCAAGCTGATGATGCTCCCCTTCATAAGAAGCCCGTTTCTCAAATCTTGTCTGACCATTTAAGCCAATGATCTCGAGCTTTGTTAGAGCACGATTGGTTTGAAGGGCTTCATAAAATTCCGAAACGGTTTTTACCTCAATTCCATTCACTTTTGTAATGACCTCTCCGATCTCAAGCTTTAAATCAGCCGCTGGTGTATTTGGAATAATTCCTAGCACCATCAGCCCTTGATTACGCTTAGAGAAGTAGAACGGGGCAGCATTGTCATTGACCCTCTGCTTCCATGAGAGAAAGGCTCTTCCTATCACCGCAATCAATACAGCTCCCCAAGCAATCGGTTCAAACCAAATACTTGCAGCACCTAATAAGGCGACAGCGAGTCCGAGCATGAGAATACGCCGCGCTGTAATTTGAATACTAACAATTGGCAGTGAGCCTTGAATTCTCTGACCGAATCCGATGATATAAGGAATCAAAATAAATGAAAAGCTTTGATCATGCACTTGAAGCACCGGCCACCATGGCAGAGAAGAAGTGAATTCACCTGCTGGCATCAGCAAAACAAGCGGTAAAAGCCACAGACGGTTTGCCCGCTGCTGACCAATTAAAAGTCCTCTCGCACTCATCACCATAGCAGGCGATGTACGTAAATGCGCCGTTCGATAGGCTAGGATCCCCTCGGTCATTAATAAAAGTCCTAGCAGAATGACAACGGCTGATGCATTCATCATTGAGAGCTGCGGCAGCCAAGAATGACTCACTTGGAAATGCATCAGTCCAAGTGCCGCAATAAAACTGAAACCGAGTGTGTATGCAGACGAAAGCGCACTCGCCTTAAAGAATAAAGAGAAAACGATGGTCATCGCTGCAATCAGCACGATGAATCCAGGGGGGAGGGCAATCCCTAAGCCTACTGAAATGACGGATAGGCATATCCCTAGAATCCATCCCTTTGAATATGTAAATTTAAGTTCATCGTATACATCTTCTATTCTTGTTTGAAACGCTTTTCTCTCCCGCTTTACGCGGATGTAGCCATGCAATAGGCTGATTAATATCATGAAATAAAAAAGAGGATGGATTAAAAACAGACCGACCGCTTTTAATCCGGCTCCCATCCACTCCGAGCTCATTATCGTTCACCGCCCAAGTCAAGCATTTTCTCTTATTCTATCAAATAAATCGATGCTTGACATCAGGTTTATTTCTCCTGATTCATCCAAAGTGTGACATTCGACAGTGAAAAATCTTTTAAGTAGTGATTGACATCTACATCTAGTATGCCGCCGAGCAGCTGCATCGACCTCTTGATGTCGGTTAAGTTTATACCAAGTCTCTTATGATTATCCATTAAATAATTGAAGTATATCTCAGCACAGTCTTCATCGATTTCGTCGACTGATTCTACCGTTGTGTAATTGACCAAGTACCTGCTTAACAGCATGAGCAGACTTAATGCCTTTGTAGCGGAAAACGTCACATCTTTCGAACGACTCTTAAGTTCCTCTACCAACTCGTAATATTTTTTCTCTCTCACAATACTTGCCCTTTTCAATTGTGTACCCCCATTTACTAGTTCTTTTAAGAAAAGCGCAAACCTCGGTACAGCTTAATGCTCAAGCTGAATATCCGCAAAAAATAAAATATTTAAAATGAGTGCTACTTTTTATTGTAAGAATTATTTATGTAACATACAACTTTCAAAAGTTTCATTTTCATGACATGTTTAAATCAACAGAAAGTCTCTTATATACATATGTTATCGGGTAAAATCGAAGGAATGTTATGTTTTTTGTAAAATAAATGAATATATTTCTCGATATAATTTATTTTTAATCATAAATTATTACATGTTCATGACACTTATGAACCAAAAAAAAGAGGCTATTATTCGCCTCTTTATTTTTTAAGATATAGTGCTTTTAGTGCAGTCTGTAATTGAAGGTCATTTTTTTCGTATGATTTCACTTCATCCACCATTTTGTTCATCATTTCCGCTGTTTTCAAATCAATGACACCTGATTTATCGAGATTGTATGTGCTTTGGAAGGCAAGTACGGCCTTTTTCGTTTCTTCATCAAAGTATCCATCTACTCTGCCAGGGTCAAATGACAATCCCTTTAACAGTGTCTGGGCTTGTCTCACTTCTTCATTGTTCATATCAAGCTGAAGCGGTTCTTTTAGCTGAAGCGGACCTGCGGTAAAGTAATCCGGCTGATGAATTGCAATTGTCGGTACGACGCCTTTTTTGTGAATCCAATTGCCTTTTGGCGTGAGCCATTTATACAGCGTTAATTTAATATTACTTCCATCTCCCATCGGAACCGCCTGCTGCACAGTTCCTTTTCCAAAGGAGACATCACCGACGACTTCATACTTGCCAGCTTCTTTCATGGCTCCAGCAAGTATTTCCGAAGCGGAAGCACTGCCTTTATCAATTAAGACATTGACTGGGTAAGGTTTTTGTTCTTTCAGTTTTGAAAAATATCGTTTCCGGTCGCCATTCCGTTCTGCGATTTGAATATAGGGCTGATCTTTCGTAATAAAATGCTTCAAAATATCTTCCACACTTTGCAGATAGCCGCCAGGGTTTCCTCTCACATCCAGTACAAGGCCTTCTATGCCCTTTTTCTCGAGCTGTTTCAGGCTTGACGTGAAATCCTTCGCCGTATCTTCAGAGAAGCTGGAGATCGCAATATAGCCTGTTTTATGCCCATTGACCTCTTTTACAGAGGAAGTCACTGTTTCAAGCGGGATTTCCTCTCGTTTGATATGGAACGTTAGCTCTTTTTCAATCCCATTTCGTTTGATTGTTAAGGCGACAGAAGTTCCTTTTTTCCCTCTTATTTTCAGCACAGCATCGTTTAAGCTTTTTTCTTTCATCGGTTCACCGTCAATGCTGATGACTTCATCTTTCGGCTTTAGACCCGCTTTTGCCGCAGGGGATTTTTTAAAGGCGGAGACGATAATGATTTTTCCTTCATCCATCCCCACTTCTGCCCCAATCCCCTCAAAGGAAGAATCAAGCGAATCAGAAAATTGCTTTGCGGTTTGCTTGTCCATGTATACTGAATATGGATCGTTTAACGTCGAAAGCATTCCTTGGATCGCGCCTTCAAGTAGCTTTTGCCGATCCACTTCCTCTACATATTCATTCGAAATAAGGTCATAGGCTTTCTCGATCTTTTCCATCCCATTCTCTTTCGCCTTATCACTTGATTGAGCTTGTCCAGCCATTGCAGCAGCTGCTTGCGGTGACTCCGCATGAGTTCCTTCTTTATGCGTCATCACACCTGCACTTATTAAGAGAACGACACTTGCCATAATAGATGCGATTTGTTTTTTCATATTTGGCCTCCTTCTTCAACTCTTCCTGATGACCTGAGTTATTATATGCCAGAAGAAGGGATTTCATGTAAAGACATTCTCCCGTGAAGGCTTGACGAATCATTTTATTAGGTGTAATTTTTATTTTGTTATGATTGAGAAGGAGTCTTCGCTATGTATATTATCTTGACGATGCTTTTATTAGGAATTTTATTAGGTTTTGTAGGAGCAGGCGGGGCGGGATTTGTCATCGCATTGCTTACATTAATTTTTGATATCCCTATCCATACAGCACTCGGGACGTCATTAGCCGCTATGGCATTTACGACACTATCAGGTGCATATAGCCACTACAGGGAAGGGAACATTCAGTTGAAATCTGGTTTGATTGTCGGGGCTCTGGCTTGTATTGCTTCTTTTGCCGGGGCTAAGGTCGCTCCTTTTATTCCAGAAGAGAGTCTGCACTATTTAACAGCAGGGATGCTTTTTTTATCCGCTGTTTTTATGATGATCAAACTATTTGTTCTTAATGAAGAGGCTGAGCAGCAGCCGCTTTCTTCACGCCAGCTGATGACAAGAGGCATTATTTTAGGCCTTGTGTCTGGAATGCTGTCAGGCATGTTTGGTATCGGGTCTGCACCGTTTATTCAAGTAGGACTTTTGATTTTACTGAAGCTGTCGATTCGGCAAGCTGTTGGCACGACGATGCTTGTCATTATTCCGATTTCCATCGGCGGTGGAATTGGATATATTTCAGAGGGCTATGTTGATTTTATCTTGCTGATCCAAATATTAATTGGAACCGTCTTAGGCGCATTTATAGGCGCGAAATTCACACGCCTTGCACCGAAGCTCTTATTGAAATCAGCTGTTCTGTTAACACCTATTATTGCCGGGTTACTGCTGTTATTTTAATTCTATCTATACAAAAAAAGCCGATAACGTCATGTTATCGGCTTTTTGATTAGCGGATATATTGCGCTGGATTGACTGCATTTGATTTCGCGCCATTCCATAATCCTTTATGAATTTCAAAATGAAGATGCTGACCATGCGATTGGCCGGTATTTCCCATATAGCCAAGGAATTGTCCTTGTTCAACTCTCTGTCCTGTTGACACACTTCTTGTAGACAGGTGGGCGTATACAGTTTGATATGTCTGTCCATTGATATTGTGCGTAATGAACACAACATTTCCGTAGCTCGATGAGTAGCTTGAGTTTGTGACGGTTCCAGATGCTGCTGCATAGACAGGAACTGTGCCTTTTGCTGCAATATCTAATCCGAAGTGGTTTCCGCCAGAACGTCCGCCAAAGCCAGATGAGAAACGCCCTGCAGCTGGTTTAATAAAGCCTGAGCTGCTTGCTGGTGTATCAGATACTTGATCTGATCCGCCGCTACGAGGTGCAGGTGCATTTTTTTCAGCTGCTTGTTTTGCTTTCGCCGCTTCTTCCTTTTGACGGTGTGCTTCCTCAGACTTCACAGCCGCTTTTTGGTTCGCGAGAATTTCTTGTTCATTCTCAAGCTTACCTAGTTCATCATGTGCATGATTTTTTTTATCTGTCACATCACCTAAAATGTGTTCTTTTTCTTTGTGCTTCTTAGATAAATCTTTTTTCAGTGCTTCTAACTCTTTCAGAGATGTTTCAAGTCCACTTAGCTGATTATTTAGCTCTGCTTCTTTTTGCTCCACCAGCTTTAAATCATTTTCATGTTCTGTAATCATGTCTTTGTCTGCTTCGACAATCGTTGTGACAGCCCCAACACGACCGACAAAATCACTAAAGCTGCGAGCACCTAGCAGCACATCTAAATAGTTGATCGTACCGCCGCTTTTTTGCATAGAACGAATTCGGTCTTTGAAAATGGCTTTTCTTTTTTCAATTCGCTCATTGATGACTTGAATGTCTTTTTTCAGCTGTTTGATCTCTTGCTTCGTTTTTTTAACTTCTTTCTCTTTTTCAGCGACTTTTTCAGTTGCAGTACTTACCTTTTGGTCAATTTGTTCAATTTCTTTCTTGAGCTTTGATTCTTTCTTTTCAAGCTTTGCCAGCTCTGACTTCTTCTTCTTCAAGTTTGATTCAGTCTTCGATGTTTTCTCTTCGATTTGTTGACGTTTTTGATCTAGGTCTTCGTATGCGAATGCACGATTCTCGTTCCCTGGAATGTATAGCCACGTTGTTCCAATAAACGCTGCCATTCCAGCCATCATCAGCTTTCTTTTCAAAACGATATTCCCCTCCCATGACAACTGTCGACATGAAGAGCCGACCGGATGAATCGGATCAACCGGTCACATCTTCTATAGAATCCTCGAATGCTGCCATCAAAATATATTTATACTTTTAAGAATTTACGGATAGACGTTAAGCTTCCCCATACCCCAATGATTGCACCGATCACTAGCAGGATCAGTGATACTTGATAGACAAATGGGTTGTATGGAAGCATTGAAATAAATGAGCCCTGTACTCTCGGTGCGACCCAGCCCACTGCATATTGATACGTGCCAAGCAATAGAGCAATAGGTATAATGGAGCCAAATACACCAAGCAATAATCCTTCAATGAAGAATGGCCAGCGGATAAACCAGTTCGTTGCACCTACCAGCTTCATAATCTCAATTTCTTTACGTCTAGCAAAGATCGTAATTTTGATCGTATTGGAGATTAAGAACATAGCTGTAAATAACAGCCCAATAATGAGCACAATGCCGACATTACGCGCTACTCCGACTACATTAAAGAGTCGGCTGACCTCTTCTTTCCCATAGGTTACTTTATATGTACCCTTTAGGTTTTCTAATTTCTTCGCTACTTTTGGTGTATCGTGAGGATCTGTTGTTTTCACAATGAACGCATCGTTTAATGGATTTTCTTGATCAACAAGTCCCATGGATTGTCCATTTTCTCCGAAGCTTTTAATCAAAGCTTTCAGTTCGTCATCCTTAGATGAGTACTTCACATTACTGATTTCAGGAATCTTTTCAATTTCTGCTTTTAATTCATCCTGCTGCTTTTGATTCGCCGTTAATTCGATTAATACTTTTACTTCTACTTCTTTTTCAGCGTTCGATGCCATGTTATTCAAGTTGAGCATAATCACAAGGAAAACCCCAACTAAAATCAATGTGACAGTAACCGCACTAATTGATGCAAAAGTCATCCACGTGTTTCTTCCTAGTGAACGGAAGCTCTCACGTAAATGCCGCGAGAGAGTTTTAATCATAAATTCCGTACTCCCCTCTTGCTTCGTCACGCACAATCATTCCATCTTCGATTGCGATGACGCGTTTCTTCATGGTGTTTACAATTTCTTTGTTGTGTGTCGCCATAACCACTGTTGTTCCGCGGTTATTAATCTCTTCGAGCGTCTTCATGATTTCCCAGGAAGTGTCTGGATCAAGGTTTCCTGTCGGCTCATCTGCAATGACGACCTCAGGGCTATTGACGATCGACCGAGCGATAGATACCCGCTGCTGTTCACCGCCGGACAGCTGGTCAGGAAATTGGCGCGCTCTGTGCTTTAGCTGGACTAGATCGAGAACGTCAAGCACTTTTTTCTTAATGATATGAGGCTGTTCACCAATCACTTCAAGAGCAAATGCAACGTTCTCAAACACTGTAAGAGTTGGAAGCAGCTTGAAATCTTGGAATACTACGCCAATTTCTCTTCTTACGTAAGGAATTTCTTTTTCCTTCATTGAACCTAAATCTTTGTTATTAATTAAGATTTGCCCTTTGGTTGGCTTCTCTTCACGATACATCATTTTGATGAAAGTGGATTTACCAGCACCACTGGGACCAACAACATACACAAACTCTCCTGGATGGATAGAGACATTGATTCCATTGATCGCCTTTACGCCATTAGGATAGATCTTGTAGACTTCCTTCATTTGAATCATGTAATCACCTAATCTTTTCTTATTCGCTGACTAACAGCTTATCATGATGTTTTGACACTTCTCGTCAAAAAACGTTATGTATGGTTACGCACATACCCTTCGATACTTACTAGCAATTTATGTCCTTTTCATCCAAAAAGATGAAAAAATTGAATCGTCTCATTTTCAACAACTCCAATTATACGTCATGAATCGACGCAATGGTATTACATTTATATTTCAAAACTTATAAATAAAAGGTAAATAGAACAATCAAAACCGAAAAACATGCCTTTATACCCTTATTTTTTAAATAAAAATTTAATATAATGCGTTTTCATACTATCCAAAAGTCTTTTTCTACATATAAAAAACAAAAAAACCTTGTCGATTAGACAAAGGTTTTATTTTTTCTCTGCAAGCCATTTTGCTACTTCTTTTGCTTGCTTCTCATCTACCATTCCGCTTGGCATAGAGCCTTTACCGTTTTGCGCAATATCTGCGATTTGGCTTTCATTATATTTCTTCCCTACTTCTTTCAGGCTTGGTCCGCCTCCGCCAGATAGGTCTTTCCCATGACAGCCAATACAGTTTTGCTGATAGATCTCCTCACCACTGCTCACAGATGAAGCACTTTTGCTGCCTTCTTTTTCGCTGCTGCTTGAATTTCCTCCACAAGCCGCCAGAACAAGAAGCATTGATGCAAATAGCATCGTTAATCCGCTTTTTTTCATCTATTTCCCTCCCTTACAATCATTTGGTCAACGCTATTATATCCTTGTTTATGCCCTTTTAAAACCCTCACCAAGCACCTCTTTTGCATCCATTACAATGACAAATGCTGATGCATCGATTGCTTTCACCACTTGTTTCAACTTTGTGAATTGTGACTGCCCAACGACACACATCAAAATTGGGCGGTCATGATCGGTATATCCTCCGACTGCTGAGATCTTCGTCACACCGCGGTCAATTTGATCAAAAACCGCCTGTCTGACCTCATCTTCATGCCCTGTAATGATCATCGCCATTTTCGAATGACTGAAGCCAGCCTGTACCACATCAATCGTTTTACTCGAAATAAACACACCAATAACCGCGTACAGCCCCTCTTCGATTCCAAAGACTGTCATTGCAGCCAGAACAATCAAACCATCCATCATCGCTAAGCATGTGCCTAGCGTGAGTCCGGTGTACTTATTGATGATTTTGGCAGCGAGTGCCGTTCCACCTGTTGATCCATTC
Organism: Bacillus sp. 11B20; assembly: GCF_056098985.1. Classification (NCBI taxonomy): domain Bacteria; kingdom Bacillati; phylum Bacillota; class Bacilli; order Caryophanales; family Bacillaceae; genus Bacillus; species Bacillus sp. 11B20. Next base: position 463,921 of record NZ_JBLZWZ010000009.1, read on the forward strand.
CCAAGGAACACGAGCCCTATACCGATTCCAATGACCACACCGCCAAAAATAGCTGCCAGCAGCGCTTCATGTGTGACAGGTGCAATATGTCTTGTGACAAACACCATGAAAGGTAAAAAAATCGAGCCGACGAGTGTTTTCACTCCAAATGTACCGCCTAATAAATAAAAGCCAGCAATAAACAACGGAATATTGAGCCCCCATTGCACATACGCTGCTTCAAAGCCGAATGACTGCATAATGGTACTAATTCCGCTCACACCGCCTGCTGCAATCTGATTCGGCAATAATAACGTATTAAATCCAATCGCCACAATGGCAGATCCGATTAAAATGAACAAATAATTTTTCACTTCGATCCAAAATTGTGAATGTCCCTGCTTCATGTCTTTCTTCCTCCGTTACTTCTGAATGCACACCTATTTTAAGCCCTCTTAAAACGATTGTAAATAACAGCCAAATGCAGTGCTAATGGATTAATACTTTATCACACAGACGGATCAGCGTACTTGCCGGTTGGCATAGGAGTAAATGATGGTATATTTAATATGTACATGAGAAAGAAGGGGCATGCGATGAAGAAAATACTGAAGATAACAGGTATGACATTACTTGCACTGATCATCTTAGCTTTTGGTGCTTTCTATATATGGAGCCGCTTTACATACGGACCATCAGAAGCATTAAAAAAACAGGTGAACATGGAGCAAGTGGAACATAAAAACGATGTTTATACTTTTAAAGCATCAAAAAGTGATACTGGCATCATTCTCTATCCTGGGGCAAAGGTGGAACCACTTGCGTATGCCTATATTGGGGATACGCTGATGAAAAAAGGCTACTCTGTCTTTATCCCTGACATGCCATTTTCCTTTGCGATCTTCAATTCAAACAAAGCGCAGGACATCATCAAAGATCATCAAACGATCAAACACTGGTATATTGGCGGACATTCACTTGGCGGAGCAGCTGCCGCTATGTTTGCAGAAAAAAATCAGAGCAAGCTAGATGGACTCTTTTTCCTAGCATCTTATCCAGCATCAGATGACCTGAAACAATCGTCACTAAAAGTCCTCTCTATTTCAGGTGAAAAGGATGGGCTGGCAACACAAGAGAAAATCAAGAAATCGAAAGCAAATCTGCCGTCTCAAACCGTTTATCATGAAATAAAAGGCGGGAATCATGCGCAATTTGGCATGTATGGCAAACAAAAAGGGGATCAGCCGGCGGACATTCCAGCCCTGTCGCAGCAAAATGATCTCATTCAGACAATGCTGGATTGGCTGAAGCCAGCAAAAAAGCTCCCATAACGGGAGCTTTTCATTTTTATTTTTTCGTCACTTCTAAAAATTCTTCAGCATCTGCTACAGCCAAACGAATGGCTTCTTCCCAAAATGCTTTTTGGGTAAGGTCAACGCCTAGATGCTTTTTAGCTAAATCTTCCACTGTCATTGAAGCAGTATCTTTTAATAATGCAATGTATTTCTCTTCAAACGATGTACCAGCCTGCAATGCTTTTGCATAAATTCCTAACGAGAACATGTATCCAAAGGTGTATGGGAAATTATAAAATGGAACATTCGTGATATGGAAATGCAGCTTAGACGCCCAGAAATGAGGATGGTATTCATCTAATGAGTCACCAAACGCTTCCTTCTGCGCTTCGACCATCAATTCATTCAATCGGTCAGCCGGCACTTCTCCTTGTTTACGCTCTTCATAAAATCGCTGTTCAAATAAGAAACGAGATTGAATGTTCATGAAGAATGCTACACTGCGCTGCAGCTTATCCTCTAACAAGCTGAGACGCTCCTCTTCATATGCCGCTTCTTTTAATGAAGCATCAGCTACAATCATTTCTGCGAAGGTAGACGCTGTTTCAGCTACATTCATTGCGTATTTGCGATTCAGAATGCGAACATCCTGCATCACGTCCTGATGGAATGAATGACCAAGCTCATGCGCTAGTGTCGCCACATTGGATGGACTTCCTGAGAAGGTCATAAAAATGCGTGATTCTCCGCTGTCAGGGAAATTTGTACAAAAGCCGCCTACCCGCTTGTTTGGACGGTCCTCAGCTTCTACCCAGCGTTCGTTAAAGGCTTTTTCTGTAAAAGCAGCGAGCTCTTCTCCAAATCCAGCGAAGTGTTTCACAATAAAAGCAGCTGCTTCTTGATAAGGATAGATTTTGGTCTCACTGCCGATAGGAGCCCCAACATCAAACCAGCTCAGCTTATCCACTCCAAGCATCTCAGCTTTTCGATGTAAATAATCAATGAATGGCTGCTTATGTTCATCAATCACAGACCACATTGTATCAAGGGTTTCTTGTTTCATACGACAAATTTCAAGCGGCTCTTTTAAAATGTGATCCCAGCCTCTTGCTTCATACACTTGCAAACGAAAACCAGCAAGGTGGTTGAGCGTACTTGCAAATAAATGTTCATCCTGCGTCCATGCATGCTCTAGGTTGTGGTAAACGGCTTTTCTGATTTCACGATCTGAATCATCCATAGCATTTTCCGCTTGGCCTACAGAGATCATCTGCGTTTCACCATGCTGTTCAAACGGAATGGTAATTTTATTCACTAAGCTGGAATAAAGCTCATCCCACGCATGGTACCCATCTACAGCCAGCTTTTGGATCAGTGTTTCTTGTTCAACAGGTAATTGATCCTTCACACGGTCTCTTCGCTCATTTAATATGTAGCGGACATCTGAAAAGACTGCTGAATTCATCAGTTCTTCCCACTTGTTTGCAGGAATAGCAGCAAGCGCTTGATCAAACAGTGCAAGGATGGTTCCTAAATCCGCTTCTAGCTTGGCAATCGTACCTCGAAGGCTGCCTGCTTTCATATCCTTCGTATTTTGAGCTTGGAGGCAGGATACAAATGAACCTGCTTGAGACAATTTTTTATATGTAGTTTCATACGTGTCAAGGACAGACGTTAATTTGCTTTCAATGTGTGTATCTTCTTTTGAAAAGGCATCCACCTTTTGTCGTAATTCATCTAATAGCTGCTGAATGGTTTGCAGGTATGTCTTAAATTCTGGTGAAGAACTGCCTCCTTTAAAAAAGGCATCTAAATCCCACGTTTCTTGCAATGGTGTTAATCCCAAAATATTTCCCCCTTTATTTGCTAATTTCATCATACAAAGGATATAGAATCAGTATGTCGTAAGTATTCCTTTATATTCATTATATTTTCTCACAATTAAAAAAACCCGGCAAGAAGCCGAGTTTTTATGATAATTTCGAACGTAGGTATGCATCGATAAATGAATCTAAATCTCCATCCATCACCGCTTGAACATTTCCCATCTCCGTATTGGTTCGATGGTCTTTCACAAGAGAATAAGGGTGGAATACATAAGAGCGAATCTGGCTGCCCCAGCCAATTTCTTTCTGCTCTCCTCTGATTTCATCCAATTCTGCCTGCTGTTCTTCGATCCGTTTTTGATAAAGTTTCGATTTCAACATTTTCATCGCACGTTCTCTGTTTTTGATTTGTGATCTTTCTGTTTGGCACGTCACGACGACATTGGTTGGAATGTGTGTAATACGAACAGCAGAGTCCGTCGTATTAACGTGCTGTCCGCCTGCACCGCTTGCACGATACGTATCTACCTTGATATCCTCTGTGCGAATATCAATATCAATTTCTTCATTGAATTCCGGCATAACATCACATGAAACGAAGGATGTATGTCTACGGCCAGATGAATCAAAAGGAGAAATACGGACCAAACGATGGACACCTTTTTCTGCTTTTAAATAACCGTACGCATTATGCCCTTTGATCAGCAATGTCACCGACTTAATTCCTGCCTCATCACCTGGAAGGTAATCAAGCGTTTCGACCTTAAAGCCTCTGCGCTCTGCCCAGCGAGTGTACATTCTCAGAAGCATAGAACCCCAGTCCTGTGATTCGGTACCGCCTGCACCTGGGTGAAGCTCCAGAATGGCATTGTTTTTATCATAAGGTTCGCTTAAGAGAAGCTGCAGCTCAAATTCGTTAAATTGCTTCGTTAAGTTCTTCAGCTCTTTTTCAAGCTCTGCATGAAGCTCTTCGTCATAATCTTCCTTTAATAAGTCATGCGTCATTTGCAGCTCTTCATGCGATTCACTGAGCTCATGATAGGAATTCACAGAATCCTTCAGTGCATTGGCTTCATTGATAACGCCTTGAGCCTTTTGCTGATCATTCCAAAAATCAGCCTCTGACATCGTCGCTTCAAGCTCTGCGATTTTGGCTTCTTTTGTTTCTAAGTCAAAGAGACCCCCTAAAATCAGCTAGTCTGCTAGCCATATTTTCAAGCTCTTGTCTAATTTCTACTAATTCCATATCCTTCACCTCATAGATGTATGGGGGCTGACATGAATAGAAAGAGGTTTTCACCTCTTTCCATTACTTATTCTGTCTTCCCATGACAATTTTTATATTTCTTGCCGCTTCCGCAGTGACATGGAGAGTTTCGTCCAATGTCTACGACTTTACGTACCGGCTTTTTCTTCACTGTCTTCTCCTCATCGCCCTCTTGTGGCTGATGAGCCGTTGTTTGACCTTGAACCACTTCTTCACGTTCTAGGTTGTTTTGGATTTCTGATTTCAAGACATACTTGGCCACATCATCTTCAATTGAAGCAACCATATGCTCAAACATCGCAAATCCTTCCATTTGGTATTCACGTAGCGGATTCGTTTGTGCATACGCACGTAAATGAATACCCTGACGCAGCTGATCCATTGCATCGATATGGTCCATCCACTTCGAATCCACCGCACGAAGAACGATGACTTTTTCAAATTCACGCATTTGTTCTTCGCCAAATGTTTCTTCTTTTGCATCGTATTTTTCTTTAATACGATCCATGATGAAAGTTGTGATTTCATCTGCTTCTTTACCGAAGATATCTTTGACCGTGATGGCACCTTCGTCTAAATAGTTCGTGTTGATTAATTCAACAAGACCATCTAGTTTCCATTCTTCAGGCAGCTCTTCTTTTGGCGTATAAGATCCCACAGCACGCTCAATTGAAGATTGGATCATATTGATGACAATTGATTTTAAGTTGTCGGAATCGATGACTTCAAAACGCTGTTTGTAGATCACTTCACGCTGTTGACGAAGCACATCGTCATATTGCAGAAGCTGCTTACGGGAATCAAAGTTGTTCCCCTCTACACGTTTTTGAGATGATTCAACGGCTTTAGACACCATTTTACTTTGGATTGGTGTAGAGTCATCCATGCCAAAGCGGTCAAGCATCGCCATCGTTCGCTCTGCACCAAATCGGCGCATCAATTCATCTTCCATGGATAGATAGAATTGGGTAATCCCTGGGTCTCCTTGACGTCCAGAACGTCCGCGAAGCTGGTTATCAATACGACGGGATTCATGACGCTCTGTCCCGATAACAGCCAGACCTCCAAGTTCTTTTACACCTTCTCCAAGCTTGATGTCAGTACCACGTCCTGCCATGTTTGTCGCAATGGTCACAGCACCTTTTTGACCAGCCTCTTCAATAATTTGTGCTTCACGCTCATGGTTTTTCGCGTTTAACACTTGATGAGGAATGCCTTTATTTTTAAGCAGCTTAGAAATAAGCTCAGATGTCTCAACTGCTACTGTTCCGACAAGAACTGGCTGTCCTGTCATATAGCGCTGCGCAACATCTTCAGCCACTGCTTTAAATTTACCATCCATTGTGCGGTAAATTAAATCAGGTCTGTCATCACGAACTACTGGTTGATTGGTCGGGATTGACACAACCTGCATGTTGTAAATGTTACGGAATTCTTCTTCTTCCGTTTTTGCTGTACCAGTCATACCAGATAACTTTTCATACATACGGAAGTAGTTCTGGAACGTAATTGTTGCTAGTGTCATGCTTTCGTTCTGCACTTCAAGACCTTCTTTTGCTTCGATGGCTTGATGCAGACCTTCACTATAACGGCGTCCTTTCATTAAACGTCCTGTGAAGGAGTCTACGATGACTACTTGGCCTTCTTCTACCACATAATCCACGTCTTTTTGCATCGCAACATGTGCTTTCAGTGCCTGAGCGATGTGATGGTTCAGCGCGACATGTTTAACATCAAACAGGTTCTCGATGCCAAATGCTTTTTCCGCCTTCGTCATTCCGCTTTCAGTCAGCTGCACACTTTTTGTTTTAATATCATACGTGAAATCATCTTCGATTTTTAATGTGCGGACAAATGCATTGGCTTGTACGTAAAGCTTTGTTGATTTCGCAGCTTGTCCAGAAATAATAAGAGGTGTTCTCGCTTCATCAATTAAAATGGAGTCAACCTCATCGATCACAGCATAATGAAGTGGTCTCTGAACCATCTGCTCTTTATAAAGCACCATGTTATCTCGTAAATAGTCAAAGCCGAGTTCATTGTTTGTTGAATACGTGATATCAGCGGCGTACGCTTCTCTTTTTTCATCTTTGTCTAAGCTGTTTAAGTTTAAGCCGACCGTTAAACCAAGGAATTCAAAAATTTTGCCCATTTCCTGCGCATCACGGCTTGCCAAATATTCGTTGACTGTCACGATGTGGACGCCTTTTCCAGAAAGAGCATTTAAGTAAACAGGCATTGTGGATGTCAATGTTTTCCCTTCACCTGTTTTCATTTCAGCGATGTTGCCTTCGTGAAGTGCGATCCCCCCCATAAGCTGCACCTTAAATGGGAACATTCCTGTTACGCGGCGGGAAGCCTCGCGAACCGTAGCAAATGCTTCAACCAACAGGTCATCCACGGATTGTCCTTTTTCAAGTTTTTCTTTAAATTCAATCGTTTTATTTCGTAAAGCCTCGTCAGATAATTTTTCAAAATCTTGAGCGAGAGCTTCGATTTCATTTGCCTTTTTTTCATATCGGCTGATCGTACGTTTCGTAGGATCAAACACTTTGTTTAAGATTCCAAGCATATAATAACGCTCCTCTATTTCATGCAATTTTTCGGCATGTCCAAAAGTTTGACAGGTCCATATTTACCTGCATTTATCATACCATACCTTCTTTCATTTCCAAAGAATTTGCCATAATTTCGCACAAAAAACCCGCCCCTTATGAAAGGAACGGGTTTACTTTATTTAGGTTGTTTTTGAATCAGCATCTACTGATATTTAAGCGTTTGGCTCAATGAGTCCATATTTACCGTCATTTCGGCGATAAACCACATTGGTCAAATTTGTCTCAGCATTTGTGAAAACGAAGAAACTATGACCTAACATGTTCATTTGGAGAATGGCCTCTTCGCTATCCATCGGCTTTAAGTTGAAACGTTTTTGTCTGACGATTTCTGTTTCATCAATCTCTTCGTCATCTTGAACTGCTACTTCAGCCGTACCATTTCCTCCAGCAAATAAGTGCTTTTTGGCACCTTGCTCGCGGAATTTACGGTTTACTTTTGTTTTGTGCTTTCTAATTTGACGTTCTAATTTACTGGCTGCTAGGTCTACTGCATTGTACATATCCTCATTATGCACCTCAGCTCGAAGTGCTAGATCAGTCATTGGAATGGTAACCTCAACTTTAGATTCTTGATCGTTGTAAAACTTCAAGTTCACGTTGACTGAAGCATCAACATCTGTCTCAAAATAACGCTCCAGCTTTCCAATTTTTTTCTCGACATGATCTCTTAGTGCAGGTGTTACGTCGATGTTTTCTCCTCTGACATTGTAATTCATGTAAAGAACGCCTCCTTTAAAATTAAGGATATGTAAACCTATTTCTACTTTTCCCTCCTTTTCTCCTGCTCAAACGTAAAAAAAATGTGAATATTTATTGAAATTTGTCGAATTTTGCGGTGCTTCAACTGTTTCTTGATAGGTGATGAATATATATTCGGCTGATTCTTGAAAAAGACCAGCGCACATTAAATGGTAAAAGATGATATCGATGTTTTCAGCGATTGAGACAAGGATTTTAAATCCTCCGCAGCGGCTTTCATTTCTTCATTTGCCGCTAATGATTCTTCAACAGCAGCAGACATATACTCTGTTTCTTCTGAGTTTCGTTTCGCACCTTCTTCAATGACACCAACCGTTTGAGAAATTTCCTCTGTACTAGCAGAAATCTGTTCTGCAGTGGCTGACAGTTCTTCGGCTTTCATTGAAATATCACGAATAGATTCCAAGATTTCATGGAAGCTCTGTTCAGATAATTGTGATACTTTTACACCCTCTGCTACATCCCGCTCAACCTTCGTCATCGATTGCGATGACCTTTCTGTATCTTTGTTCACGTTCTCGAGTAATTGACTAATTTGATCTGTCAGCTGACTAGATTCTTCTGCCAGCTTCCTCACTTCATCTGCTACAACTGCAAAACCTCTTCCATGTTCTCCCGCTCTTGCTGCTTCTATGGCTGCGTTTAAAGCAAGTAAATTCGTCTGGTCAGCAATGGCATGGATATGACCTAACAGACCTTGAATGCCTGTAAACTGCGCTTGTACATTGGCCATTGTGGAATGGTGTTCATTCACAGACTCTTTAATAGAACTCATTTGTTTCACAAATTGTTGAATAAGAGCGGCACCCTCTTCAGCCTTTTCAGTCACTGAAATTGAGTGACCCGAAACATCGGACGTGTGTACAGCTGCGTTTTGCATGCCAGTAGATACTTCTTGAATGGCAGAGGCGACTTTTCCGACCGCATCTGATTGTTCACGTGAAGCTTCACTGACCTGTTCGATCGAGCTAGATGTCTGCTCACTAGCCGATATCGTTTGACTGATGGTTTCCTCAAATTGAGCAGCAGAATCAGCAAGCTGTCTTGATCCGCTTTGCACCTGCAAAATAAGCTGACGCAAATGAGCCGTCATTTGATTAAAGGCTGTGCCGAGCTGACCAATCTCATTTTTAGAGGTCACTTCAATCTCTTCAAGGGTCAGGTCACCATCTGCCATCCTTCTTGCGGCATTTGTGACAGAAACAATTGGTTTTGTCATGCGATGAACGAATCTGACACCAATCACCAGAAAGCCAACAATAATCGCTGCACTGACCAAAATGAGTGTAAGCAATAATTGATTACTATCTTGATTGAGCTGATTGATTTTTTGATCACGTTGTTTTAGCTGGTTTTGAGCGAATTCTTTTGTAAAGGTATGTATTTCTTGTTCGATAGGTTGTAATTCTTGAGTGAGGCGGGTGTTGAATTCTTTTTGATTTTGCATATTTAATGAATTAAATAATCGATTCGTTGAGGTGTAGTAGAGATAATTTTTTTCTGAGATTTGATCTAATAGATTTTTTGCTTGTTTGACCGTACTTAATTTTGAAGCTTCTGTTGTTTTCTTATTAATATCTTCATATGTTTGCTCAATTTTCTGCAAATTTTCAGCATCTTGGACGACGACATATGTTTTGATCTGTGCTTCCTGCTTTTGCAGAAGCGCCTCTAATTCCAGCGAGGTCTGATAAAGCTTCACTTCCTTGCTTAATAACGCTTTATAGGATTGATCTGTTTTGTAATAGAGAAAGCTTGAGAATCCTAACATACTGACAAACAATACACATATGACAATAAGCCCAAATAAAAATTGATTTTTTAGTCTCATAATTTCCTCCGAATGGTCTGAATTGGACAAAAATTAATGAATGACATACGGCCTCATACAGGCATGTATTTCATCCATCCACTTTCTATATTCAGGTATAAAATATGATTTCAGGAATGATTGGAAGTGATTTGAAGGGAATGTATAGAAAGCTAGTATATCAAAACTTAAAAATATTTGATCAAACGAACGAATCGTTTTGGCAAAGTGTTCATTTTCAATAATTGAAAGCAGAAGGGGGTGTGTTGTGTCTAAATGAAAGAAGGCATGGATCAGATCATTAAAGATCCGATCCCCTTCTGTTTTGTCAAAATCCTTCTCAATTTCATCTAAATATTTTAGACTCTCTTCTATCGTGTATAGAAGTTCATAATATGTGGTTAATAAAATATAGTCATTTGAACGATACGCCACAGGTCTCACCTATTTATTTCCGTTTATCGTAATATACGCCGTCACTTGTTATGGGCTGGTATGGATTTTGATAATTCAGCTGTTTTGTTTTCTTTTTTTGAATGGCTTGAATATCTGCTTTTATCCCATTTTGGATAACCGTTAATTGCTTCGCCATCTGTTGATCTGTTTGTATGATTTCTCGGATTTTCTCTTTTTCTTGATCCGTCAATTCATGCTTTATATCTCTCATTAATTCGTCTCTCTCAATTAAAAAGGCATCAAAGTCTTCAACCAGTGTCTCACTTTGTGGATTTTCCGCTATTTCTGCTGCCATTTTTAATGTTTGATCACGCAGCTGGTCCACAATACTCATAGAGAGCCCCCGATAGAGTGGTGACGGCCTTTTCGATCGGTTTGAATGACTTCCTTCCACGCATCACGGAAATCAGTTACGTACTCTTCTACTTCATTCAATATCTCTTCGTCATTTTGAAGATTAGCTTCTATCAGTCTGCGATAAATGTAATCATACATACTTGCCATACTCTTTGATACGTCATAGGAACGATTTAAGGTGACATTTAATTCTTGAATGATGTTTTGAGCCTTTTTCAGGTTCAAGTTTCTCGTTTCTGCATCCTCTTTTTGAATGGCATGCTTCGCTATTCTGATGAACTTTAAGCAGCCTTCATAAAGCATAAGCGTCAACTCGGCAGGTGTTGCGGTCTCAATAGAATTTTTCTGATAGGCGGCATAAGGGTTCTGTATTGCCATATGTTATAAACCTCCAATTATTGTCCAAGCAGTTGAGAAAGGTAGCCAGATTGGTTGTTTAGCTTTTGAATTGCACTATCCATGGCGTTAAACTTTTTGTAGTAACGGGCTTCAACCATTTTTAAACGATCTTGGAATGTACTCATTCGTTTTGTCAAAGAATCAAGGTCCTTACCAAGTCCGTATTCCTTTAATTCCATTGTTGTGCTTCCCGCCTTTGTTTGAATGCTCTTCGTGAAGGCAGTTAAGGAATTTTTGACACGATAAATGATTCCTTGTTCTTGATATTGCTGCTGTGCTTTGTCTTTATCTTTTGAATCCACATTTAAACTACCCGAGATAAACATTTGTCTGACTTTCTCCGGGTCTTCTTCAATGGCTTTTCTTAATTTCTCTACTCCATTTATATCTTTACTAAATTCCAGCTTTCCGCCATCTTTATACTTGGATGATGTCTCAATACCGATTTGTGTGAGTTGGATTTTATTCGCATCACTTGTCGTAATATTAGCATACAAATCACTTCTTATTTTAGAGGCACCAGATCGTAAAATGGAATCACTTCTCAGCAAGCCAGACTTCGCAGTCGTTTCCCATAGCTCTATTTCTTTTTCAGACATCCCTTTTTTCTCTTCAGCCGTTAATGGTTGATAGTCTCTGTTTTTCTTTTCATTGACTTTACCATTAATCTGCTCAACGAGCTCATTGTATTTATCAACAAATTGTTTAATTTTGTCATAGATTGCATCCACATCTGTTGAAACGTTTAAGCTGACAGGCTGATCCGTTGTTCCTTTAAGTTCGTACGTAATATCAGCCTGTGTGAATGTATTGTTGTTATTTTCCATTTTCAGACCATTAATCTCGTATTGCGCTTTCTGTCCTTGAGTGGTCGCAACTAATTTGTTATCTCCATCTACTTGGAAGCCTAATTGCGTTAAAAATGAAGCTGAATTGCCATCAGCTGCTTTAATACTGACACCCTCACCAGTTGTCCGAGAAGTAAGAGCAATTGTATCCACGTAGTTAGTGCCATCAGAGATTTGGCCTTTGTAAGCCGTCACACCTAATTGCGCGCTGTTCAGCTTTTTCACGATGTCATCGATTGTATCGGAATCAGAGGTATTGATCGTCACCATTTTCGGTTTTGTTGAATCTGGTGTCGTCACTTCAAACGTAAACGTGCCATTTGCTGGTGTAAATCCAGATGTACCAGAGGATTTGAAGACAGAAGCTGTCGCTAGTTGAGTGACATGAATAGAGCCAGAGGTCGCATTTGTTGACCCAGTTGCTGTGACAGCAGATTCATTAGAGCTTGTTACCTTTTTTGCGCCATATGTACTTGGACGCGTTAAGTTTAAACTGTTGATCAAATCATCTAATTCTTTGATTTTCGAGTTAACCTCGCGATAGCTGTCTCTTTGCCATTCAAGTGTTTGTTTCTGGCGTGTCATTTTATCAAGTGGTGCCTGCTCCGTTTTCATCAGCTTTGATACGATTTCATCAATATCGAACACATTTGAAAATCCAGTAATACGATTGACCATTGTTTATGTTCTCCCTTCATTTACATTCTTTTATCTACAAATAAACCGACAATTTCTGTCATTGCCGCATAGAAATCAAGCCATTCCTTGGAAGGAATTTCTCTAATAACTTCTTCTGTTTGGTTATCTACGACTTTGACATAATATTCATTGAGTTTTTCATGTAATTCAAATTGAAGATGAAATTGAGTAGGTTCAATCAGCTTGTTTGCGCCTTGAAGCGTTTTTTCAATTTCTTCTTTTGAAACAGCCCTGCCATTTGCTTGTGAGTCAGAGTTTACATTGTCATTCTGGTTATTAGAAACACGGGTTTGAAATGCATCGATAATTGGCTCTAGTGATGTCAACTTACCAACAGACATAGTTATTCAGCTCCTGTGCTTTAATCTATCTTTTATATCGGCTTTGAATTTGCAAATTAAATATAGATGGACCGATTTGTTAAAGTTTCCTATAGATCATGAACATCTGTATCGGAACGCTTTCACACGGAGAAGGACAGCTGAATGCAATAAAAAAATCCTCACTTTTTTTGTGAGGATAATTGAGAGAGGATATCTAAGGATAAGCTCGCAGCACGATTGTTCTCTTCTTGAATAGACAGGTACACTTCTTTCCTGTGAATATCAATGTGCTTAGGAGCCTCAATCCCGACTTTCACTTGATCGCCCTCGATTGAAATAATCTTGACTTCAATATCATCGCCTATTTGAATTGACTGGTTTAATTTACGAGACAGCACTAACATGAGGATGCCACCTCTAACAAATGTTTTGTATGATAGGCTGAATCATGCAAAATCACCTGCTTGGCTTTCATGTTTTTCCGGTTCACAATAATAGGCGCTCTTAAATTAGCTGTTGTTTTTTCAATAGATGATTCCATTGTTAAAATAACCATTACTTCCACATCATTGGCATCTTCTACTTCCAGAATGTCTACAACCGTTTCGTCTAAATCAAATTCGTATTGATTGAAGAATAAAAACGGACTGCTGACGATAAAGCCTAATGCTGCGTTTTTCAATGATTGAAGAACTAAAAACGGAGATTCTTCTGATAAAGGCAAAATGACAAACTGTTTTTGATCCAGAAATCCTGGTATCCCGTTAGAGAAGTTGATGATTTGCTCCTCTTTGATTGTCACTTCACCATGGTATTTTGTTTGAATGATCATAATTCACGACCTTTTCGTTTTTCTTAACTATACCTTATCACCATTTTGGCCCGTTTCGTCAACTTCTATTTTTAATTCTGGGTATTGTAACATATCAATATTGACCTTACCTGGCTGGTAGTTAACGATTGGTTTATGAGGTGTTGCCTCTATGATAGCTTTTTGCGGCTCCACATCAATTTGAAGCTCAGAAGGCTGATAGTGAATTTTCACACTAAAGAATGAAGGTATCACACCAATGGTGAATTGTTTTGCTGGAGGACTGCCGTTGATCTTGGCAAATTCAGCAATCGCATTTCCACCATTCTCGATCTTGATAAGTTCACTTCCTTCTTCCGCTCTTCGGCCCATTCCTTCTCCAACAGCCCGCTTCCCCTCAGCTGCCCATTCCTCAGAACGTCTAAAAATCGACTTGATGTCCATATCGGCAAATGCCTCGGTTTGATCAATGGTTAATTTCGACGGTGTCCTTTTGATATCCATGACAGCGCGCGGCTGCTGAATCTCAAGATCCGCTCGTGGCTGCTCTACTTCTTGCCTAGAAGGAGTTGTCGACATTTGAAGCTTTGCATAGGTTTGCTGCATTAACAATCTAGGGATTTGCATATATTCACCTCCATGATGCAAAAAAGCACCCTACGGATGCTTTTTATTATCTTAAGAAATCAACAAGGGATGGCTGAATGACTTTAGCTGTTGTCGCTAAAGCAGCTCTATTCACCGTCTCTTGTTGAAGAAGATCAAGAATTGCCTTTTCACTTTCAACATCTTCATTATCTGATTTAGCATTTTTCAATACTTGGTATTGTGAAGTTAAACGACTTCCTACTAAGTCAACACGATTCGAACGCGCTCCTAGGTCAGATCGCTCAGCACTCATCACTTCTTTAAACTGATCGATACTTCCTAATGCATCATCAGAATTCGCGAATGTTCCATTTTTCAATGAATTTTCTAAATCAGTCAGCATTTCAATGACATTTTGACCGTTGGCCTGTCCACCAAACGCTGAAATTGGATTTGAGTTTACATTTAAAGTAATCCCATCAGAAATATTCGCTTGAACAGCATTCGCACCTGTATAATTTTCGAAGTTAAATGTATACGTTCCGTCTGCATTCTCAACAACTGGTTTAACATTTGTATTTGTCCCATTAAATACGAACTTACCTAGCATTTGAGTGTTCATTGCATCGATGATTTGATTCTTCATCTGACCAATTTCCACTCCGATAGCTGCTAAATCTTCTGGCTGCTTTGTTCCGTTTGCCGCATCAAGCACTTTATCTCGTATATTTGACATAATATCAATAATTTCAGTGACACTTGTTTCAGATGTATCAATCCAGTTTTGTGCTTCATTTAAGTTATTTTTATACTGTTCATTTCGAAACAAGGCAGTACTATATTGAAGGCTTTTTACTGCTGCAACAGGATCATCAGACGTATTCGTGAAACGTCTTCCTGTTTGTGCCTGCTCATTAATCTTAGAAAGTTTTTCGTAACTTTTACTAATATTTCGAAGTGAGTTTTGAGAAATCATACCTTGTGTGACTCGCATCCGTTATCCCTACCTTCCTACGACACCCATGCCGTTTATTACCTTATCCAGTACTTCATCTTGTAATGTCATAATTCTCGCAGCCGCATTATATGCATGCTGGAATTGGATCATATTCGTCATTTCTTCATCGATGGAGACAGCGCTAGTCGACATTCTACGTTCATTGGCTGAATTGACAAGAGCAGCTGAACTGCTTTCAAGCGTCATGTTCTTTTTCCCTTGTACCCCCATCTCAGCAATGACATTTTGGTAATAATCCTGAATTGTCGTTGTATTTCCACCGATTGGTAACTTTAAGTCTTGTATATTAGCTAATTTCGTAGCATTCGAACCGTCACCTTGTGTTTGATTGAGAGATGCTGCGATATTATCTGTTGATGCTAAAATGACATCGCTCACTTTAATACGAGCTGCCAAACCTTTATTTAATTCATTGTTATTCTCGATATCAAAAAAGTCTTGTCCACTTGCACCAGTTAACGTGTACCCCTGCTTATGTACATCGTTAAATGTATCCATGAATACTTGTGCTACTTCATCCAGTTCTGCAAGCATATCTGGATACATGCCTTTTTCAGCACCGTTTGACATGTAGCCATAAGCCTCAACAAGTGCTTTTACTTTACCGTTTACTTGTAATTGATCCGCTGCAATAGTTGTTGTTCCGAATTGAAGTGAGTTAACAAGTCCCGTAGTATTATCGTAAGAGATTTGCAGTTCAGACTTTTCATTTGTAATACCATTCAAAATGTTTCCAGCAGATTGTCCATTTGCACCGATAATGTCGATGTTGACAGTTCCTTCAGCAATTTTAAGTGCATTACCGCCAGGTGGATTGTAGCTGACCTTAATATCAACAAGTGAGGATAATTGATCTACCAAAGTATCACGTGTATCATAAAGATCATTTGGAAGATATCCATTTGGCTCAACTGCTGCAATCTGTTTGTTCACTTCATCTATTTGAGATAATAGAGTGTTTACATCTTTGGCTGTTGAATCGAGTTCCGTTTTCAAATTCTTTTGTACCGTTGTTAAAGAAGAATTGAGCAGACGGAATTGGTCAACTAGAGCCTGTGCACTTGTTTTAACAACTGTACGTGCAGAAGCTGTATCAGCATTTTTTGTTTCTGATAAGACCTGTAATGATTTCCATAGGTTATCAAAAGCTCTGTTCAAGCCTTCATCCGTCAAATCATTCATAACCCCTTCCATCTGTGAAAGGGCATCTGACTTCGTTGAGTAGTAAGACAAGTTGTTGTTATGATCTCTATATTGTAGATCTAAAAAGCTATCTCGAATTCTTTCAACCGTTCCAACTTGTACACCTGTCCCCATTTGACCATACGTCTTTCCATCATAAACAGAAAGGACTGGATAAGGATTTTCTGCTTTAAAGGTCACTCTTTGTCTTGAGTAGCCTTCCGTATTTGCATTGGAGACGTTGTTTGATGTGACATAAAGCCCTGCACGCTGGGCTGTGATTCCTCTTTTTGCCGTTTCTAGTCCCATGAATGTAGAACCCATTGGTATCCTCCTTGTTTACGCCTTTGAATCAAACAAAGCCCTTTGCTGTTTAGGCTTTGAACTCTCAAGACCATTTTGTCCGTAATTCATATTTTCTTTATTGGGGTTAACGAGATCGAATGTCAGTGAAATAAATTGAAGTGACTGCTGAATAAGCTGCTTGTTCAGTTCATTTACATCTTTTAGTTCCACCATGATGTCATTTAGTTTCTCATATAATGAAATGAGCTCTTCTTGATCTGTACCTTCAGCCTTTTCGATACATGCAGTGATGGTTGGTGATTGATCACTTTGTAAAAATTGAACGGTCGCTTCAATTCGTTTTTCTTCTAATTGAGAAATGGCCTGAATATACTTTTGCTCTAAATTCAGAACCTCTGAAAGAGCATCAATCTCATTGCTTTTCAGCATTTCTGTTTTATCCTTAGACAACTTTAATAGCTGTTCATGCAATCCATAGAGACGATGCAGTTCTTCAATAATTATTTTAACTGACATTCACGCTGCTCCCTTTTGTTATTGTTGTTTATAAAAATTCAGCATTTTATCTGCAATGCCTTTTGTATCTACTTGATATGTTCCGGCTTCAATGCTTTTTTTAATTTGGTCAATTTTATCTTGACGTTCTCTCATAATATTCGGCACCTTTTGCATTTCGATTGCCTTTTTAGAAATTTCGACTTTATCAGTTGATTTTGCTTGATTCGATTGCAACGTTTGTTTCTCATATGTTTTCTTGTAAGGATTTACTGGTTGTGTTCCATATCGATTAATTTTCACGGGATTCCTCTCGCTTTCCGTTACAGTCTGTCTTGATTCTATCCATTTTATCGACCAAACTGCAACTTAGTTTAGGGAATCAGTCGTTTTTAGGATTAATGGCATAATAGGTGTCTTTTTTCCTAGATTCAATCTCCCTTTTACGCTCTTCTTCTTGGTTCATTTGGCTGATTTGCGAATGAATATCCTGTTCACATTGGCTGCATAGCTTGTTTTTCCTGATCGCTTTGCCACATCTTTCACAAGGATAATTAATATTCGGAAATTGACTAATTTGCAGTCTTTTCAAACGAATAAATTTCAAGATTAATTCTTCATCAACTTCAGTTGCATCTACTATTTCAGCGATGGTTGATTGTCTATTACTTTGTTTTCTTAAGAATTTATATACGATATCAAAAGAACGTTCTTCTTCTTCATAGCATTTGTTACAAACCGTTTGGATGGTGGTTTTTAAAAATAGCTGATTACATTGTGGACAGTTTGCCAATTGATTCATAACCAAAACCCCTTACGTTATTTTCTTTTCTTATTATCGGTTAATTATCATGATTTTTAACTACGTATCAACGTAAAAGAAGAAACACTTTTGGCACCTGCGTCTTTTAAAATTCTTGCTGCATCATAAATGGTTGCTCCCGTTGTATAGATATCATCAACTAATATAATATCCCTTTTAACAATCACATCTGTATGCTTTATTTGAAACAATCCTTTTTGATCTAGGCGTTCATTTTTCTTTTTTTTGGACTGCTTACTTTGATGTATTTTCACGAGTGGCTGCAATATTGGCTTACCTATCAAAGAAGCGATGATGACGGACTGATTAAATCCTCTTTCTTTTAGTCTTTCATGACTTAAAGGGATCGGAATCAGTAATGGTTCTTTTATGCTGAAGGAATGTTTAAATGCTGCTTGTACATCTCGTTTAAACAGCTCAACTAAAGCCGTATCACCCCGAAATTTAAAGCGGGCAAGGACATCTTTCATCAACTCATTGTAAGTATAAACTGACCTATTTTTCACAAGAACTTTAGTAGAATCAGGGCGTTCATTCCATCTATCGCAGTCCTGGCACATTTGGTCATTTGACTGCGCCCTTCCACACGTTGGACAAATAGGACGCTCAATCTTTACTAAGTCATTCTTACATGCTACACAAAGACGATCATCATTTAATAGTAGGAATGATTTCCAGGTAAAAGCCGGCACAAAATGTCCCTCACAAATTTGGCAATTCAATTGTTTTTCTTGTTCAGCAGCAGACGATTTTCACACCTTGGAAATGCGGAGACCTTGGAAGCTGCTTCTGTCAGAATAACTAGCATAGCAGTATTCTTCTGTTTATCCACCATCTCAGATTTACTGTAAGATATTTTATCGATGTCTGTTATATATTGTGGTTTCACTTGATTCAGTGAAATTGCTAATACATCTTCCATACACTTTTCACAATGACAAATCATGTTTAATTGGTTGAGATATTGATAGAGAATTTCCTTGAGTAGTATTTCTTTTGCATTGAGTAGCATATTTTGTCTCTCCTGCCATTTGTGTATTGTGAATATAATGTACCATGATTTAGTTGAACCCACACTGTTTTTCAGAAAACTCATTTGCAGCCGTATCATTCATTTTAACGATATGCTTCTTTGCTTGTTTCATACTTCTCGTTAAACCAAAATGAAAAAGGAAAACGTCTCCTGTACAATAATCCGGGTGTCTGCCTACTCTTCCAGAAATCTGAACAAGTGCACTCTCTGTAAAAATAGTAGATTCCGAACCTAATACCCCCACTTGAACATTTGGAATGGTTACGCCTCTTTCTAGAATAGTGGTTGTAACTAGTACATCGTATACGTAATCTCTAAAGTGCTGAACCTTTTGTTTCCTATCTGGATCATCGGCAGACACTCCCTCCACGTTTAAGGAGTGTTCTCGAAGAATTTTCGTTACCTTCTTCATGGTAGCAATTGAAGGAACAAAAAGTAATACTCTTCTTTTATTTGCAATATGTCTCTGCATCCAATTCATCACTTTACGGGGCAGCTGATTCTTTTTTAATTTCTTTTTCCAATGTCCAATCCAATGAAAGGTCGGTACGGGTAATGGTTGTTTATGAAAACGCAGAGGAATTTTTATCGCTTCCAGTTTTCCACTAGAAACCTCTCTCGTCATTTTTTTAGAGGGTGTCGCACTTAAATAAATCCTAACCCCTCCGTTCTTTCTCATCGCCTTTAGAACAGCAAATTGGAGACGTTCATCCATTGAATAAGGAAAGGCATCGACTTCATCTACAATGACCACATCAAATGCATTTTTGTACCTCATCAGCTGATGGGTTGTGGCGATCACTAGCGGTGCAATCTGAAACCTTTGAGAACTGCCTCCATAAAGTACGGCTATTGTCATCCCTTGAAATGCTTTTCTAAGTCGTGGTTCGAGTTCAAGCACAACATCTGTTCTAGGGGTCGCAATACAGACACTCATTCCTTGATTTAATGCATATTCGATTCCGTGAAAAAGCACCTCCGTTTTCCCTGCCCCGCAAACCGCCCAAACAAGCAGATCAAATTTGCTTTTGATAGCTTCAATCATTTTTTCTGACGCTCTTTTTTGTCCTTTAGACAGCTCTCCCTGCCATGTTAATTCAGCTCGATATGTTTCTACTTTTTGTGGACCTGTCCATTCATAAAGAAACCCACATTCAGTTGCTTTTCCCATCATGATGCATGACCTACAGTACACACAATCCTTTTGACACACTTCACATGGAGAGTGAGCAAAGTACCGCTTGTGTGATACACCGCACCGGCAGCATGTAAAACCATTTGCTTTCCTCTCAATCGCAGGTGTTCGATTGACTAAGCCCTTCTCCTCCAGCCAATCCAATTTGTACTGTGGGCACCTTGTTTCGGCGGTGAGCAAATGGCGTGAATGCAGCTGCCGCATTAGTTCCATTGCTTTGTCCATATTCAACTTAACCAAACACCTTTCAATTGATGTTTGCCTATTATGCGCAAAGACATGACCTTTCGTCCAACGGGTAAAATAGAAAAACAAAACCCCTTTTCCATAAGAAAAGAGGTTTTTTAGGAATTATCTAATCACCCAGCCAAGAGCTAAAGAGCCTTCACCTAGATGGGTGCCGATCACGGCACCAAAGTAGCTTTTATAAAATTCAACATGAGGATATTTTTCTGATAAGTGCGCAATTAATTCTTCTGCTTCTTCTTCTCTATTACCATGTATCAGTGTTGCTCTCATCGGAACACCACGTGATGCATCTTCATCAAATAATTCAAAAATACGTGAAATGGCTTTTTTACGTGTGCGAATCTTCTCAAAAGGGACAATTAGCTTGTTGTCAAAATGCAGAATAGGCTTTACCTTTAAGAGGCTTCCAATAAAAGCCTGTGCACCATTTAATCTGCCGCCTCTTTGCAAATGAGTTAAATCATCTACCATAAAATACGCCCGCTGACTTTCTTTCAGGTAATTTAGATGTGCTAACACTTCTTCTAAAGAAGCACCTTCTTGGATTTTTTCAGCAGCTTCTAACACATAAAAACCTTGTGCCATACAGCTTGTTTCTGTATCAAACGGGTAAATATCAATCCCTTCAACTAGATCATTCGCTGAAGCAGCACTATTATACGTTCCACTAATTCCACTTGAAAGGTGAATACTAATCACGGCGTCGTATGTTTCACTTAGTTTTTCATATAAGGCTATTAATTCACCAAAAGCAGGCTGAGAGGTTGTTGGAAGATCTTTGTGTTTTTTGATTTCTTCATAATATGTCTTCCAGTCCATTTCTATTTCTTCACGGTATGATTCACTGCCAAAGATGACGTTGAGGGGGATCATATGAATATTATATTTATCACGTAGCTCTTGTGGTAGATAAGCAGTACTGTCTGTTACAACGGCTATTTTCATTCTTAAATACCTTCCTTATTCGTTATGTTACTCTTTTTTATTTTAAAAGAATGATCATTTTTTCATTAGATTTATAATAGTAATCAAAAAAGCCTGCCTAATCAATAGGCAAGCCCGCTATATCCGAAAAAGACTCCTTACCCTGTCTATCATTTCCCTCCAGCTAAAATGTGAGAGAACAAAAAACAGGCGAAAAAGGAGTACTTGTCCGGAACATTATCTCATTTCTACCCAGCCGTTTTTAATTGCTACAACAACAGCTTGTGTACGGTCGTTTACATTCATTTTTTGCAAAATGTTACTCACGTGGTTTTTGACTGTTTTCTCACTAATAAAGAGCGATTCACCAATTCCTCTGTTGCTCTTTCCGTCAGCTAACATTTGAAGAACTTCGCATTCACGTCTAGTTAAGATATGAAGTGGTCTGCGAATTTCAGGATATACCTCGTGCTGTGGATGTGCTGAAACGCCGCTAGTTGCTAGGCGTCGGAATTCATTTACTAAATTATGAGTGACTTTCGGATGTAAATAAGAGCCTCCGTCAGCTACAACTTTCACTGCTTCGATGAGTGTGTCTGCATCCATTTCTTTTAACAGGTAGCCTCTCGCTCCTGTTTTCAATGCATGTGTTACATAGTTTTCATCATCATGAATAGATAGAATAATGACTTTTGATTCGGGATAAAGCTCAACAAGCTGCTTTGTAGCTTCAACACCATTTACATTCGGCATATTAATGTCCATAATGACAACATCCGGATGATAGTGTTCTACGATACGTGCAGCTTCGTCACCGTCGTCTCCTTCTGCAACTACTTCAAAAGTAGGTTCAAAATCTAAAATCCGTTTGACACCTTCACGGAATAATTGGTGGTCATCAATAATTACAATATTTACTTTAGTCACAAGCTACGCCTCCCCATGTTTATTGTTCTACACCTGAACTTTATGGTCAATATGTCTTTTGACTCTATTTTACAATTTTATTTTGCAATGTTAGCGGCACGCGAATCATGATGAATGTCCCTAGACCTATTTTTGAGTCTATGGTCATTTTACCTTCCAGTAAGTCTACGCGTTCTTTCATGCCAAGTAAACCGAAGGATTTGTTTTTGTTTGTTTTCACATCTTTCATATCAAAGCCTTTTCCATCGTCTTTAATAATTAAGGTCACAAAGTCTTTCGTTACTTCTACTTTGACAGAGATTTCTTCGGCTTCTGAATGCTTTAATGAATTTGTGACAGCTTCTTGGGCTAGTCTAAACAGTGCTACTTCAAATTGAGAAGCAATTCTTTCGCTTTCTGTATCACCTAGGCATTGGAACGTAATTTTGGTTTTCCCATCATATTCTTCAATTGTGTTTAAGTATTTTCTTAGTGTTGGAATCAGTCCCAAATCATCTAAAGCCATCGGTCTTAAATCATAAATGATTCTTCTTACTTCGTACAGTGCATTTCGCACATTTTGTCTGAGACTTCTAATTTCTTTAAAGCCTTCTTCTGTACCGCGGTCTCTAAAAATCCGTTCAATTAATTCGGAACGCATCATCACGTTTGCCAGCATTTGAGCAGGGCCGTCATGAATTTCCCGAGACACTCTTTTGCGTTCTTCTTCTTGGGCTTCAATAATTCTGAGCCCAAAATCTTGTTTTGCCTGAGCATCTTCAAGTAAAACGCCGACCTGGCGTAAATCCTGGTTGAGATAGTTGAGAACAACTGTAATCTGGCTCACAAGGGTTTCAGAGCGTTCTATGACGTCTTGCAAGCTTAGTAATCGTCTTTCCAGATCGTCTCTTCTTTCTCTCAGCTGCTTCTCGCGCTGCTGAATCATGGTAAGTTCCACCTGCAAGTTATGTGCTTTTTCGTAGGCCTCCCGTATTTCTTCTTCGCTGAATTTGTTGAAGTTTCTGCTGACCTCAGATAAGCGATTTCTAGCATGTCTTGTATGGACTTCCAGCTTATCCCCGAAATCAATTACTTCGTTTACTTGTTGCTTGATTTGCTTCAGCTCTTCTACTAGGCTTTCATATTGTTGACGGGACTGTTCGCCTATTCTAAATACTTCGTCCTTGCTGCCATCAACTGTACTTAGCATTTTCATGATGATTGAATCCAATAATTTCGGATCCATTTTGGGTGTTGTCATGGCTTTTCCCTCCCGTAACAGTGATGTCATCTTTTTTTATTATAAATGTCATTGATCTGCATTTTATGTCGAATTATAATGAAAGAATGCGTATAAATCTTGAAGTTTTTATGACGACCCTTTTTCCGCTCCTATCATCATAACAAAATACGCTGTAAAATTCTAAAACCAATGCAAATTTTCACTAGTCTTACAATTTGCTTGTCAGGAGGGTATGTCTTTTGCTGAATCGCTATCTTACAGTAAAAAGTCGTGGCGAGCATGAGATCGTCATTGAAAAATCACGTTTTATTTGTCATATACAGCGTGCTGTCTCAGAAGAAGAAGCACAAGCATTTATACAATCCATTAAAAAACAACATTGGAATGCTACACATAACTGTTCAGCCTATCTCATTGGTGAACATGACCTCATTCAAAAAGCGAATGATGATGGTGAACCAAGTGGTACAGCAGGTGTCCCAATGCTTGAAGTGCTAAAAAAACGGAAGCTGAAAGATACAGTCGTTGTGGTCACTCGTTATTTCGGCGGTATCAAGCTAGGTGCCGGTGGATTGATTCGTGCCTACGGAAAATCTGTATCAGAAGCTATCAACCATGTTGGAATGGTAGAGCGCTGTTTAATGCGTACAATGCACACAACAATAGATTATACATGGCTTGGAAAGGTAGAGAATGAGCTTAGAGCCTCATCTTTTCAGCTAAAAGAAATCCATTATGCAGAAGATGTTATTTTTGAGACATATGTCGAAGAAACACAAACAGAGCAGTTCATTGAGTGGATGACTGAGCTGACAAATGGAAAGAGTGTTACAAAAGAAGGCGAATTGATTTATTTAGAAAAGGACATTGGTCCGATAAAGGAGACAGATGAATGGCACAACGAGTAAAAGTGCGTGTACGAAAGAAAAAGAGTAAGAAGAAGAGAATTATCAAACGTATTCTGGTCTTATTTTTGCTACTTATCATCTGCATGGGCGGATTCGCAGTATATAAAATCGTCAATACTCTTCAAGCTGCTGACAAAACATATGATGAACTAAACCGTGGAGAGAAATCGAATCTTCGTGATGCTGTCATTGATATTAAGAAAAAACCTTTCTCTGTATTATTTGTCGGAATTGAGGATTATGCCACAAAGGGTGATCATGGCCGTTCAGATTCACTCATTGTCGCAACGATTAACCCTCAAGACAAAACGATGAAAATGGTTAGTATTCCTCGTGACACACGCGTACAGCTTGCAAGTGATACAACAGGAAGTAAAGAAAAGATTAATGCAGCATTTGCTAAAGGTGGTAAAGACGAAACGATCGAAACTGTCGAACAATTCTTGCATATTCCGATTGATAAGTATGCAACCGTTGATTTCGACGGATTCAAGGATGTCATTGATGAAGTCGGCGGAATTGATATCGATGTTCCATTTGACTTCAATGAAAAA
Organism: Bacillus sp. 11B20; assembly: GCF_056098985.1. Lineage (NCBI taxonomy): Bacteria > Bacillati > Bacillota > Bacilli > Caryophanales > Bacillaceae > Bacillus > Bacillus sp. 11B20. Next base: position 488,792 of record NZ_JBLZWZ010000009.1, read on the forward strand.
AGTGATGTTAAAAAATCGAAAAAGATTTACTTCAAAAAAGGCAATATGCATTTAAACGGGGAAGAAGCACTTGCTTACGCACGGATGAGAAAACAAGATCCACGCGGTGATTTCGGACGTAACGATCGTCAGAAACAAATTTTACGTGCAATGATTGATCAAATGGCGAAGCCAAATAACATTGCGAACGTCGATAACATCGCTAAAGAGGTCAGTGATCACATTACGACCAATTTCCGTATCACAGAAGGTCTTGCGCTTCAGCAAATCTACAGCGGATTTAAAGGAGACGACACAGAAACACTTTCTATTAAGGGATCAGACCTTTATTTAGGGCCAAATCGCACGTATTACTTTGAGCCAGATCCGACCAATTTAGCTAACGTCCAAAATGAATTACGGACGCATTTAAAGCTTCCTACTGAATCTTCAACTGAAACAGATTCACAAACCAATCCATCCTCTGGTGAAACAGGGTCAAGTGATACAACTAACTCATCGACCAGCACACCTGGACAATAATAAAAACAGCCCAGTTCCTAGGAACGGGCTGTTTTTTACTGCCTTTTGACCATTCGTTTATAAAATTTCGTAAATGGTTTAAATTCTTCATTCACCAAGCCTGTGACTTCTGCAATCACTTGCATGAACATGACCAGTAAAAAGATAATAATCAGTGATAACCAAATGGTGGCGCTTGTCAGCAAAATCGCACTTAGACTAAAGACTAAGCCAATCATATAAATCACGATGACAGCCATGCGATGGGACAAGCCAAAGGCCATCAGTCTATGATGAATATGAGATTTGTCAGGTGCTGAGATTGGCTGTTTGTTTAATATTCGTCTAATGATGGCAAAGGTGGTATCGAAAATAGGGACACCTAAGATGATCACTGGGACAACTACACTAAACAAAGTGACACTTTTGTATAGCCCTAATAGTGACAGTACCGAAATCATATAGCCTAAAAAAAGCGAACCGGTGTCACCCATAAAAATTTTCGCCGGATGAAAGTTGTAAAAAAGAAAGCCGATGGTACTGCCAATGACAACAAGGGATAAAGAAAGAATCAAAATTTTATCAGCTGAAAATGCCATCACGGCAATGGTTGATAAACCGATGACAGAAATACCGGCAGCCAGTCCATCAAGGCCGTCAATTAAATTAATGGCATTTGTGATTCCGACAATCCATAACACGGTTAGGGGATATGCCATCCAGCCTAACTCAATTCGATCTGTTAAGAAAGGAACAGAGAAAAAGTCCATTTTTAAGCCTGTGCTTACAATCAGACAAGCAACAAGAACTTGTACGAGAAATTTGAATTTTGCACTTAAATTATATTTATCATCAAATATACCTAGAATGACGATAAGTACGGCACCAACTGAAATTGCTGTAATTTTATTATGTAGAAACAGCCCGCCTGCTAATGCTCCAGCCGCTACCCCAATAAAAATTGCCAAACCGCCCATTCGAGGCATTACTTTATCATGAACTTTTCGTTTATTCGGCTGGTCCACTGCACCAATCTTAATTGCAAACTTTTTGACGATTGGTGTCACAATTAAAACTGTAGCCAGAGAGACAAAAAACGCTAATAAGGCGCGTTCGTAATCCATAGGTCAGTCTCCTTCTAAATTGAAATCTGTATTTTGTATATTGGCCGCTCTTTCCATTATACAATTGAATAGAGGATGATCACAAGCTTCCCCTGTGAAGAAGAAACAAATAAAAACGCACAATCCCTGATGAATTATGCGTTTTCTTTAATATTCGTTAGTTCCACCATGTTTGTGAACAGCGCGTGCCAATCTTTTTTCTTCGCACGGCTTTGTCTTAGATGTCTATAATCCATATCGTCTTTTTTGCTGATCACTTTTTGGCAGGCTTCTACGAAGAGTGCAGGATCTTCGCCCTCTAAATATTCATACACATCATTCTCTTTTAGCCTTTCCGTTGACGGAAGATTTAAACCGACAACCGGTATTCCTGCGGCTAAAAATTCATATAGCTTGAGCGGGAACACGGCTTGATTGTAAGGAGATTGTTTGTATGGCATCATGCCTACATCAATCAGCTTCATATACGCAGGCACTTCTTCTGGTGCAACAGCACCTGTCCAAATCACATTTGGCAGTTTAAGTGCATGCTGAAAAGATGGATCACCATTTGTTCCATCCGGACCGACAAATAAAAATGTCCAATCAGGCTGCATGCGGGCAGCTTCTGCTATCATGTCAAAATCCAGCTTCGGCTTGATGCCTCCAATAAAACCAAGAACAGTTCCTTCTCTTCCTCCCAGCACATCCTCCTTACATGGAAGATTGCTTTTGGCAAACACATCGTACTCAACGCCATTTTCCACTGTAAAGACATCTTTCGGTTCACCCATGAGACGTTTTTTAATTTGATCGTGCAAGTATTGAGAAGAGCATGTAATGCTGTGTGCGTATTTGATGATTCGATTTTCTGCTTTCACAATGACACGCTGCCTCATATAAGAAAGCAAATTATTTTTGCCGCTTATCGGCTCTCCCCACAGGTCACTGCAGTCATAGACAATATGTTTCCATTCAAATAAAGAAGATAAGAGCGGAAAGCCCGGAAACGTATACCATAAGCAAACAGCGATTCCCTTCTTTTCCTCCTGCCGTAAATGCTCAAGAAGTGGGGACAATTTATGAATATAGAACATGTCTTGATATCGGCCAAAGCGAAAAAATTTGTTCTTAAGCACATCAGGAATGGTCAATTGCTTCATTCGATCGGTTATGGGCTGAAAGGGAGCTTTATGACGGGATGCAGATGGGCATACCCAGATGACCTCTTTCGTTTCTGGATCAGATGCTAGAAATTCCGCCAGTCGATGCCGTCTGTACCTCAAGCCGTCCTGTCCCCATTCTCCCGTCGCTACGATAACATGTATGATCGAGTCTGCTTTCACCTTTATCACCTTTTTTCCCTTCTGTTTTATAAGCGCTTCTTCACAGCATTTGTCGCATAGTGTATAAAACACCAAGATGCTTTGACAAAATGAAGCTGCTCAATTTCTCTGTAGACGAACCACGTTTTTTTCGCTGCTTTCCACTTGTTACTAGAGATCGAGTTCCCAACGATGCGGTATTCACTGAGCGGTTCACTCATACCATAGGCTGTAAATCCTCTTTTTAATATGGACAGCCACGTTGCTAAATCCTGTCTTGTGCGGATGTTCGGCATTTCTATATGTCCGATCTTCTGTACATCAAGCATCACCGTTAAACAGCCGATAATGGTATTTTTCAAAGCTTCATCATAAGTTAATCTTGCTGGTGCAGTGACGGTTTTTTCTAATGGTTCTCCATTTTCTGCGATAATATCATATGCCGTGAATGTAAAGGCATAATCGTTTGTCAGCATGAAGTCTACCTGCTTTTCGAGCTTCATCTCTTTCCACTTATCATCGCTGTCTAAAAAAGCAATAAAGCGGCCTTTTGCCTTTTTGATGGCTGTATTTCTAGCGATGGCGGCTCCCCCATTTTTCTCTAAATAAATGACGTTGATTCTGTCGTCTGCTTCACTTAAGTCCCCAAGCAGCTTCCTTGTTCCATCTGTTGAACAATCATCTGCGATGATCAGTTCCCAATTGGAATAAGTTTGGGCAAGGACGGAATGAACTGTATCCGTTAAATAACGTTCCGCATTATAGGCCGGTGTAATGATTGATACTAACGGTTGATTGTTCACCTAAGACTCATCTCCAGTTCATCATTAAGATTCTTTGAACACTTCGGGCAAGACCACAAACATGAGCGAGATACTAAAGCCAATGACAAGTCCAAGCAGTGCACGTTTTTTCGCTGACATGCCTTTATTGCCTTCATCAAGAACTTGAGCAGGATCCACAATCTTCGCCTGCTTCATTCCAAGCTTTGTAGACTCCAATTCATATAGGAATCGTTCTTTATCTACTTTGGAATCGTTGCTGACAGATTCGTCTTTTAAAGCAGATAATCTACTTTCAATCACCTGCTGCCTTTTTGTAAATAATGCTTTGTCTTGCTTCAGAAATGTATCTGACACCTGCTTCACGACAGCTAAAGCATGATCCTTCTCAGCATCTGTGAAGGACAGCTGTAATTGTGTATCTGATTGATTGGTGAGGATGAGGCGGCTTTTCACATCCTGCCTTTCTTCTTCTTTGATGTCACTGAGTGCTTCATTCAAAAATGCATCGCTTTTTAATAGAGATGTCACTTCAGCTATATTGTTATACACTCCGTCATCATATTTACCAAGCGTGAGAGTAACAGCAGCTGTGTAACTAGACTGCTGCGTTGTTCCTTTGGCAAAAAAGAATCCAAAAGCGCCTAATACGACAGGCAGCAGCACGAGCCATACGATATACTTTTTGATTCGCTTCCCTATTCTAGATATGAAACCAGACATGTTCATTCTCCCAACATTGACGTATTTGCTTTTTCACTAGTGTAGCCATACCAGCGCAGCATCACACACGGTTTACCAAGTCTTAAACCGCTGTTTGTTTTTCAACATATTCACCGCTGCGATCACGAGTCCTAAAAAGACCCAGTGGAAATATAAATTCGAGACAGAACTAGGACTGATACTTGAAACGAGAAAGCTCAGCATGGCAGCGAACAAACCTTCAATGATCATTTTTGCTGATCTTGTGTCAGCCCATTGATATTGTTTATACAGCGTGAACATGAGATAAGCGTAGACGGAGATATAGCCCAGCATGACCGCAAATCCAAAGTTCGTCATCACTTCCAGCAGCCAATTGTGCACTTCAACCACTTGATCTGTATCAAAGATTGAAAAGTGGGCTAAGTAGTAAGACACATTCCCCGCTCCGACACCAAATCCGTATGAATCCGTAAAGAAATGCCATGCATTTTTGATCAAATTCGCTCTCGCAATGTTGGATGGGAGTGGTTCACTAAAAGAATGCGCGACCTGAGAAGCGAGAAACAAGTCATAAAAGACTGAATAAATCTTGGCTGAAAAAACAACGATACAGATGACACCAAGTCCGCCTGCTGCGATGAGTGACCACTTTTTGAGAAAGCGCGGCATGAGCAGCCACACATAGATGGCGACTCCTGCAAATATGCCAAGCAGGCTTGCGCGGGATTCTGTTAACAAAATGAGATACAGTGCTGCGATGGCGCCAAATAATCCAAATGCTTTGATATAACCATTTTTCATTTGACGCATACACGCTAAATATAAGAAAAAACTAATCGATAAAAACGTCGCAAAATCATTTTGATTAAAAAAGACAGCTGTAGGATAGTGCTGTTTATACGCCGGCCCAAGATATAATGAAGTATTCGGTAAATGGTTCAAAGTAAAGTGATTATAAAACCCTATCCCCATGACAAATACAGTCATGACGAGCCAAATGCTATAAAAGGTGACCACTTGATCCATTCGCTGGATGTACATGACCACAAGAAAGACAAACCCCACCCCCATCGCAAGCAGGGACATATTTTTGAGACCGTCTGTCACCGAATGAGCCCACAGCAGTGAGATGAGCCCATAAAGAAACCATGCAGCGAAAAAACCAAGAATCCCTTTTACACGAATCTGCTGCCACTGCGATATGTACGTCCCCTTATCTCTCATCCGCCATATGAATAATGCAAAGGCAGCAATGAGCATAATACGGTAGAGAAAAAGACTAAAGAACCCAGCACTAATTGAAAAGAAAGCATTGTTGAGAAAGGTCATTGCAATTAAAAGATAAATGGCTGACATGAACACTTGCTCACCGTTCATGTATAGCTTCATTAACACGAGAAAAGCCGTCAGGATCAAAAGCAGGACCGGAATAGCGACGATCTTTTTTAACCCGATGGGCTGCGCAGACGCCATTTGTACAAGTCCTACCCCTGCTGCAAATAATATACATCCGATCATGATTTGCCATGCTGTTTGTTTCACGCTCATACCCATTTTCCTCCTAAGCAACCCATCCGATTTGAGGGATTAAGCCTTGACTTCCTGTTTATAGTAGGAAATGGTACGAGCCAAACCTTCCTGTAAACTCACAACAGGCTCCCAAGCTAAGACTTGTTTCGTTTCCTCATTTGCTAATGTACTATGCACGATATCTCCTGCACGCTGCGGTTTGTAAATCGGTTCAAGCTGTGATCTTGTTACCCGTTTCATCGTTTGAAACAGTTCATTCACAGTGATGGAATGACCACACGAAATATTTAAACAAACGTTTGATTGGGCTGTTAATGCCGCAACATTCGCTGCCGCTAGATCACCCACATAGATAAAGTCTCTTGTTTGTTCCCCATCTCCAAAGATAAAAGGGGCCTCATCCTTTGCAAACTTATCAGAGAAAATTGAGACAACACCGCCTTCGCCAAGTGCGTCTTGGCGCGGACCATATACATTGCTGTACCTAAGAATACAATAGTCCACATCATAAAGTGATTTTGCCATTTCTAAATACCGCTCTACTGTCAGTTTTGCTAAGCCATAAGGTGAACCAGGCTTCAGCCGGTGAGCGGTGTCTACTGGCAGATACACCGGGTCTCCATAGACAGCTGCTGATGAGGCAAAGATGACTTTTTCCACCCCTGCTTCAGCCGCAGCTTTCATGACGTGCAGAGATCCTTTGATATTGACCTCTTCGTCATAAACGAAATCCTGAACGGAAATGGCTACACTTACTTGTGCTGCAAGATGAATAATATAATCCGGCGCGATTTGTTTGATCAAATCAATCGTCGCTGGCTTTGTGACATCTGCCTCTATGCATTGCACGGAAAGATGGGCAATATTTTCTCGAGATCCAGTTGAAAAGTTATCAAGAATGATGGGCTCATAGCCTTTTTCTAGTAAAGCCTCTACCGTATGTGATCCAATAAACCCGCTTCCCCCAGTAACCAATACTTTCTTCATCCAAGCTCCCCCTGTTATTGTGCCTTCGATACCAATTCTGCTTCCCATACACTCGGGCGGCCGATAGACTGGTAAATAAATCCTCTCTCTTTCATTTCTGCTGGATCAAACAAATTCCTTCCATCAATTACAATTGGCGAACGAAGCAACTGCTTGATCTGGTCTTTATCCATCTTCTGTACGTCATCCCATTCTGTTAGGATGAGACAGGCATCGGTATCTTTTACTGTTTCATACAGGTCATTGCTGAAAACCGCTTGCGGACCAAGCTCCCGCTCAGCTTCCATATAAGCAATCGGATCATAGGCTTTTACAAAAGCACCTAGCTCTCTCAGCATTGGGATAATATCTAATGCAGGTGCGGAACGCATATCATTCGTATTCGGTTTGAATGCAAGACCTAAGACAGAAATGGTTTTTCCTTTAATATCACCGAACACACTCATCAGTTTGCTGACAAGGTGGGCTCTTTGGTTGTTGTTCGTTTCAATGACAGATTCGATCAGCTTGAACCGATACCCGGATGTTTCGGCAATTTTGAGAAGAGCCATTGTGTCTTTCGGAAAACAAGAACCCCCAAATCCAATGCCTGCTTTTAAAAATTTATGCCCGATGCGGCTGTCTAATCCAACTCCTTCACTGACTTTTTCAACGTCAGCGCCTACCCTTTCGCAAATATTTGCAATGTCATTAATGAAAGAGATTTTTGTGGCAAGCATGGCATTTGCAGCATACTTAATCATTTCAGCACTTTCTAAGTTGGTCTCCACAACCTCTGTTTGAAACGGATCATGCAGCCTTTTGATGGTAGTGGAAGCATGAGTGCTTGTTGAACCAATGACCGCCCGCTCCATATTCATCGTGTCTTGAATTGCAGAGCCTTCTCGGAGAAACTCTGGATTGGATACGACGTCAAAGGGATATTTGCTGCGCGATGCCTTTTCCACAATGGCTTGAACGAGACGGCCTGTTCCAACGGGCACTGTGCTTTTATTGACGATGATTTTATAGCCATTCAGGTGTTCACCGATCGTTTGAGCGACGGCTTTCACATACGTTAAATCTGCTTCCCCTTGTGGTGTCATCGGTGTCCCTACAGCAATATAGATAATCTCTGATTCCCTAATAGCGGCAGGAATATTCGTTGTAAAAAACAGTCTTCCTTCTTCTGTATTCTTTTCAATCAATTCCTTTAAACCTGGTTCATAAATGGGAACGACACCACTTTTTAAGCTGTTGATTTTTGATTCATCGATGTCACAGCAGATGACACGATTTCCGATATCAGCAAAACAAGTACCCGATACTAACCCGACATACCCTGTTCCAATCACAGCAATTTTCTTCAACATTTTTCATCCTCTCAGTAAAAGCATATTGTCCGTTCCAAGCTGTTTATCTATCTATCATTCTTTGCACATTTCATCTTGTTTAAACGATGGATGTTGATTGATTGAGCACCTTCTCATATTGCTGAATGAGGTGCTTCGCATTATGTTCTGATGAATATTCTGTATGAACCATTTCATGAAGATCGCTTTTCACTTGCTCATTCCATCTGTTTTCATAAAGGCAGGCGTGAATCGCCTCTTTCAACTGACTCGCCGAACGTGGTTCAACGAGCAGGTGTTGATAGGTAGAAAATAAGGATGGGAGACCGCCAACCCGTGTTGCAATGACAGGTACTTTTAAAGCGAGCGCTTCTAGAACGACGGTTGGCATTCCTTCACTGTAGGAAGGGAGTGCAAACAGATCAGCTGCCATTAAGTAGTCTCTTACCTGCTCATTCGGCACCTGCCCTGGAAGTATGATAGATGCTCCCGCCCGTTCCGTGAGCTCCTTTGCAAGGGGGCCTTTTCCGACAAAGACTGCTTTCACACCATCCATGCTGCTGACAGCATCAGCTAATTCAAGCAAGCCCTTCTCTTTCACTAAACGCCCGACGAAAACAACGAGCTTATCTTGAAGCGGTAAACCTAAGTGCTTTCTGATGCCTTTTTGATCTTCTTCCGTTCTTGAAAATGATTGGAGCGGTATACCAAGCGGAAGACATTTTGCTTCTACCTTCGTCATATCATTTGTCTTTTTAGCGAGCTCCTCACTCACCGTCAGAACAACAGACGCCTGCTTCACCGCCGTTTCAAAGGCTGCCTGTGCCCCTTTGCTATAGCTCGGATATACGTTCACATCACTGCCGTGTAAGGTCAGAAGATAAGGGATTTGCGTTTCTTTCTGAATGACAGCCGCCGCTCCGCCAGACGGCATGGCAAAATGCGCATGGATGAAATCTGGTGACAGCTGATGATGCTGCATTGCCCGGAGAACGGAAGCCGCTATTCGTTTACTCGGCTGTGCCCATTTCAGCTGTCCAGGGAGCGCTCGATAAGACGGTCTGTAAACTGTCACTCCGTTCCGCACTTCCTGTTCAGGCAGCTCTTTTTTCTGCCGATAGGATGCCTTGAGCATCCGTAAAACCGGCGGATTCTCTGGATTAGGACAAATGACAGTCACTTCTATTCCTTGTTTGAGCAGCTCCTGGACTTGCGTTTCATGAAATACGCCCTCACTCGGATGTTTTTCACTAGGATATACACTTGTCAGCCATAGTACCTTCATGACGAACGACCTCTTCTCAATAATTTGCCTGCAGCCTGGGGATACATTTTGATGAGCAACAAGCCATACAATGCAGCACTGACACAAACAGTCAGAAGTAATTGAAGTGAAATATCTGCTGATGTCAGCTTCATTCCTTGATGTAAAGCTATCGCACAGATCGCCATAAGCAGTGTCATGATAGCAGGCTTTCCAAGTGATTTTAAATACACCTTCATATCAAGCTGAATGACATATGCCATGAGCCATCTACCGACAATAAAGTTGAGCAGGCTGACACCTGAGTAAATCCAAGCTACTGTAAGCAGACTGCCTGTCATGACACCTGCATATAATGCGCAGCCATACACGATGAGCATCCCCGTATCCCAATAAAAGGCTAAGTCCGCTCTCCCTTTTGCAAGAAGTATGGAACCGTTTGGATTCATCAGCACACGCAGCAGGCCGACAATGCACAATATATTTAAAACCGGAACCGCTACTAGCCATTTCTCTCCAAACACGACTTCTATAAAACTGTCTGATACGGCAGCAAGGCCGATTAATAATGGAAAACTAACCAATGCGAGCATATTCGTCATACTGAGGAAGCCCTCACGCAGCATGGAGTGATCACGCTGACTTTTTGCGAAAACTGGGAAAGCCACTCTCGTCACAATCGGATTTATCTTCAGTACGGGTATCGTCACAATTTGATACGCCAAGCTGTAAATACCTAACGCCTCCGCTCCAAGAAATCGGCCGATTAAAATCATGTCGATGTTTGATCCTGCTCGGTTGACCAGTCTGGATGCGAGCTGGAATGCACCGAATGAGAAAAATTCCTTCACCTCTCCTAATGCAAAAACAGGTGCTGGACGCCACTTCTTCCAATAAGCCGCTGCATACATGAGACCTTTTCCTGATTGCAGCAGCACTTGAGAAATGACATAGGCGATAATCGGATTCATGAAGAAGGCGAAAACGAGTAAAACGAGCAGCGATATGATGGTCGCAATAGCTTCAATGGTGCTTAATGTTTTAAAGGCTAAGTCTTTTTGCATCATATACTGGTACTGCTGGCCAATCGGTGCGATTAGAAACATGATCGATAATAGCTTGAGCAGACCCTCTAGCTCTGGCCGGTTATAAAAAGCGGCTATCATTGGGCTTAGCAGGATGAGCAGACAAAACAAGATAATCCCTGTGAGCAAGTTGATCCAATATAATGTAGATAATTGACGTTCTGTCGTTTGTTCCTTTTGAATGATCGCTGCCCCAATTCCTAGATCAAGTAAAATCTGCGTAAATATTGTGACAGTTGTGATCATGCCAACGAGTCCAAACTCCTTGAGTGACATCACATTCCCTAAAAAGGCGAACTGTGCAATTTGGATAATGGTGATGATCAATGCGGACAAGCTTGTCCATTTTGCCCCGCCTAGCATGCGTTTTTTCATACTTGCCATTTCTCTTCCCTACTTTACTTATCTGGCTCCGTCACCAGTCATGATGACTTTTAACGTTTTTACCATAATCTTCGTGTCGAGAGAAAATGTCAAGTTTTGAATATACTGTAAGTCGTGTGTTAATTTTTCACTTGGACTCATTTCATATCCGCCATTTACTTGAGCAAGACCTGTCAGCCCCGGCTTTACTGCCAATCTTTTTGTGAAGCCTGGAATCGTCCGATTAAATTCTGCGGTAAACATCGGTCTTTCCGGACGAGGACCTACGATACTCATTTCTCCTTTTAACACGTTGATAAATTGCGGAAGTTCATCAATTCTTGTTTTACGAATGAATGCCCCCACTTTGGTGATACGCGGATCATTTTTTTGAGCCCATTTCGCCCCTCCACTTTCTGCGTCAGTTCTCATCGATCTGAGCTTCCATAATTTAAAGTAAACACCGTCTTTCCCCACCCTTTCCTGCATATAAAAGGCTGGCCCTGGTGTTTCCAGCTTAATCAAAAGAGCAAACAGCAAAATGATTGGCGTACTCAACATCAATCCGATGAACGAGAACATTAAATCTATGAAACGTTTTGCAAATAAATAACGAACCATATGTTCTGTTAAGGCAAAAGAGTGATTTCGTCTCACTTCATATTCTCTGTAAAGGTTCATCGCTTTCTCTGCACTCACTGACCTGCACCTCACCATTCAAAGTAGTTGTTGTGTAAAGAGATGTTCTATGAAAGTCAGTTTAGCAGAGCAACATTAAGCAAATGTAAATGCGCTGTTAAGTCTTGTAAAACTGTGTTAAGAATGTGCACTTATATCAAGTTATGCCCTTTTCAACGTAAAAAAGACCCGCAATTCTGCGGGTCTCCGGGTCTTTTCTTTATTTTGCTTTTACAGATTCGATCGTTTTCAATCGAAGTGTTCCATTTGCATCTTTTGTATAGGTTACTTTTACTTTTGATTCTTCTTTTAAGCTGTTCACTTGTTTAGAAAAGGTATTTCCGAATTGAATCGCTACTTCTTTTCCATCAATGTTGACAGCAATTGTATGTCCATCAGCCAAACCGACATATGTGCCTTCTTTGGTGACTTCATTTTTCTTACTAGTTGTTGATTCTTTCTTTGTTTTAGAGTCAGATTTTGAGTCAGTTTTTGATTGGTCTTTAGCAGGTTCTTCTTTTGTAATTTCTTTGCTTGAGCTGTCTTTTGCTTCTTCATCAGATTGACCTGCTGGTTCTTCTGTTTGAGCAGCTGTTTCTTTGCTTTGATCATCTGATTTTTCATTTTTTGATGATTGATCATCTTCTGATTTTTCGTCTGCAGCCTTATCTTTGTTTTGATCGGTTGCTTCAGTTGTTTCTTTTTGACTGTCATCCTTTTTGTTATCGCTTGATTGATTTGTTGTGCCGCACGCTGTGAGCAATACTCCTAGAAGCAATACGAGAAACGGCATTGTGATTAATTTTTTCAAGATCGTCACCTCTTCATGATTTGTCGGTTTGCTGAAGATTTATGCGTAAACCATTCACCTTCTATGTTTCAATTATAACAAACATAGCCAAAAATGAAATGTATTTTTAACTTGACAATGTTTCTTTGTGGACTTTTAAAAAAAGGCTGCCGAGTTCTTACTCGAGCAGCCTAAGAGGAGTATCTGAGGCACCCCTCAGGTTTGTGTTTTCTTATCTAAAATAACCTGACACACCGCTTGAAATGCCTGACGCTAAACGATCTTTATACGTAGCAGATTTCAAGATGTTTGAATCAACTGGACTAGAAACAAAACCAGTTTCTAAAAGAACACTCGGCATCTTAGAATATTTAATGACGTAGAAGCCAGCTGTTTTCACACCACGGTCTCTTGTCCCTAGTGCACTAACCATTTTTGGCTGGATGTTTTGCGCCAGCTTCAGGCTGTTTGCAGCCGCATATGTTTTGTCATAGTATGTTTCTGTTCCATTTGCACTGCTGTTATCATTTGAGTTCGCATGGACACTAATGAAGATATCCGCTTTCGCATTGGCACCTTTGCTCACTCGTGTTTGAAGACTATCAAATGTGTCTGATGTTCTTGACATGGTCACAAGTGCACCAGCGTTGTTTAATTTCGTATTTAAACGCTTTGCTACGTCTAAATTCAAATTCTTTTCATATAATCCGTAACCTACAGCTCCTGAATCATGCGCGCCATGACCTGGATCAATGAATACTTTTTTCCCAACAGCCGGGTTTTTCAGCTGGTTTACAACAGTTGGAGTGACAGTATTTGTACTGCCTACAACAGTAAATTTAGTGATTTTCTTGCTGCTCACTGTTGCTCTTGTTACTTTTGGCAGCGTCTTTTCATTCGTTAGAAGCAATGCTTTGTTTTGCTTCGCCGCAATGCCAGCAGCAGAAGATGAAGTGGCATAGCCAAATCCTCTTCCTACATAGGTATTATTGACGCTCATATTGTATTTTTTCACAATATTTGCCGCGACATCATAACGAGTCGATCCTTTGATTCGTGTTGGAGACTTCAATTGGTTATAAGCTGCTTTTGTGACGTAGTTCTCTCCGCCGACTACAATGGTTTGTTTGACATTGCTTGCTTTTGCAACAGAAGCGATTTCAGAACGAAGTCCCTTTTTATCTGTGTATAGAATCGGGAATCCTTTTTGAGCGGCTACAGGTGCAATTGCAATCCCATGTGCATAGAAAGAACCCTCAACGACAACGACGCCTGCTGGCTTTTTCATTTTTTTCGCGATATTAGCAGATAGCTCATATCGGTTTTTTCCTGAAATACGCTGTGTGGAGATGCCCATTTTCTTCACTTGGTTGACCACGTTGTTTGACACACTTGATGTGCTGCCTAAAACGATCACCGTTTTTGTTTTTAATGAAGTTAAGGCTTTCTTTGTATCACCCGAAAGGCTTTTACTGTTTGTGTAAAGAACTGGTCCATTTTTTTGATGTGCAAGTGGAATTCCTGCTGTTGCATCTGCATACGCAGTTTTTCCTACTAAAACGACTGTACTTGCAGTTCCCCATCCTTTTTTCGCTACGTTTGCCGCTACAGCATATCTGCTACCGCCATCAATTCGTGAGACTGAATTGTCTGCCAAAGCTGTTGGAACGATAACGAAAATAGCGATGAGGCTGAGGATGGCTGTTTTCATCAATGAGCGCATCTTCTATGTCCTCCTTTTACCCTTTAATAGTTTGTTAGTTTTGTACCTGGATAGTAGAACGAGAGTATGGAAGAATATGAGTTTCCAGATTCAGCTCTCGCTTTGGCTCCGTATTGGCTCATACCAATGCCGTGGCCATATCCTTTTCCTGAAATCGTGAAGTCATTTGTGTTGTTTTTGACTGACGCAAACGTGCTTTTCACTTTTGTTGCGCCCATGACTGATCGAAACTCGGTCATCTTCATACTTGCCGTTGTGCTTTTGTTCACCGAATATGTGCCTGTTTTGTTTTTCAGATGGTATGTCAGTTTGATCGATACCGTCTTCGCACGCTGGCCTTTTGTTTTCCCTGAGAACGTCAGGCTTGAGATGGATGCGATTTTCATATCAGATGCAGCAGTTTCTTTGTTTTTAAGCAGCCATGATTTCAGGCCAGCAAGGTCAGCTGCATTTGTCTCTTTTGCCTTAGACCATTGAGATGCTGCTGTGCTAGCAGTCAATGTCGTGCTCAGTTGTTTTTTAGAGAGTTTCAGTGTCCATGGATTGACTGGATCTTTTGGATCCTTTTTGGCCACTAAGTATGGCAGTGCATTTCCCCATACTTCTTCACTTGCCTCTGTATAACCGCCATTGCTAGAGTAATAGGTTGCTGAAATGAGTTGATTGTTGTATTTCAGAACCTTTCCTTTTGTGGCATCGACAGCTTTTGTCGAATTTGTGTACCAGTTATATCCTCCATAGACTTGGAAGGCTGTTGTATCAGGGACGACTTTTCCAATACTTTTCACAGAATACGTTCTAGCGGCAACTGCCTGTGCTTTTAACGCTTCAACATTCCAGCTTGCAGGCATTTCATTTGGCACTACGCCTTTTAGATAGTCTTCAAATGGAATATTTTCGAGAGTCGGCCTGATATACCCTGATTCAATTGCAAAGTTTACGCTGCCTAAATACGGCTTTCCTGCAATTTGAAGGACATTTTTTGTTGAATATTTCTCAGGAACAACTCTTACTGTGCTATACGTTTTTATGCCTTTTAATGAAATTTTTCCGTTAGAAATATTCAATTGGTAGTTTTGATTTTTTTTCAGATAAACTTGTTTGGCTAAGGAATTTTTCAAGCTATCTTTAATCGCACTTGTGCTGCCCGCAAGATGATAAGCATATGTACCTTTTTCCTTCAACAGTGCTTTTAAAGACGCTGTGACAGAATCGGGTTTCACATACACAACGGTACTGTTAGATTTTGCAGCCAATTGCGACAGCGGCATAGCATAAATATAGCTCGAAGCTTTCGCCAAATAAACTTTATCTGCATTAATATTTAATTTCTTTATAATATTCACAGATAATTCATAGCGATTGGCACCGCTGATTCTTGTCACCTGTGAGGTTTTTTTGATTTGATTTTCAACTTTTTGTCCAGTACTTTTCGTACTGCCGATGATGATCACTTTACTTGGCATTCTATAAGACGGAATGGAATCTTTTTTTGTTAACAGGATAGGGTATCCCTTTCTCGATGCATAGGATGCAATGGCAATCCCATTCATAAATGAGTTCCCGCCGACAACGACAGCTTGCTTATAGTTACCCATTTCTTTAGCGATTTTTTGGGAGATTTCAAACTTGTCTTTTCCACTAATACGTCTGACTTTGCCATACTTTTTAATAGATTTCTCAGCAGCTGTTGAAATGCTTTTCGTATTTCCGACAATCAGAATGTTATCCGGCTTCATTTTCTTCAGCTGGTTTTCTGTTGTTTTCGTCAGTTTTTCAATATTCGTATACAAAATAGGTGCGCCCAATTTGTATGCTAACGGTGATACAGAAATAGCATGATCAAATGCATCACGACTGACAATGACAACAGTTGAAGGATTTTTCCAGCCAGCAGATGCAATGCTATTGGCTACTTCATAGCGATTTTTGCCGTCATATCTTTTCGTCACAGCAACATTTGATCCTGATAGCTTGTATTCCCCAGTTGTTGAGATATCCATGCTTGTTTTGTTTCCGATATAATTAGACAATTTCACTGAAATTGCCGAGCTTGCCATGGCAGACTGAAAGGGTGCGACTAGTAGAGTCAGTATCATGAGAACGATTAGTGTAACGCCTGTTTTCTTCAATTTTGTTCATCCCGCCCATCTTTTTTACTTCTGTTTTTCAATCTTCTGGATTTCCTTTTGACCACTGTCATTAATAAAGTAAGAGATTTCTACTGTGTCTCCTGGTTTAAATTCATTTAACACATCTTTAAAATTATCCGTAAATTCATAGCTTAAGGTCGTATTCACTTTTTTCACTTCGACTGTATGTGCATCAGCCATTCCAATAAATTCAGCTTTCTCTTCCAGCACCTGAGGAGTTGAACTGCTTGTCTTGTTTTCTCCTGTGGACTGCTCAGCCGTTCCACATGCAGTGAGCACGATACCTAGTAGCAGTATTAAGAACGGTAAAACGACGATTTTCTTCATTTTTTTCACCTCATGTCTTTGTATCGTCTTATAACTTATTATTTTAAGGTAAATTTAAGGTTTTTTGAAACCTTTTTTTTGTTACAACGTCTATATCTAGGTTCAGAGTAAAAAAATAACTTGTTTATCAAGATTCGTAAACCTATAATCATGGAAGAATCATAGAAAAGGTGAGGGACATTATGAGAGCTGAAAGAAAAAGAAAGAAGAAAAAGGTTCTTTGGATTGTTTTATCGATTATTGGCTTATTCGTATTAGCAACTGGCGGATACGCATATCATCTTTGGAACACAGCAGCATCGACCGTCGCAGGCATTCAGGAGAATTTAAAGAAGTCAGATAAGCGTGACAAAGATGTCGATTTAAATAAGAAAGACCCGATTTCTATTTTAGTCATGGGTGTCGATGAACGAAAAAATGACCGAGGCCGTGCAGATACATTAATATACATGACAGTAAATCCGAAAACGAAAACGACCGAGATGGTGAGCATCCCGCGTGATACGTATACGAAAATTGTCGGAAAAGGCACAATGGATAAAATCAACCATTCCTACGCATTCGGCGGTACACAAATGGCAGCAGATACTGTAGAGGAACTGCTTGATGTACCTGTTGATTACTTCGTTAAAGTCAATATGGAAAGCTTTAAGGATATTGTCGATACACTTGGCGGCATTACGGTGAACAGCACATTTGCATTTAGCTATGATGGCCATTCATTTGGTACAGGAGAGATTAACCTGAACGGGGATCAAGCCCTTGCCTATACGAGAATGAGAAAGCAGGATCCAAAAGGTGATTTCGGACGTCAGCAAAGACAGCGCCAAGTCATTGAGGGCATCATTGCAAAAGGTGCCAACATTTCATCTATAACGAAATTCGGCGATATGTTCAAAGTCGTAGAAAACAATATGAAGACAAATATGTCATTTGACGATATGTGGACGATGATGAATGATTATCGTGATGCAAGACAGCATGTAAAGCAGCACGAGCTGAAAGGATCAGGCGCACGTATCAATAACATTTATTACTACCAGCTTGATGACAGCAGTCTGGCTAAAGTGAAGAAGGAATTGAAGGAAAGTCTAGAGCAGTAAAAAAGAAGACTACAGAAATGTAGTCTTCTTTTTTTATGATTGAAATGGAACTGGTTTTTCTTCGCTTAATCCAAAACGATGGAGAAGCTCTTCGACAATTCGTTTTGACGCTTGTCCATCACCATATGGATTAGACGCCTTCGACATGTTGTCGTACTCTTTCTGATCGTCTAGCAGCTGTTTTGCCATATTGTAGATGGTCTCTTCATCTGTACCCGCGAGCTTAAGCGTACCAGCTTTCACACCTTCAGGGCGTTCTGTTGTATCGCGCAGCACTAGTACTGGCTTCCCTAGAGAAGGCGCCTCCTCTTGTACACCGCCAGAATCCGTTAATATAAAGTGTGAGGCAGCAGCGAAGTTATGGAAATCAACAACTTCAAGCGGCTCAATTAAGTGCACACGATCAAGATCACTGAATTCTGTCTGAGCCGCATCACGAACAGCAGGGTTTAAATGTACAGGATATACAACCTGAACATCTTCAAACTCTTCTACAATACGTCTAATCGCTCTAAACATGTTTTTCATCGGCTGGCCGAGATTTTCTCTGCGATGAGCCGTTAACAAAATCATTTTATCTGTTCCTATTTTCTCTAAAATAGGGTGTTGATACTGCTCTGTAACCGTTGTTTGCAATGCATCAATCGCTGTATTCCCCGTCACACAAATCGTCTCTTCTTTTTTATTTTCAATTAAAAGATTCTGTTTCGCCTCATTTGTTGGAGCAAAATGAATATCGGCAATCGTGCCTGTCATTTGTCGGTTCAATTCCTCAGGGAACGGCGAGTATTTATTGTGTGTTCTTAAACCCGCTTCAACGTGACCGACAGAAATTTGGTGGTAGAATGCGGCCAAGCTTCCTGCAAAGGTTGTAGTGGTGTCTCCATGAACAAGGACAATATCAGGCTTTTCCTCTTGGAATAATTGATCTAGTTTCAAAAGTGCATTTGATGTGATTTCAGATAATGTCTGGCGTTCTTTCATAATATTTAAATCATGATCTGGTTGAATGTTAAAGGCTTTCAACACTTGATCAAGCATTTGCCGATGCTGTGCAGTCACAGTGACTGAGGATTTGATTTGCGGATGTCTTTTTAGCTCAAGGACAAGGGGTGCCATTTTAATCGCTTCAGGCCTCGTCCCGAATACAGTCATTACATGTAATGTCTTCAATAGTCGATGCCTCTTTCCTTCTCATTTATCATAAGTGTATTATACAAAAGAATAGAAACGAATCCTAATCATTCTATTTTCAATTTTTACATCGCCTTTACTCTTTTCAACATAAAAATTTACACAAACTCTTTACAATAGATATTGAATCAGATCATGCATTTATCGTAAATCATTTGTCATTTCTATCATTTGTAAGTTACACTTTATGAAAGATGAAAAATGAAGTCAAATCATTTTTTCTATATGTAAGGAAGGTGCAAAGTTCATTGAAAAAAGTACGTAAAGCCATTATACCAGCTGCAGGTCTCGGAACACGTTTCCTCCCTGCAACAAAAGCAATGCCTAAAGAAATGCTTCCAATCGTTGATAAACCTACCATTCAATATATTATTGAAGAAGCTGTTGAATCAGGAATCGAAGACATTATTATCGTCACTGGAAAAGGGAAAAGAGCCATTGAGGATCATTTTGATTTTGCACCAGAGTTAGAGCGCAATCTTGAGGAAAAGGGAAAGAGTGAGCTTTTAGAGAAAGTGAGAAAATCCTCTAACATTGCTGACATCCATTACATACGTCAAAAAGAGCCAAAAGGACTCGGTCACGCCGTTTGGTGCGCACGTAACTTTATCGGTGATGAGCCTTTTGCTGTTTTATTAGGTGATGACATTGTTCAAGCCGAAACACCTGGGCTTCGCCAGCTGATGGATGAATACGAAAAAACCCTTTCATCTGTCATCGGGGTTCAGCAAGTAGCAGACAGCGATACGCATCGCTACGGGATCATCGACCCTCTAACACAAGAAGGGCGCCGCTATCAAGTCAAAAACTTTGTTGAAAAGCCGCCGCAAGGAACAGCACCATCGAACCTAGCCATCTTAGGGCGCTATATTTTCACACCAGAGATCTTTATGTACCTCGATCAGCAAGAAATTGGTGCAGGCGGAGAAATTCAGCTGACAGATGCCATTCAAAAGCTGAATGACATCCAGCGCGTATTTGCCTATGATTTCGAAGGGAAACGATACGATGTCGGCGAGAAGCAAGGCTTCATTGAAACAACGCTTGAGTTTGCTCTTCAGGATGAAGAATTAAAAAAGAAACTCATTCCATTTATGAAACAGCTTCTCGAAAAAGAAGAAGTGAACTAAAAAAGCTGCCGACATCGGCAGCTTTTTTAATTCATGACTGAAATAGTCAGTGTATGCTGTTCATTATCAATGACAAACAGATTGTTTTCGCCCTTCACTGCGAATTTCGTTTGTTTCTCATTCATCCAGACATTCTGTTCTGTCAACCCAAGTGTGGAAGGAGAGATCGGCATAATCTCGCGAAACACAATGGTGTTTGCCTGACCATTTTGAATGACATAGTCAGTTTTCTCTGTGGTCAATCGTTCAATCGTATCTCCTTGATCACTTTTGATCGAGCTCAGCGTCTGCATTCTTTGTTTTAGCACAGATTCTTCTTTTCCAAGGAAAGAAAGTAGATACTCATATGAACCTGCTGATGCAGGCGATACATATGAATTAAACTGTCCTGGTCCAATGGATAATGACTTTAAATCCTCTGCATTTTGAAGCGCATCAGGTTTAACAAAATACTTTTCTGATGCTGTTTTAATTTGAACGGTTTTTTTATTTTCAGCCACAGCCTGTACTGCTTGTCCAAATGGCAAAGTGACATCAGCCTTTTTTTTCATGGCTTGGTCTTTGTAAACCTTAAGTGGGTCAGCCGTGACAATCATCTGTTGATCCACCTTTTTCATATCGGGCGCCCCCTTCGTCTGCGGGTTCTTTGACTGAGGCGCTTCTGCCTTATCTGATGAAATTACACCAAATGTCGCAAGTGTACGAAGCGGGCGATCTGAAAACATTGATAAGGCAAGCAAAATCGTTAAGGCCGCTAAAACTGTCACTTGAAATGCGGGTCCGAACAATGAGCGCCGTTTTCCGTTCTCTTGATAACGAGACACCTTTTCTGTCTTTTGTACGCCTTTTCTGCCTTCCTTATGTTCCATTTGATATTTTTGTTTCTCTTTCTTGGAAAGCTTGTTAAACCAATCAACAAACTCCTTATACTCTTTCACGACCTTTTTCGTATCATCAAACATACGAAGTTCACCATAATGCATCCAAGCCACCCGATCACAGATTTTTTGGATTTGGCTAATAGAATGACTGACAAAAAAGATCGTCTTTCCTTGTTCTTTGAATTCTGTAATGCGGTCCACACATTTTTGATAGAAGGTTTGGTCTCCAACAGACAGTGCTTCATCAATAATAAGGATATCTGGATCGATATGTGCTGAAATGGCAAAACCAAGACGGGATTTCATTCCGCTTGAATAGCTCTTTACAGGCTGGTCAATAAAGTCACCAATATCCGCAAACTCTACGATTTTTTCATAAAGTTCGTCTATCTCTTTATTCGTCAGTCCCATCATTAAGCACTTTAAACGAATGTTATCTTTTCCGCTTAATTGGTTGTTCAGCCCTGCTGCAATGGCAATTAGCGATGGCTGGCCGTCCATATCAATTTCACCACTTGTCGGTGGAATGATTTTCGCTAGAAGGTTCGACATTGTCGATTTCCCAGATCCGTTAATCCCCACAAAACCAATGGTCTCGCCTTCATATACATCAAAGGACACATCACGAACAGCAAAGAAACCTTTTTCATTTTTATTAGGTAAAAACAGTCCTTTAATCTTATCCGACTGTTTTTTATATAGGACGTATTGCTTGGATACGTTTCGAAACGAAACCTTTAGTTTCATCGTATAATCTCCTTACTTTTTAAAGAAAATCGACAAATTTATCCCTAAATTTCATATGAAGCAATGAACCGACTGTTAAAAGAAGAAGCGTGATCAGCCAAAAATAAAGTGTGTATTTGACATCATGGAAGAACCATTCTCCCTTTAACAAACTATTTCTAAAACCATCAATAATGTAGAAAAGAGGATTCAATCTTAATATGTCCCCAATCCACGCTTTGTCTCCAGTGAGCTTTTCTGAGATATTCCAAAAAATCGGCAGCAAAAAGAAAAGTAATCTTGTCACAGATTGTAAAAGAAATTGATAGTCTCTCACGAGTACACTAATCGTGGAATTAAACAAACTAAACGAAAACATAAACGCGATCATACAAATAAGATAGTATATATATTGCAGCCAATGCGCGTCAGGGTATATGCCATAGGAAATCAGCACAATCAGATAGACACCCATCATAACAAAGTAGCTGAACAAGTTGGACATAATCACCACAGAAGGCAGCGCACTAATCGGAAAATTCATTTTCGATACCATATTAATGCGTTTAAACACACTGTTTGATCCATCAAGAATCGTCGGACTAATGAAGAACCAAGGGATTAAACCGGCAAGCATCCAGATGATAAATGGAACCTCCATGTCTCCAATGGCAATTGGCTGTCCTCCGCGAATACCCATACCGAAAACAAACCAGTATGCCAGCATCTGCATTAATGGATTTAAAAACTGCCATAAAACACCCAAATAATTCATCTGATATTTTGATTTTGTTTCATAAACAGCAAGTCGCATAATCAGCGGAAGTGAGCTGATCTGCTCTCTTAATATTGTAAACAATGCGTTCATTCTAATCTTCCTTAGATATTAGTTTTTGGGATTGCCTCTTTAAAAAAATCACCGCTCATAATTGTAACAGATGTTGAGAAATATTTCACTTTTCAAATCGAATGAGTATATTAAATAGTAGGGAAATTTGATCAAAACAAACACTGGTATATTCAGCTATTCTAGGTTACTAATTACCTTATTATATCATTGCTTTATAATTGCCATTAGAATATAATTATCAGGATAATTGCATTTCCAAAATAAATATCATTTTCCTATTATATATATTACATGAAGGGGCTTAACATTAATGAGAATCAAGCAATTCAAAAAAATCGTTACAAGAAAGATTAAATTTATTTTAGATCCACTAATTGAATTTTCCAGAGATTCGCGACTTCGTATTAGAAGTAAATACACCTCCTATTTAGAGAAAAACCCAGTAAGAAGTAATTATATTCTATATGAAGCTTATCATGGCAAAAGTATTTCTGGAAATTGTTATGCAATTTTTCTAGGCTTGATGAAAGATAGTACTTTTAAAGATTTACATCATGTTTGGGTCATTAATGATTTTAATGATCCAATGATTGCAGAATTAAAGCAGAAAACTTCTAATATTTCCTTTGTTAAAGTTGATAGTAACGAATATCTAAAATATTTAGCAACTTCTAAATATTTAGTTAATGATACATCATTTCCTTTTTATTTTATTAAAAGAGACGAGCAAGTTTATATTAATACATGGCATGGAACTCCTTTAAAAACTTTAGGGAAGGATCTTAATAAAAGATCAATGTCTGGTCATAAAAATATCCAAAGAAATTTGCTTCATTGTGATTACCTTATTAGCCCGAATACTTTTACGTATGAAAAGTTACTAAAATCAAATGATGTATTTGGGATATTTGCCGGGAAAATTGCAAATATCGGTTATCCTAGAGTAGATTTAACATTAAACACTAGCAGTGAAAGTGTGAAAGAAAGATTAGACTTACCTTTTAATAAAAAAATTGTTCTTTATGCTCCAACATGGAGAGGAACAATAGGTGCCGAAGAGGATACTTGCTATACATTGCATAGTGAAGTTGTGAAAATTCAGCAGGCGCTTGGTGATGATTACTTAGTACTTTTAAAATCCCATTACTTTTCTTATAAATTTTTTAAACAGAGCGGTCTTGAACATCTTTGTGTTCCAAACTGGATTGATACAAATGAACTTTTATCGGCTATAGACATTTTAATTACAGATTATTCAAGTATCTTTTTCGATTTCCTACCTTTAAAAAGACCTGTCTTTTTCTATATGCCTGACTTACGTGAATATGAATCAGAGAGAGGTTTTTATATAGATATAACCAAACTTCCAGGACCTATCTGTGAAAGTATAATTGATTTAATTGACAGCCTAGGCCAACTAAACAGTTTAAATAACTTCAATAAACAATTTGAAAGTCAATACAATGAGTTTTTAGATGAATACTGCTCTTATGATGACGGAAATGCTACTGATCGACTCATTGACATAATATTCAAAGGGAAAAATCAAGATGAATTAATCAAGGTTGAAAGCAATAAACAAAAATTACTTTTTTATTGTGGGGGCTTCTACAATAATGGTATAACCGTTTCAGCGACTAATTTATTTGATCAGATTGATTACAACAAATATGAAGTTGTCGTCATTGATAACTCAAATTATCATAAGGATAAATGGATGAACATACAAAAACTTCATCCTAATGTTCATATTATTTATAGACCAGGTTTTGTTAATAGAACATTAATAGAAACATATAAACAGAATCTAATTTTCCGCCGTGGTATATACAATAACAAAATGTTAAAATACACTCCAGTAAACTCATACAAAAGAGAATTAAAGAGAATTATTGGTAATACGAAGTTTGATGTGGGAATAGACTTTGGAGGATATAACAAATTTTGGACCCTTCTCTTAGCATTCGGAGATTTTAAAGTCAAAAGTATTTTCCTACATGCTGACATGATGAAAGAGTATAACAAGAAAGTGAACCACAAATATAAACATCGCGGTAACCTAAAAGTAATTTTCTCACTGTACAAGTTCTTCGATAGAATTGTTTCAGTTGCCGAATCGACTAACATAGAAAATCACTTGAATTTAAGCCCTTATATTCCTAATGCTTTAGAGAAAATGGTTTTTGTTAATAATGTAATCTCGCCTAACAAAGTACTTCAAATGAAAGAAAATAAAGAGATTATAGAATTTAATAATGAGAGATATTTAATTACTTATCAAAATGATAAAAACGAATCCATCGGTCTTAATTTATCCGGGATACCACTTCCAAATAAGGAGTATATCAACTTTATAACAATAGGAAGATTATCTCCTGAAAAAGGGCAAAAGAAATTAATTTCTGCTTTTTCACAATTACACAAACAATACCCAAAAGCTGTATTGTATATAGTGGGTGAAGGGCCTTTAAAAAGAGAATTAAAAGATCACACAAAAAAATTACATCTAGAACATTGCGTGTTTTTTGTTGGACAACTCGAAAATCCATTTTCTTTACTAGATGAATGTGATTGTTTTGTCTTATCATCAGATTATGAAGGACAAGGTTTGGTTCTCATGGAAGCAATGATTCTAAAAAAACCAATTATAGCTACCGATGTAACTGGAGTGCATTCCGTCTTAGAGGGTGGATACGGATTATTAGTTGATAATAATGAAACTGCGCTATTTAATGGTATGTCTGATTTTATCCAGAATAGTATGGAACAAAAATCCTTTGATTATGAAAAGTATAATAGCGAGGCGCTAGATCTCTTCTACAAAAATGTCTGTACAAAAACTAATTAATCACTTATATACAGAATAAATTATATGTATTTAAAAACACCTTTGGATAATGGTCAAGTATTGAACTTGATACCTTCCAAAGGTGTTTTTCTATCTATAAGAAAACAATTAAAAGCGTTCCGAATTAAAAACTACTTCAACCACCCGCTTCGATGACTCTCCGCTCTCTAAGTAACAGAATTTCTCATAAAACGGTGCAAATGATTCTGGTAGTGTAAAGGTCGGCTGTTCTGTTTCTCTTATCCAGTCAATAACACTTGCTGTTTCTTTCACAAGCGGTCCAGGTGCTTCTTGTTCAAAGTCGAAGTAGAAGCCTCTGAGCTTGTCTCGATAGGTTTCAATGTCTGGCACATAGAACAGCATCGGACGTTTGAGGTTTGCATAATCAAAGAACACAGATGAGTAATCTGTGATGAGCAGATCTGAAATCATATAAAGGTCTCTAATGTCTTCGTAATGAGAGAAGTCATAGGCAAAGCCTTCATATGGTCCTAAATCAAAGTTTTCAGCAACTAGATAGTGCATACGCAGAATGATAATATATTCATCTCCGATAGCAGCTCTCAGCTCATGCAGATCAAGGTCTAAATCAAATTTGTACTGCCCTTTTTTATAAAATTGATCGTCTCTCCATGTCGGTGCGTATAAGATCAATTTTTTATCGAGCGGCAGGTTCATTTTTTGTTTCAGTGCTCTCATCGTTTCTTCATTGTTTTGATTGTGAAGGAAGTCATTTCTCGGATATCCTGACTCAATCATGGTCTTTTGAAATTGGAACGCACGTGTAAAGATTTCAGTCGAGTAGGCATTAGGAGAGATGAGATAATCCCAATTCGATGCTTCTTTCGTGAAATTCTTTTTGTATTTCTTCGTATTTGTTCCAGGCATATGCACCTCGTCCATGTCCATTGCCAGTCGTTTTAACGGAGTACCATGCCAAGTCTGCAAGTATGTTGTGTGATCTGGCTTTGGAACCCATAGCGGCAGACGGCTGTTTACGACCCAGTACTCGGCTCTTGCCATCGCAAAAATCCATTTCAATGACAGACGATTGATATAATAGATGCCTTTTTCCTTAAACGGTGCTTCATGACCCTTTTTAACGCTCCAGATCAGCGTATATTCAGGGTGATTTTCTTTCATATACTCATAAATACCACGCGGATTACAACTGAATTGTTTTCCGTTAAAGCTTTCAAAAACAACGGTTTTCTTTTTCACAGACAGCTTACTCGCCAGTTTAAAGGTCGTTTTAAATGTTCTTGTCACAAGGCGGTTACGGACTTTTTTGATTTTACCGATCTTCTTTTTGAATTTCTTCCACTTGCTTTTGACGTAATACTTGGCACGTGTTTTCATGGTGTAGTCATTAATACGGATGCCAAGCGTTTGTCTTTTTTTCTTTCGGTACACTTCATATCGAATCGGTACATCGTTTCGCTTATGAATTTGAACAAGTCCTTTGAGTTTGTTCGAGCGGTCTCCAAGCACTAAAGAAGTGGTTGTTAATGTTTCCTCTACTCCGTTCACATCGCAGATAAATTCAAGATAGAAGCGATATACAAGGCGTCTGTTCAAGGAATAGGTCAATTCCTCTAAAGGAACTTCTGCTAAAAATTGATAAAGCTGTGGTACCTGTTGATCATCACGGTATTCGATCACTTCATCTTTTATATGGGTGATATTGACCGGAAAACGATGTTCAATTGGTTCTTCACCATTTTTCTTCAATAGAAGTTTTGCTTCTTTGATCTCATATGGATGTTCTGCACTTAGAACACCTGCATACCCGGATAAAGATAACATACATCCTTTGTTGAGCTCGATTTGATTGAATTTCACAACCTTTAGCTCACGCTTGATTTTCAAAGAAGCATTCCCTTTGTCTGTGCGGTATGGAATGATATACAGCATGGCGTCTTTATTTTCTAAAAAAGTCAGCTCAGGCTTTTCTACTTCCATTTTTAAACGGCGTTTATAGTTTGACGTTTTCTCTTCAGATACATTATCTGTATTGATATCTGCTTCTTTTACTTCTTCTTCCTCTTCTTCGGAATCAGAATCATAAGTTGAGTCCTCAAGCTCGTCCTCATCCTCTTCTTGGTTTGTGCTTAAATAGTCCGTGACATACAAGTTATATGTCTGGCCTTGCTCTAACGCAAGCGGCAGCGATGATTCACTCAATACCAATTTGAATAGATTCTCTTCTTGATGAACAAGCGGAAGGAAAAGCTCTTGTTTTGATACTCTTTCCCTCATAAACAAATAAAATTCCCTATCTGTTAATGGCATGTCATCATCGATGCGAATCAGCATTTCTAGTTTCTCATGGTGATTTTTTAACCCTTCAACAACACTCTTCTTCTTATGAATTCCCTCTTCAATCATTAATCGTTAATCTCCTCTGTTCAGAAATCTTACCGTTATATGGCTATTTCACTTTCCAAGAATAGTTTCCTTGCTTCGTTTGATATGACCATCCATCGATGGACGATGGTTTATTCGTAAGCAGCTCGCCTTCTATTTCTAGACGCTGCAACACCTCTTGAAGTTCTTCTGTTTTAAAACGAATGTAAAAATCCACAAATTTCGTTTGGTTGATTTCAATGTTTTTCTTTGTTTGAAAATGGCCAATTGGGAAGCTGACTAAAAGGTTTTCATCGATTGTTTGAGAAATGATTTCAGCTCCATTCACTCGATCATATCCTGCAAAATCGATTTGCACATGATTCGCATGACTCATTTCATCTTTTAACTCAAGCTGAAGATGAAGAACGTGGTTCTCAGAGCTCAGATCACGCAAGATCCATTTTGTACAATCCACAATCCTTCTTAGTTCATCTTTACGCTCACGATTTTCGAGCATATGATGAAGTGCTGTATTCCAAACCGACATTTTATCAGAAGGTATCATATAAAAATAGGCTTGTTCTCCTAAAATCTTCTCGACATCTTCTTTATGCTTAGTATCCCCAAAGAACACGGCATCCACTTGCTGTTTTCTTATTTGTTTAAACAATTCTTCATATTGGGGTTTCAGCTGATGCTGCTCTTCCTCATAATGTGAGTCATGCACAAATGCAGCATAATAAGTTGTTTCAGGCTGCTCAATTTTAAACAAGTGGCGGTCTTGATCCCGGTCTTCTGTAATCATCAATTTCAAACGGTCATTTTGTGATTGAATGCTGGATAGCCATAATTGTTTAATATCCGTCTTCTTTGTAAATGTTTGAATTCCTGTTTTTTTATACCAATTAATATGCCGAACTGGATTCTTTTTTACATCTCCATGGTAGATGAACTCCATATAAATACTGCCATCGTCATTGATCAATTCCTCCAAGTATAGTGCACCTGTATGGGGAACAAAACTTTGTACTCTGCATAAAACGCCCTGCCAATTATATTCTTCCCTTTTCACCAATTGCCGCTCTTCATTATACTGTTCAATATAACAAATGGGAGAAGAAGACCGTTCATATCTCGTCACCTGAATCTTGGATTCTTCTGCTGGAATTACGGCTTCATTGATCGAATGCGATGATTCACCGACAATAAATTCCGAGTAACGTCTTTTACTTCCGCTTTCCGGTAGAATATAGTGTTCATACACATTCAAGATCTCAACCTCAGGAGAAAAAATTTCTTCCATGCGGTGAATACGTTCCTTCATATTTACATCATAATTCAAAGTTAAAATTGCAGTACGTTTATGTGGATCAACTAATGGTTCTATTCTTGCCTTTAAAGACTTCGTTAAGCTCTCATCCTGTTTTGGTACATCGCCCATAATAAAGTAGTAGTCCATATCAGGCATGTCCACTGAGGCCATTGTTTCATGTTGTTCAGGTTGATCAAATGTGTCTTCAACTTTTTTTTTCATCCAATTTTGAAACAAAGGAAGCTCTCCTTCATAATATTGTTGACTTACTCATTGTATTTTACATGAAAAAGTACTTCTTACCAAAAGATAAGAAGTACTTTTTTGATCTATTAAAGTCCAGCAATTTCTTCTTTAATTTGGGTTGTCGAGATGCCTTCGGTTCTCTTCAAGTAAACGACTTCGCAATGTTCTTTTAAGAAATCGAACTTGCCTTCCCAGTCATCTCCCATCACAAACACATCAATATCATGCTCTTGCACATCATGGACTTTTTGATCCCAGCTGTTTTCTGGAATAACTTCGTCTACATAACGAATGGTTTCAAGAATCAGCTTTCTATGCTCGTAACTGTGATAAGCTTTTTTTGATTTTTGTAAATTAAACTCGTCTGTAGAGATGGCCACCACTAAGTAATCTCCAAGCTGCTTTGCACGTTCTAGCAGCTTAATGTGCCCCCAGTGTAATAAATCAAATGTACCGTAAGTAATAACTTTCTTCATTGCAAACATAAACTCCTTTCTTTCATCCTTATTCGTCTGCTTTAGGGCAGTAATGTTTATCCGTAATCCTATTATCATCGATCATTTTCTCGCTCTTCGGAACTTCATTATATCACAACGCCTATGAAAGGTTAAGAAAATGTAAAGACAAACTATTTCCAATTTATTGGGCGCAGGAGGAAAAGTCCGAGGAATCAATGTTTCACAGAGGATCGTCCATTTGAATTGATGAAAATGTCATGAAATTTAAAGGTTTGTAAAGTTATTGTTAATATTTCATGGAGCATCTGTGATAAAATGATGAGTAGGCGAAAAATGATTTTACAATGAACGTTCATAGATAACAAGTTAAAAAGGAGGTCTAAACAATGCAAACAGAAGTGGTCTCTAACCTTTCTTATGTAAACGGCGACTTAGATGAATTTATCAGCTATATGAACCAGCATCATATTTCTCAGAAAAGAGGCGCCATGATTGCAACTGTCAATCCAGAGATAGGCTATGCCGTCATGAAGGATCATGCGTACCATCAAGTCGTCTCATCTGCGGATTATGTACTGCCGGATGGCGTAGGCGTCGTGTTGATGTCTCGCATGACCCAAAGTCCGCTTAAGTCAAGAATTGCCGGCTTTGATGTCTTCATGTCTATGCTTGATCTAGCAAACAAGCAGTCTAAAAGAATCTTTTTATATGGTGCGAAAAAAGAAGTGCTTGAGGCTGTGAAACAGCGAATTGATACGGAATATCCAAATGTGGTCCTTGCCGGAAGCTGTGACGGCTATCAAGCAGATAAACGTTTCGTAGCAAAGCAAATTGCGCGCTCGAAACCTGATATGGTGTTCGTTGCATTAGGTTATCCAAACCAGGAGAACTTTATTTACGAATACCGCCATTTATTCCCGCAGGCTGTTTGCATCGGTTTAGGCGGAAGCTTTGATGTATTTAGCGGAACGGTGAAGCGTGCACCACGCTGGATGATTAAGACAAATACAGAATGGCTGTACAGATTGATTGTGAATCCATGGAGATGGAAACGAATGCTGAATATTCCTAAGTACGCTTTTGCCGTATTGAAGGAAAGCAAAGGAAAAAAACGTTACTATCCTGAGCAGGTAAAGGATCAGACGAAGCAGCTGTGAGAGACTGACAAATGATGAATATACGCTCAATGATGATTTCATGTTACGCAGCTTTTATTTCTTTCATTGGATGGCTGATGAGCGGCGTGAAACCGCGTGAAAACCAGGTGACGCTGCTTGTTTCGTTCCAAGAGAATGCGGCTGCTCTCATTCATACTTATCAACAACAGGCGAACATGACAATGAAGCTTACTGTCCTCTATACGAAGCATGCTTCTGCGATAGAAAAGGACGGGCCTCATCTGTCATTTCGCTATTTTCATGAAAAAAATCCTCTCCATCTCATTCAATGTATGTATACGATGTTTAAAAGCAAGGTTGTCGTGACGGATAATTACTTTCTCATGACGAGTGTGCTTAGAAAACGGCCTTCTACCACCTGTATTCAAGTATGGCATGCCAATGGCGCTTTGAAAAAGTTCGGGCTTGAAGATGCTTCAAATTCTGAACGAAGTCCCCGTGACATCGAGCGCTTCAAACGTGTCTATGCGTCTTTCGACTATATCGTAACAGGCTCAGATCACATGCGTGAGATTTTCAAGACCTCGTTTGGAGCCAATGATGAACGCTTTTTACCAACTGGTGTACCACTGACGGATCTGTACTATGAACAGCATCAGCCTTCCTTAAAGCTGAATGATATCCCAAAAGGGAAAAAGATCCTGCTCTATACACCGACCTATCGAGACTTTGCAATGGACAGTCTTGTCCTGCCTTTTTCAAAAGAGCAATTGCAAACTGAGCTGAATGGCGATTATATTCTGCTCGTCAAGCTTCATCCTGCAGTCAAACATTTAGCGAAAGCAGAAACAGACGGTGAATGGATATTTGATGTGTCCGATCAGCCGCTCTATCCATTGCTTTGTGCTTGTGATGTCCTAGTGACAGATTATTCGTCGATTGTGTTTGAATATGCACTGCTCGAAAAGCCTGTCTTGTTCTTCACTTATGACTTAGACACTTATCGGGAGAAACGCGGCTTAGTTGATCGGTATGAAGACATCATTCCTGGAAAGGCTTGCGTCACACAGGACATGCTCTTGCAGGAGCTTTTACACCTAAACGGATCAACCAATAAAGAACGAATCAAAACCTTTGCTGAGGAATGGAACCAATATTCAAAGGGACAATCAAGTCAGCAGCTCCTTTCATTCATTGAACAGCAGCTGCTCTTACAAAAAAAACGTCCGGCTTCTCAATAGGAAGCACGGACGTTTTTTTATTTGTTATACACTGGGATATCGTAATACAGCGTATAGTCATCAAGCAGGTTATACAAACTATACATACGAGTGACTTGCTTAGAAGCCCAGCCAATATCTGTTGCATATTGATGAGTTGCTGTAGCAGACCAGCGCATTTTATAAATCGTATCTTGTTTGTATGTCGCATTATTGATGTAGCTGTTGCCAATGAATTTTGCCCCGCCAATAATCGCAGCCTCTGGTGTGAACCATTGCTGTTCATACGCATACTTTGCACCGAGATAATTCGGATTGCTGTCATATGCACCAATGCCATACATGTTATATACTTTCTTTCCATTAAACATTGTACCATTCGCTAGAATGGAACTTCCGTTACCCGTTTCAAGCAACGCATGAGAAATAAGATAAATTTCGTTGATATGATACGTTTTTGCTGCTGTAATAAAGGCTTGTCCTTTACCAGCAAGAATCCCTTTGCCTGCTAAAATCTTAGTATTGACCTCTGCCGGATTGAGATTCGCAGCTTCAGAGAGTTTCAGAAATTGAAAATAAGATTGCGTGCCTTCTGCAATATTAGCTGGATCTACATATTTTTGCACCTCTGCTGCACTTGCATTTCTCCAGCCGAGGTTGATCCTGATCCAGTTTCCTTCTTTTCCAAGCTGTTTCACTTTTGCTCCTTTATTCAGCTGTGCCACAATGTTGCTTGCAGAGCTCGAATCAGGTGTTGAACGGACATTTAAGCCATCTGTATTCACTGTCGATGTTGCTTGGTCTACATATGCTGCATAGACATAGGCCGCACCATCTGTCTGTGGTGACACCTTCATTTGTTTGTTTACCATCTCATTGACAGTGAGGTTGTAGTTCGTTTGCATGACCATTGGGCCATTTTTAATTTTTACGGCTGTGGCAGTCCAGCCATATTGGCTTTTCACAAATGCAATGGCTTCATTTACAGTTGGTAATCCTGTAAATTGCTGCGTAATGTTGATTTTGTAAGTTGGTTTCGTTGTTGTTGTATACGCAGCGGTTTCATTCCGTTTTTTGAAAAATGCCATGCCTTGGTCACGCAGTGCAGCTGTTGAGATGGCACCTGTTTTGATCTGATATTGAGCATAATCGACTGCGCCTGTTTTTTGTGCAGCAGCCTTCATTTTTTGTTTCGTCAAATAGCTGAGTGCTTGATTCAGTTTTGTCTGATTCACTGTCGGCTCTGTCGTGATACGGTATTGCTTGACCACTTCTGTCAGCGTTTTTGTACTGCTGGCAATACCATTTTTCTTGATGATCTCTTGAGCCTGCTTCACTTTAGTTTGTTCATATACAGGTGTTGTCTTAAGACTATATGTTTTGCTGACAGCCTGTCCCTTGCTTGTCTTGATGCTGCTTGTCACCTTCTGCGTTTTTAAGTATGCGGCACCTTTATTCACTTTCGCTTGGTCCACTGCTTGATTGACGACGAGTCGATATGTGCTGTCTGATACCTTGCCTGTTTTTTTCGTTGTTGCAGATACTTTTTTCTTTTGGAAGAAAGCCGCTGCTTTTTTCGCTTGGTCATCTCCTAAAAGATTCCCTGTCACTACTTGATATGGCTGTGTAGAAGAAATCTTTTTGGACGTGTAGCGCCATTTCTTTTTCTTGAAAAAAGCTATCGTTTTTGCGTAAGCTGTATCGTTCAATTGATTGAGCTTTACGATATAATTTTTTGTTTTTCCCACTCGCTGCACAGTACCTGCAGCACCGGTTTGCTTCTTAATTTGAGCCGCAGCTGAAGCTGCTTGTTTGTTGTCTTTGAAATAGCCTGATTCCAAGCTGTAGACATTTTTTAAGGCTCCTGTCTTTTGAATCTTCCCGCTGATTTTTGCTTCTTTTTGCAGCTGAGTAAGGAGTGTCTGTGCTTTCGACTGGTTCGCTTGTGCAGCGGATGTGACGATGTAATACGGCTTACCCGCTGTTACCGTTTGAAGCACTGGTTTTAAACCGGATGCCTTCTGAAAACCTTGCAGAATCGTATTCGCCTTACTTTGTCCAACAATACCGCTTGAAATCAGCTGATATACAGTGCCAGCTTTGTTTTCGGTTTGGTATGTACTGGTGACGCCTGCCTGCTTTTGCAACTCGGTTTGAATATTTTTCACTTTCGTTTCAGAATCAATGGTTCCTGATATGACCTGATAAGAAGGCCTACTTTGATTGATAACTTCATAGGAGCTATTGAGCCCAGATGTTTTTGTTAGCTCAAGTGAGAGCTTTTTCGCCTGATTTTCATCGTTAACTGGGTCAGATACGACCTTTTGTAAAGGAAGGCGGTCACCTACTGGAGACACCGTACCGCTCATGCCCACCTCTTTTTTTAATGCAGCTGCACTTGCACTCGCTGCTGCTTGTGACTCATATCCTGAGGCAGTGAGCTGATAGCTCGACGTATTTCCTGAGGTTTGATAAGTGGCTGTCCACTTTTTGTCCTTCTTCAGTGTTTCCACTGCTTTTTTCACTTCTGCTTCTGTTGTAAATACCTTTGTGGTGTTCATCGTATAAATGGATTGGTCGACATAGGAGGCTGCTTGCGCTTCTTTACCCGTGTGTAATGTCATACCAAAGGCAGCTGCGAGTAACATAATCTTGATGGTTTTTTTCACGTTCCCTGTCCCTCTCTTAACTTTGCATAATAGTCTACTAATCTCTTTATCGACAAAAACAAGTACTCTTTCAAGTCATTTATGCAATAGAAAAATAGAGGACCCTCTTGAAGTCCTCTTTGCCTTATATATGCGACACAATCAGTTCACAAGATCCTTCAATTGAGAAGCTTCCTGTTTCAGCCGGCAGAATAAAATGAGCGCCCTTTGGCAGTGGATATGTGTTTCCGTCATGCTCTAAAGACCCTTCTCCATCAATCACACTGCATAGCAAAAACGGATAATCCTGAGAAAGCTCTACTTTTTGATCAATTTCCCATTTATACACAGAGAAGTATTCTGCTTCAACAAATGTACGAATGGTCACTCCTCGGCGTGTTTCAACTGATTCATCTGCATAACCGTCTACATGAGGAACCGTCGTGACATCAATTGCTTGTGCAAAATGAAGTTCACGTTCGTTGCCATCCTGGTCTTTTCGTTCATAATCATATACGCGATAGGTTGTATCTGAGCTTTGCTGCGTTTCAAGGACAAGCGTTCCTTCGCAAAGTGCATGAATGGTACCGCTTGGCACATAATAAAAATCACCAGGCTTAATTTTCACCCGCCGCAAAAGACCTTCCCAATCTCCGCTATTCATCATGGTGACAAGCTCAGTTCTTGTTCTTGCATTGTGCCCATAGATCATTTCCGCTCCTTCTTTGCAGTCAATGATATACCAGCACTCTGTTTTTCCAAGCTCGCCATTTTCATGTCTTTCCGCATAATCATCATCTGGATGTACTTGAACAGACAAGTCTTGGTTTGCATCTAAAATTTTGGTTAACAGTGGGAAGCGATCGCCTTCTATCCCCCCGAACAATTCTCTATGATTGTCCCAAAGTTCGATCAGCGTTTTCCCTTTATATGGACCGTCTTGCACGACACTTGGTCCGTTTGGATGAGCAGAAATTGCCCAGCATTCTCCCGTTTGATCAGAAGGAATATCGTAGCCAAATTGATCCCTTAAGGCTGTACCTCCCCATATTCTTTCCTTCAATTCAGGCAGTAAAAAAATTGGTGACTGCTTCATTCAGGATGACTCCTCCCTTTGCTACCCTTTGATAATCCTTACCTAGCTTGATGAAAACTAGTAAGTCTCAACTTTTATTATGACGCTATCTAAAGAGAAGTCAATCCTTTCAGTACACCGAATGAAAACGATAACACAAAAATTGTTTTACCCTTTGACAGAGCCTGCAAGAAGCCCTTTGACAAAGTATTTTCCAAGAAGAATATAGACGAGTAGTGTCGGCAGCGCAGCCAATATCGCTCCTGCCATTTGGACGTTCCACTGCACAATTTGACTGCCTGATAGATTTTGCAAGGCAACCATCACCGGCTGATGCTCCGCAGTGGTCATCGTGACTGCAAATAAAAATTCATTCCACACATTTGTGAACTGCCAAATGGCGACCACAACAAACCCTGTGATCGAAAGCGGAAGAATCATATGTCTGAAAATCCCGATAAACCCTGCGCCATCCATTTTCGCCGATTCAATCATTTCATCTGGGATGCTCACATAGAAATTTCGGAACATGAGTGTTGTGATCGGAAGTCCATACACGACATGGACAAGCACAAGCCCTGGAATTGAATTATACAATCCGACTTCACGCAAAAATTGAATAAGTGGAATTAGAATACTTTGATATGGAATAAACATCCCAAAGAGCATCAGCGTAAAGACGACTTCTGATCCTTTGAAACGCCATTTTGATAATACATAGCCATTCATTGCACCTAATACAGCTGACAATAAAGTAGCAGGAATGACTAGATAAAGAGAATTCATTAAATTGGGTGCCAGCTTTTCAAACGCGATTTGATAGCTTGAAAAATCGATGGTAGATGGCAGCGACCACATTCGCTCAAGGGTGACTTCACCTAATGGCTTCAAGCTAGTGACGAACATGACATAAACTGGCATCAAAAAAAATAGACTGCACAAAATCAATAAAGCATAAAGAACTGGACGGACAAACTGTCTGGCTGTCATGATGAAGCCCCCTTCCGGCTCGACAGGAGGTATGGCACGATAAAGACCGCAACAGAGATCAGCATGACAATCGCAATGGCGGCACCACCTGCATAATGGTTTCCTCTAAAGGTCATTTCAAACATATACACGCCCGGGACATCGGTGACAAAGTTCGCACCCGGTCCTGTCATCGAGTAAATCAAATCGAAAATCTTTAATGAAATATGAGCCATGATGATAACAACACTTGCACTAATCGGTTTTAAAAGAGGAAAAATGATTTTCCAGTAAATCTGCCACTCCGATGCACCATCCATTCTAGCAGCCTCTCTTACTTCCTCTGGAATTCCTCGCAGACCCGCCAAATACATCGCCAGAGAGAAGCCTGTCATTTGCCAAACAGCTGCAATCACGACGGCAATCATGGCCGCAGGTACACCAAACTCAATTTTCCCCCAGACAAATCCAGCCAAAATGTTCGTATCCGTGTACCATTTAGGCTGGATACCGAGCGTTTTCAAAAATAAATTCACCCCTGTTGACGGGTTTAAAATCCATTGCCATACAACCCCTGTGACAACGAAGGAAAGGGCCATCGGAAAGAAGAATAAATTCCGAAAAAGAGATTCCCCCTTGATCTTCTGATCTAGTAAAATCGCAAGTGCAAGACCAGAGACAATGACAGCCCCAATAAAAAATAGAGTAAAAAAGACCGTGTTTCGAAGATCTGACTGAAAGCGGAAATCTTGAAACAGCATGGCATAATTGCGAAGACCTGCGAAAGAGAAATCAGGAACAAGCGTGGTCCAGTTTGATAATGACACATATCCTGTCCAGCCAATAAAGCCGTAAACAAAGATGAATAATAAAACCGCTGACGGGGCTAAAAAGAGCAGCGCCAGCAGCTGATCTCCATTCCATTTTTTCCGCATACGTTTGACCTTGGGCATAGATGTTTTTGTCATCGGCGATGTGTCCATGCGCATGAAGCTACACTCCTTTTAAAAAAGAGGCGGTGCCTAGCCGCCGCCTCTTTCGTCTTTATTTCATTGCATCTTTTAAAGATGATACAAACTGGCTGCTGTCTTTTTGTGTCACGAAGATATTGACGGCTTGATTCGCTTTCGTCACAAACCCTTCTTCAGCAGCTGAGCCATGAGCAAGAGACGGCGCCAGCTTAGCCTCTTTAAATGCCTTCATCGCCGATTTTCCGTATTCATCATATTTTGATACGTCTGCATCCACACGTGCTGGAATCGATCCTTTTAGCGGATTAAACGCATCCTGTCCTTCCACAGATCCTAAAACAGATAAGAATTTCTTCACGTTTTCTGGCTGTTTCACACCCTTTGGCAGTCCGAATGTATCGGTGATCACCATAAAGCTTCCTTCCGTTCCAGGAGTCGCCGTGTATCCAAAGTCTTGATTCACCTTCAAATCAAGATCATTCACAAAGTACCCCTTCGCCCAGTCACCCATGACATTCATTGCAGCTTCGCCTTTTGCCACGAGCTGTGAGGCATCCTGCCAGTTACGTGAGCTGTGATCATCATTGACGTATTCGAGCATGCGCCCAAAGATGTCTGCCGCTTCCTTCACTTTCGGGTCATCCATTTTCATGTCGCCAGCCCAAAGTTTTTGATAACCATCTGCCCCTAATACACCAAGCAAAACACTTTCAAACAAATGAGTCGCTGCCCAAGGCTCCTTATCTCCAAGCGCAAGTGGCGTGATCCCTTTTTTCTTTAATGCATCTGCTGTTTTGAAAAATTCATCAAATGTCGCTGGCGGCTCTAAGCCTGCATCATCAAATACCTTCTTGTTATACCAAAGCACATTGCCCCTGTGAATGTTCACTGGCACGGAATAGATTTTTCCATCTTTGCTGACAAGATCAATCAGTGATTCTGGAAATTTGTCTTTCCAGCCTTCTTTTTCATATAAATCATCCAGCGGCTCCATTTTGCCTGCCGCGACCCAGCTCTCATTCAGCTCCGCCCCGCCATGCACTTGAAACGTAGCAGGCGGATCATTCCCCTGCATACGGCTAGTCAGAACAGCCTTTGCATTCGTACCAGCACCACCTGCGACAGCTGCATTTTCAATTGGAATATCTTTATTCTTCTCTTCAAACAACTGGATGAGTGCCTTTAGCCCGTCTTCCTCACCCGCTCCTGTCCACCAAGAGAAAATTTCGAGCTTTTCCGTTCCGCCTTCTTTTTTTGCCTCTGAGTTCGTCGATGAACTGCAGGCAGTAACGATCAGCATACAGAGTGCAAGCAGTGTAAAGCCTAATTTGACCTTCATGATTGATCCCCCATCCCTATTTTGTAAGCGTTATCAAAATAAGTATAATGGCAGATCCTTGCTTTTTTTCAGGCAAACTTCTGCACTTTTTTATGAAATTCTTCATTTTTTTACGGCCTGTTTTCGATATTCCTTCGGTGAACAGCCGACCATCTTCTTAAACACACGGCTGACGTAATTAGGATCTGTATATCCTGCTTGATAGGTAATTTCTTTTAAGCTAAGCGAGCTGTCCTTGAGGAGCTTTTTGATTTTATCCAGCCGGCAGTTTGTCACATACTCTTTAAATGTCAGACCCGTCTCGTCTTTAAAACGTTTTGTGAAATAGGTTGGACTTAAATCAACATAAGCGGCTGTTTGCTCAAGTGTGATCTGTTCACAATAATGCGTTTTGATGTAACGTTTTGCCCGCTCAATGTCATTGATGGTCTGGGTTCTCGCTTCATACACGTCAAATAGGTGTTCACAGCACTGACGGCATTCAGCTGCGGTGCTGATTGTCAATATCGATAGATCTGTACGGAGACGTGATTTGAAGAGAATCAGCAGTTCCTTTACTTGTGAAATCGTCGCCCCCTCTAATTGAAAGGCATCAAATAAAGCCAGCGCATCCTCTCTTCTCCCTTCCTCGAGCGCCTGCATCATGCTATCCGCAAGGTCTGGCAGATGAATCAATGGACCGGGCTTTATGTCTGTTTGGTAAAAGCCATAACGAACAACGCTGCCACTCTTTTTTCGCTGATAATAGGAAAGCTTCGCCTCTGCTGCACTTTTCTGAAGATGAAGCGGGTTTGAGACTGGGTGCCCTATGCCAACGACAGGTGAAGGCTGACCGTTTGTCATGGCAGCTCGAATGGCTTGCAGCACCTCTGCCTTAAGCTGACCTGGTCCTTGCTGACTATAAATAAAGCATGTAAACAGTTCACCCCCCATCTGAATAGGCACCGTATGAAATTGTGCAGATTTCTGTAAATCGTTCAACAGTTGATTCCCGCCCGTCCGCTGCACCGCGATGATAAGACCTGCTTCATATTCTGAAAATAGCTGTTGAAACTCCATGGAGGTATAGGATTGACCGTTCATGATATGGACTTCAAGCCACTTTGACTGCTGATCGGCCGCTGCCGCCTGCCGCTGAGACGCCTCCTGCTTTATTTCTGCTGCTACAAATCGAATGGCTGCGATGGTTTCGTCTTTATCAGCTGGTTTGACAAGGTATTGTTTCACCCCTTCTTGCATCGCTTGCTTGGCGTAATCGAATGTATCGTAGGCTGTCAGCATAATGAATTTTGTATGAGGACTGCTTGCTTTGATCTGTTTGATCGCCGCCAGTCCATCCATGCCAGGCATCTGGATATCCATGAGCACAAGATGAATGGGCTCAGATCGCACGAATTCAACCGCCTTCTTTCCATTTTCCGCTTCTCCTGCTATATGACACTCTGGAACCCATTCGGTTAAGAACTTCCGCATCGCTAGTCGTTCTATTTTTTCATCATCGACAATCAGCACGTTCAGCATGCCGGTCCCTCCTTTATCGGAATAGCCAATTGTATGGTGGTGCCTTCGTTTGGCTTTGAATCAATTTGAAGGGCATTTTGCACCCCGTAAAACAAACGCAGTCTTGACATCACATTTCGAAGACCAATTCCTGTCGAGTGGCCTTTACTCAGGATGTTCGGATCTTCCTCTTCTTTTTCTGATAGCAATCTTCTTTTCTCCAATTCATTGATGCCCATCCCATTGTCCCGAATCCGAATCATCACATAGCCGCCTTCTTGATAGATTGAGAGCTCAACAAGTCCCTCTTCCTCCTTTGGTTCGACGCCATGAATGAAGGCATTTTCGACAAGCGGCTGTAAGGTGAGACTTGGGATATGTACAGATAAACACGACTCATCGATGGACGTTTTGCACGTAATACGGTCGGCAAATCTCGTTTCTTGTATATGAAAATACTCTTTTACCACTTTCACTTCTTGTTCCAATGTAACGGATGTACTCAGAGCAGACAGCGAATACCGCATCAGCGTGGAAACGGATTGAATCAATCTCGATGTGGCTTCCGCTGATTCTAAGTAAGCCATCCGCGAAACGATGTTTAATGTGTTAAATAAAAAATGCGGGTTCATTTGGTTTTGCAGCGTTTTTAGCTTCATGTCTTTGATTTTTTGATCCAATGCTGCCTTTTGTTTGATCTCTTCAATCATCATTTTCATCTCTTGCCGCATTCGCTGAAAGGCTTCATTTAAAACAGAAATTTCATCCTTTGAGGTGACATGCAAATTCGCTCCATCAAAATTTCCTTCTGATACTTCTTTTACGCTTCGGGACAGATGAACAATGGGTCTTGATATCCCGCCAGCAATCATATAAGCCATCCATAATGCGACCCCGATTGATAACGTAAACAGGCACAAGGTAAAGAGCGCATAGGTATGATGCCTTTTTTGAAGAGATTGATAGAGTACTTGATATTCAGATAATTCATCATCAAGCAGGGTCATCGTCTGCTCTTGTATATAGGAGGAGACGGTTCTCACTTCCTTCACACTTGCAGCATATTCTTCGATTTTCCCTTCTTTTACATGTGTCATGGTCGCATCACTTTCATTGATGAGCGTCCGTATCATATATTGATATTTTTCAATCGATGGAATCGCAGCATGAAGCCCGGCATCCTTTCGCAGCGCTTGATCGTAGGATTTCATTTTTTGTTTTGACGTAAGGTATTCTTTGGCAAACTTCCGATCCTTTTCAATGGCATAGGCATTGACTTTTTCATACATCGTTTTTGCTTCTGTCGATATATCATTGAGCAGCAGAAAAGAACGGAAGCTCCGGCTATATTCTGATGTGATTTTTGAACTGCTCCAGTAGACAAAAAAAGCGGCTACGTTGCCAAGAAGCACAAGGATTAAAAATGCCAATAACAGCTTACTTCGAATCTTTCTCATGGCTGCATCCCCTGCTTTCTGTCTGTTTGCTGAAGAGGCAGATCCCCGCGCCGGATCACACTCGTTCCCGTGTACTGAAGCGGTTCTTCTTTTTCACCTTTTTGCAAACGAACAAGCGATTCCACCGCTTGATAGCCCATTTCATAAGGATGCTGCACGACCACGGCATCAATCGTTCCATCATCAAGCGCCTGAATCGTATCAGGCAATGTGTCAAATGCAAGCACATAAAAATCAGTGGATGATTGGTACTGTGCGATTGCTTGAATGATGCCTGCACCATCTAATGCACTTGTGCCATAAAATGCGGTGAGCTTCGCATGATCGTTTAATAGTTTATAAGCGGCACCTGAGGCACCTGACTTCGTAATGGCTGATTCTTCTATTCCAGCAATATGAATACGTTTTTCAGCGGAGACGGCATCTCGAAAGCCTTTGACGCGCAGCTTTTGATGAATGGCATCCAGCCTGCCTGTGACAATTCCTACATACTGTTCACCTTTTGTATCTGCGATGAGTGCCTGCCCTGCGATAAAGCCTGAATAGTAATTGTCCGTTCCTACATACACTTGACGCTTGCTCCCTTCTGCATCCGTATCGACGGTGACGACATCAATTCCTTTTTCCCTCGCCTTCTGAAAAAGCGGTTTGTATTTTTTTGCATCAAGTCCCTGCGTCATAATGCCATCAACATGCCCAGCGATCGCCATATCAATGGTTTTCAGATGATCGTCGACATCCGCTTGCTTTGGGCCCAAATATTCTAGATACACGTGATGAACGTCTGCCGCATCAGCAGCTCCTTTTTGTACAAGCTGCCAATATTCGTTATCAAGTTCCTCCGGTACAAGGACAAAATGGTATTGATATGTTGACGCTGTTTTATCGGAAGCGCTTTCAATTTTAAATAAATCTTGACCTAATAACGTTAAAAAAATGACAGATACCGCACAAAATGTGAGAAATGCGCTCATTCCAATCCACTTAGATAATTTCACCGTATCCTCCTCCTTTCACTATTTCCGCATAAAAAAAGAGCTGCTTATAAGCATACTCTCTCGACCTCTATAATTCCTTTGTCATAAATAAACTGTTTGGATCTTCTTGATATGTACCAAAAGGCGGGCCATACTGAAACCCAGCGCTCTCATATAGTTTTCTTGCTGGTTCAAAGAAAGCCATTGCCCCTGTCTCTAAGCTGACACGTGTAT
Organism: Bacillus sp. 11B20; assembly: GCF_056098985.1. Lineage (NCBI taxonomy): Bacteria > Bacillati > Bacillota > Bacilli > Caryophanales > Bacillaceae > Bacillus > Bacillus sp. 11B20. The sequence goes on from NZ_JBLZWZ010000009.1 coordinate 532,044, forward strand.
ACCCGCGCCGTTTTGCCTCTTGGAGAAGATGATTCAGCATATACCTCGCTACACCTTTCCGCATATGGAGGGCTGCAGTTCTCATCGATTTGATTTCCCCATGTTCACTTGACAGCTCCTTTAACGCTCCGCAGCCAAGAAGCTCCTCTCCATCTCGCACACTCCACACGGTGACATCTTGTTTTTTTAAATCAGTTAATGGAAGGGCGTGAATGCTTTCTGGCGGCGAATGCTCCTTCATTTCTTCTATATGTGCAGTAATCAGCTGATCAATTCGTCCATCCGTAAGTTCATCTTGTAGAATATACATTTCCATCACTCCTTCCCGATCATTGTACGTGAAGAGTTGAATGGTTATCTGCTGTTATGTTAGATAACCGAACAAACAACTGGCATCTACACCCAATTGTTTGTTCGGTTACAAGTATTTATGAGGAAAGAACGGCTTGTAATTCCTCTGCTGTACTGTTTTCAAGCTGACTTCCGACACCGACAGCCACCGCGCCTGCTTGAAGCCACTTCGGAACATCAGCTGGATGAATGCCGCCCGTAGGAATAAATTCAATCTCTGGAAATGGACCTTGCAAGTTTTTCATATAGGATAAACCGAAGGAGCCGCTTGGGAAAAGCTTGAGCAAGCCGTAGCCATCTGCTTTCGCCTGCATGATTTCACTTGGGGTGAGAACCCCTGGTACATAGAGTGTGTCGTAAAATGAGAGATGTTCTCCAATCATAGGAAGATATCCTGGACTGACGATAAACTGTGAGCCTGCCTCAACAGCTGATTGTGCCTGCTCCAGTGTCGTAATCGTTCCCGCTCCTACAATGAGGTCTTGCTCCTGCTGAAAGGATGCGATGATGCGTTCAGCATTTGGCGTGGTATACGTCACTTCAATGGCACGGACCCCTTTTTTCTTTAAACGCTCAATCATTTCAATGCCTTCTCTTTCACTACCCGCTCTCACCACTGCGATCAATTTACAAGACGCGAGCTGCTTTTTAACGTTCAAACTTGCTGACTTTCCCATATCTCTCATCCCCTTTCATGTAATCCCGCCTTTGATATCGTTTGGCTTCTTTCATAAAAGCTTGAAGCTCCTCCCGAGTAGGCAGTCCATCCTTATCGCCAGGAGACATCACTGCAAGTGCCCCGACTGCATTGCCTCTTATCACGGATTTTTCATTTGATAAGCCGTCAAGTAACCCGCTGATGACCCCCACTGCAAATCCATCACCAGCTCCGACTGTATCTACGACATCCTGTACATAAAATCCATTCACCATTCCTTGTCCGGCTGCACTTTTATAAAAGGCACCTTCTGCACCTAGCTTAATGACCACTAGCTTGACGCCTTTTTGCAAATAAACATCTGCAATTTCTTCTGGCTCGTGACAACCCGTGAGCCTTTGCCCTTCTGCAAGCCCTGGAAAAAACCAATCCACTTGCGAGGCGATTTGATTCACCGTCTGAATCATGTCCTCCTCCTCTTCCCATAGCTGAAGCCGAAGATTTGGATCAAATGAAATGGTTTTGCCCGCTGCTTTCATTTCTTGAAGGGCACGAATAGAAAACGCTCTCATTTCACTGGATAGGGCAGGCGGAATACCAGTCATATGAAGGTGGCCTGCCTGTTCGAAATAAGTGACGGGAAAGTCGCTTGGACTCATTGTGCTCGCAGCAGAGCCTTTCCGATAATACGTGACGTCAGGGTCTCCATCAATCACTTTTGATTTAAGTAAGATGCCCGTTTGAGACCCATCATTTGAACGGAGCACTGCACTTGTATCGACCCCTTCTTTTTGAAGCTCTTCTAAAATAAATGTGCCAAGTGAATCTGCTCCGACTTTGCTCATCCAGCCCACATGAAAGCCCAGCCTCGCCAAACCGACAGCCACGTTACTTTCTGCACCAGCAAGCGCCTTTTGGAATGTATGCACTTGATGAAGCTCCCCAACTTCCTTTGCATAAAACATCGCCATTGATTCCCCAAATGTGACCGCATCCAATGCTTTCACTCATTTCTCCCCTTTCTCGGTACCGGTTTCAAATCAGTTGAAAAAGAGAGAGCATGCACGTCTGTATACTCTTCTCTGCCTATCATTTATAAAGATTTCCTTACAATGATTTCACCATCAAGCTGAATCGTTTGGGACGCACTTTCATCCCCTTCAAGCCGTGTCTTGATTTTTTGCATGGCTGCTTTCCCCATTTCATGAGATGGCTGGGCAACCGTTGTGATTCCAGGTCCAATCAGCTTATACCATTCTGTATCATCAAACCCTGCAATACCGATCTCATCAGGAATCTTCATCCCAAGCTCTACAAGTTCACTAATCAGCTTCAGCATGAGTAATCCATTGCCAGCTAAAATCGCTTTTTTCTGTTCGTTTGATTGTAGAAAACGGACAATCTCTTCGCGCATTTGTTCCTTTTGCTTTAAATCAATTTCTGCAATGATTGGCTTCTTATGTTTACTCAAAGCTGTCTGTTCATATGCTTCCTTTCGTTCTTCACGAGGACTGATTCCATCGACAGGCTCAGTAAAGAATGCGATGTGATCATAGCCTTTCTCATACATTTGTTGAAGCAGCCGGATTGTGATATCACGGTTGTTCGTGGTCACTGTGTCGACTTTTAGTTCAGGCAGCTTCCGGTCCACAAGAACAATCGGCACACCGTTTTTCTTAAACTCCTCCAGAATGTCATTGTTCTGTCCTGTCGTATTGATGATGAGCCCTTCAATATAATGTGCATTCAGCTTAAGGAGCATTTCCCGTTCTTTTTCTGGACGATTATCTGTGTTGCACACCATGATACTGTATCCATATTCATCACAAATCTCTTCAACTCCGCGAAGTGTTGCCACAGAGAATGGATTCGTAATGTCGGCTACAATAAACCCAATGACCTTGCTTTTTCTGACTTTTAGTCCTTGAGCAAGCTGACTCGGGCGATAATGGAGTTCCTCAATGGCTTTCTTGATTTTTTTTACCTTTTCTGAAGAAATTTCATTTGTTCTGCCATTGATATATCTGGATACAGTTGATTTTGAGACCCCTGCATAAGCTGCTACTTCGTTAATGGTCACTTTCGTTTGCTTTTTCTCTTTCATTCAAAAAACTCCCACAATTGATCTTCTCATTTGGTTCGAAACCGATTTCAAATAAACTTAAAAAGAGCATATCATAATTATTTGCATTTCAGAAGATTTTTTTGCTTGATGATGGCAAAAATTCGTTTAATTAGATAAAAAGAAAGCGATTTCAAATAAACGGTTGACGGCGCTCTCTTTTTCCTCTAGAATTTTCCTTGAAACCGATACCAAATAAATATCAATATTTGTTTCAGATGGAAAGGGAGGCTTATCCAAATGGAAAATCGTTATGCTGTACATCCTGAACAGGTCAAACGTTTTACAACAGAGGAACTTCGTCGTCATTTTCATATTCCTACGCTATTTGTCAGTGGTGAATTAAAGCTCTATTACTCACATGAGGACCGCGTGGTGATTGGCGGAGCCATGCCGGCAGCAGAGCCGCTCACACTAGATGCTGGGGACTTTTTACGGACGGAGTATTTTCTTGAAAGACGTGAAATCGGGATTGTGAATGTCGGCGGACAAGGAACGGTCACTGTTAATGGTGAGGCCTTTGTGCTGGAGCATAAAGATTTCTTATATATTGGTCTTGGTCACGAAGATGTACAGTTTGCTAGTTCATCAGGCGACGAGGCCAAGTTCTATCTAGTTTCAGCCACGGCTCATAGAGCGTACCCTACGCAAAAAGCAGCCATCGCTGAATTAACACCAAACCACTTAGGGGAAGCAGCTGCCTCCAACGTACGAAACCTGTATCAAGTCATCCATGCAGATGGCATCCAAAGCTGTCAGCTCATGATGGGAATCACTCAACTGGAAACCAATAACACGTGGAACACGATGCCTGCACATATTCACGATCGCCGGATGGAAGTGTACTTATATCTTGATATCGAAGAGGATGCACGAGTCTTTCATTTTATGGGGGAGCCCTCTGAAACAAGGCATCTTGTTGTGGCAAATGAGGAAGCAGTCATTTCACCTGCCTGGTCCATCCATTCAGGCTCAGGCACAGCGAATTATTCATTTATTTGGGCAATGGCGGGCGAAAACTATACGTTCAAAGATATGGACTTTGTCCCAATGGATCAGTTGAGGTAACAAGGATGATGACAACATCATATGCAGCGTCCCTCTTTTCCCTTGAAGGAAAAACAGCCCTTGTGACAGGTCCTGGAACCGGCATTGGGCAAGGCATTGCCGTGGCGCTTGCCCAATCAGGTGCAGATATCATCGGCACTTATCACCACACACCGCTTGAAGAAACAAAGGCACTTGTCGAACAGGCAGGCCGATCATTTCATGCGGTTCAGGTTGACTTTTCCGATCCTCAAACTGCAAAGCAGGCTGTCGACGCCATATTAAAAAAGCATACGATTGATATTTTAATCAATAATGCTGGAACGATTAAAAGAGAGCAAGCGGCTCACTATTCAGAGGAAGATTGGCATACGGTCATGGATGTGAATATCAACAGTCTTTTTTTCCTCACGCAAAAGGTTGGACAGCAAATGCTGAAAAACAGGCAAGGGAAAATTGTCAATATCGCCTCCCTTCTATCGTTTCAAGGTGGCGTCTTTGTCCCCGCCTATACAGCAAGCAAGCATGCTGTCGCAGGGCTGACGAAAGCTTTTGCCAACGAATGGGCGAGCCAGCATATTCAAGTGAATGCGATTGCGCCTGGGTATATTGCGACCAATAACACACAAGCCATTCGGGACGATGAAAATCGAAATGAAGAGATTCTCAAACGAATTCCCGCCGGGCGCTGGGGAAAACCTGAGGATCTAGCAGGTGCTGCTGTTTTCCTTAGTTCACCAGCTTCTGATTATATGAACGGTCATATTTTAGCCGTTGATGGCGGCTGGCTTGCAAGATAAAAAGACGAGAGAATTCCTATCCGGGATTCTCTTTTTTCTACTTGTATAATTCTCCACCTTCCGAGTCACTCTATAAAAAACATGTGATGAGGGTGAGGTATTATGAAAAGTCGTATTGAACAAGATATAGCGTCCGTCATTAAGCGTGTCAAAAGCTTTGCCGGAAGAAGTGATGATATCGTGTTCCACTCTTTTTCATTTGGTCCTTCCACTATGTCTGCATGTCTCGTGTACATTGAAGGACTCACAGAATTTGAGTTACTTTCTAAGCAAATCATTTCACCAATGCAAAAGGAACTGGACCTCACTGAGGTTGATTCTACTACACTTCCCTCCCTTTCAAAAACGTTCTTTGGCATTCAAAGTGATGTGCTGGATGATATGAACCTTGCCATCGAGCAGTTATATAGCGGCAGGGCTATTTTATTTGTAGATGGAGCGGCTCAAGCACTTGCACTCCATACAAATCTTTTTCAATTTAGGGAAGTAGAAGAGCCGCAATCTGAAGTTCTTGTAAGAGGACCACGGATCGGATTTATTGAGAATCTTGAAAAAAACACGGCTTTACTCCGCGAACGGGCAAACGACCCAAATCTTGTGATTCAAAAGGTGAGTATCGGTACTCGCAATAAAAAATCCGCTGCTCTTGTGTATGTTCGTGATATTGCTGACCCTAAACTAGTAGAAGATGTTCTATCACGCATGGCCGAAATCAAAATGGATGACATCCCTGAAACCGGCTATATTGAACAGTTGATTGAGGACAGTCACATCTCCATTTTCCCACAGATTCAAAACACAGAACGTCCTGACCGGGTGATTGCATCTGTGCTTGAAGGCAAAGTCTCGATTTTGCTCGATGGGACTCCTTTTGCCCTCATTTTACCTATGACACTTACAGCTTTGATGCAATCACCAGAGGATTATTATCAGAGGTGGACAAGCGCGACTCTTTTGCGTTTACTTCGTTATATTGCCGTGCTGCTCACGATTTTTTTACCCGGGCTTTACATTGCACTTGTCTCTTATCATCCCGGTTTATTACCGACAAGAATGGCACTCACCATCGCAGGCAGCCGGCAGAATGTTCCCTTCCCTCCTGTTGTCGAAGCCATTCTCATGTCTTTTACGATAGAGCTGCTGCGGGAAGCTGGACTACGGCTTCCAAGAGCCATCGGACAGACAATTGGGCTCATTGGCGGGGTTATTATTGGTCAGGCAGCTGTCCAAGCCAATATCGTCAGTGCCTTAATGGTGATTATTGTGTCGCTGACCGCACTGGCTGACTTCACGGCACCGTCATATGACTTTAGTTTCCCACTGCGTATTTTGCGGTTTATGGCCATTTTTAGTTCGGCATTGTTTGGATTATACGGTTTAATCATGTGTTATTTATTTGTGCTTTGTCACTTGATGCAGTTAAAGACCTTTGGTTTTGACTATTTCACACCTGTGTTGTCTTCACCGTTTTCAGATTTAAAGGATACGTACGTTCGTTTACCAATCGGGCTATTTAAATCCAGACCAAAAACAGCAAAAATAAAAAACCTCAGAAGACAAGGAGATTAAACGATGTACAGACCTGAAAAGCTATCATTGTTACAAGTCACCATTCTGTGCAGTTCTACAATGATAGGCGCTGGAATTTTAACCATTCCACGCAGTTCTGCCAATTCAGGATTCCCTGATGGCTGGATCATTGTATTATTACAGGGCGTCATCTTTGCTTTCGTTGCTTTTTTGTTGGGGTGGATTGCCGAAAAGAATGCACCAGACACCATTTTCGAGTCAAATACAAAAGGAGCAGGCGCATTCTTTGGCACAATCTTTAATTTAATGCTGATTGCCTATTTACTAGGCATTGTCGGCTTTGAGGCACGTGTCCTTGGGGAAGTGGTTCAGTTTTTCCTGCTGCAATCAACTCCCATGACCGTGATTGTGATGATTTTTTTACTCGTGGCGATCTATCATTTGAAAAGCGGTATCTTTCCAGTCGTCAAAATGGTGACCTATATTTATCCGATCACCATGGTCATTTACATAGCGCTCATGCTGTTTTGTTTAAAAATATTTGATTTTGATTATTTGCGCCCTGTGATGGCGCATGGTTTTAAAGATTTTAGTAACCTTTTCTCTCAAACCTTTATTCAATTTACAGGCTTTGAAGTGATTTTGTTTGTTGTCCCGCTCATTTATAAAGACAAATGGTCTAAGGCAAAATGGGCGGCTGCAATCGGGGTTGGAATTACTTCTCTTGTATATTCCCTCACACTCTTTATAGTGATTGGCTCCATGACCGTTGGTGAAACGAAATCTCTCACTTGGCCAACAGTTTCCCTCATTCAAGCGCTTGAACTTGAAGGAGTGTTTATCGAACGATTTGATATTTTCTTACTGACGATCTGGACGTGCCAGCAGTTCATTTGTATGCTGGGCTTTTTCCAGTTTGCGATTAAAGGCTGCTTCACTGTTTTTAAAACAACCAATATAACGAGACTGTTATGGCTGTTATTTTTGATTACATCAGCACTCTCACTTTTCCCTAGAAATATCAATGAAGTCTTTTACTACTCTACTTTACTCGGCTACGCATTGTTTGCGGTTTTAGCCATTCCTTTTATTACTGCTATCCTGCTGATGATACGCAAAAAATGGGGAGGTCGTTCTACATGAGAGGCAGGCGTATACTGTTATTCTTTTTTTCCTGCTGCCTTTTCCTTCTATCAGCAGGCTGCTGGGACTTAAAGGATATTGAAAAACTATCGTTTGTACGCGGTGTTGGTATTGATGAGGATGATGACAATGGAGTTAAGCTGACCTATCAAAACCTTGTACCGAAAACAAGCGGAACACAAGAGGCCGATTCTCCCGGCTATGTGAATGTTGTCTCAAAGGGAAAAAATGTGCTTGAGGCTGTCAGTAATGTCGCCTTGAAAGACCCGCCGATCTATAGTGATCACATGAAAATCTTCTTGTTTGGCAGAAATCAAGCAGAGCATCACGATATTCAAGGAACACTTAATCATTTTATTCGAGATGATGAGGTTCGGCGCAGCAGCTATCTCCTCGTGTCACGAGGAGATGCGTCAAAAGTCATCAATCAAAAGTTAAAGTCTCAACAGAAGGTACCGGTTGAGCATATCTTTGAAACATCCAAAAACCGAAGCTTTAACGGGAAGATCGCACCGCCAACACGTATTGGCCGGTCGTCTGATTACTTTCAGATGGGCGTTAGCTTCCTCGTACAAAGTGTAGATGTGATCGACAGTGAAATTATTTATGATGGGGCAGGAATCATACATGGGAAAACGAGAAAGCTGATTGGTTTTATCCCAGCAAAAGATGTCCAATCTTTAAACTGGGTAATGGGCCGTATCACTGGCGGCGTTGTACCTGCCACCTACAAAGGTTATCCGATCACGTATGAAATAAAAAAAGCAAAAACCAAGGTCAAGCCCTATCTGAAAGACGGAAAGGTATCCTTTAAAATTAGCATACAAACAAATGGAAAATTGTCTGAGGATCAATATCCTCCTGAAAACTCATTCGATGAGCAGTACATTAAACGTTTTGAGCGTATCTTTGCTCATAAAATTAAAGAACGCATTCAAAAAGCAGTAAATCATGTGCAAAAAGAAGTCGGCGTTGATCCCATATTTTTAAACCAGCAGTTCCGTATGAAATATCCCGACTATTGGGATCAGCACGGTACCGAGTGGGATAGGCTATTCCAAGAAGCAGCCATCGAATACGATGTCAAAGTCAGCATCTTGAACTTTGGTGCAGAAGGCGCAACAAAAAGCTTTAAATGGTAATGCCAAAAGGCGTTATCCCAATGGGGAGCCGCCCTCATACTGTTGACAAAGGGCTAAAATGATCTTGATTTTAGCCCTTTGTCTTCTTTTCAGCGTGATAGAAAACCTTTGCAGCCCTAGGAAGGACGAGCACCGGAGTGCAGACCTGACACCGAATGCGAGGGTTTGGCTACACGCTGAAGCGGTTATCCCGGTGGGGAGCCGCCTTTTTTACGTACGACAATGAGAAGCTGATACAAAGTCACTTGATCAGACAACGATTTTGTTTGAAAGCCAAGTGATGCTCCTATTCTTGCCACCTCATCAAAAAACAATTGGACGTTTTGATCAATCTGTACATTGATCCGCTGCTCGATCACGCGTTCAAACAATTGATCTGGGAAAAGCGCACGCATGGTGTTTGGTGTGAAGAACCGCATATGGGTTCGATCTAAAATTCCTACATCTTGATACGTAAAGTCCCCTGTCATCAAAGGAAGAAGCACCTCTGCATGCATCATGTTAGGCAGGCAGCAAATGATGACACCCCCTGGCTTTAAAGATGCGTGTGCTTGCTCAATGATGTGCCAAGGGTCTGACACATGCTCTAAAACATCTGAAAAAATGACCGCATCAAAAAAGGCCTCTTTCTCTGACCATGGGTATTCATCCGCATTTGCCTCAATCACTTCTTCGTAATACGCCTTTGCGACCGCTGCTTTTAATGCATCCTCCTCTACCCCGTACATGGTTACAGACTGCCGGTTCATCAATTCAAGCCCGGTTGCCCCTGCGCCGCATCCAACATCCAGCACACATGCAGCTTCCTCAGGGAGCAATTCCGTAAAATACGGATGAGGGGTGATCAAATTTAGATCTATGCCCCACTTATCTAAAAATCGAAGTCTGTTCTCAGTAAACAGTGTAGAGATGTTCGTTTCTTGATTGGCATTGAAGGTAGCATGACCATGATGATGCACAAAGGAATCATGCACAATTTGCAGCTGATACCCTTGCAGTAATGAACGTAAGCAAAGATCGTCATCCTCAAATGATCCATATACAAACCGCTCATCAAATAACCCCACATCCTCGATCAGCTTTCTTTTCACGAGCAAGCAAAACCCTACAAGCCGGTGCACATAAGTTCTCTGACCTTTTCTCTTAGACGTATATTCCTTAGCAAAGGCTGGGAGCTCCTTCACATCTGTATACGACGGCTGAACCATCTGAGGGCCGCTCACATAATTGGAGACTGGCCCCACCATCCCAATCTGTTCTGATGCGAATAGCGCCTCTTTTAATGGAGGAAGCCAATTTTCCGTCACGATCGTGTCATTATTTAAAAAGAGAATGCTGTCTCCTGAAGCTTCTTTTGCCCCTTGATTACATCCCTTTGCAAAGCCTTCATTCTTTTCATTATCAATGAAAATCACATCATCCAGCTCTCTTACATATTCCTTCGTGCCGTCAGTTGACGCATTATCAACGATGATGAGTTCATATTGGTCGCTGCTCGTATGCTGTTTAATGCTTTGGATACATGTTTTCGTTAAATGCAGTTCGTTGTACGTCAGCATGACAATGCTTGTTTTCCCTTTCATCTCATTTCCACCTTTCGCCCGCCTGTTCCATATGTATGTCATATGGAGCACGTTCAGAAGATGAGGGAATGTCCTTTCTTGATTAAACGTTTGTTTAACATAGAAAAACCAGCTGCATACGGCAGCTGGTCATTGTTCACACTGTTTTCCCTTCGTCACCTGCGACGGCACGATTTCTCTTTTTTAAATCTTCTTCAATTTCTTCAAGACTTTTCCCCTTCGTTTCGGTCACCAAGTACCTCACAAATAAGAAGGCGCCTACACCGATGACCGCATAGATGAGGAAGAGATTACTGATACCAATCGCGCTTAATAAAGCTGGGAATGTAAGCGAGATGATTAAATTTCCTGTATGAAGAAGGAAAGTTGAAACGCCTGTACCGATTCCTCGGACATGTACCGGGAACAGCTCAGGAAGCATTACCCAAACGACTGGCCCCCAGCTGACAGCAAAGATGACGATAAAGAGACCTAAACAAATAACGGTTGTCCATCCTGCAGCTGTTGACCCTTCGAAAAATCGGTTGACCACTGACAGGACAATTAAACTAAGGACCATTCCTGCATTCCCAAATAGGAGCAGCGCTTTCCTCCCTACACGGTCAATGATTTTGATGGCAACAAACGTCATGATGACATTCACTGCACCAATTCCGACAGTTCCTAAAATCGCCGCAGAATTCCCAAAGCCAACACTTGTGAATGTTTTTGGTGCATAGTAGATGATCGTATTTGTACCGATAAACTGCTGCAGAAAGGCTAAGCCGACACCGGCAATCAATGCTGGGCGTACCCATGGCTCAAATAATTCCTTAAAACCGCCTTTTTCTTCACTTTCCGCCTTTTGAATATCCGAAATTTCTTCTTCCACTTCTTGCTTACTTTTTCTGAGTTTAGATAATATCTCCTTCGCACGATCAGCCTGTCCGTGGACAAACAGCCAGCGGGGACTTTCCGGCATAAACAAAATCCCACATAACAAAAGAACAGAAGGAACAACCGCAATTCCAAGCATCAAGCGCCATGCCTCTGCATCCGCTAAAGCGTAGTTCACAATATAGGCTAGAAGAATACCAAATGTGATCATGAGTTGGTTTAATGAGGATAGTGCCCCCCGTGATTCCTTTGGCGCAAGTTCAGATAAATATAATGGAACAATCGTTGTCGAGCACCCGACAGCGAGCCCTAGTACAATTCGGAATAAAACCATCACTTCCGTATTCGGGGCAAGAGCTGTACCAAATCCGCCGATAATAAACAAAATCGCTGCGGCGATGATGGCTTTTTTCCGCCCAAATTGGTCTGTCAGCTTTCCAGAAAGAGAGGAACCGAGCATCGCCCCGATTAAAATCGAGCTGACGACAAGCCCCTCTGTAAACGCATTTAAACCTAAATCCTCTTTCATAAATAAGATGGCGCCGGAGATGACACCTGTATCATAGCCATATAAAGCACCGCCAAGGGCGCCGAAGAAATAAAGCCATCCATTCCGATTTTTCATGTTCATAACCCCACTTTTGTCTCTGTACTCTATGAAAAATCATTTTCCTCACTTCCTGTCATTTCAAACATTTCGATGTTTTATGACAAATATATTTCATTTGTATATCTTTGAAACTTTTTACGAGAAGGATACGTCAATTAAGCGTTAGTGAAAAAAATGTCGCACTATATCCCGTTTTAAGGTATATTTGTTTTAGTTTGTAAGCATAAAGAAGGACATCTTTACTATAAAATCATAGCGAGGGTTTAAAATATATGGATCAATCACGAAGTAAACGCAAAGGGAAAAAGCGTTTAAAACCATGGGTGAAAGTCACTCTTTTTATATTTGGTATTCTTTTACTGACGACCGCTTCTGTTACTGGCTACGCCTACTACAAAGTAACAAATGCTGCCAAAAAGGCTCAAGTATCTCTTGATCGCGGCGCACAATCTGTGAAACGGATTGAAGCATTCGATCCAGGAAAAGACAGCTTTTCTGTCTTGCTGCTTGGAATTGACAGCAGACCGGGCGAAACAGTGAAACAAGCACGAAGCGATGCAATGGTGTTGGCTACCATTAACCGCACAAATAAAACCGTTAAATTATTAAGCATTCCTAGGGACTCATACGTTAATATTCCAGGCCACGGTTTTGATAAAATTACTCACGCACACGCATTTGGCGGTGCAGATTTAACAGTGAGTACAGTTGAAGATTTACTAGATATTCCGGTCGATTTTGTCATCCAAAGTAATTTTGTAGCATTTAAAGAAATCGTCAATGAATTAAACGGTGTGTCTATTAACATCAAGGATGATTACCTTGTGAAACAGATTAAAAAAGATACAAAAGGCAAGGTTGTGCTTCAAACTGGAACTCATACACTAGATGGGGATCAAGCACTCGCATATGTGAGAACAAGAAAAGCAGATAGTGACTTAATGCGTGGACAGCGGCAAATGGAAGTGTTAAAAGCCATTTTTGATAAATCAAAATCTTTAACATCTATTCCGTCATACGACAATATCATTGATACACTCGGTGATAATGTGTCAACCACCCTTTCTATGAAGGAGTTAGTCGGTCTTTTCCCGCTTTTAACTTCATTGAAATCGGTTGATACTATCCAGCTTAAAGGATCTGATTACCAGCCAAACGGGGTTTATTATTTCCAATTGGATCAAAACCAGCTGAACGAAGTGAAGACTGAATTGAAGAAGCAGCTTGAATTATCATAAATAGAAGCGTCCCTTTGGGGCGCTTTTAGATTTTTGACAAAGGGCTAAAATGATCTTGATTTTAGCCCTTTGTCTTCTTTTCAGCGTGATAGAAAACCTTTGCAGCCCTAGGAAGGGCGAGCACCGGAACAGAGCGAATTTGAGATTCGTGAGTACCGGAGCGCAGACCTGACACCGAATGCGAGGGTTTGTCTACACGCTGGAAGCGTCCCTAAGGGGCGCTTTTTCTTATTTCCTTGATCATTCGCTCATTTTTGTTTAGCCTTGATAGTGAGGAATCAACCATCCTTTTTTTATGAGAATGAAGGAAATCGTACATACTTTGAAGAGGCTATTGCATGAATGAAGGAGGATTTGACAGCGATGAAAAAAATGATTGCGATTGATCTAGACGGTACACTTTTAAATACAAAAAGTGAAATATCCGCTCAAAACCGAGAGGCATTGATTCGTGCGAAGGAAGCGGGATATATTGTGACCATCTGTACAGGGCGGGCAACTTTTGATGTAAAGGAGCTGCTTGGCGATTTGGACATCCCCATTATTGCGGCAAACGGCGGGACTGTCCATACAGAAGGATACGAGCTTTTCAGCCGAATCACATTGGACCAAGAAGCGGGCAAGCGCGCTGCTAAGGCATTAGTGGAACGAAACATTTACTTTGAAGTCTATACGGACGATGCTCTCCTCTCTCCTTACGATGGAAAAGAGAAACTAAAAGCAGAATTTGATCTGATCGAAAGCGCAAACCCAAATGAGGATCTCGCTGATCTATGGGAAGGAGCCATGACGCAATTTAAACAATTTGGCATCAAACCAGTAGATGATATCCGTCAGATTTTTGAGTCGAATGAACCGACCTATAAATTACTCTGCTTCTCGTTTGATATGAACAAACTGACTGAAGCACGAAATCTTCTGGCAGAGATGCCCGAGCTTTCATTGACCTCGTCTGGAAAACATATTATTGAGGTGCTGCCAAAAGAGTCTGGAAAAGGACATGCCCTGAAAAAACTCGCAGCCCATTATGGTGTAGACCGCTCACATATTTATGCAATTGGTGACAGCCCAAACGACCTTTCTATGTTTGAAGAAGCAGGCCACCGCATTGCAATGGGGAATGCGGTTGATGTCATTAAAGAAAAAAGCACTTACATCACAAAAGGAAATCATGAAGATGGTGTCGCTTATTTTATTGATCTTCTTTTACAAAATCAATTTCATGAAAAAAAGACGCTTGTCTGATCAGCGCCTATAGAGAAGTCGAGAAGTCCGATCCAAGTATTGATCGGGCTTTTTCTTTATTTTTTGATTCTAACAGCCGTTTCATATTTGTCCTTCCAGTACGTACTTGTTTTCATATTGGTTAAGACAACACCGTTTGAGACAGTCACATGAATGACTTGATTTGATCCTGCATAAATTGCCGGCATCAATGATGTCCCGCTGAAGAAGACAAGATCTCCCGGCTGAAGCTCAGAACGTTTCACAGGCGTACCTGCTTTGACTTGACCTGATGCATAGCGAGGCAGCTCAATGCCAAGCACTTCTTGATACACGTACTGCGTAAACCCTGCTGTATCAAATCCTTGCTTTGGATTCGTACCGCCTTTGACATAAGGGACTTCGCCAATATACGTAGCGGCTTTTGATACGATAGGATCCTCTTTCGACAGCTCCAGATCTGTTAATCGTTTCGCACCTGTCCATTTTTCGCGCCAATACGATTCAGACAAATAAGAAATTGTCACACTTTCAGAACGGCTCGCATGAATAAAGCGGTCGCCTCCAATATACATACCTACATGAGAAATTCCGGGTTTATATGTGTTGCTAAAAAAGACAAAATCCCCAGGGCGAATATCGTCTAATGCCACTTTTTCTCCAACAGCCCACTGCTGTTCAGCACTTCGAGGTAAATAAATTCCAAGTGATTTTTCAAATAAATACTGTAAAAAACCTGAGCAATCGAATCCAGTCTTTGGATCGGTTCCTCCAAATACATAAGGAATACCTAAATAGGTCATCGCATCTTTCACAAGAGGGTCATCAGAAATGTCTTGTGTGCCGGGCAAGCGTTTGACCGCATAAAATCGATCAGTCCAATATTTGCTTTTGCTGACATCCGTTTTCACCACACCTTGACTAAGCGTGATATGGATGACCTGATCGTTCCCCGCGTACAACGCCACATGTGTTGGGATATCCTTCGTTTCTTCAAGACTTCGGAAATACACAAGGTCACCGGGCTGCGCTTTATCCCATGATACCTTTTTTCCAATCTGATATTGGTCAATTACCTTCCGCGGCAAATCAAATGTTTCGGATGTCTTGTACACATATTGAATAAACCCAGATGCATCAAAGCCCGTTTTTGGATCGGTTCCTCCTTTATGATAAGGTGTTCCAATCAGCTTTTCCGCTTGCTCCAAAAGAGATGGTGTTTGAGCAGATACCGCTGGTTGAGACATGAACATCAGCCCTACAAGCGCACACCCTCCGATCAACATTCCTTTCCATTTCATGATCCTTTCCCTCCTATCTTCTATAGTTTCGGCATGACACCATTCATTTTACACCCTTTTTCGACAAAAAAAGAACACGCGATGTGCGTGCCCTTTCTCCTATTTAGGTTATTTACCTGCTTCCGCTTTTGACTGCT
Source organism: Bacillus sp. 11B20 (assembly GCF_056098985.1). Classification (NCBI taxonomy): domain Bacteria; kingdom Bacillati; phylum Bacillota; class Bacilli; order Caryophanales; family Bacillaceae; genus Bacillus; species Bacillus sp. 11B20. The sequence goes on from NZ_JBLZWZ010000009.1 coordinate 547,806, forward strand.
TTTGCTGTTCAATTTTCTGCATTTCAACCGAAATCTTTTGTTTTTCGTGATCTGTCAGACTGTCACTAAATTTAAAAGCAGACATAAAGACAAAGACTAAGATTAACGCAACAAACGGCCAGCTTGCTTTTAGGAATTTCATTTCTTCTCTTTCCCTCCGTTTTCTTTTAAGTTTTTAACTTTATCAGCGTGATCTACTTCAAAGAAAATGTGTCCGTCTTTTTCTTTCCAATCCGCATTCGTTCCATTGGTCAGCATACGGATAATCGCTTTTGATTCAAGAGATCCTGCTTTTACTGGAGCAGGTGTTGCTTCTTTGATGTACATTGGGACAACTTCAAATGTCGCTTTTCCATCTTCATTCAGATGATACTGAACAAGTGCAGAATCACGTGTTCTTGACCAGCCTTGGTCAAAAATAAAGTTGCCTAGGCTATAGAAAATCGCCGTTCCGTTATAGACTTCCATTGGTTCAAGGACGTGCGGGTGAGCACCGATAATGATATCAGCTCCGGCCTTAGACATCGCTCTTGCCAATTCTCTTTGCCTGTCGTTTACTTCATTGTTGTACTCCTGTCCCCAGTGAGCATGAACAACGACAATATCTGCCTTTTCAGCAGCCTGCGAAATCATCGGAATAAAGATAGATGGATCGGCTGGCAGAATACCCGCCTGGCGATTCGTTGCTTTGAAATCTTTCCCATACACATCTGTAAAACCAAGCGTAGCAATTTTGACACCATTTACTTCTTTGTATGAAATGTTCTGCTTCGCATCTTGGAGGTTACGACCTGCGCCTGTATAATCCATGTCAGTTTGTTCAAAGGCATCGATTGTATTGTTCAGCCCTTTTTCACCATAGTCTGCCGCATGGTTATTCGCAAAGTTTAAAACAGAGAAATTCAAATTCTTCAATGCTTGGACAGAATCTTCATCTGTTTTTAAATGAATATTCTTTTGGGCTGCCTGTTCTTTATCTGTTGCGACTGGATGCTCAAAGTTTCCTGTCACATAATCTGACACATCAAAATATGGCTTGGCATAGCGAAAGAGATGCTCTTTACCATAGCGGTCTGTTACTTTCTCTACGTTTCTTCCAAACATAATGTCACCGACAAACGAAGCGGTCAGGATGTTTTCTGGATTCTTTTGTACAGTGGGCACTTGTGCTTTCCCGATAAACGTAAATAGAAATGTACAAGCAATGACGATCGGTAAAGCAATGAGTACGTGTTTATTCGTCTTTTTCTTTTGGTTCTTTGTGATTTTCAGCAGCTTTTCCTGAAAGCTCAATTTTTTATTCATCATTGGACACACCTTATCTTAAAATAGATAGTAAACATACATGATGGCAAATGTTGCACCACTTAGAAGTAACGTGCTTCCAAGGGTAATTGTAAGACCTTGCTTTTGAATCGTATTCGCAATCAATCCAGGAACGATGATTCCAATTCCGCGGAATTCTGCTATTTCAAATGGGACGACTGGATAGAAGAAATCAAATATCAGTTTTAAGGCAATCCCTGTAATCAGCATCGCAGCAAACTTTCTGCGTCCGTATAAAATCATGAATTTTGATAAGCCAAAACGAACGATCACATACGTAAGCAAGCTGACAGATAAGACGACTAAAATGAAGACTGGCTGGTTAAATACGAGCGCTAGATAACCTGGGACAACAAGTCCAGCTGGTACGATTCCTGTTTTTTCTGCAAAGATTAAACTGAGTAGAACTCCTAAAATTAACGAGATATAAAGATCTGATCCGAACATTTTCTATATTTCCTCCTAGCTGACAAGCTGCTTAATTTTGTATTCTTGAATTTTTTCGATTAACGGTTCAGCGGCACCATGGATATTGCCGACTCCATAAACCACTCGATTATGAAGCTTTTTCTCAAGCATATTCATAATTTGTTCTGTAGATTGATATTCAAGGTTGTGTAAGTGGTCAGCCGGAATTTTCCCTTCCTCATATGCCTTCACAATTGGATCTGTTGTTTCACCAATTAAAACAAGGTCACTTGCTTCAATATAAGGAAGTACATCCTCCGCAAACTGGATCGTTCTATCTACTCGATCCGCACGGCAGTTCATAATAATAATCGGTTCATCTGTTGGATATCCAATTTCTTTCACACGCTTCCAAATGTTCAATGTAGAGGATGCGTCATTTGCCGCAAATCCATTTACAAAGTGTCCAGGTGTTTTCGCGTCCATTAATGGAAGAATTCTCATCGCTCCTGGATCAGGTGGCGCATTTAACATTCCTCTGAATGCCGTATCTTCATCAATCCCTAATGCTTGGGCAACACCAAGTGCCAGTGAAGCATTATCTGGGAAAACCATGTACTCAAATTTCCTCAAAAACTCATCGGAAATCTTGGAATTATCTGCAACAATGACTTCTGTGTTGCGTTTTTTCGCAATCTCTTTAAAGAAATCCGTATATTCACTATCCGTAATAACCAAGTGTCCATTGTAAGGAATTGTCGCTGTAAAGGCTTCTGCTATTTCATCAAGTGTTGGCCCCATGACGTCCATATGATCTTCAAGAACGTTTACGATTACGCCAATGTTTGCTTGAAGCAGCTCTTCCTGAAAGATAATTTGGTAATCTGGATTTACCGCCATACATTCACTGACGATGGCATTTGCTCCTCTTTCAACTGTTTCTCTCATAACTTCCTTCTGCTCTCCGATATTCGGTCCTTGCGGTTTCCTTTTAATCGGTTTCTCCTCTGGCGTATCCCAATAAATCATTCTTGCATCCGTTCCCGTTGTTTTACCGACAGTTTTATAACCTGCCTCCATTAAGATACCGGTTGTCAATCTTGTGACGGTAGACTTTCCGCGAATACCATTAATATTGACGCGCACCGGCAGGGCATCGATATTTTTCTGATGACGCTTCTTTTCAATAAAGCCAATCCCTAACATGATGACACAGGCTATAACGATTAACCACATCGCTATCTACATCTCCTTTTTTTATGAGTGTGATATGTAAATTCAATCAACAGTATATCTGTTCAGCATAAAATCACAATCGGTATTATGTAACATAATCTTTCACTTCCTCGTATGCCAAATTCCTCTAATCAAAAGGCTATTTTGCCTACCTATCCTTTAAATGAAAAGGCCAAAAGACGGACAAAAATCAGTCTGAATTTCTGCTGAATTCATGAGAAAGCGTTAACATCAATGATCCGAAAATCTTTTGTCCTTTTCTCCCTAAATTTTTCGACAATTATTAAGATGTATTTTGAATCAATGTTTTAAAGACCGTTATTCTCTATAACATCAGTCATATCAGCGCTTTAAATGAATAGTGCGTGTTTTGGAATGTTTTATATTTTTGAACGAACAGGTTAGAAAGTCATTCTCCTTGGTCAGATTGCTGTGTGTTGACCTATGACAAAGGTCACCTCTAAAAAAATCAAGTCATCTGCTTATTTTTAGGTCACGAAAAATTGGGATAAGATGTAAAACTTTGATCATTTCGGTGTACCTTCTCTTTACGAGATTCGCACCTTATGACCTAAACAATGAAACATTATTCATTTGTTTTTATCAAGATTCATCATTTCTTAACATTTTTAATATGAATTTAGTTGAAAGTTGTCAGCTCATGTCATGCTTTCCCCAATGATGACGAATAAAATTCGCTTCTTCGCTTACACTATGGTTAAAAAATCTGTGAGAGGAGGCTAAAGATGCCAAACACCAATGAGCAAACACGCCTGCATTTTTTATCAGGAAGCTTTGAGGAAAAAATCCGGATCCTGAAAAAAACATTTCAGCAAAGCGGCGATTTTGAATACCGAGAATTAATGGTGAATGAAACGAAATCTGCGCTGTTTTTTATTAAAACAAGAATAGATGAAGGAAAACTAAATGATTTCATCATCGGTAACTTGTTAGGCCCTCCTGGAAAGCAGGATTACACAAAATCTCTTAGCACACTTGAAACAGGCGACTTGACGCTGATCACAGACAGTATTATTGCAGGAAGTATTGCCTTTCTTGATGAAAACTCCTCACAAATTAAGCTATTTGCTGTTGGACAGCCTCCGCTGCGCTCTATTTCTGAACCTTCTTCGGAAAGTATTATCGCAGGCGCACATGATGGATTTGTTGAAAGTCTTGATACCAATATCTACTTACTGCGTTCCCATTTAAATGATCGAAAGCTCGCCATTCAATATCATAAGATCGGTACAAAATCGGAAACAAAGCTTGCGACGGTTTATATATCTGATATTGCCAATCAAGAAAAGGTCGAAGAGGTCAACAGACGGATTTCTTCTATTAAAGTAGACACACTGTTAAGTCCTGGCTCTATCGTTGAGGCAATTGAGGATGATTCATTTTCTATTTTTCCGCAGCTGATTGATACAGAACGTCCAGATAAGGTGAGATCTGCCATTCTTGAAGGTCGAATTGTAGTGCTGATGGATGGGAGTCCTATGGCCATCATTCTTCCCGTGACCTTTTTTAGTTTCTTTCAGTCACCAGATGATTATAACAGCCGCTGGATTCCTGCTACGTTTATTCGTATTCTTCGGTATCTTGCCTTCTTCATCGCTGTTGTCTTGCCATCTTTTTATATTGCTGTTATTGCGTTTCATTATGAGGTTGTCCCAGATGAACTAGCTATTACGATGAAGAACTCTATTATTGGCATTCCCTTTCCTCCATTGATAGAGGCCATGCTGATGGAGATCACGATTGAACTTATACGTGAGGCTGGGGTGCGTCTGCCTAAACCAATCGGGCAAACGATTGGAATCGTAGGGGGGTTGGTCATTGGGGATGCGGTTGTACAAGCAGGGCTCATCTCGAATGTCCTAGTGATTGTGGTCGCTGTGACCGCTGTTGCTTCGTTTGTACTTCCGTCATTTGAAATGACAGCCACCATCAGGATGCTTCGTTTCCCGCTCATGCTTATGGCATCAATGTTTGGGTTTATCGGCATCTCATTCGGACTCACTCTCATTCTCATGAATTTATGCCGCCTTGAATCACTAGGGGTGCCATATTTATCACCTGTTGCTCCATTTAACTGGCAGGATTTAAAAGATACGGTGATTCGACTCCCAATGTGGATGTACAAGAACCGCCCTGTTTATTTAAATCCGCAAAAGAAAAAACAAGTTGAACAACTGAGAGGGTGGACAAAGAAAAATGAAAAATAAACTCTCTCCACCTCAAGCTGTCTGTTTTATCGTCCAATCTCAAATTGGTGTCGGTATTTTAGCACTCCCCCATTTGCTGATGAAAGACATGGGGCACGATGGCTGGATGGCGATTATTTTAGCGTGTTTTTTCATCCAAATCATCAATACGATTTTTCTTTATATCATCTACAAGTATCCTGAGACATCGTTCTTCCATGCGCTGATTGAAGTCTTTGGAAAATGGATTGGACGTACCTTGGTCGTGCTCTATGCGCTCTATTTTGCCTCCGTTTGTATTGTTGTACTATCTATATTCACTAGGATTCTTGGCATCTGGGTGCTCCCGCTCACACCAAACTGGGTCATAAATCTATTACTGGTCATATGCATCATCTATATCGCAAAAGAGAAAATTACAGCCGTTGTCAGGTTTAATTTTATTTTGACACCCTTAATACTCTTCCTCTCTCTTTTGATGTTCTATGCATTAAAAGGCACCAATATTGACTACCTCTTGCCTTTTTTCAAAACAGATCTTTCTCAAATTCCGCTTGGATTAAAGGATGTGGTACTGTCACTGAATGGATTTGAGATGATTCTGATGATCTCTCCGATGATGAAGGGAACCATTAAGGAACGATATAAAGTGATGACCATTTCAAATATATGCACGACGCTTTACTACCTATTTATTACATTAATTTGTTTTATGTTTTTCAGTCCGGCTGAGCTAGATTTGATTCCAAATCCTGTTGTGTATTTATTAAAAACCATTACTTTCGGAGTCATCGAAAGGACTGATTTAATTTTTCTTAGTATCTGGGGTTTCGTCATTTTAGCCACACTCAGCAATTATCTGTACTTTTGTGCAAATGGTGTGGCCAGTATTTTGAAGAAAAAAAATCACAAGAAATATGTCTACTATTTTGCCATTTTGATTTATGCTGTCAGCTGTTTTCTTTCTACTGATAACTTTAGAATTCAACGCTTTAATGACTTTACCACCGTTGCACAATATTCATTTATTTACACACTTCCGATCATGATGGCCGTTATTATCTTGATCAAACATCGCAAAAAGAAGGTGAAATCACATGCATCATAAGTACATGTTGACACTGCTTATGTGCGTTTCCCTCATTTTCATGCCTGGCTGCTGGGATCAAAACCTATTAAAAGACATCTCTCTCGTTTTAACTTCAGCTGTTGATCAAGGAGAGGATGACAATGCAAGATATTCGATTACCTATCGAAAGGTACAGCAGTCTCAAAGTATGCAGCAAGGGAATTCTGGCAGTTATTTAACCACTGTTCTCACAACCGAGGCGCCTACTTTAAGAAAAGCAAGAAGCAACTTTAGCCGGAGTGTAGACCAAAAAATTGATATGTCGAAAATGCGTGTGCTGCTGATCGGTGATGAATTTGCCCAAAACCGGCTGCTCCCTTACTTAGATATGTTTTATCGGGATCCGAAAAGCCCTTTACTCGCAAACTTGGCGGTGGTGCAAGGCGGGAGCTGTGTGGACTTGATCAATTCTCTGCTCAAGGAAAAACTGATTGTGAGCGACTATTTAAATAACCTGATCACTTCTGCATCACGCTCCTCACAAGTTTCACCTAAGAACATTCAAAACATCAGGTCCAAAATGCTGCAAACCGGTGAGGATTTTACACTGCCGTTACTCTACTACGATAAGTCAAAAAAGTTAACGAGTGTGAAGGGGGTTGCCTTATTTGATAATGAAAAAAAGAAAGGTGAACTCTATGCCCAGGATGCCATTCTGCTCACCATTATGGATGGAAAAATGGGCAGTTATGCGAACTTCACGAAAAAAGTAAGTAGTGATATGAAATTAAAAGAGAACAATTACATCACCGTTCAAGTAACCGATTCAAAAAGAGACATTAAAATCGTCAATCCTGATCACCGAAACTTAACCTTTTCTCTTGAGTTTGAATTCACCACCTCTGTTCTTGAATACCCGAAAGACAATTTAGATACAGATAAAAAAATTGAAATGTTAAATAAAAGGCTATCAGCTATTTTCACAAAAGAAGCCGAAAAAGTGATTGCAGCCCTGCAAGAAGCAAATTCTGACGTTCTCAGCCTTGGCAGAAAATACCGGGTAAGACACTATGATGAGTATATGAAAATGAACTGGGTCACCGATTATCCGAAGGTGAAAATCATTCCAAAAGTGAAAGTGAACATTACACAAACAGGTATTATTAGTTAAGAAAAGGAAGAAGTCATCTTTCTTTTCTTTTTTTATTTTTTTTAGATTGTCATTTTGATGCTTTCGTGATAATCTATGTGTGTAAACGGTTACACACTCATGAAGGGAGGCACTCCATTGGCTACCATTAAAGATGTTGCAAAAGCTGCACAAGTGTCTGTTGCCACTGTTTCACGCGTGCTCAATGATACTGGATACGTCCATTCAGATACGAAAACCCGCGTGACACAAGCGATGCAGGAGTTGAACTACTTTCCCAATGAAGTGGCTAGATCCCTTTTCAAAAGAGAATCACGCTTAATCGGCTTAATCTTGCCTGATATCACAAACCCCTTCTTTCCTCAGCTGGCTAGAGGTGTTGAGGATGAGATTCATGCGCACGGTTTTCGGTTATTATTCGGGAACAGTGATGAGGATCGAGAGAAGGAAATGGCCTACTTACAAACCTTTAAACAAAATCAAGTGGTCGGTGTCATCGCAGTCACAAATGAACCTGAATCAGATATATACAACGATGATGATTTACCTGTTGTGTTTTTAGATCGAACCGTTCCACATGCACCTTCTGTTTTTGCAGATGCTGCAGCTGGCGGGAAAATGGCCGCAATGGAATTAATTAGACGCGGCAGCCGGCAGATCACACTGCTAAAAGGACCTGCCCATCTACAAACAGCTCGGCAGCGCTTCAAGGGCGCACTCGATGTTCTCACGGATACAGGTGTCGACTTTCATGTGATGTCTAATGCTTCCTTTTCCTTTCAAGAAGCCCGAAAAAGCGCCAAAGCCCTCTTCCAGCTGTACCCTGAAACAGATGGAATCATTGCCAGCAATGACATCGTCGCAACAGCGGTCATCCATGAAGCGCTTCGTATCGGAAAAGCCATTCCAGGAGACGTTCAAATCATTGGATTTGATGATATTCCGCAAAGCGAGCTGCTTTTCCCTTCCTTATCGACCATTAGGCAGCCCGCCTATGAGATGGGGAAAGAAGCGGCACAGCTGTTAATCAAAGCGATTCAGAAACAACCGATAGATCAGCCAGTTATTCAAATGCCCGTCTCTTTTATTGAACGAGAGACCACAAGAAAGGTGGATTCACAATGAGTCATATTGTTGTAGTAGGAAGCTGTTCAATGGATTTAGTCGTCACATCAGATAAACGGCCAAATGCCGGTGAAACGGTTTTAGGCGAATCGTTTAAAACGGTCCCAGGCGGAAAAGGTGCCAATCAAGCTGTCGCAAGTGCCAGACTCGGTGCAGATGTATATATGGTCGGCCGAGTTGGTGATGACGCTTACGGTCAGGAAATTCTCAGTAATTTACAAGCACAAGGTGTCCGCACCTCATATATGAAACCGGTTACCGAAATGGAGAGCGGCACAGCTCATATCATTTTAGCAGAAGGTGATAACAGCATTGTCGTGGTCAAAGGGGCAAATAATGAGGTCACTCCTGACTATGTAAATGATGCTCTTTCTACAATTGATGATATCGGGATGGTTCTTATCCAGCAGGAAATACCTGAAGAAACGGTCGAAGCGGTCTGCTCCATTTGCAGTGAAAAAGAAATCCCTGTGATTTTAAACCCTGCACCAGCCCGCAAAGTATCGCAGCAGGTTTTAAATCAGGCTGCTTACATTACACCGAATGAACACGAAGCTGTTCTTATGTTCGATGGTCTGCCAATTGAAGATGCCTTGCGTCAATACCCTAACAAATTACTAGTCACAGAAGGGAAAAATGGGGTTCGATATTTTGATGGATCGAAAGAAGTGTTAGTTCCAGGTGTACCTGTCGAAGCAGTCGATACAACAGGAGCTGGCGATACCTTTAACGGAGCCTTAGCTGTCGCCCTAACAGAAGGCAAATCCCTCTATGACGCACTAGCCTTTGCCAACCTTGCAGCATCAATGTCCGTCACAAAGTTTGGTGCACAAGGCGGCATGCCAACAAGAGAAGAATTGGAGAAAAAGAAATGAAAAAAAACGGCATCCTAAACAGCCATATTGCCAAGGTGCTTGCTGACCTTGGCCATACAGATACAATCGTTATCGCAGACTGCGGCCTCCCTATTCCAGAAGGTCCAGTCAAAATTGACCTGGCATTATCGATCGGCACACCGTCCTTTCAGGAGGTCACCTCCCTCCTTCTTCAAGAAATGGCTGTTGAAAACATGACTGTGGCTAGTGAAATCAAAGAGGCCAATAAACGAGATCATTTATTTCTTAAGAAAGCGTTCTCAAAACCATTACATGAAGTAGACCACGAGACGTTCAAAGACATGACCAAACAGGCAAAGGCAGTCATTCGAACGGGTGAAGCCACCCCATACGCAAACTGCATTCTTCATGCCGGTGTCATCTTTTAAAAGGAGGAGCCAGATATGAACATAGAGATGCATAACATCCATAAGGCTTTTGGGAAAAACACCGTTCTCTCCGGGGTCTCCTTTGACCTCGTCACAGGCGAAGTCCACGCACTCATGGGTGAAAATGGTGCGGGAAAATCAACTTTAATGAACCTGCTTACAGGTCTTTATTCTTTAGATCAAGGAACGATACAAATCGACGGAAAAGAAACCGCTTTCAAAAATCCAAAGGAAGCGGAACAGCACGGCATTGCCTTCATTCATCAAGAGCTCAACATATGGCCGGATATGACCGTCTTGGAGAACCTATTCATCGGGAAAGAAATCTATACGAATCTTGGGCTGCTAGACACAAAGAAAATGAAGGTCCTTGCCCAAACGCAGCTGGACCGGTTGTCTGTGAATCTCTCGCTTGATCAAGAGGCAGGCAGCTGTTCTGTTGGACAAAAACAAATGATTGAGATTGCAAAGGCATTAATGACCGATGCGAAAGTCATCATCATGGATGAGCCGACAGCAGCTCTAACGGAACGTGAAATTGAAAAGCTCTTCCAGGTCATTGAATCTCTCAAAAAAGAAGGCGTTTCCATCGTTTATATTTCTCACCGTATGGAGGAAATCTTTGCAATCTGTGACCGGATTACGATCATGCGTGATGGGAAAACGGTCGATACGAAAGCCATACCTGAAACGAACTTCCACGAAGTCGTCAAAAAAATGGTCGGCCGTGAATTGACAGATCGATATCCTGAGCGTACGCCTTCTACAGGAAATATTGTCCTCGAGGTGAAACAAGCAACGAAAAAAGGACAATTTCAAGATATCAGTTTCTCAGTTAAAGCTGGAGAAATCGTCGGTGTTGCAGGCTTAATGGGGGCTGGCCGGACCGAAATGATGCGATCACTCTTTGGCCTTGATCCTCTTGACCAAGGAGAAATCTGGGTTCACGGAAAAAAGACTGTTATTAAAAAACCAAGTGATGCGGTCAAGCTCGGCATCGGTTTTATCACAGAGGATCGCAAGGATGAAGGGCTCATGCTTGATGCATCCATCCGAGAAAACATCGGTCTGCCAAACTTAAAAAGCTTCTCTCCAAAGGGACTGATTGATAAAAAAAATGAACAGGATTTTGTCGATCTGCTCATCAAACGACTGACGATTAAAACGGCTTCCTCTGACATTTCTGCCCGAAGCCTGTCTGGTGGAAATCAGCAAAAAGTCGTCATCGCCAAATGGATCGGCATACAGCCAAAGGTCTTGATTTTAGATGAACCGACACGAGGTGTCGACGTCGGAGCGAAACGAGAAATCTATCAGTTAATGAACGAACTGACCGATCGGGGCGTTGCCATTTTAATGGTCTCCTCTGAACTCCCAGAGATACTCGGGATGAGCGATCGAGTACTCGTCATCCATGAAGGAACCATCAGCGGAGAATTAGACAAAACAGAAGCAACACAAGAACGAATTATGACACTAGCTACAGGAGGGAAGTAACATGAAACCACTTACTTCAAATGGACGATTTGATCACATCATGCAAAAGCTTGGGCCATTCTTAGGACTCATCATCCTTGTCGCCATTGTTTCTATTTTAAACCCGGCCTTTTTAGAACCTTTAAACATCTTAAACTTACTGAGACAAATCTCCATTAATGCCCTCATAGCCTTTGGGATGACGTTTGTTATTTTAACTGGGGGCATTGATTTATCAGTCGGAGCCATACTTGCACTGTCCAGTGCCCTGACTGCCGGCTTTATCGTTTCTGGCATGGACCCGATTTTAGCCATTATCGTCGGCTGTATCATCGGTGCCGTTCTTGGGATGATTAACGGTCTATTAATCACAAAAGGAAAAATGGCCCCTTTTATCGCAACACTTGCGACAATGACGATTTTCAGAGGTTTGACACTCGTTTATACAGATGGAAACCCGATTACTGGGCTTGGCTCTAACTATGCATTCCAATTATTTGGCAGAGGATATTTCTTAGGCATTCCTGTTCCAGCGATCACGATGCTTCTCACCTTTATCGTCCTTTGGGTACTGCTTCATAAAACACCTTTCGGCAGAAGAACATATGCGATCGGTGGGAATGAAAAAGCGGCTCTCATCTCAGGCATCAAAGTACCGCGCGTGAAAATTATGATCTATTCATTAGCAGGCTTCATGTCTGCCTTAGCAGGTGCGATCTTAACATCTCGTCTGAATTCTGCACAGCCAACAGCTGGCACGTCCTATGAGCTTGACGCCATTGCTGCCGTCGTACTTGGCGGGACAAGCCTGTCCGGCGGAAGAGGACGAATTGTCGGCACACTCATCGGGGTACTTATTATCGGTGTCCTGAACAATGGTATGAACTTACTTGGTGTTTCATCATTCTATCAATCTGTTGTGAAAGGGATTGTCATCTTGATTGCAGTCCTGCTGGACAGAAAGAAATCTGCTTAAGGAGGCAGCCGCTATGAAAAAATATCTTATTCTCATCCTGACTCTCTCATTGTTCATGCTTTCTGCCTGCTCTCTTGAACCACCTGAGTGGGCCAAGTCATCAAAAGATGGCAAGAAAAAAGACATCAAAATCGGGCTGTCAATCTCGACATTAAATAACCCATTCTTCGTTTCTTTGAAAAACGGTGTGACAAAAGAAGCGAAAAAGCTAGGCATTGACGTCGTGATTGCAGATGCACAAAATGATTCAGCTAAACAAACAAGTGATGTAGAAGATTTAATTCAGCAAGGTGTCGACGTATTGCTCATCAACCCAGCGGATTCATCTGCCATATCAACCGCTGTCGAATCAGCGAACGCTTCTGATATACCTGTCATCACATTAGACCGCTCAGCCGAAAGTGGAAAGGTAGAAGCACTTGTCGCCTCAGATAACGTCAAAGGCGGAGAAATGGCAGCTAACTTTATCATCGACAAGCTCGGCAAAGGAGCAAAAGTCGCTGAATTAGAAGGCGTACCAGGCGCTTCCGCTACACGTGAGCGTGGAAAAGGATTCCATAAAATAGCAGATAAAGACTTAAAAGTGACAGCGAAACAAGCTGCTGACTTCGACCGGACAAAAGGACTGAATGTCATGGAAAACCTCCTTCAAGGAAACCCTGACATCAAAGCCGTTTTTGCCCACAATGATGAAATGGCACTTGGCGCGCTAGAGGCGATTCAAAGCTCTGGGAAAGACATTCTTGTCGTTGGCTTTGATGGGAACGAAGATGCACTCAGCTCAATCAAAGCAGGAAAACTCTCTGCAACAGTTGCGCAGCAGCCAGAGCTGATCGGTCAACTGGCAGTCGGTGCTGCAAACGACGTATTAAAAGGGAAAAAAGTACAAAAGAACATCGCAGCTCCACTGAAACTAGAACAGAAGAAATAAACAGAACCCCCGAGCATCACTCGGGGGTCTTTTGATTACTGTGGTCTTTTCAGCACAAATGACGTGCCTAAATGGGCATAATCATTACCTGCTAGTCGCGCGACTGGTTTCAGTTCATTAGTAGAAACATAGCCTTTTTCTACATCATAAACACCCTCATCTAAATGTGCACATACAACCCGGCCAATGATATGATCGACCGTGATCTCCCCTTCATCATTTTGAAAGGTGAGATGCTTTTCCAGCTGACATTCAAAACGAATGCGCGCTTCCTTGATCCCCGGCACTGAAATGACATGACTCTCTACTTGATGAAGACCGGTTCGATCCAGCTCACTCTCTTCCTGCGGCAGCGTAGCAGCTGTTTCATTAATATCTTCTATTATGGCTTCATCACTCACATGAATGACAAACTCTTCCCTATCGATAATATGCTGCGCAGTATCTTTCATCTGACCTTCACGTCGACCGATAGAAACGGCAATGAGCGGTGGGTGTCCACTGATGACATTAAAGAAACTAAATGGTGCGGCATTGACGACATTTTCTTTAGATAGACTTGTAATAAACGCTATCGGTCTTGGAACGATAGAACCAGATAATAATTTATATGCCTCTTTTCGTGACAGCTGATCCATTTGCAATGTAATCAATTCAGGTACGCCTCCTTTTAATGTAACGACATCATACCATAACCCGTTCCCTATACCTCTAATTCCAGCTCGGTGCGATGCAGGATATGGTGGACAAGATGAAATAAAGCAGGATTATGATTTTCCCGTCTATAGGAAATCGTCCATTCCGCCAGAAGCTGTTCACCCTCAATGGCCCGATAAACAACATCCAGATTAAATAGACGCCGGGCTGATTTCGGAATCACCGCAATACCGATCCCTGCTGTGACAAGGCCAATGATCATTTGATATTCCGCCGCTTCCTGCACGATATTTGGAGAAAATCCGTACTTTTCACATAGCAGGACAAAGTGCTGATAAAGGGACGGCCACGATTCCTGTGATAAAGAAATAATCGGTTCATGACGGATATCTTCAATCGTGACAGTCTCTTGTTGAGCCAATCGATGATTTTTTGGAATCGCAAAAATACATTCACTTTGCTTCATCAAACGACTGACTAGTTCTTCATGCGGCGATGTAGGATGTAAAAAACCGATATCAATCTCACCATTTAACAGTGCCTCTAGCTGCTGCGGAACAGAAAGCTGCTGCAGCTCGATACTGACAGAGGGATACAGCTCCCTGAATTCACGTACAACGGGCGGCAGAATATCATACGTCGCCGTTCCAACAAAACCTATGATGATTTTCCCCAGCTCTCCTCTTGCTGTGTGACGGGCATGATCAACCGCTTTATCAAGCTGTTGCAACACTCCCCGAATCTCATGTAAAAAGACCTTTCCAGCAGCTGTTAGCTCCACCACCCGTTTCGACCGGTGAAATAAAGGAAAACCCAATTCTTCCTCAAACTGCTTAATTTGCTGACTAAGTGGAGGCTGTGTCATATTCAACCGTGCGGCTGCTCTGCCGAAATGCAGCTCCTCCGCTACTGTGACAAAATACTGCAAATGTCTCAGTTCCATCCTTTCACTCCTCACACACTTCACTTATTCGTGAAACATATCAAAACTGCGTTAAACATATATTGGAAATTTTATTTTATGAAATGTATAGTAAATCATATCATGAAAATATATTTTCTTAAAAAATTTTACTTGCCGAAAGGAGTGCGGGGTAAATGAAATCTCAAGCACAACCCCTAACAAGACGAGGAGCAGAGTTGATTGTCGATACGCTGATTGCTCAAGGTGTGACCCATGTTTTTGCCATTCCAGGTGCAAAAATTGACGCTGTATTTGATGTATTAAAAGACAGAGGTCCTGAACTTGTCCTATGCAGACACGAACAAAATGCAGCCTTTATGGCAGCTGCTGTCGGACGTTTAACTGGCAAACCAGGTGTTTGTCTCGTCACATCAGGTCCTGGTGCATCTAATTTAGCAACAGGTCTATTAACAGCCAATACAGAAGGTGATCCTGTTGTCGCAATCGCTGGAAACGTCATTCGTGCAGATCGTCTGAAACGAACACATCAATCACTCGACAATGCGGCATTATTCAAACCAGTCACCAAATATAGTGTTGAAGTACAAGACGTTCATAATATACCAGAAGCATTAACAAATGCTTTTCGCGCGGCACAAAAAGGGCAGGCTGGAGCAGCATTTATCAGCTTTCCACAAGATGTCGTGACAGAACACACCACACAAACAGCAGTGTCTGCTCACCCTTCTCCAGAATTAGGTCCTGCACCGGATGCTCTCATCAGTTCGGCTATCGCCAAAATTCAAAATGCACACTTACCTATTGCGATTGTGGGAATGAAAGCCAGTCGTCCAGCTGCTGCAAATGCCACAAGAGCATTATTAAAAACACTTGGTATCCCATTTGTTGAAACGTATCAAGGAGCCGGCGTTCTCTCAAGAGAGCTCGAGTCTCAATATGTAGGCAGAATCGGCTTATTCCGTAATCAGCCGGGTGACCTTCTCATTGAACAAGCAGATGTCCTTTTGACCATTGGCTTTGATCCAATCGAGTATGATCCGAAGCATTGGAATCTTCAGCCGCAACAGCGCCAGATCATCCATGTTGATGACATGCAGGCAGATATTGACCATTTTTATGAGCCAGCGCTTGAACTTGTAGGCAATATTTCTGAAACCGTCAAACATCTAGCGCATGACAGTGTTCCTCTTTCTCTATGCAAAGAGAACATAGAATTAGTCACTGAATTACAGGAGCTATTAAGCGACATTGAAAAGGCACCAGAAAGAGAAAGTCATCGATCTCACCCGCTGGATGTCATTCATACATTGAGACGCCTGATTCCTGATGACACAAAGGTCACATGTGATATCGGATCTCACGCGATTTGGATGTCCCGTCACTTCCGCGTCTATGAACCGAACTCATTCTTGGTGAGTAACGGCATGCAAACATTAGGCGTCGCATTACCATGGGCAATTGCGGCTTCTATATTGAATCCAGATGAAAAGATTATTTCGGTTTCGGGTGATGGCGGTTTTCTCTTCTCCGCAATGGAGTTAGAAACAGCTGTCCGCAAAAAGACAAACCTCGTTCACCTTGTTTGGAACGACAGCACATATGACATGGTTGCGTTCCAGCAGGAAATGAAATATGACCGTACATCCTGCGTTGAATTCGGACAGATCGATTTAGTGAAATATGCGGAAAGCTTTGGAGCGACTGGATTACGGGTCAACTCACCTGAGGAGCTTTCAACCGTCCTTCAAAAGGGTATAAACATAGAAGGACCCGTGATCATTGATATTCCGATTGACTATCAAGATAACCCTGACCTCGCCAGTCAAAAATGGCCAGAAGTCTATCGAAAAAAACACACAGCGAACGTCAGATAAGACTTCGATACATTACATTAAAGGAGTGAGCGGATATGGGTATGATGCACCCAATGAATCAACAGAATGACACAAGACAGCATGACAAACAGCAGGAGGTCTATCAAGTATCAACGATGACCTCCTTGCTTGAAGCCGTATATGATGGAGATTTCTCCCTCGCACATATTCCTGAACACGGTGATTTCGGCATCGGTACATTTAATCAATTAGATGGGGAGCTGATCGGCTTTGACGGTGCATTCTACCGGCTGCGCTCGGATGGAACAGCGACACCAGTCACCGATCAAGATTATTCACCATTCTGCTCTCTAGCTTTCTTTGAAACAGATATCGTTCATCGAATTGATGCACCAATGACGTCCAAAGAACTGGAAGAAGAAATTGACCGCATCTTACCAAGTAAAAATATCTTTTATGCGGTCCGCATTGATGGATCATTCAAAAAGGTTCAAACACGTACGGTTGAAAAACAGGAAAAACCTTACGTTCCGATGGTAGAAGCAGTCAAGTCTCAGCCTATTTTCGACTTCGAGGATATTCAAGGTACGATCGCAGGCTTCCGTACACCGCAGTACGCACACGGCATTGCGGTAAGTGGATATCACCTTCATTTTATTGATGAAGATCGAAGTGTTGGCGGACACGTATTTGATTACACCGTTGATCAAGTCACCATCCGCATATCTCAAAAACGTCATATGAATTTACACCTGCCGAATACGCAGGAATTCTTTCAAGCCGACATTGATCGAGCTGACCTTGCACAGCAAATTGCCAGTGCAGAAAGCAACCCGGATCAATAAATGAAGACACCCCGATGAGCTCGGGGTGTTTTTTAATGCATAAAGATGTTTTTTCACCCGTAACGTTTTCGTTTCGATAGTAAATGAGAAATCAATCATTCTATACGTAATGAAATATGATAGAATATCAACAGAAGAAAGGTGGTTATATGGTGTCAAAAGACTATAGCATTCCGAACTTAACATTAGACGAAAGAGATAAACAAATTTTATCACTATTACACGAGGACGGGCGCATGTCTTACACAGATCTCGGCAAACAGGTCGGTCTGTCACGTGTTGCCGTACAAGCCCGCATTCAGCAGCTCGTTGAAGCAGGGGTCATTGAACGATTCACAGCTGTGATTAACCCCGCGAAGGTCGGCATTCATGTCTCTGTCTTCTTTAATGTAGAGGTAGAGCCAAAATTTTTAGAAGCGGTTGCCCTTCAGCTTGAACAGGAAACAGCTGTCACGAGTCTTTATCATATGACAGGACCAAGCAAGCTGCATATGCATGGCATTTTTCAAGATGAACAGGAAATGGAGACATTTCTGACAAAAAAACTATACCCGCTAGAAGGCGTTGTCAGTGTGGACTGCCAAATGCTCATTAAACGATACAAAAGCCGTATGGGCATGAAATTGTAGACAGGAGTTGAACCACTTGCAATCATATATCGAACTCATTATCGCTATGGTGCGAAGCGGGATTCTCGGTTTTGGCGGAGGCCCTTCCGTGATACCGCTTATTCGCCATGAAGCGGTAGTGAAATATCAATGGATCAACGATGACGAATTCGGAGAAACACTCGCCATCGCCAATGCATTACCAGGCCCGATCGCAACCAAAATATCAGCATACCTCGGCTATCGATTAAAGGGCGTATCTGGCGCAATTGTCGCAACAGCTGCTCATATTTTACCGACATGTCTCGCCATGGTAGCCCTTGTCACACTTGTCAGCGTCTTAAGCTCCTCACAAATCATTCAAAATATGATTGGTGCTGTCACCCCTGTCATTGCCGTTCTGTTAGGCATCATGGCATATGAGTTTGGACAAAAAACGCTGAAAGGCTTCGGCATGATCTTTGGGATCGCTCTATTCCTTCTTGCCTTTGTCGGACTGCAAGTGCTCTCCATTCATCCAGGAATCATTGTGATGATCTTTTTATTTTATGGCGCTTTTCATTTTAAACTGAAAAATCGCTGGCATCGGACAAATAAAGAGAAAGGAGTGTCTTCATGATACTGATTCTCTTTTTATTCTGGGCATTCTTTTTATCTAATCTATTAGGATATGGCGGAGGCCCTGCCTCCATCCCGCTCAATTATGAAGAAATCGTCAATCATTTTCATTGGATGACGAACGAAGGATTTTCCAATATGCTGGCTTTAGCCAATGCACTGCCGGGGCCAATCGCTACGAAGATTGCAGCATATGTCGGCTATGACGTCATGGGCTGGCCAGGTTTTATCGTGGCATTGCTTGCAACTGTCCTGCCTTCCGCTGCCGGACTCATTTTATTGCTCAAGCTCATTGACCGTTTTCGCCAATCTCCCGTCGTCAAAGGCATGACCTTATCCGTACAGCCTGTCATTGCGATGATGATGCTTTTACTAACATGGGAAATCGGCGGAGATGCAGTGAAAGCCATCGGCTGGACACAATCTCTCGCCATTGCCGCGATCTCCTTTTTCTTGATGACCAAATTCAAGCTGCACCCTGCCTTTCTTATTATGGCTGCTTTCTTATATGGTGGATTCATTCTGCCGCATTCATAAAAACCGATAACATTCACTGTTATCGGTTTTCTTTTACATATAAATTGGAGAAACTGATCTGCGCCCAATCGAATGATACTCGACCCCTGCTTCTTCTGCCGCTTCAAGTGTATGACAGTTTCGTCCATCGAAAATAAGCGGCTGCTTCATCCATTTTTTGTAGGACGCGAGTGGAAACGACTGAATATCCGCCCACTCTGTTAATAGACAGACCGCATCGGCATCCTTGATCGCTTCTTCAATCGTTTGAGCAAATAAGACTTGATCCGGCAGTTCACGAGCTGCACGCCGGGCAGCAACAGGATCATACGCCACAAGCTCCGCACCTAATTGATGGAGCTCATGAGCGATCGGAATAGACGGTGCCTCCCTCATATCGTCTGTATTCGGTTTAAAGGACAGACCAAGAAGCGCAATTCGCTTCCCTTCAAGCGATGCTCCCAGCCGCTCCTGGATATTTCGGATAAAACCTGCCCTTTGCTCATTATTTACTTTGATGACAGCCTTTAACAGCTCAAAATCATGGGACACATGCCCTGCAATTTGGACAAGTGCATTTGTATCCTTTGGAAAACAAGAACCCCCGTAGCCAATGCCCGCTCTGAGAAAGGAAGAACCGATCCGCTGATCAAGCCCCATTCCCTGCGCCACCCATTCAACATCAGCTCCTGTTTTTTCACAAATGGAGGCAATCTCATTCATAAAGCTGATCTTTGTCGCAAGAAATGCATTTGATGCATACTTGATCATTTCAGCACTTTTACGGTCTGTTTTCACCAATGGAAGGTGGAAATCAGCATACATCTCCTCTAACTGGTCTAATACGGCTTTTGTTTCAGCTCCAATCACAAGCCGGTCCGCCCTCAATGTATCTGAAATGGCAGAGCCTTCCCGTAAAAATTCTGGATTAGATGCAATAGCTAATGGCTCACGCCGTCCTAATTCTTGATGGATGAGCTGATCGATTTGATCACCCGTTCCGACAGGCACCGTACTTTTCACCACAAGAATTGCACCTGACTTTGCTTTTATGCCCATCTCTTTTGCAGCCTGAAACACATATTGTAAATCAGCTTGGCCATCCGCCTGCTGCGGGGTGCCGACCGCGATCATTAATACATCCGCCTTCGTGTAGACTTCCGCTCCATTTATGTGAAAATGAATTCGTCCTTGCTCAAGATTGCGTTTCAGCAGCTCTTTTAACCCTGGCTCATACATTGGCGGATTTCCATGCTTCAGCTGCATGACCTTTCGTCGGTCAATATCAATACACGCCACATCATGTCCTGCCTCCGCTAAACACACACCTGTCACAAGCCCCACATACCCACAGCCTGCAATCGCAATATTCATGACACCATCAGCTCCCCATACTCCTTATGCTTGTAATGACATCGTATGCCGGGAGCTTTCATTCCATTCTTAAAAGCATACAAAAACCCCCTGCCATCACTAGCAGGGGGTCACTTTTATGAAACAAGACCATTTCGAATATGAGCAATCAGATTCTCAAGCATTTCTTTTGTTGTGACATCATTTGAATTTTCACCAATATCATGAGCGTACATCAAAATCTTTAAAAATTCCTCTTGATTTAAACCCTTATTATCCATGTCTGTATCCTTTCGATTCCACTAATTTCATTATTATATGCTGTAAGGTTGGTTTATGCAATACTCTATTACATCATTCGACAGCTTTTGAAATTTATGACCATTTTCATGAAAAACTTTTTTATAAATCCCCATTGAGCTATAATAAAAGAATTGGAATCTTTTACTTGGTTAGGAGCGGATCAAATGCTTCAGCACAACATCAACGAAGAAGAAATCAAACAAACAGCCGAACAGATCAAAGAACTTCTTCCTGCAACAGATGAAAACAAACAACTCATCAAAAAAGCATTGATTACTTATAGACAGGACAGCGTATATCGGCTCAAGCAAGAGTCTGATACCGAATGGTCAGCTTATGTACATGATGTCGTGGCAGCAAGAGTCCACCTTCATGTGCTGTTTCCTGTGAGAAGCAGCTGCTCATGTCCAGCAGATGGACTTTGTAAACACATTCTCGCTGTCTTCTTTTCGCTATACGCTCAAGTAGAGAGTGTGACCGGATTTACAGAAAATTGGTCAGAAAAGGATGAATTACAGCGCAGCAAAGAACTGATTCGCCAGCACTTCCAAGTGAAGCGCCCAGACGAACAATCACTCCAAAGCTGGCTGACTTTTTTCCAAGAGGAATTTAACCTCTGGCTGAAACGGACACCAAAGCACCAGCAAACACCGCAGCATTTGTATTACGGCTATTTATCGATCCTAAAAAAACACGCACCTGCTTCACCTGAATTCAAGAGCTTGTATGCGATTCATACGTCAATCGATGTATGGCTGAGGCTTCATGAACTGATCGACCTCGGCCGGCTTGATGCCGAAAAAGACTTTTATTCCATGAATCCATATGTAGAACAGCTCATGAACACCATTTTCGATTCAGTGGATCATTTGAAGACATACGCCCTTTCCTTTTCCCTCGATCCGTTTCTTGAAAACACACCAACTGCCGTTCGCACACTTCTTCAAATCAATGGACCTTTCCAGCATGAACGAGTAGCGGTCTTTATGGAGATTTGGGGCACCATATTAAATAGAGGGAAATGGGTCAAAAAAGAAACAGAATTACTAAAGAACGCCCAGAAAAAAGAACAAACGGTTGAACGTACCATCGGACTGATGCACATGGATTATTTACTGAAAGAAGATGAAAGCCTCTTTCAGCAATTACAGCTGCTCAATGCCGACATGCTGCCAAATGTGCTCAATTGGCTGAAGGATCTCACAAACCGAAAAGACTGGAAGCGGCTCAAGCTCTGGTATCACGAAATCACCTATATATTAGAGGAATATTGCCAGCTCGACCTTTCCTACAGAGAACTGCGGGGAGCCGTCAGTGATTTCTTCTTTTATTTAGATGCATATTTTAAGCAGACGAAGGATCATCATTTATATGAACGCTATCTCCAAATCTGTATGCCCTATGCGTTTACAGAATACAGTCAGCTATTGTATGCACAGCAGCGTTATGCGGAATGGATTGAGATTCACAGCCTTGTTGGTTTCTCCATTAGTGAACTGGAGAAGGATCTGATCAAACAGATTGCAAAAGAGGAGCCAGAAGCCCTCATTCCATCGTACCACCGTGAAATCACGCTGCTTCTCGATCAAAAGAATCGAAGTGCTTATCGAGAATCTGTGAAAATGCTGAAGAAACTGCGCACGCTTTATCATAAAACGAAAAAAAACGCGATTTGGGAAAGGTATGTAAAGCAGCTGCAAGATTCAACAAAACGGCTGCGAGCGTTCCAAGAGGAAATGAAGAAAGGAAAATTGATTGATGACACGCCATAAACAAATTGTCATTCATGCAGAACAAACAGAAGATTTCTCTTTCACCATTTCAGCGCAAGCAGAGGACGGACACCCTGTTCCGCTTAATGAAATGAAGAGGCAGCTTTTCCAATGGCACGAATCTTCTTTCTACGGAACATTCTTAGAAGATGTCAGCTTTATTGGAACACCTGCCTTCCTGTTAAGCCCTTGGATGACCGTTGAATTGCTAGGAAAAAATTCATTTAATACGTTTAGTCATGTGACATTAACGGATGAAACGGAGCCCCTGATGAAAACAGCCTCCACTATTTACGAATTTATCGAGGACGAAGATTTCGTTCCCGATTACGAGGCGTGGACAAAAGGCGAGCTTCGGTTTAAAGACAAAGAAGGCCTATTAGAAGGTTATACGGCTGATTGGTTCTCCTTTGCTGTACAGGATTATATTCAGTATGATGATGCCTTGCAGCACAAATGGGAACGCATGAACGCACAATCGCCTGCACTCTCAACCTTCCAAGGACATTTTCTAGATGAGCAGGATTTCTTGGAGACGATTGGCTGGATAGATGATGAGACGCCGTTCACTGTCGGCTTGCGCTTAAATGAGCCGGATTTTGACGGAGATGATTGGAAAATCGAATTGTTTTTGCGAGATAAGAAAAACAGTGACCTTCACTTTTTTGAAGGCATCCGTTCATTGAAAAGGTCTTGGCATCCGTATCAAGATAAAATTTCAAGAGAGCTGGAACGATTCAGTCAAATTGTCCCTTGGCTTTCTTTCACATCTGGCACCACACTCATGTCAGAAGAAGAGGCGTGGCTCTTCCTATCTGAAGCGAGTGAAACCCTTGTTAATATGGGTATTGAGATTCTGCTCCCATCGTGGTGGCAAATTGTTAAAGACAGCACGATGATGTTAAAAGCAAGGATCTCTTCTACACCGCGAGGCGAATCGCATGTCGGAATGGACGCATTAATGGACTTTAATTGGCGCTTTGCTACAAACGGCATTGAACTGACAGAAGATGAGTTCAACGAGCTTGTCCAAAGCAAACGACGCCTTGTCAACATTCGAGGACAATGGATCAAAATAGATCCTACCTTCATCCAGCAAATGAAAAAGTGGATGGAGCGTGCCGAAAACGAAGGACTTCACATGTCTGATATTTTGTCACGTGAATTGGCAGATCAAGAAGCCTCCTCTGAATCGATTCCAGAGCTATTGGACAGTTCAGCATTTGCTCATATTCAATTTGAACTTTCATCGCAATTAAGAGGGCTTGTCCACCAATTAAATGATACGCACGAGCTGCCAACCTACGAAATGAGTGAGTCCTTTAAAGGCACACTGCGTCCGTATCAGCAGCACGGCGTGAACTGGCTTTTATTTTTAAGATCGCATGGATTTGGAGCTTGTTTAGCAGATGATATGGGTCTTGGAAAAACGATTCAAATGATCGCATATTTCACGTATTTGAAGGAGCAGGAGCAAAATGCCGCTCCCTCTCTCATCATTGCGCCGACCTCTGTTTTAGGAAACTGGCAGCGAGAGCTCGAAACATTCGCACCACATTTGAAGGTTGCCCTGCATTATGGCCCATCGCGTCCACAGGGAGAGGACTTCACAAAAGCATACGAGTCAACAGATATTGTTCTGACGTCTTATGGACTCTCACATTCTGATCGTGATGAATTAACGGCAGCAAAGTGGAATACCATTTGCTTAGACGAAGCCCAAAACATCAAGAACGCTCATACGAAACAATCGAGAGCGATTAGACAGCTAAAAGGACAGCATCACATTGCCCTCAGCGGGACACCAATGGAAAACCGTTTAACAGAGCTTTGGTCCATATTCGACTTCGTCAACAAAGGATATCTCGGCAGCCTGACCGGCTTCCATAAGAAGTTCGTCCTTCCGATTGAAAAAGACCGTGAAGAAAAAAGAATTGAACAGCTGCAGCAGCTGATCAAACCATTTTTATTAAGACGAACAAAACAAGATGAAGAGGTTGCCCTGAACCTTCCTGAAAAACTCGAAGAAAAAGAATTCATTCCGCTATCCGCTGAGCAGGCGTCTTTATATGAACAGCTCGTGAAGGATACATTTGAACATATGGCATCATTAACAGGGATGCAGCGAAAAGCCATTATTTTAAGTATGCTTGGCAGACTCAAACAGATTTGTGATCACCCTGCTCTCTATTTAAAAGAGAGTGGAACAGATGTGAAACTGCTGAAACGTTCGTTAAAAATGGATAAACTCGCAGAGCTGTTAAAAGCGATACATGAGCAAGGAGAAAGCTGCCTCATCTTTACGCAGTATATTGAAATGGGCAACATGATCAAGCAGCTGGCAGAAAAGATGTTTGGAGAACCGGTCCAATTTTTAAATGGCAGCCTCTCAAAACAGGAGCGGGACAAAATGGTGGACCGCTTCCAGAAGAAAGAATTCAACATTTTAATTCTTTCTTTAAAAGCAGGAGGAACAGGACTCAACCTAACCGCCGCAAACCATGTCATTCACTACGATAGATGGTGGAATCCTGCTGTGGAAAACCAAGCGACAGACCGAGCTTATCGGATTGGACAAAAACGATTTGTTCACGTCCATAAGATGATCACAACGGGCACAATCGAGGAAAAAATCGATCAAATGCTCGAAACAAAACAAACATTAAATGATCAAATTATCCAAAGCGAGAGCTGGATTACAGAGCTATCGACAAACGAACTAGAAGATTTATTTACCTTAAGTGCTGCCGCTCAATCATCTTAATCACAGCAAAAAGAGGACTTTTCTCAAGTTTCATGAAAAGTCCTCTTTTTCATTTGATATAAACGTAAGCTAAATGTTCAGTTTTTTCAATGCAGATTTCACATTCATATACGTATTTAATTCACGGAAGTCCTCTCTCATTTCTCCCATTTTCATGGCAAGATTCGGTTTAATTCCTGTCACAATGAGTTCAGTACCCGTCATTAAAATCAAATCGTTCAGCTTAAAAATCGCATCTGCCACAAATGAATCCACTTCTAATAATCCGGACAGATCGACAATAAAATAATCATCCTTGGATTGAGAGATATAGGTGGAAACCGTTGAAATGATCTTATCAAATCTTGGCGCTGTTAATGTACCAATGATCGGTAACACAGAGATCCCATCTTTCACAGGAACGATTGGGACAGAAATATTCAGCACTTCATCAATTGATTGCTCAAGAAGCTCTTGCTGTTCCTTCTCTTTCGTGACATCCTTTTGCAGACCAACGAAATAAAGACGTTTCCCTTCATTTTCGTCAATCCAAAGTGGAGCGACACTTAACTCGTTCCAAAACATTTGTCCAGATTTTTTATAATTTTTCAGCTGAACAGTGACAGCCTCTTTGTTCTCAATGGCTGTTCTAATTTGTTTGAGAGCGATTTGTTCAGTTTCATCTCCCTGAAGGAAACGACAATTCCTCCCCAATACTTCGATTTCTTGATAGCCTGTCATATCTAAAAAGCCCTTGTTCACATATATTAAAGGATTATCAGGTAAAGACGGGTCCGTCACCGTCAGGCCAACCTGAGTATAGTCCAAGGCTTCCTTGATTAAATGCAGATTTTCGGACTTATAAGATTCCAGCGCCATTCGTTTACTCTCCTTATTTTCCTTACAAGCGGGTTATATTCTTAATTAAATTATATGATGTTCCACATCATGTGTAAATAGAAGTGGTTCTGAATTCCTCTTTTGTAGAATGCGCTTCATCCTATGTGATTTATACCGCGACATCTGATTCATCTATTTCAAAAGGTGCCGGATCATATGCGCCACTCCATGTTTATCGTTTGATAACGTGACGTGATCAGCGATTTCTTTTATATCCTGCCTCGCATTCCCCATCGCAACCCCAACACCAGCAGCTCGAAGCATCGATTCATCATTTAAACTGTCTCCTACAGCCGCTGCCCTACTTAAAGGAATACCTAGTCTTTCTGCCAGCCTTGTTAATGCCTGCCCTTTAGACGCGTGCTTTGAACCAATTTCAAAGTTATGATCAGCCGAACTGACCAATGTTAAATCTAAATCATCACCAAACATATCCCATCCGGCTTTCAATCTGTCCTGAAAGAAAGAAAAACCTAAGATGTTGTAAAATGAAAGCTTTCGATCCTCACGAAACAATTCTTTATATGTATCAATATAAGAAAAACCAGACTGGCTGTATTGAACTTCTGCCGCTTGCTTTAAGACATTTTGATCCGTTTCTGGATTTGCACTTTTTAAACGGTCCATTTCAATCGCAAGAAGCTCTCTGCCGCGATTCGGTGTGAAAATGGCTTCGTTTGTAAAGACTTCATAATAATAATCACGTTCTTCCAGCCATGACAATATGTGTTTAGCCTTTTCTTCTTGTAAAGCAGCTGAATGGTACACTTGTCCAGTTGGATCATGAATCACAGCTCCATTGGCACTAATCACCCATGTATTCATACCAAGCTGGTAAAAAATAGACTTCACATCAAAATACGCTCTCCCTGTTGAAACGACAACCTCAATTCCATTCGCAGCTGCTTCCTTTAATGCCTGCTCGTTTTCCTGACTCACTTTGTGTTCACTGTTCAATAAAGTGCCATCTAAATCCGTTGCGATTAATTGAATGTTTGTCATCATTCTCTCCTTTTTGTCTTTATTTTCAACCGATATACCGTTAACAAAATCCATCATCATTATGTAATGAGTATCCACTATTTGCAAGAGCTGATCGGTTAAACAGTGAATAAAAGGGTATCCGGCCACGCATTATGACCGGATACACACAAAGGGGATTCATAAGGGGACACATGACCTATACAAAGAAGCATTGGTTCTATTACGCAGTGTTCATATGCACAAGGCAGCATCTATCAGCTTTAGCTAGAGGGGGGCTGTCAGATGATAGACGTTACCTTTTGATCGGGACTTTCCTCCTTTCCTTTCAGCTACCCCTAGTCTACGGAGAAAGGCCTGATGTGACAAAACGTGAGAATAGCAAAATAGGCCTTCAAATTCTCTATATCCTCATTAATTTCTGTTTTTTACCGCTTGCGTATAAAACATCATCTTGTTTTGTTTGATGAAATACTTATTTTTCATAAATTGATAAAAAATATCTGAATGAATCCAATTACTAGAAGGCATGTGAATATAATCAGATCCGTCCCACGCAAACCAATAAAAACAAAGCCGGCCATCATGAACCGACAGCTGAAACTCAAAGCAGTCCATTTGATCCTCAGTAACATATTGAAACGTGAGTGACTCTCCTTCTTCCATATAGACATCACAAAATGAAAGAATGTCCCCCCACGAATAAACACGTATATCACTCTTTGCCTTCTCCTCGCCAATATGAATATTTCTCAATTGATAGGACTCCATAAAACATCTCCTTTCACTCATGTGCAGCTAGTTCTAAGCAGGCAGCGGTTTCATTTATACAGATGTTGTATGCTATAATAATACTTACGAATAATGAACGCTTGTGAGGTGATAAATATGAAAACCTTTAGGCTGATTGATTTAAAAATTGAACTTGATCCACAGCAAGATAAAATGTCCAGCATTCCCCTTCGTGACGGTTTAATCATTAATAAAGAAGACGGTGAAAATCACTGGATGATCGAGGCACTCATTCCAAAGAAACATAGACAGGTGTTTGAGGTACTCTTTCAGCAGCACACAGAAGTGAAGATTCTTGTAACGATCACTAAAGAAAACAACCGCCCTGTTCACCTATCTGTCCAAGTCAAAAACATCGTTGCCTTAGAAGAAAACATATCTGTATTACTCGATGGTAAAATGATTACAAATCGTTACAGAACAGAAACTGAAGAAGTATTAAAAGACCTCGTCAAAGAGGGGCTTTCAGGAGAAAAACTACTGGATGCTTTTAAACAAAACACATAAAAAAGAGCGGGATCAGCCGCTCTTAGATTGTTGACAAAGGGCTAAAATGAACTTGATTTTAGCCCTTTGTCTTCTTTTCAGCGTGTTTGAAAACCTTTGAAGTCTAGGAAGGGCGAGCACTGGAACGGAACGAATTTAACATTCGTGAGTACCGGAGCGCAGACCTGACACCGAATGCAAGGGTTTGTCTACACGCTGAGAGCGGGATCAGCCGCTCTTTTTTATTGCACATCTTTAGACTGGCTTTGATTTTTCAATAGATCTCTAATTTCAGTTAGCAAAACTTCCGTTTGATCCGGCGTTTCCACAACCTCTTCTTCCTCGACCTTTTTCCGTTTTAACTTATTCAAATAACGAATAAAGATAAAAATGGAAAACGAGATAATTAAGAAATCAACCACTGTTTGAATAAAGTTTCCATATAAAATTTGAGCAGCTCCGATTTTAATGGATAAACCGCTAAAGTCATGCCCTCCAATAATAATACCAACAAGCGGCATGATTAAATCATTCACAAGAGAAGTGACAATTTTGCCAAATGCTCCCCCAATGATGACACCTACAGCCAAGTCAATGACATTGCCCTTGACGGCAA
This sequence comes from Bacillus sp. 11B20, assembly GCF_056098985.1. Taxonomy (NCBI): domain Bacteria; kingdom Bacillati; phylum Bacillota; class Bacilli; order Caryophanales; family Bacillaceae; genus Bacillus; species Bacillus sp. 11B20. The sequence continues at coordinate 576,924 of NZ_JBLZWZ010000009.1, forward strand.
ACTCTCTAAATTCTTTCAGCATCCTTTATCACCTTCATCTTTTTTTGTCTAATATGACGTTTTTTTGTCAAAATTGCAAGTCCTTATCCGTTCTAACTGAACGTTTCTAAATAAAAAAGCGATTCATGCTTGATGAACCGCCAGGAAAATCATGATACTTTAGGACCGATAGAAAATGTCAGTTCTGCTTCACATGCAACTTCGCCATCTACTGTCGCTACTGCTTTTCCTTTTGCAACCGGTCCGCGGAGGCGCGTCACTTCAACCTCTAAACGAAGCTGGTCTCCAGGCTTGACCTGTCTTTTAAAGCGGCAGGCGTCAATCCCTGCAAACAAACCAATTTTCCCTTTGTTTTCTTCCTTGCCTAACATAATCACACCAAAAACCTGTGCGAGTGCTTCTACAATAAGCACACCCGGCATGACTGGGTATCCTGGGAAATGGCCATTAAAAAATTCTTCATTTACTGTGACATTTTTAATCCCAACCGCTCTTTTTTCTCCCTCAACCTCTAAAATACGGTCGACCAATAAGAATGGATAACGGTGTGGAATAATGTCTTGAATTTGCTGAGCATCAAGCATATCTTGATCTCTCCTTCTTTTCTATATCGCTGATCTTCATTTGATTCCTATAGAAGTATATTATGAATGCTGGCATTTTTCAATATTCTCCTCGCGTATATGGTAAAAAATAGAATCTACCATTACCAATTGTCATCAAATATAATCCACACTACACTCATTGTTTTTTCACAAATATGGTAATATATATTACATCATTGATTAAATAAGAGGGTAAAAATGAATTTTATGAGCGATAAATCCATAAAAAAACTTCTCCATTCCTGGTATACAATGCTGAAGCATCGACATTTTTCGAAGGCTGAAGAAATCAAAAAAACACTACTAAAATATAAACGTAAATTATCAAAAAAACAGGAGCTCTATTTCCATTATCAGCTGGTGCTTTTTCGTCATCAGCTCTGGATGAATCAAACAGAGGACTTAGAAAAACTCAAACACGAACTGCTGCCACACAAAGATGAAATGAACGAAGAACTACAATATTATTTTTACTTCTTTCTCGGATTATATGAATCTTTAAAAAGTGACCAAAATGATGCGATTCATTATCTCGAAAAGGCAGAGGAACGACTGCCATTGCTTAACGATGAGCTGGAAGAAGCAGAGTTCCATTTCCGTACAAGCGGTGTTTATTATAACAACCGTTACTCGTTGTTATCGATTCGTCATGTTCAAAAAGCCATGGATATTTTTGCAAAGCACGAAGACATCCACAGCATCTATCGGTGTAAAATTGTACTCGCTCTTAACTATAGCGACCAAAAAAAATATGAGGAAGCAGAAGCTATTTTCATTGAGATTATTGATTACGTGAAAAAGATTGATGATCAAGAGCTGCTCGGTATCGTTTATTATGACGCTGGCTTTATTCAGTCGAGACAAAATCGTCACAAGGAAGCACTGGACTACTTTAAAAAAGCGCTTCGTCTCCCAGCATACCGAAAGTCAGCACACTCCTATGTATCGTGCCTATACGAAACTGTGCGTTCCTGCTTTAAAGAAAATTTAACCGATGAAGGGATGAAGTATATTCAAAAAGGGCTGAAAGAAGCCGTTGCTTCGCAGTTTGATATATTAAGAATGAAGTTTCAAATCTTATCTCTTCTCTACAGCCAAACGCCAAAGGCAGATGAGCAGATCGCCACGCTCGTCACATGTCTTGAACGAAAAGAAGCCTGGATTGATCTTGAGGATCTGCTTGCTGATGTCTCAGATTTTTATAAAAAAAAGGGCGACTTTGAGCGAGCCGCCTTTTTTATCATGAGAGGCTGATACGAGCCTGCTGATTATCGAATTGTATTAATTAATCCCAGCATCTGATCGCCCATCGTAATAGATCTTGAGTTCAACTGATAGGAACGCTGCGTTGTCATGAGGTCTGTTAATTCTTTCGACATGTCCACATTTGACGTTTCCAGCGCACCTTGCTGAAGCTGAATCGCCTCTCGGTTTGCACCATTTAGAGCTGTTAATGCGCCTTGATAGGTTCCATCAACTGAGAATAAATTATCTCCTTCAGAGACAAGTGCTGACGAATTGTTGACTCGTACAACGCCTAGATTCACTTGCTGATTCGGTTGATTATCTCTTGAAATCGCCGTAAGCCGTCCATTTTTATCGATTGAAATATCACGGAAATTCGCATTTAAGACGATTGCATTCCCATTTTCATCAAGAATCGGATAGCCTTCGCTCGTGACAAGCTGTACTTGGTTACGGTTATTGCCCGGCTGTAAGTAAAGTGAACCATCTCTTGTATAACGGATATTACCGCCGGCGTTGACCTGCAAATACTGCGACGGCGCTCCGAATGCAACATCAAGATCACGTCCAGTTTCTTTAATTGAGCCTTGCAGCGAGTTAATGGACGCATTGACCATTGTCCCCGTACCAAGCCTTAACCCAGCAGGTGTCAGACGACTGTTTGCCACCTGATCATTTTTTTCATCTACCTGATTAAACTGCTGTCTGATCAGCTCTGAGAAACGGGTGTTTTTCGCGCGGTACCCTGTTGTCTCACTGTTCGCGATGTTGTTGCTGATGATGTCAAGCTGCTTTTGCACTTCATTCATCGATACAGCTGCGTTTATCATCGTTCTAAGCATAAGTATCCTCCTTTCTTTTTATTTCTTGATTAGTACACTCTTCCAATTTCATTCACTGCTTTTTCTAAGCTTTTATCATATGCCTGAACCACTTTTTGGTTTGTTTCAAATGCTCGGTAGGCTGTTGTCATATCTGTATATGATTTTGTCACATCGACGTTCGACAGCTCCGATACCCCTTGGCTTAACGTATAGGACATTTGACCGTTATTGACTGCACTTGGGAGGGGCTGATTATCAGCTGTACGATATAAATCATTTCCTTCACGCGCTAGATTTCTTGTATCCATCGCAACTCGTACATCAATTTGACCAAGATTTTGGCCATTTTCAGTGACAGTACCATCTGCATTCACTTTGAAATTCTCACTCTGAACCGTAATCGGCTGGCCGGTCACGGAAAGAAGAGCACGTCCATTAATGGTCAACTGATTTTGTGCGTTCAATGTAATGGAGCTGCTTTTCGTATAACGAACGCCTTCTGGTGTGTTGACCGCATAAAATAGCGCTGATTTCTGATTGGTCTCAGGATTGATCGGCACATTATTTTCAACTAGTGCTACATCTGTTGTTTGATCTGTTGTTTTTAAAGTTCCCTGTGTAAATTGAGGGATTAATTCCTGCATATATGTCCCAGTATTGATTCCACCAATCGGCGATTGCAATGGAACACTAAAGCCTTTGCCTGAGGATGTTTGGAAACGTCCTGATTCCATTCGGCTCAGCAGCATTTCTGGAAATGCACGCATTGCCCCTTCATCTGCTTTATAACCTGGCGTATTCGCATTTGCGATATTATTTGAAAGCATTTCTGTCCGCCGCTCTTGAGCAATCATGGCAGATGTTGCGGTGTATAGTCCTTTTAACACGTGCTCACCTCATTCAAATTCTTTCACATGACCTAAACACAATCTTCTATGAAATATATCGGCTAATTAGCAGGGTTCTTTAATAAAAATCCCCCATTCTTTCTAAAAAGAATGAGGGAAATCATTAGCTGAGTTTACGCTTTGGCAGCTTGTCCATATTATCAAGCATCACGCCAGTACCAACTGCTACACAGTCCATTGGATTTTCAGCAACGAAAACCGGTACTTTCAGCTCTTCTGCAAGCAATTGATCAAGCCCGTTTAGAAGAGCTCCGCCACCTGTAATGATGACGCCGCGATCGATAATATCAGCTGATAATTCAGGCGGTGTTCTCTCAAGAACTTGTTTCGCAGCCTGAACAATTGCAGATACAGATTCACGCAATGCTTCTTCTACTTCTTTGCTTGTGACGGTAATCGTTCTTGGTAATCCTGTCACCATGTCTCGTCCACGAATTGAAATCTCTTCGTGACGTGCGTCTGGGAATACCGTTGCAACTTGGATCTTAATATCCTCAGCCGTGCGCTCACCGATCAACAGCTTGTACTCTTTTTTAATGTAGTTTAGAATTTCCAGATCAAATTTGTCTCCAGCCATTTTAATAGAAGAGGCGGTTACAATGTCACCCATTGAGATGACAGCGATATCTGTCGTTCCGCCTCCAATATCTACGACCATGTTTCCACTTGGCTGAAAAATATCCATACCAGCACCAATGGCTGCTACTTTTGGCTCTTCTTCAAGAAATACATGCTTACCACCGCTTTTTTCAGCAGCTTCTTTGATCGCCTTCTGCTCAACAGATGTAATATTTGTCGGGCAGCAGATGAGCATACGCGGCTTAGAGAATAGCCCTTTCACATTTAATTTGTTAATAAAATGCTTGAGCATCGCTTCAGTTACTTCAAAATCAGCAATTACGCCATCTTTTAATGGACGAATCGCAACAATATTCCCAGGCGTACGTCCAACCATACGTCTAGCCTCTTCTCCAACAGCCAAAACTTTCCCGCTGTTTTTGTCAAGAGCTACCACAGATGGTTCATTTAACACAATTCCTTTTCCTTTGACATGAATCAGTACATTGGCAGTACCAAGATCAATTCCAATATCCCTAGCAAACATCTATATATATCCTCCTTGAAAATCTGTTTCCATAGCAAATACCACATTCTGCCCTAATTATATATTCTATCATAATTTGCAGAAAAAAAGATATTTCTTTACAAAAGTCTTTACAAAATTTGTGGTTAGAAACTACCGATATGAGGAAGATATATATATCATGTTTATGAACAAAGAACTAAGCTTACTGTTTCACAGGCTCGCCTTCTAAAATTTCTTCTTTTTTATACTTTAACTTGGTGGCTTCTCCTCCTCGCAAGTGGCGGATTGATTTATGATAATCCAGTATCTCCTTCACTTCATTAGCCAGATCTGGATTAATTTCTGGCAGTCTTTCTGTTAGATCCTTGTGTACAGTACTTTTAGAGACTCCAAATTCTTTCGCAATAACACGAACAGTTTTCTTTGTCTCCACGATATACTTTCCTATCTTGATTGTTCGCTCTTTGATGTAATCGTGCACACCACTCGACCTCCCTAAAATGGATGTGAGAAGTGTGAAATGAGATCCGTATGAAGATTATCCATTTTCAGCGGCGCTTGTTCGTCGTAATTTCTCATCCATTAGGTAGTAAATGCCAAACACGATCCCTCACCTCAAACACTCTCTTTGTCAGGTTTGTAACAGTGTATTAGCATTGAATAGGGAATATGCTAAAAATGAAGATGGGACAAGGGATTTATCAGAAAAGGCAAAACAAAAAATCATTTCGGGGCGCGAAAATTTTCACTTTACAAGAAAGGATTTAGCACGTAAAATAGAAAAGGTGAATTTATTTACCTAGCTAAATATTTAAAAAAGGTGAGCATATGGATACGTTAAATAGAGAGTGTTTACATCAAATACATCAAGGCGCACGACTGCTGTCTAAAAAGGCGAACGAAGCGCTTGCTGCTTATGACTTGTACATGTCCCAGTGGACTGTGCTTTTTTGTTTGGATACATTCGGCCCGAAAACCCAAAAAGATATCTGGACATATTTGAACGTCGAAGCACCGACGATCACCAGAACCGTCACCCGTTTAGAAGCAAACGGCTGGGTGAAACGTGTACAAGGAAAAGACAAACGTGAGAATCTGATCGTGATGACAGATGATGCAAAAGCCCGATTTGAAGAAATCAAACGCACGATGGAACAATTTGAAGAAGAATGTCTTTCAGATTTTACCTACGAAGAAAAACAACTCCTCCATACACTTTTACACAAATTATCAACTGAATAGGAAGTGACACACATCATGAACGAACGTATTTGGACAAAAGACTTTATTATGATTGTCCTGGTGAATTTATTTACGTTCACCTCTTTTTATGCCCTTTTGACATTACTGCCCATTTACACAATGGATGAACTAAATGGAACAGAATCACAGGGCGGCCTGCTTGTGACGGTCTTCTTATTGTCTGCAATTGTGACAAGACCTTTCTCGGGCGCCATTATTGAGAAATTCGGCAAAAAACAGATGGCGATTTTCTCTTCTACGGCCTTTGCCTTACTCACTTATTTATACATCCCGATTGATCAATTCCAAACGCTTCTTATACTGCGTTTCGTACAAGGGATCTTTTTTAGTATTTTGACGACAGTAGCCAGTGCCATTGCGGCTGATATGATCCCAAAACATAAACGCGGGGAAGGACTCGGATACTTTGTGATGTCCATGAACCTGGCTGTTGTCATCGGTCCATTTATCGCACTGAATCAAGTAGGAAAAATAGGATTTCATTCCTTATTTCTTCTCTTTTCCATTATCGTAACGATCGGAGCCGCTTTTACAATGCTGATTAGACAGCCAGAGCCGGAAAACGGTGGAAGTATCGTCTTCCGATTCACGTTTTCTCACCTGTTTGAAAAAGGCGCATTAAAAACAGCGGCCGTCGGCATCATTATTTCCTTCTGTTATTCGCCGATTATTTCATTTATTTCAGTTTATGCCAATTCACTCCATTTGATGGGTGCAAGCAGTTATTTCTTTATTGTGTTTGCGGCTGCAATGCTTGGATCACGTCCATTTACAGGCAGACTTTTTGACCGCGTTGGAGCTCACGTTGTGATCTATCCTTCGATTGCCCTTTTTGCCATTGGTTTATGGATGCTGACAGCGACACATTCAGCCACAATGCTTCTTCTATCAGGCGCTGTGATTGGGCTTGGCTACGGATCACTCGTGCCATGTTTACAAACACTTGCGATTCAGCACTCACCAGCCCACCGTACAGGATATGCGACGGCCACTTTCTTCACCCTGTATGATACGGGCATTGCTGCTGGCTCATTTGTCTTTGGACTCCTTGTCAGCTTCACAGACTTTTCAAATGTGTACCTCATTGCGGGTATTGTGGTCTTACTGAGTATGGGCGTTTTTTATTGGAGCGAACGAAAACCACAGGAAGCAAAAGCACAAAAGGTCTCCCTTTCAGAATAAAAGGATACTATTTTAAACTTCACCGGAAACATGCTAAAATATAGGATATTTCAAATAGAGCATACAAGCTTTTTTGAAAAATAGTTGGCATTAAGCGAAAGTATAGGTGATGTTTTGAATTACGAATTGTTTAAAGTCATACACGGGATGGCTCACCATTCTGAGTTTTTAGATCAGGCCATGATATTCATTACGAAAAAGGCCATTCTTGTGTATGCCCTTGTCTTATTGATTTGCTGGTTTTTAGGGAATCACAAATTTAAGAAGCATGTCTTCTTTTCCGGTGTAACAGGCATTGCAGCACTTATCGTCAACTTTGCCATTACATTGTTTCATTATGAAGAGCGGCCGTTTGTGGCGCATAAAGTCGACACACTCATCCCGCACTCAGCAGACGCTTCCTTCCCAAGTGACCATACAACAGGTGCACTGGCTCTTTCATTAGCCATTCGATCCCGTAATAAAAAGCTCGGCAACATCTTGCTCGTCTTTGGATTACTCACAGGATTCTCCCGCATCTGGGTTGGCCACCATTATCCATTTGATGTTTTAGGCAGCTTGGTCGTATCGATTGTGGTTGTCTTTATCATGAATAAATTATGGAAGTTCTTTGACTCTCCTATTGATCGTATCGTGACATTTTACGAGACAATTGTGGGGAAAATTTTCAGAAGGAAGACAAAGGATCAGGGCTCAGACCTGTCCAACTCTTAAGCGGTTTTGCGATAACGTGATGAAGATTCTTCTCTCACTTATCGTGCCGCTTTTTTTATTGGCTGTCTCCCTCTAACCATACTTGAAAAATAAAGACTGACACCAATGCCAATAAGAGAAATGATGATCAACGTCCAGCCTAATTGCGCAAAATGAGAACCAGCAATTTCATCCCCAAAGAGCATGCCAAGCACAGCAGATGACAGAATGGAACCAAGGTAGCGGCATGTTTGAAAAAGTCCAGAGGACGTGCCAATCATTTGCTGAGGACTTGCTTTGAGCATCGCAGCTTGAAGCGCAACATTCCCAATTCCATAACTGAGTCCAAGCAGCGCTAGAACCAATCCTTTCCCCCATAATGGCGCAGGAATAAAAAAGAAAGTCATTGCAGACGCTCCAGCCAGCATCAATACTGCACTCGCTAAAACTGGATGGCGTTCATCCCCGCGATCTACCCACTTTCCTGTCAGAGGCGACACAATAATGCTCACTCCTGACATACACAGCATAAAAAGACCCGTCATCTCCACACGCCAGCCTAACTCATCTTGAAAATAACTCGGCAAACCAAAAAAGAGACAATAGAAAAAGATATTTAAGATGATAAATTGCACATACACAAGTGACAGCCGCTGCTCTTCTCTGAACATCCGTATTTGAATAAACGGTTCATCCACCTGATACTCCCACCAAATAAAAGCGCCTGCACTCAGGAGACAAAGAATGCCTTGAACATATTGAATGCCATCACCGAGTGATAATAAAAATGAAAGCAGGAGAACAATGCAGACAGTAAAAAGAAGCATCCCTGGCAAATCGAGTGTTCGCACGGTTTCGCCTATGCGCAGCTTTCTCTTCTTCTGCTCCTTCGGAAACAACAATAGACCGAGAAAGAAACTGATCAAAATAAACGGCAGATTCACTAAAAAGATAGCCGGCCAGCCACCAATGGTCATCAAAAATCCGCCAAGCGTCGGCCCAAGTGCCGTCATCGCTGAAGCAAAAATGGATAATACCGCTAACGCAGAAGCCTGTCTTTCTTGAATATGATCCCGAATGAGTCCGACCCCAGAGGGATAAATGGCACTGCTTCCAATCGCCTGTAACAGCCGGATTACAATCAGTACCGCAAACGTTGGGGCAAACGGCGCGCAGATGGCTGAGACTGCGACAAGAACGAGACCGAATAAAAATAAGGTTCTCCGGCTCATGACATGATCCCCAATCCGGCCACTCACTGGCTGCGTCACTGCACTTGCTAAATAAAAAGAAGAAATAAGCCAAGATACAGTCGTAAACGACAAACCGAATTCATGCTGAATTTGATGCAAGGCTAAAGCAATCATTGATGAATTCAGCGGATTCAACATCGTTCCAAAGGCAATAGCGGTTAAAAAAACTTTTCGATTGTCTGTCCACTTGTGCATACACTACTCCTCTTTCTGGCATGTTCTTTGCCCATCCTCCCGTTATTATGAGATTCAATTCCCTTTTTTACCCTGATCAAATCGAGTTCTCTCTCGGAAAAGCTAGACATACATTTTAAAAAGGGTGGCTTTTGGAAAAGCACATATAAAATTGAGAATATGAGGAAGAGATGGTAATATTCATTTCATATTTAAAAGCCTACTTTCTCCTTACAGGGAGAACGGCTGAAAAGGAGGAGAAGCTTATTATTAAAAAAAGACGGTTTTGGGTCCCAGCCCTTTTCTCGGTTGCAGTATTACTTCTGTCTTCGTGTGGTTCAAACGAAACAAATGGGAACGGAGATAAACGTAATTCTACAGCGAAAGGGTCGCCAATTTTGGAGGATGGAAAATTTATTTTTGCAGCATCAGGTGAATTTCATCCGTTTAGTTACATGGATGGAAATCAGATGTCTGGCTTCGATATCGACGTAGGCAATGCGATTAGTGACAAACTAGGTCTCGAACCTATACAGAAAAAATATAAATTCGCAGGCATCGTCGAAGGTGTGAAAGCAGGTAAATTTGATGCGGCAGTTGCCAGTCATACCATCAATGAGGAACGAAAAAAACACGTCCTTTTTTCTAAGCCCTATTACTACTCTGGTCCGCAAATTTTCACAAGACCTGGAGCAGACATTCAACATGCTGATGACTTAAAAAACAAAGAAATTGCTGTATCAAAAGGATCGTCCTACGCTGATATTGCAAAGGAACATAGCGGGCAAGAACCAAAATATTACGATAGTGATGTCGTCGCCTTAGAAGCACTAGCCAACGGAAAACACGATGCAGTCGTGACAGATTTCGCCACAGGTGCAGAAGCGATGAAGAAAAAATTGAAAATCGAAGCGCAGGAAAGACTCGGACAAAGCGAGCAGGCAATTGCTGTATCAAAAGAAAATGAACAGCTCATAGAAGAGATCAACGATGCGATTGATGCATTAAAAAAAGACGGAACATTAAAACAAATTAGTGAAAAGTACTTTGATGAAGACATCACGGTCAAACAAGATTAAAACCACGATTGTGCGCCTTTTTATAGGCGCACTTTCTTCAAATGGAGATGATTGTTTTGCCTACCTTAGCACACTTTTTTCAGACACTCATTGATTCTAGAGGCATTTTCGTAGAAGGAATGCTGATCACCTTACAGCTCACGGTGATCAGCATCTTCATCGGTATGTTCATCGGGCTCTTCTTTGCTTTATTGAAAATATCCCGCATAGCCGTTTTCGGTTATATTGCCAATGCTTATATCTTTCTTGTACGCGGAACACCACTTATTGTTCAAATTTTCATCCTATATTTCGGTCTCACAGAATTGAATATACCCGACTTCTGGGCTGCTTCCATTGCGCTCGCCTTTCATAATGGCGCCTATATAGCCGAAATATTTAGAGGCGCCATCCAATCCATCGATCAGGGGCAAAAAGAGGCAGGACGCTCTCTTGGCATGGGTCGTTTTTTAACCATGAGGCGCATCATTCTCCCGCAAGCGATGCGGCGCGCCCTCCCCCCTCTTGGCAACCAGTTCATTATCGGCTTAAAAGATTCATCACTCGCCGCCTTTATTAGTGTGAATGAACTATTTAACATCGCCACCACGCAAGGCTCCAACAGCTTTGATAATATGACGTATTTACTTGTTGTAGCCGTCTATTACTTAGTTCTTGTCCTGCTGTTAACATTCGCTGTCCAAACCTTTGAGAAGAAATTATCAGCCAGTGACCAATAGGAGGAGTAGTATGACAGAATCAAAGGAAGTCATTCGTGTTGAAAAACTCAATAAATACTTTGGAGAGCTTCATGTTTTAAAAGATATCGATCTCACCGTTTATGAAAATGATGTAGTCGTCTTAATTGGCGCAAGCGGTTCTGGAAAAAGCACCCTGCTCCGCTGTATGAACTTTTTAGAAATAAAAAATGACGGAGATATCATCATCGATGGCAGCCCTGTTCATCCAAAGCGCGATCAATTAAACGAAATGAGACAAAAAATAGGAATGGTGTTTCAGCATTTTAATCTTTTTCCGCACAAAACTGTGCTTGAAAATATCATTGAAGCACCTATTATGGTGAAAAAAACAAAGAAAGCGCAAGCCATCACCGAAGCGAGCGCCTTGTTAGATAAAGTCGGACTTGCAGATAAAGCCAACGTATATCCTTCTAAACTATCAGGCGGTCAAAAACAGCGTGTAGCCATCGCCAGATCTCTCGCTATGAAGCCTGATGTCATGTTATTTGACGAACCTACGTCTGCCCTTGATCCAGAGCTTGTAGGCGAGGTGCTGCAAACGATGAAAAGCCTCGCAAAAGAAGGCATGACCATGGTCATTGTCACACATGAAATGGGCTTTGCGAAAGAAGTTGCTGACCGTGTCGTCTACATGCACGAGGGCCGCATCGTCGAAGAAGGCGTCCCTTCGGAATTATTTGATTCTCCTAGGGAGGAACGTACAAAACTGTTTCTCAGCTCCATTTTATAGGTCAAACGCCCTTCATTTTTAGTGCTTAACTGACGTTTTTGCTCATTTTTTACGAACTTTTCATCCATTTATATTGAACTTAACCAAAAAACCATGTTAGATAAACTTACACGTATATGTTATATATGACTTTTCTCTCTATAATGAAGAATTAAGAAAACAATAATTCTGAATGATTCGGGGGAATGCAGCATGCAAATGGGTGATACAGTATTTATGTTCTTCTGCGCACTACTCGTGTGGTTAATGACACCGGGTTTAGCTTTATTCTACGGAGGACTCGTGAGAAGTAAAAACGTTTTAAGCACAACCATGCACAGCTTAACGTCACTAGCGATCGTTTCAATCGTATGGATCGTATTCGGTTATTCCTTAGCTTTTGCACCAGGCAATGCATGGATCGGAGGATTAGACTGGGTTGGCCTGAAAGGCGTAGGCTTTGAACCCGGTTCCTATAGCGAGACCATTCCACATTCATTGTTCATGATGTTCCAAATGACCTTTGCCGTCTTAACAACAGCCATCATCTCAGGTGCCTTCGCTGAACGGATTCGCTACTCAGCAGTCGTTGTATTTACACTCCTTTGGGTCACATTTGTATACGCTCCAGTCGCACACTGGGTATGGGGCGGCGGTTGGATTGGCGAGATGGGTGCGCTTGACTTCGCAGGCGGAAACGTGGTTCACATCTCATCCGGTGTTGCGGGTCTTGTCGTGGCGATTGTGCTCGGGAAGCGTAAAGACGCAGCAAGCTCTTCTCCGCATAACTTGATCTACACCCTTCTCGGCGGAGCTGTCATCTGGTTTGGCTGGTTTGGTTTTAACGTGGGGAGTGCTCTTACATTAGACAGCGTGGCCATGTTTGCCTTTATTAACACCAATACAGCCGCTGCTGCAGGAATCATCGGCTGGCTGTTAGTAGAGTGGATGATCAACAAAAAACCAACCATGCTCGGCGCGATCTCTGGAGCCATCGCAGGTCTTGTCGCCATTACACCTGCCGCAGGCTTTGTTACACCGTTTGCTTCTATTATAATAGGATTCATTGGCGGGATCGTCTGTTTCTGGGGCGTCTTTTCTCTCAAAGCCAAATTTGGCTATGATGACGCACTAGACGCATTCGGCCTTCACGGAATTGGCGGTACTTGGGGAGGAATTGCAACAGGACTTTTCGCCACAACTTCTGTCAATGACGGTGGAGCCAATGGCTTATTTTACGGAGATCCCAGCTTACTTTGGAAGCAAGTGGTCGCGATTGTTGCCACGTACGCTTTTGTTGCCGTTGTGACATACGTGATCATCAAGTTGGTCAATGTCTTCTTCAAAATTCGTGCAACCGAAGAAGAAGAATCCGTGGGTCTTGATTTAACCATGCACGGTGAAAAAGCTTATCAAGATTAAGAAAAAGGGGTGTCTCTATGAGCAAAATGTATAAAGTGGAGATTGTCACACGTCCAGCTAATTTTGAAACATTAAAGGTGGAGCTTGGAAAGATTGGTGTCACCTCGATTACCTTTTCAAATGTACACGGCTGCGGCTTACAAAAGGGACATACAGAGCTATACCGCGGTGTCAAAAGAGAAAGCAACGTGTACGAACGATTAAAGATCGAAATCGTCCTAAGCAAAGTACCTGTCGAACAGGTCGTTGAAACAGCTCAAAAGGTACTTCGTACAGGCGAACCAGGGGATGGGAAAATTTTTATATATGAGATAGCGAATACAATCAACATTCGGACAGGTGAAGAAGGACCTGCCGCCCTATAGTTTATCCTCCGCCGAGTGGCGGAGGATCTTTTTAAGCAGAAAAAAACCTCTGCATATTTTTATATACACAGAGGACCTTGTAAGACATTAAGATTGTTTAGTTTCTTCTGACAGACTGCTGTCTTTAGAGGAATCAGAAGACTTTTCTTGATCAGAGGATTTCCCCTTCTCATCAGACTTTTCTTCCGATTTTTCTCCAGCTGGCTCTTTGGCTTTATCTTCAGCAGCAGGTTCCTTCGTTTTTTCCTCAGTCTTTGGCTGAGCAGGTTCTTTTGCTTGTTCCGTCACTTCTTGCGCTGCTTTTTCAATCGTAGAAACAGGCTTGTCAATGAAGCTAAGCGGATTAAGCGCTAAACCTTCCATACGAATTTCAAAATGCACATGGTTGCCGCTTTCAGCGCCATATAGGTTTTTACCAGAAGCACCGATGACATCATTCTGCTTCACTTCATCGCCTTCTTTAACACTCACTTGTGACAACGATTGATAGACAGTTGATAATCCATCTTCATGTTCAATTTCAACGACATGACCAAGAACTGGATCTTTTTTCGCTTGAACCACTGTTCCACTAAGAGCAGCTGTGACATCAAACACTTTGCCATCTTTATCTGCAAGATCAATACCTTTGCTCAAGGTATAGGTGTTATTATAGTTTACAAGTGCTGCTTCTTTTTCTTTTTGGTCAGCATCTGCTTCATAGAACTTTTTCACGACAGAAACATTATCAGAATTCTGGACCGGCATTGCGACATTTTCAATTGGCTTTCCAACTTCAACAGCATCATCGCGCTGTTCTTGCCCTGTTTGATTTCCATCAGATAGTTGGTCTTTCACATCTTTTGATACAGCTTGATACCAAAGAACGGCTGTTAACACGACCGCTGCGCTGACCAAGTAAATAGCAGGGAATACCCAGCGCTTACGGAAAAATTGCTGAACTTTTGTGATTTTGGAAGTACGTTTCTTTTCTTCCTCTCTCATTTTTCATCACCTCAGCAACATTCTGAACACTTTTCAAAAAATATATACACACGAAATCATTTTTCTTTTTATTTTGCGCAATCGCATCAATAATATGTATGATAAATGAAAAAAAGATGGGGGACTTAATTGTGAAAACTTTCAACCGCATAGCAACAGAAGATAACCTCAAAGCGATCGTTGATATCTACAATTCAACCATTGCTTCAAGAGAAGTGACAGCTGATACAGAACCAGTTTCTGTCGAGGACCGCCGGCAATGGTTTTTGAATCATTCCGAAAAAAGACCTCTCTATGTGAAAACAGATGAGGATGGAATTATCTACGGCTGGCTGAGCTTTGAAACATTTTACGGTAGACCTGCATACAACGGGACCGTTGAAATGAGTATCTATTTGAACCAAGACTATCGAGGAAAAGGCTTAGGCTCACTTTTCTTACAAGAAGCCATTGAGTTAGCACCGTCATTAGGCATTCGAACGTTACTTGCCTTTATTTTCGGGCACAACGAAGCCAGCATTCGACTATTTAAAAAGCACGGCTTTGAGACATGGGGCCACCTGCCACGCATCGCAGAAATGGACGGCAGCAGATACGATTTAGATATCCTAGGAAAAGAATTATAAAACGAGCGTCTCCCTGACAAAGAGACGCTTTTTTATGACGCATGTAACAGCTGTTCAAACTGTTTCGCATTTTGAAGAGATTTTCTTTGCAGAATGATACCTTGTTCATCAATGAGAATTGCTTGTGGAACAACCGTTACCCCATACAGCTCCATAATTTGTGAAGAACGAGTATACACAGCTTGGGACGGAAGCAATTCAAGGATCGGCGTATCATCCGCCTGCTCATCTCCATTAATAATAATGAATTGAGTATCATCGCCAGCGATTTGCTGCTGCAGATCTGCCAAAATACTTTTGCACGTCATACAAGTAGAATTCACAAATAACAGCATCACAGCACTCCCACTTTGAAAATATTCCTTCAAAATGACCTTCTTCCCTAAATGGGAATAGCTTCGAAATAACGGTGCAGGATCCCCCACATCCGCTTCCTTTAATTCAATTCCATCAAGGGTTTTAATTTTATTCATAAATTTTCCGATAAAACGGGCGAGCAAAAATATCACAGCCAGCTGAGCAATGACAATGAATAACACAATAATCAATAGAATATCTGTCATTTCACATCGTCTCCTTCTATAAATAATTCAAATTGATTGATCCATTTTCTTTTAAACATTAAGACTTCTTGACCCACCGCTATTATGAAAGAGACAGCCACGGCAATGAGAAAACAAATAATGTTATATTGCCATGGAATGGTTTCTACATAGGAATGCACATAAAACAATCCGATCACAAGAGACAGCATCGACACATTGCGAATCACAATTCCCCAGTGAAGGCGTTCATTATCAAGTAGTCCACCACAGCCGCAAGAAATATCACGATGTCCTCTCAATAAATTGAAGGTCACCGCTCCAGTATAAATACATAAAAGTGCTGTAAGACCAATCGCAGGTACAAGAGTCATGTGCCATATGAACAAATAACCAGTACAAACCAATTCAGCAGTTAAAAACAAATAAAACATGGGTGCCGTGAAAGAAGGAGGCAGCAGCCGATAAGCATCCATCTGCTGCATATGTGCCGTCTGTTTTTTCACTTTATCAAACCATGCACCCGCAAAAATGATCCCTAGTAAATAGACACCTATATAATAAAAGACACTCACCTTACGCCATCTCCTTTTGTTGAAATAATTGAGATTGTGCCTCGTAAAGCCTTTTGTACTCTCCGTTCAACACCATCAGTTCATTATGGTTCCCCTCTTCAACGAAAGCACCATCTTTCATTACGATTATACGGTCTGCTAAACGGGCCGCTCCCATTCGATGTGTGATAAACAAGACACCCTGATCCTGCGTGTGATCGAATAGCTTTCGAATGAGTGAAATTTCCGAGAGTGGATCAAGAGCAGAAGTCGGTTCATCTAAAATGATAAAATCACTCTCTCTAAAGAAGGTTCTAGCCATCGCGAGCTTTTGCCATTGTCCGCCAGACAGTTCATGTCCTTCTTCAAAAAACCGTCCAAGCTGTGCATCATACATTTCTTCCATTTGATGAATTCTTTTCTCTATGCCTGCTTGCCGTGCAGCTGAGATCATCCGCTCTTTCTCGTCCATATGATCAATACGGCCAAACCCGATGTTTTCTTTCACAGTGAACTCGTACTTCATAAAATCTTGAAAAAGAACAGCCATTCTCGCATGGTATGACTTTTTATGAATGGTAGAAATAGACTCACCGTTGACTTTTTGCATATTCGGCTGATCTGGATCATATAAACCGGTCAAACATTTGATCAAGGTGGTTTTACCTGATCCGTTATCCCCCACCAATGCAATACGTTCACCTTTATTGATATGAAAATGTATATGCTCAATGGCAGGTGTTTTCATATTCGGATAAGTAAATGAGAGATTTTCAAGTGTAATAGACTGAATAGACTCGATCTTCCGAAGCGATGCCCCCTCTTCTACCTGCTCATGAATTTCTTCTTCTCTCTTTTGAAAAGCTCTCATTTCATCAATATAAAGACTTGTTTCATATAAACTAGAACATTCTCTTGTTAAGTCCTGAAAACCACTTTGGATGTTTTGCACCGCTTGCAGCACAGCGACAAATGTCCCGGCAGCTAATTTTTTTTGAAAAATAAGAAAGACAATAAAAAGACCGCAGCATACATAGGAAAATGTCATAAGCAACCCGCCCGCCATCTCCCAGCGAACTTGCCGCTTAAGCAGTTTATATTTTTCATCTGCACTTTTTACATAATGACCTTTCCATTTCTGAAGAAGATAATCCCCGATTCCATATAAACGGATTTCCTTCAATGAATCTCGTTGCGCAACAAGATCGGACACATACATTTCTCTGCGGTCATTGGCAGTTAACATGCGGTTTAATTGATAACGCGCTCCTCCAAAGAAAAGCTCAATCCATAAGACAGGCAGGGTAAACACGATCAGAATAACTGCCAAGCCCCAATGGATACCGATCATATAGAAAAGAAGTGATACAACAGTAATCAATGCGCTCATGATTGTAAAGATACTTCTAACCATACTCAGAACATGCTGATGACTGTTCATCACACGTTGACTTTCATTGTAAAAAGAAGGGTGTTCAAATGTAATAAACGGCAGCCTGATCGCCTTTTGAAGCAATTCACCCTTCAAATGCAGACCAATCAAATTTGTCGCTTTCTGCTGGCTAAGCTGAAGAACGAATTGAAGCCCATATCCTAAAACCACGATGACCATTTGCAGTCCAAATAACCACAAAACCTTTTGAATGTCTCCTGAAGACGTCATGAATAAAATAATTTCATTAATCAAAGTTTGAATAATCCAGACACTAGCCAAAGGCATAAAACCAACGATTACTTGGATCAATAAGGTAAGAAGAAGATAAGATCGACTTCTTTTCCAAGTATAGGAGATTGCATATAGACAATGGTTCACTGTACTCATCAAACGCTCCACCTTACACCATTTAGTATAATTGACATATTTTTGATATTTGTATTATGATAGCTTTGCGTAACTTCACTCTGAGAGGACGATATACGATGAATGCAATCTTACTTTTACAGCTCACTCTTATTCTTTGCAGCCTATTATTAACGATCGGAGTCATCATCTATTTAAAACAACAAATGGAACTGATCATTTTACCGATACAGCATGTTGGACAAAAACTAGTGCATCCGCTGCTTGATAAACCATCACCTATTCCAGTGAATGATTTACTGCAAACCAACAGTAAGCAGCAGCTGCTTATTTTCACTGATACATCATGTCCGCATTGCATTCCATCACTTGAACAATTTCTAGAAACGAAAAAGCAGCGTAAATTAGACGTTTCATTTAGTATTTTGCTAAAGAATGGGCAAAAAGAGGATCAAGAATTATATCGTGATAATAAAACCAACATGCGAATTATCCCAGTGGACGAACAAATGATAGACACATTCCAAATTGAAGAATTTCCGTATTACATCATGGTAGAAGAAGATGAAATCATCTCATATGCAGCACCTTTTCCGGATGGTCTTTATTCAAGGATATCTGCAAAATAAAGATAAATGAGGCATGTGAAGAATATCAAACACATGCCTCATTTTTTTATTGTGGATCTGAGTGAACATCTAGATCTTTTTCCCCTGCAGCAGCTTCTCTTGCTTCATCTGAAGCCTGTTCCTCGGCTTGTTCAAACTCACTCCGTGCCTCATTTGAAATGTCTACTTGGTCACCATGCTGATTCACAGTAACAGACGAAGAAGACGTCTCTTTTTGAGCCTCTTTCTCTAGTTCCTTTAATTTAGAAACATGAAGTTCCAAATCTTTACCTTGCTGAACTAAAGTAAGTTGTTGAAATAATGCCTTTCTCTCTTCTGGAGAATGGTCACCTTGAACAATTTGAGCCGCTTGGGTTAAAAAAGAATTTGATGATTGACCCGCTTGACGCCTATTTGACGTCTGCATAGCATTTGTTAAGAATGAAATTGAAGATATGCTCATGCGTTCACATCCTATTAAATAAGATCCTTAAATTTAGCAGCCACATCTAACGCGTTCTTGACTAGTACAAATCTCACCTGTGTCACGATCCACGTAGTAACGGAAAGTTCCAACACCTTGAAGGAAACAAGTCGGTGCTGATTTACATGAAGTGACTAATTTTTGCAAAATACATCTTGCAGCTGCAGGTTGAACATTGGTCATTTTGTTTAAGAAACGATCTAACATATGAATTCCACCTTCCAATTTTTATGGTAATACAACACAATAATAACCAATTACAAGACAACTAACAACATATTTTGATAAATTTACTAATTATTTTTTACTATCAATCTTGTTTATGACATAATTTATCGATAATTTTAATAGTAAATGTTACTTTTTTCTTATTTGGAAATAATTTATTTATCCATAAATAGTGAGGTGAAGATAGAAACATTTTCATTAATCAACATTCACTCTTCCTAAAGCACTACTTACTCAAGTATGATAAAGAGTGAATACATAAAGGAGTGAACACCAATGCAACAAACTGAGAAAATCATTCAATCTCTTCATTCAATCGTAAAGTGGGGAAAGGTTGGTAGTATCTTTCTCTATATTTCAGGCGGTCTGGCTATTCTTATTGGTTTTTGGCTTGTTCTTCCTGCAGCCCTTGGCGTCTTCCTCATTATGATGGGAATCCATGTACAAAAATCTGTAAAAGCAGCTGAACAATTGATTCAGGCTCCTGATACTTCTTACGAAGAATTATTAGAACAATACGCTAAGATGATGAAAATGCAGACACTGTTTGCCATTTCAAGTATTGCCGCAGTTATTCTTTCATTCATTGCCATTGTTTTGATGCTTATACTAGGCGGGTTAGCCTTCCTCCAAGAAATTCCTTATGATGTCCAGCAATATGAAGGTGATTACGAACAAGAACTCGGTGACTTTTATTAATGGAGTGGGGTATCAATGGTCGTTCGATACCCCTTTTGTTTTTATCATTTGGATTGGATTATCCTCCTATGCTTGACATTCAGTTTTGTTCATTTTAAAATACAAATCGTAACTATTACGAATTAAAGGAGGACCCTATTACTTATGCGCGTGAAAATTACGTTGGCCTGTACTGAAACAGGTGACAGAAACTACATCACAACAAAAAATAAAAGAACGAATCCCGACCGATTGGAGTTAAAAAAATATTCTCCTCGATTAAAGAAATATACCCTTCATAGAGAAACAAAATAAATTTTTTAGATTATAAATCGTAATGATTACTTTTTAAGTGAGGCGGAAAACAAAATGATCGTTTTCAAAAGGACAAAAACAAATGAATAAGCGTATACCTGTTACAGTATTAAGCGGCTTTTTAGGAGCAGGAAAAACAACGATATTAAATCATGTTCTTCAAAATCGCAAAGGATTAAAAGTGGCTGTGATCGTCAATGACATGAGCGAAATTAATATTGATGCAGAACTAGTCAAACAAGGCGGTGAGCTTTCTCGATCAGATGAGAAACTAGTTGAATTATCTAACGGTTGTATTTGCTGCACTTTGCGAGAAGACTTGTTAATTGAAGTAGAACGCCTTTGTAAGGCAGGTAATATCGATTATATTGTCATTGAATCAACTGGAATTAGTGAACCAATTCCCGTCGCTCAAACGTTTTCTTATATTGATGAAGAAATGGGCATAGATTTGACCCGCTTTTGCCGTCTAGATACGATGGTCACAGTAGTAGATGCAAATCGCTTCTGGACTGATTTCCAGTCAGGAGAGAGTTTATTAGATCGTAAAGAAGCGGTTTCCGATGACGACGAACGAGAAATTTCAGATTTACTCATTGATCAAATTGAATTTTGTGACGTGCTCATTATCAATAAATGTGATCTAGTATCGCCCTCAGAGTTAGATCGACTTGAGCATGTTCTGAACAAACTACAACCAGAAGCATCTATCATCAGAACCTCACAAGGTAAAGTACAGCCAGATGACATTTTGAATACTGGTTTATTCGACTTTGAAAAATCAAGCGCTTCTGCTGGATGGATCAAAGAGATTAACGCAGGACATGCTCAGCATACGCCAGAAACAGAAGAATACCAAATTTCATCCTTTGTTTACGAAAGAAGACTCCCTTTTCATACAGGCAGGCTGAATAATTGGTTAGATCAGATGCCTGAGCAAGTCGTTCGTGCGAAAGGTTTTACTTGGCTTGCCACACATCATGATTTAACCATTTTAATTTCACAAGCTGGAAAATCTGTTGCGATTGAACCAATTGCATACTGGATTGCTGCTTTGCCTGAGCAAGAAAAAACACGGATATTAAATCAGGAACCAGAGCTTCTAGATGAGTGGGATGCAGAGTTTGGTGATCGTCATACAAAACTTGTGTTTATCGGTGTGGATTTGCCTAAAGCAGAAATTATTCGCACTCTTGATCAATGCTTGCTCACACCTGAGGAATTTGATCAAGATTGGACTACATTTGAGGATCCCTTTCAATGGAAAATACAAAATTAGGCCAGGAGGGTTTTAATTGGCAAAGAAATCTAAGATTGCTAAAGAAAGAAAACGACAGCAGCTTGTATTGAAATATGCAGAATTAAGGAAAGAGTTAAAAGAAAAAGGTGACTATGAAGCTTTACGGAAATTACCTAGAGACTCTTCCCCTACCCGCTTAAAAAATCGCTGTGAATTAACCGGCCGTCCAAGAGGTTACTTAAGGAAATTCAAAATGTCTAGGATTGCTTTTCGTGAGCTTGCCTATAAGGGTCATATCCCTGGGGTGAAAAAATCGAGCTGGTAAAGAATGATTTGATCTTATCACAGCACTCGGAAAAGTAAAGCGGCACAAAACAATGAAAAATCTATTTTCAAGTCTTATCTCATGCTTTTTGAAGTTCAAAATAGGCATTTAAAAACCAGCAGAATCTCTGCTGGTTTTTTATACTGAATGAGTTCATAAGATAAAATAACCTTTTCTCAAAAAAGGATTTTCAACAATGATTATGCCAATTTTCCTTCTTTTCAAAAATACCTGATCATGATACTTTGTTGTCATTATCCACCGATATATGACATTTCAACCTTTTTCTGATCTTTTTTCTGCTCTCTCTCAGCTGAATATTGATCATGTCTATTCGACCATAGTTCCTTTAACAAGTTTGCTAACTCTTCATTATCTTTTGTCGTACGAATCATCCGTTTCAGATCAAAACCCGATGATGCAAACAGACATGTAAACAATTCCCCGCGTGCAGATAGCCTTGCTCTGTTACATGTTCCGCAAAAAGCATCTGAAACGGAAGAAATAATGCCTATCTCTCCTGAACCATCTTTGTAAAAAAATCGGTTGGCTACTTCACCTGTATATTGAGGAGGTTCAGGTTTGATAGGATATGTTGAATCAATTAATTCAATTATTTCATTCTTTGTCATGACATGTTCTAGATTCCATTTATTCGTATTACCGACATCCATAAACTCGATAAACCTGAGAACGTGTCCTTCTTTTTTAAAGTAAGCCGCCATTGGTAAGACATCCTGATCATTCACACCTTTTTGAACAACCATATTAATCTTGATAGCAAGTCCAGCCTTTTTTGCCGCCTCAATGCCATCAAACACTTTTTGGATAGAAATGTGCCTTCCGTTCATTTGCTTAAAACGATCGGGATTTAATGAATCTAAACTAATGGTGACTCTATTAAGACCAGCTCTCTTTAACTGATCAGCATATAAAGGTAAAAGCGTTCCATTGGTTGTCATCGCAATGTCTTCAATCCCTGGAATTTTTGCGAGCTTTTCTATTAAGACAGGCAGATCCTTCCGCATTAAAGGTTCCCCGCCCGTGATGCGTATTTTTACCACACCTAGATTCTTTACAAAAAGGGTAGCAAGTCGTTCAATTTCTTCGAAACTAAGCAGTTCTTCTTTTTTCAAGAAAGGATAATCTGGTCCAAAAATTTCAGCAGGCATACAGTACGTACATCTAAAGTTACAGCGATCAGTTACTGATATTCTTAAATCGCGCAATGGTCGATGTCTTTTATCTAAAATACTGTCCATACTTTGCCTCCTATTCTGTAATACGCTGAGGATGAGTGTAAATATTAAAGGATTTTCCTCTGACGAATCCAACTGTCGTAATATTTAATTCTTCTGCCATTTGAAGCGCTAGCTCAGTAGGTGCTGATTTTGAAATGACGATAGAGACTCCTAGTTTTGCTGCCTTCAATAGAACTTCTGACGATATCCGGCCGCTAAACACAAGAATTTTATCTCTAAGTGGGATTCGCTGAAGTAAACAATATCCATAAATTTTATCTAAAGCATTATGTCTTCCTATATCAGTTCTAGTGATGAATAGCTTCTCTGTGTCACACAGTCCAGCATTATGCACTCCGCCAGTATGTTGAAATAATTGACTTTCTTCTTGCAAACATTTCATGAGATGCATACAGGTTTCAGCAGAAATACTAATTCGATCAATGGCTGTTTTTGCCGTCTTCACATCTTGAAGAAAATAAAAGTGTCTTCCTTTCCCGCAGCATGAACCAATCACTCGTTTTGTAAAATCTGATGAATCAAATCCACTTGAGTGAACTAAATCAACATAGGCAAAACCCATACTTTCATCTATTGTAAACCTTTTAATCTCATTTTCAAATCGAATGACCCCTTCTGAAGCCAAAAAGCCGATAACCAATTCTTTCAGGTGCTCTGGTGAACAAACAAGTGTCACAAATTCTTCTCCATTCACCATCACAGTTAAAGGAAATTCTTCTACAATTTCATCAGATTTGCATGTAAACTGGCCTTCACGGTATTGGTGTATGACTCGTTTCTTTTTAACAGAAGGATTCATTGTATGATCTTCCTTTCAATGCAAATTTAGTTATATGATCCAATCAAATTGTGATATTATTTTAAAAAGTCATGAAAATGTAACATATTTCTATCTTATCAAACTTCTTGATTGCTTTATATGGGGGGAACAAAATGAACAAATCGAAAAATCGCTGGCTCATTGCAACAAGTGCTGTAGGAATTCATTTATCTATTGGGTCCGTTTATGCTTGGAGTGTTTTTACGAATCCTTTACATGAAGCCTTTCAGTGGTCATTAACAGAAATCAGTCTCACCTTCAGTATTGCTATTTTGTTTTTAGGTTTATCTGCTGCTTTCATGGGACATTTCGTTGAAAGGTACGGTCCAAAGGCATCGGGGCTCTTCTCAGCTATTTTCTTCGGCATCGGAATGACTGGATCAGGATTCGCTGTCCACATGTCCTCACTGCCTCTCCTCTATTTATTTTATGGTGTACTCGCTGGAATAGGTTTAGGTGTAGGCTATATTGCACCTGTATCAACTCTAGTCAAATGGTTTCCGGATCGAAGAGGGCTTGCAACCGGATTAGCCATTATGGGGTTTGGATTTGCTTCTCTTATTTGTAGCCCAATTATTCAATTTCTCATTGAAAAAGTGAATATCGCAAATACTTTTTATATTCTTGGAATCTCCTATTTTATCATCATGGTGATCTCATCTCTTTATTTATCACCACCAACACCTGATGACGTCAAGCAATTTGACGCATTCAAAACAAGGCAAAGAAAAATTCCTCAAGATTTATCACAGCTTACAGCAAATGAAGCGATCAAGACAAGACGTTTTTATTATTTGTGGCTTATGCTTTTTATTAATATCACTTGCGGAATTGCTATTATTTCAGTAGCGTCACCTCTTGCTCAAGAAAGTGTTGGGTTCACTGCAGGTGCTGCCGCTACTCTTGTGGGCATTTTAGGTGCCTTTAATGGGTTAGGACGAATTGGCTGGGCATCGTTCTCAGATTATATAGGAAGACCGAATACGTACACGATTTTTTTCAGTATCCAGCTCATTGCTTTTCCTTTACTCCCCTATTTAAAAGAACCGCTCATCTTTTCAATCGTCATGGCGATCATTTATACATGCTATGGAGGAGGATTTGCTTCAATTCCAGCCTATATTGGGGATTTGTTTGGTACAAAGCAGCTTGGTGCCATACACGGTTATATTCTGACGGCTTGGGCCGCTGCGGGTTTAGCAGGACCCCTATTTTCATCCTTCATCCGAGATATAACAGGTAATTACACACAGAGTCTTATGGTGTTCTCTGGCTTATTTTTCATCGCTTTTATCATATCACTTCTTATTCGGAAGGATATTCAGCAGCTGAGAGAAACAAGCCCACCTGCTGCTTCGTCTGTCTCAGCCCGACCTTAATTTGAATTTGACAGAATCACAATCTAAAGGTAATTTTTAGATATGAAAACGCTTTACAAAGTATTAGGAGGGTGATGAACTCATGGGGAAATCTAAACATAAGGGGCCTGTTAAACTCAATAAAAAACCCTCACCAAAGCTATGGGCCTCTTTTGCACCAATGGGGCTTGGCAAAGTGAAACCGAAACACATTCGAGATACGATGAAAGTGGCATGGGAAAACAAAGATAACCTTCCCTACGCGTACCGTATTTTAACGCAGGGCGTTTGTGACGGCTGTGCCCTTGGCGTCTCAGGACTGTATGATCAAACGCTCGCAGGACCCCATATATGCACTACAAGACTAAATGTACTTCGTCTTAACACAATGCCAGCTATTGATCCAAAATGGTTTGAAGATATTCATCAGCTAAAGCAAATGGACAGCACCTCTCTTCGCAAGCTTGGGCGAATTCCTTATCCATTGCTCCGAAAAAAAGGTGACAATGCCTTTACACGTATTTCTTGGGATAATGCACTTGATCAAATCGCAGCTAAAATTCAATCAATTGATAAACGGCAGCTTGCTTTCTATTTAACCGCCAGAGGAATTACAAATGAAGTTTATTATACCGCTGCAAAGGCAGCTCGATTTATAGGGACGAATCATATTGATAATGCTTCTCGCATTTGCCATTCACCAAGTAAAACCGCTCTTAAACGGTCCCTTGGCATCGGCGCTTCCAGCTGTAATTACAGTGATTGGATTGGAACGGATGTATTAATTTTTTGGGGATCTGTCGCAGCAAACAATCAGCCTGTTTCCACTAAATATATGTACGCTGCTAAAAAGAAAGGGACAAAAATTATCGTCATCAATCCATATAAAGAGCCTGCCATGGAAAAGTACTGGGTTCCTTCTATTCCAGAGAGTGCTTTATTCGGGACAAAAATTGCGGATGATTTTTACCAAGTCAATATAGGCGGAGATATTGCGTTTATGAACGGCGTCATCAAGCATTGGTTTGACATGGAGCAGCATGCTCCCCATTCAGCTCTTGATCACGAATTTATTCAAAACCATACAACAGGCATACAGGATTTAAAACAGCATGTCGCACAGTTGAAGTGGGAGGACCTAGAAGCATCATCAGGTTTATCAAAAGAAAGAATGAAGGATTTTGCAACACTGCTTGCCAATGCTAATTCAGGTGTTTTTATTTGGAGTATGGGCCTTACTCAGCATCGCTTTGCAACTGATAATATATCACAGGTTGCCAACCTTGCCATGCTGCGAGGATTCATTGGCAGAAAACATTGTGGTGTCATGCCAATTCGGGGGCATAGCGGTGTCCAAGGTTCCGGTGAAATGGGCGCTGATCCATTCGTTTTGCCGGGTAGTGATTTTGATGAAGAGAATATTGAAAGAATCGAACAAATATGGGGATTTGACATTCCTAAATGGCATGGTGACACCATTGGGCAATCCTTTGAAAAGATGGCTCTCCCAAAAGATCATCCACAAAAACTCAAAATGCTGTTTACGAGTGGTGGAAACTTTTTAGAAACGATGCCAAATCCAGAAGCGATTGAAAAAGCATTATCTGAACTAGAACTCCGTGTCCACCAAGATATTATTCTGAATACCTCTACGCTGGTAGACGCTGAAGAGGCGGTAATTGTGCTGCCTGCTATGACAAGATATGAACAACCAGGCGGCGGCACATCAACCAGTACAGAACGCATGGTATATTTCAGTCCAGAAATTGAAGGACCTCGTATTGAGGAAGCCAGAGCTGAATGGGACATTTATGTTGATCTTGCGAAAAGGGTTCGGCCAGAAGATGCCGAGCTGATTCATTTTGAAACAGCTGAAGACATTCGTCGTGAGATAGCGATCGCCAATCGAAACTATGATGGCATCCAGCATTTACGTCATAAGGGAGACGTTTTTCAATGGGGAGGCGCATGGCTTTGTGAAGATGGCGTATGTCCAACGCCAGACGGAAAGGGACATCTGCTTCCTGCTCAGCTCCCTCAATATCGAAAAACCGAAGGACATTTCAATATCACAACAAGAAGAGGAAAGCAATTCAACTCCATGATCTACAGTGAAAAGGATGCCTTTAATGGTGGAAAACGTCATTCTATCCTAATGAATGAAGAAGATGCAAAGGAGCTTTATGTTCAAGAAGGTGATCCAGTTGTTCTCTTTAATCAATATGGATCCTATCAAGGAGTGGCTCAATTCGGAGAGTTGAGACGTGGCAATATCGCAGTCTATTGGCCAGAAGGGAACGTTTTAATTCCTAAAGGTGTGTATGAGAGTTACTCTCAGATTCCCGAGTATAATACGGCTGCCATATTAGAAAAAGCCGAAACCTTCCATGCAAGAAAGGATCAGCATTACGTGGAGAAACGAATTGATGAATTAGAAACGACTTTGAATTAATCGTCAACTTAAAAACAGCTGGGGTTGTTTCCCCAGCTGCCATTCACTCTCTACTGACCAAAAGCGCTCGCTTCTTGTTGAAGAATGCGGTTCAATTCTTCGGCATTTGCAGCCGGTTGATAATGTCCTCCACCCGCTTTTGCAACAGATTTTAAACTTTTTGCTTCTTTTTCATTTACGTCGAAGCCAATGATATTGACGATTGTATCTATTCCTTCTTCATGTAATTCCTTTGCTGCTTGTGAAGGGCTTCCACCACAAGTTTCTTCACCATCACTGACAACATAAACAATATTTTTCCCTTCAGCCTGGTGATCTTCAAAATCTTGTTTCGTATCAGTTAATGCTTTTGCAAGTGGTGTCCAGCCGGTTGGCTTATACACATTTAGTGCTTGCTTAAATGTTGATGGCTCATATGATCCAAATCCGTAAACAGCTTCAGAACTTGAACAAGAAACGGCTTTCCCTGCATTTTTATTGGTTCCTTCATGACCAAACACACGAAGCAGAACTTGTGTATCTTCTGATAAAATGCCCGCAAAGCTTTGAATAGACCGTTTGGCGATATCGATTTTCTTTTCACCTTCAACTGATTGTGCCATGCTACCGCTTAAATCGAGTAATATCACCACATGAGCAGGCGGCTCTTGTTTTGTTACAGCATGAGCTGGTGAAGAAAGAAGCAGGACAAGACTAGCCAAAATGGTTAATATGATATTTCTTTTCATCAATAAAAACCTCCATTTTTTACTTTTGTACAGAAAAAGAGAAACGAAAGCATGAATCAATCGTTTCCCTTTTGTTCAGCAAGTTATTCGTGTAGTTTTAATGATTCTGCTGATAAGATAGAACCCATTTCTTTACCAGTGCTTGCTTGGTAGTAATGGCCTTTACCAGCTTTGGCTACTTGCTTCAATTGACCTTCATAGCCATCGTTAAAGTCTAACCCGATCACATTTACAACAGTTGATCCTTTTGAGTTATGCAATTCTTTTGCTACTTTTACTGGATCTCCGCCACAAGTTTCTTCACCATCAGTGATTAAGTACACAATATGCTTTGTTCCTTCAGTAAGCTGCTCATCCGCTTGCTTTGCATTTTCAAGTGCACGTGCAATTGGTGTCCAGCCATTTGGTCCAAGTCCGTTTAAAGAGTTTTCAAAGCTGTCTTTTTCATAAGGCTGTACGCCGTAAACGCCTCTAATGACTTCACATGATTGAGCTTTACCTGAATTTTTGTTGTTTCCTTCAGAACCAAACAAGCTCATACGAATTTTAGCGTCTTTTGGAAGTGACTGGGCAAATTTAAATACCTCTTGTTTGGCGAGATCAAATTTGCGCTCTCCCTCAACTTTTCTTGCCATGCTTCCACTTGCATCAAGCAAGATTGTGACTCTTACATCTTTATTATGTTTTTTGACTGTAGATGCTTCTGCAAATACTGGTGAAGAGATTGACATAGATAATGTCAATACAGCTAAGGTTACGAGTGAGAATACTTTTTTCAACATAATTTTCCTTCCTCCTTATGTATTTAATTGAAACATCTTAATCGTAAAATATTCTGTCTTGGAATGGTATAGGACTCGGTCCCTTTTTCTCTTTCATCAAAATCACTAAAATTCTGTCAGATGTCTAGATATTTTCACCTAACAGACCCTTTATCCTCTCGATTTCTCCTCCTTTTGAGGGGCTTTGTATCGGCCATCAGTTCTTATCGGGACATAAATGTTTAAGTTTTCCTTCGGTGCGCCTTAAGTCGCAATTTGTCACATTCTGTTCAAACCTCTTTGACCACACAAAAAAATGCCCCATTTCTGAGGCACCTTTGCTTTATTTTTTAGCCATATACGTGTTGAGAAAACGATCGGCTGATTCGATTTGAATTCCTTTATAATAATGTTTCACGATGGCATCTACTTTTTTTCCAGCCTGCGCCATATAATGCGCACCATATTGACTCATGCCTACACCATGACCATATCCTTTTGTTGTAATGACAATCTGCTGGCCCTGGCGTTCCCATGTGAAGTCCGCTGAATGAAGGCCTAGTGATTCTCGAATGTCTCGTCCTGACAGTGTTTTACCGTTGATCACGGCTTTCGCTACTTGGTTTCCTGGTGTCCGTTCTACTATCTGTCCGACCTGAGCCTGCTGAGTGAGCGTCACACCTAATTTTTGCTGAAATTCACTTACCGAGATGGTTTTCTTGTTTTGAAATTTTGGCGATTTTTCGTCCCATTTACTTGAGACACTTTTCAAATAAGGGATTTCGTTTTTCCAATAGGCTTCGGCATTTTCCGTTTTTCCGTTACTTGTTGAAAAGAATGAAGCATCAATTGGTTTCTCGTCATAAGTCAGCACTTTTCCTTGTGTGCTGGCAACAGCTTCCGTGACCTTTTTTAATTTCCAATTGTACGCTTTCCCCCAAATTTTCTTGAGTTCCTGTTTGTTTTTGTACACCTGGAACATTTGGGTATCATCTACAAGAGAGCCCTTAGGTGATTTGACGGTCTTATCACTGATCATTTGTCTGACGATATACGTTCTTGCTGCGAGCGCCTGTGCCTTGAGTGCTTCCATTTCAAAATCAGCTGGCATTTCAGATGCTACGACACCGATCACATACTCTTCTAAGGGGATGTTTTCTACCTGCTGATGAGCAGAGCGATAGACGGGGATAGCGACGGGTGATTGCTTCAATTTGACTGAACCCTTCACTTCTTTTTTAACTGATGGTTCCGCTGCTACGTGCTGGCTGGCCGCCGGCTTCCCTTGGAATGTCGGCAACACAAGTAATGTTGGAATCATTAAAATGATGATGCATATTCCTGCGATTGTCCATATCATTGGTTTCATATTTGGCTGCCCCCATTTGTCATTGAATCTCTTTTATCCTATGGGCAGGGACAAGCTAATATGACAGCTTCTTTCTTTTAGTGGACAAGTCTTTTATGAAGGTATGAGGCTGTTCTTCAATTGGATTTTACTGTTCGTCTGTATGAATAAAATTTAAGATGGTTGGATACACTAATGATAAGCTTCGTGAAATGAGGCATTCTATGAATCTAAAAAAAAATCAGCATGCCCAATGGACACACTGATTTCTTTATGATTACGCGTTCAGATCTGATACAACTTGTTCTTGTGTCACATCTGCTGATTCATCGTTTACTCTTTCAATATCTGCACCGATTGCTGCAAGCTTTTGGTGGAAGTTCACATAACCACGGTCAATATGCTTCAACTCTGTGACACGTGTATGACCTTCTGCCACTAATCCAGCAAGTACAAGTGCTGCTCCTGCTCTTAAATCAGTCGCTGCCACTTCAGCACCTTGAAGTTGAACCGGCCCATTGATAATGACAGAGCGACCCTCAATTTTAATATCGCCATTCATGCGGCGGAATTCTTCAGCATGCATAAAGCGGTTTTCAAACACCGTTTCTGTGATCATGCTTGTTCCGTTCGCACGAAGCAATAGCGCCATCATCTGAGATTGCATATCCGTTGGGAACCCAGGATGCGGCATTGTTTTTAGATCGATTGGCTTGAGCTCAGATGGTCCAATGACTCTTAAACCTTCTTCTTCTTCAATGATCTGAATACCCATTTCTTCCATTTTGGCAACAAGTGATGTCATGTGCTCTGGCACTGCGCCTTTTACAAGAACATTTCCTTCTGTAATGGCTGCTGCCACCATGAAAGTACCTGCTTCAATTCTGTCAGGGATGATGTTGTGTTTTGCACCGTGAAGTGTTTCCACACCTTCGATTTTGATTGTACCAGTACCAGCACCGCGAACCTTACCGCCCATGGCATTGATGTAGTTTGCTAAATCAACAATTTCAGGTTCTTTTGCTACGTTTTCTAAAATTGTTGTTCCTTCCGCTAATGCTGCTGCCATGATGATGTTTTCAGTTGCCCCTACACTTGGGAAATCCAAATAGATTTTTGCACCTTTTAAACGGCCTTTTACTTCAGCCTCGATGAAACCATTACCTACTTGAATTTTAGCTCCCATTGCTTCAAAGCCTTTTAAATGCTGATCAATTGGTCTTGAACCAATTGCACAGCCTCCAGGTAATGCAACTCTTGCATGACCTGTTCTTGCTAAAAGTGGTCCCATGACAAGCACGGATGCTCGCATTTTACGGACATACTCAAACGGAGCCTCAGTTTCTAGTGCATGAGATGCATCAACTGATACTTCGTTATTTTCAAAATGTACTTCTGCTCCTAAATGACGTAACACTTCATTGATTGTATATACATCGGAGAGCGTAGGTACATCACAAATTACGCTTTTTTCTGTACTTGCTAACAAAGATGCAGCGATAACTGGTAAAACGGCATTTTTTGCGCCTTCTACTTTAACTGTGCCGTTTAACTTTTGACCGCCGCGGACGATGATTTTTTCCAAGGTCTTCCCCTCCGCGTCCCAAATTCTCTATATTAATATTCAGTCGTTACGATTGGTGTGCCAACCGTAATCGTATGATTTTCGTTCATTTCCGAACTTCTGATGGCAATTTGAACATTCATTTTATCATTTGAAGTCATAATGAACTGTTCCCACTTCTCTGTGTAAGCGGAAAGCGACACAAAATTAGACTCAACGAGATACTCAACTGGTTTTGCTTGAAATTCATTTGCTAACGTTTCAGCTTTTTTTTGCAAAACAACATCCATCATACCATTTACATGACCATCGAGACAAGTAAAAATTACAATTTTCTCTTGTAATATGCTTTTTGCATGACGTACGAACTGATCATATGTATGCTCCCAGGTATTCAGTGGGCGAGCACCTTTTTGCTCATATAATAAATACGACTTTTGATTTGATTTTGTGTCGGTCTTCACGAGTAAAATTTTCGATTCTGTATCATTTTTTTCATCTTTGTAAATTCCTGTGACTTTGGTGACATGTTGTTCTTTTTTTTCGGTCCACTCATACTGTCGTAGTTCGTCTTTCAAACGTTTCACTTTTTTTGAAAATTGTTCGGATGAAATATCTACATTTGTTTTGGCATGAAGGGTCCATCCATCGACTTCGATTTGCTGGTTTTTCAAACCTTCTGCTATTTGAGCGAGCGGAGAAGATTCTTCCGCACGAACACCTTGAATCATCAGAACAAAAAAAAGAATAAACGCAAATAATGGCCAACCTTTCAAATACTTTTTCACCTGTCATTCCCCCTTGCTACAAGTGTTGCCGCAAGGAGGTCAATGCATACGTGGAAAAGTCAACAAAAGGCGCGCCTTTTGACCCTTCTTTTTACGTTCCCGCAGAAGGCCGTGACCAAACCTTTTATGTTAGAACATATAAGGAATTTGTCTGGAGAAATTTAAGTAATCAAGGAAGAAATTACTGACCGCAGATGCGATGGCAATGGTAATGAGCATCATTAGCAGCCTTGCTTGAACGATTTTCCCTTTTTTAATGAGTGGATCAATATTTACAGCAAGCAGTGCCCACCATGTAACCGCGATAAAAAATAGGTGAATCACAATGCCCACGATTGCTTGTTGTCCTACGTCTTCCATACAATTGAATCCTCCTTTTATTTATTTCTGTAAAGGAAAACTCCCTTTCATTATATCCTCGAAAATCGGAAAGATGAATCATTTGGAAAAAAGAGCTACATTTAGTGTGAATCCCCTCTTATCCTGATCCCAAGGAGATGATATACTGCGTGTGGAAGGAGCTGAACACATTGAAAGATTCTTTTCCTGACTTTGTTGATTTGTACGGAGATTTGGTTCCCTCATTTGATCATGAATGGGAGGCCATTGCTTTCTACTTTGATTATAGACAGACACAGCTAGAAGAATTAGCACAATTGTGTCATTTTCATAACATTTCTTTGGATTACTCTGAGGAAAGCCTGTATCAGTTAGAATCACTATACTTTGATGCATTGACCAAGCAGCTGTTCGCT
Organism: Bacillus sp. 11B20; assembly: GCF_056098985.1. Classification (NCBI taxonomy): domain Bacteria; kingdom Bacillati; phylum Bacillota; class Bacilli; order Caryophanales; family Bacillaceae; genus Bacillus; species Bacillus sp. 11B20. The sequence continues at coordinate 610,694 of NZ_JBLZWZ010000009.1, forward strand.
GAGTGGAAAATGCCAATAGATGCATTAGAAGCGATGATGAGTGTGTATTTAGGAGAGGTTGTCATCCGTCATCATTCAGATGCTGACTGGGTAGTGCGGCCTTATATGGACTCTTCGCACCAATATACGCTTGGCTTACGCAGAAACAATAAAACATGGCATTGCAGTACGCAATTTTGCGAGCAGTTATATTTAGAAAAGCAAGCATCTCATCCTTATGTGTCGTTGTATCAATCTCTCATGTCATCCTAAAAAAAATCCTTCTTATCACAGTGATAAGAAGGATTTTCTGTTTTATTTCCCTGCTACATTTAAACGGTTTAACGCCCGTTTTAATGCGAGTTCCGCCCGGCGTACATCACTTTCATTCGGGTGGTTCAAATGCTCTTCAGCACGCTGTTTCGCTGATTTAGCGCGATCAACATCAACTTTGTCTGATGTTTCAGCGGCCTGAGCAAGAATCGTTACTTGTTCAGGGCGGACTTCAACAAATCCGCCACTTACTGCAACCAATTCAGTTGATCCACTATGTTTTAAGCGAACTGCACCGATTTTTAGCGGAGCAACCATTGGAACGTGGCCAGCTAAAATACCAAGCTCACCGCTTTCTGCTCTTACACTGACCATTTCCACATCCGCTTGATACACTGGGCCGTCGGGAGTAACGATATTGACTTGAACGGTCTTCATGCTTTTACCCTCCTAAGGACCAGATTAGGCCTCTACACCCATCTCTTTGGCTTTTTCAACCACTTCTTCAATGCGTCCAACTAAGCGGAATGCATCTTCTGGAAGGTGATCGTATTTACCAGATAAGATTTCCTTGAAGCCTTTTACAGTTTCTTTCAATGGCACATAAGAACCCTTTTGGCCAGTGAACTGCTCCGCTACGTGGAAGTTTTGAGATAGGAAGAATTGAACACGACGCGCTCTGTGTACCACAAGCTTATCGTCCTCAGATAGTTCATCCATACCTAAAATGGCAATAATATCTTGCAGCTCTTTATAACGCTGCAATGTTTGCTGTACTTCACGCGCAATCGCATAATGCTCTTCGCCAACGATCTCAGGTGCAAGTGCACGAGATGTTGAAGCAAGAGGATCAACCGCTGGGTAAATACCCATTTCAGTCAGCTTACGCTCAAGGTTTGTCGTTGCATCAAGGTGAGCGAACGTAGTTGCTGGAGCTGGATCCGTATAGTCATCCGCAGGTACATAGATCGCTTGAATCGATGTAACAGATCCTACGTTTGTAGACGTGATACGCTCTTGCAGCTGACCCATTTCTGTTGCAAGTGTCGGCTGATAACCTACCGCTGAAGGCATACGTCCAAGAAGGGCTGAAACTTCAGAACCTGCTTGTGTAAAACGATAGATGTTATCGATGAAGAACAATACGTCTTGACCTTGTTCATCACGGAAATGCTCTGCCATTGTCAAACCAGTTAGGGCAACGCGCATACGTGCACCCGGCGGCTCGTTCATTTGGCCGAAGACCATGGCTGTTTTTTCGATAACGCCAGAATCTTTCATTTCGTAGTAAAGGTCGTTTCCTTCACGTGTACGCTCTCCAACACCAGCGAATACAGAAATACCGCCGTGTTCTTGTGCGATGTTGTTGATCAATTCTTGAATCAGAACGGTTTTACCTACACCGGCTCCACCGAATAGACCGATCTTTCCACCTTTGATGTAAGGAGCAAGCAGGTCAACAACTTTGATACCTGTTTCAAGAATTTCAACTTCTGTAGAAAGTTGATCAAAAGAAGGCGCTTGTCTGTGGATTGGATCTCTTTGAGCTTCCACACCAAGTGGCTCATCTAAGTCAATGTTATCTCCCAGTACGTTGAATACACGTCCAAGTGTTACGTTACCAACTGGTACTGAAATTGGTTTTCCAAGGTCTACAGCTTCCATACCGCGCTTCACACCGTCTGTTGATGCCATCGCGATGGTTCTCACTGTATCATCACCTAAATGTAGTGCTACTTCTAAAGTTAAGTCGATATCAACTTCACTTTCGCTTTCCGCTTTATGCGAAACTTTGATCGCATTATAAATCTCAGGCAAGTGACCGTCTTCAAAACGAACGTCTACGACTGGTCCCATGATCTGACTGATGCGTCCTGTTTTCATTGCATTCCCTCCTGACAATTATTTCTATTCTAAGGCAGCTGCTCCGCCGACAATTTCTGTAATCTCTTGTGTAATCGCTGCTTGACGAGCACGGTTGTAAGAGAGTGTCAGGCTGTCGATCAATTCTTTTGCGTTGTCTGTTGCACTCTTCATTGCTGTCATTCTTGCAGCATGTTCACTTGCTTTGCTGTCAAGAAGCGCACCGAAAATCAAACTCTCTGCATATTGAGGAAGGAGAACTTCAAGAATTTCTTCTTCAGAAGGCTCAAACTCATAAGATGCGGAACGTTTATTTGGTGTCGCTGCGGCCGAAAGGTCCGTTAGCGGCAATAATTTCTTCTCTGTTACTTCTTGTGAAATCGCACTGACAAAGTGGTTGTAGAACATGTAAAGTTCGTCAAACGCTTCATCAGAGAACATTTGAACTGTGCTGCTTGCTAATTCTTTAATATCAGCAAACGCTACTTCGTCTCCAAGCCCTGTTACTTCAGAAATAACTGGAATACCACGCTTTTTGAAGAAGTCGCGTCCGATTTTACCAATGACAATCACCGCATATTCATCAGCGGATTGATGACGAGATTGAATGGTTTGGTAAGCGGCACGCAAAATCGAGCTGTTAAAAGGTCCTGCAAGCCCTCGATCAGATGTAATGACGAGATACCCTGTTTTCTTGACAGGTCTTGAAAGAAGCATTGGGTGCTTAGCACTTGTTCCAGTTGCGATTGCAGCAACCACTTCCTGGATTTTCTCCATGTAAGGAACAAAAGACTTCGCATTGTTTTCAGCACGATTCAGTTTCGCAGCTGATACCATTTGCATCGCTTTTGTGATCTGACTCGATTTTTTCGTTGACGTGATCCTTGACTTTATATCGCGTAATGAGGCCAAAGATTTCACCACCTTTTTTCAGGAATCCGTGTTCATTTACGTGAAAAGAGAGAAAAAGAGAATCTTTTTCTCTCGGAAAGATTACTAATTAGTTGCTTGGTGCAAACGTACGTTTAAAGCCTTCGATTGCTGTCTTCCACTCTTCATCAGCAGGCATATTTCCTGTTTGAGAGATTGTGTCAAACAAGCCTTTATGGTTTTCTTCAATGTACATGAATAACTCAGCTTCAAAACGTTTAACATCAGCAATGGCAACATCGTCTAAGTATCCTCTTGTTAGTGCGTAAAGAATCGCTACTTGTTTTTCAACTTTAAGCGGTTTGTTCAAGTCTTGTTTTAAGACTTCAACAGTTCTTGCACCACGGTTTAATTTCGCTTGAGTCGCTTGGTCTAGATCAGATCCAAACTGAGCGAACGCTTCAAGCTCACGATAAGAAGCAAGATCCAGACGAAGTGTACCTGCTACCTTTTTCATCGCTTTGATTTGTGCAGAACCACCTACACGAGATACAGACAATCCTGCGTTTACCGCTGGACGTACGCCTGAGAAGAAGAGGTCAGATTGTAAGAAAATCTGTCCATCTGTGATGGAAATAACGTTTGTTGGGATATATGCAGAAATATCGCCAGCTTGCGTTTCTACGAAAGGCAATGCTGTGATAGAACCGCCACCCTTTTCGTCACTAAGCTTCGCTGCACGTTCTAATAAACGAGAGTGAAGATAGAAAACATCACCAGGGAATGCCTCACGACCTGGAGGACGACGAAGCAATAATGAAAGCTCACGGTAAGCTGCCGCTTGTTTAGAAAGGTCATCATAGACAACAAGTACGTGCTTGCCGTTATACATGAATTCCTCACCCATCGTTACACCTGCATAAGGAGCAAGGTAAAGAAGTGGAGCTGGCTGTGATGCAGAAGCTGTGACAACGATTGTGTAGTCAAGCGCACCATGCTTACGAAGTGTTTCAACAACACCACGAACCGTTGATTCTTTTTGTCCGATCGCTACATAGATACAGATCATGTCTTGATCTTTTTGGTTCAGGATCGTATCGATTGCAACAGATGTTTTACCTGTTTGACGGTCCCCAATGATCAATTCACGCTGTCCGCGGCCGATTGGAATCAAGGCATCAATTGCTTTAATTCCTGTTTGAAGCGGCTCATGTACAGATTTACGATCCATAACACCAGGTGCTTCACTTTCGATTGGACGTGTTTTGCTTGTTAAAATTGGACCTAGTCCATCAACAGGCTGACCAAGTGGGTTCACAATACGTCCGATTAACTCTTCTCCTACTGGAACCTCCATGATACGACCTGTACGTTTTACGTCATCACCTTCACGGATATCTTTGTAAGGTCCTAATATTACGATACCTACGTTAGACTCCTCAAGGTTTTGAGCCATACCCATTACACCGTTAGAGAACTCAACAAGCTCTCCTGCCATAATGTTGTCAAGGCCATGTACACGCGCGATACCGTCCCCTACTTGAATGACTGTACCGACATCTTTTACTTCAATTTCTGATTGATAGTTTTGGATTTGCTGCTTTATCAGCGCGCTAATCTCTTCAGCTTTGATACTCACTAAGGTTTCACCCCTTCTAACGATTTTCGCCTGCAAGCTGACGTTCAATGCGGGAAAGCTTTCCGCTGACACTGCCGTCATAAATGCGGTTTCCGATACGGATTTTCACTCCGCCTATTAGATCCTTGTCAATCACGTTCTCTACACGCAGTGATGTGACTCCGGCTTTTTTGGCAAATACTTCAGATAAAGATTGAATTTCAGCTCCGCTGAGCGGTTTCACTGAATACACGATCGCATCGTCTATTTGTTTCGTACGGTTTGCAAGTTTCACAAACTCAGACGTCATTTCAGAGAAAATATTTGTGCGTCCGCGGTCAATCAGTAAATACATTGTGTGCAACACATAAGTAGAAACACCTTTGAAAGCTTCAGCAATCAACTGTTTCTTTTTGTCTGCCGTAATCTTTGGATGAACAAGGAAGTCATTGAGTTCTTGATCAGCCTTGAGAACTTTTTTGATCTCATTCAGCTCTTTTTCAGTTTCGTCTACTGCCGAAGAAGCAAGAACGATGTCAAAAAGAGCAGAAGCGTAACGCTTAGAGACAATAGTTACGCTCATCGGCTTTCGCCTGCCTCTTTTAGATACTCTTGGATCAATTTCTCTTGTGCTTGCTCATCAAGTTCTTTTTCAATCACTTTAGAAGCAATCAGCACAGAAAGTGATGCAACTTGCTCGCGCAGTGCAGCCACAGCTTGTTCTTTTTCTTTGACGATTTCAGTTCTAGCAGACTCTTTCAAGCGCTCTGATTCTTGACGTGCTGCTTGAATGATGTCTTCTTTTTGTTTCTCACCAATCTTTTTCGCATTTTCGATGAGTGTATGTGATTCTTCGCGTGCTTCTTTCAATAAGACACGTTGTTCTTCAAGAAGCTTTTCAGCTTGAACGTGCTTTTCTTCAGCACTTGAAATTTCATTTCCTATATAATCTTCACGCTGTTTCATAATCCCTAATAAAGGCTTAAGCGCAAATTTCTTTAAAAGTGCAAGCAGGATGAGCATAGCGATCAACTGGAATATGATATCTCCGGTGTTTAGACCTGCTCCTAAAACTACTGGTAACTGAGACATTTAGTACGGCAACTCCCTTCTTTAAATAATATGTTAAGAAACAAAACATAAAGGAATGGCGAAGTTTCGAACTAATCTGATCTTCGCCATTAAAATTCATATTAGAACGCTTCTCACATATTAACCAAAGAATGCCAAGAATGCGATAACGACAGCGATAATTGGAAGTGCCTCAACTAAAGCTACCCCGATGAACATAAGTGTTCTTAGTTCTCTACCAGCTTCTGGCTGACGAGCGATTCCTTCAACTGTTTTAGATACGATTAGACCGTTACCAATACCTGCTCCTAGTGCTCCTAAACCGATTGCAATTGCTGCTGCTATTAAATTCATTAAAAAGCTCCTCCTTTAAAATAACGTCCTTTTTGGACTCTCAATTTTTTAGTGTTCGTCGCTGACTTTATGGGAGATATACACCATTGTCAGCATGGTGAAGATAAATGCCTGGATGGTTCCGACAAACAAACTGAATGCCTGCCATACAATCATCGGCACGATGGCACCTAATGTACCAATGATACCTAGTGCAAGGTTTTGCGAATAGAAATTAGTCGCAAGTCCTGCAAGTAAACCAAGAAGAATCTCTCCAGCGAAAATATTTCCATAAAGACGCAAACCAAGTGTTAATGTGTTTGCAAATTCTTCAATAATTTTCAGCGGTACTAAAAGTGGGATTGGTCTAAAGTAGTCTTTTGTATATTCCTTGACTCCTTTTGCTTTAACACCATAGTAGTGTGTTAATCCCATGACCATAACCGCTAGTGTCATTGTGATTGCAGGATCAGCAGTTGGTGATTTCCACCACAAGTTGTGATCGACCGTAATCGAGAATGGCAGTCCAAGCATGTTTGAAACAAATATGTACATGAGTAATGTAACGCCAAGCGCTAGAAATGGGGCTCCTGTTTTCATGTCCATCGAACTACCTATGATATTTCGAACAAAATCAACGATCCATTCCATGAAGTTCTGCGCCTTAGTCGGACGAATAGACAGAACACGAGTAGTCAGCACCGCTATGAGAAGAACGATGATACTAGCAATCGTAATCATGAGAACATTGGATAAGTTGAACGTTAACCCTAAAAATTCTGTAGTTTTTGAACTGTGACCCAAAGAGTATTCACCTCTCTTCCATAGTAGAACGTTTAAGTTGAATGAAGGAATCTATCATAATGACAGGATATATTGTCATTAATCCTATAACAACACCTGCCAGATGAACTTCATTAGGGTAACGCCAAGCAATCGCTACTGCGAGAATCGCGTTGGCCCACCTGGCTGTACTTCCCATTGAACGAATGGATTTTCCTTTTTTAACCGCTCGATCAAAAGCGTGCATTCTCCGTATAAGTAGGAATAAATTAAAGAAAGCAAAAATTGTGCCGATAATGAAACCAAGAAACAGTGGTTTAAAACCAGGCATGGCATAGCCAAACACAAAAATTGCCAATAGATAGAACATGTATTTACTCTGTCTGCGGAAAATCGCGTTTGGATCGTTCATTCATCTGACTCCCGATGAAAAATATTGTAAAAAAGGTGATAAATGGTGATGAAAACTGCGTAGAAGACGCTTATGATAAGCCGTCCTATTCGAAAAAAATCAATCACCCATCGGTCTAATTGCACAATCAGACTTGAAATCTTTAGATCTATGGGATGCTGCTTCATTCGTTGATACAAACCCTGATTATTAAAGGGTTCACAATGAGGATTAGTAGAGTGCTATAGGCTATGAAAACCTTACCATAATACCCTCGTTTAGCATACAATAGCGTCTATGATGTGTCAATCGGTTGAAAGTTAAAAAACTTTTCTATAGTGATAGAGCACACAAAATGTTCACAATTTCATCAAACTTTAGGAGAGATGTGACATTCATTGAAAAAAACAGCCAATGTTCAGTATACAATGATTTTTCTATGAACGGTATCAACCGTTTGTCATATATTTCAAAAAAGCCCACATGCACGTTTTGCATGTGGGCTTTTATTAAGACTTTCTTATTTCGTTCCATACATACGGTCACCAGCATCACCAAGACCTGGAATGATGTAACCTTTTTCGTTTAGTTTCTCATCTAATGCTGCAATGTAGATATCAACATCTGGATGATGCTTTTGCATTTCTTCTACACCTTCAGGGGCAGCAATCAGACACATGAAGCGAATGTTTTTCGCACCGCGTTTTTTCAAGCTGTTTAACGCTTCGACTGCTGAGCCGCCAGTTGCAAGCATTGGATCTACTACGATAAATTCACGCTCTTCCACATCAGATGGAAGCTTCACATAATATTCAACAGGCTTTAATGTTTTCGGATCGCGGTATAAACCAACATGTCCCACTTTAGCAGCTGGAATGAGTTTCAAAATCCCGTCTACCATTCCAAGACCTGCTCTTAAAATTGGCACAACACCGAGTTTTTTACCTGAGATCACGTTTGATTTCGCTACTTGTACAGGTGTTTCTACATCTACCTCTTCAAGCGGTAAATCTCTTGTGATTTCAAATGCCATTAATGTTGCGACTTCATCCACTAACTCTCTAAATTCTTTAGTTCCTGTATGAACGTCACGAATATATGTAAGTTTGTGCTGAATAAGCGGGTGATCAAATACATAAACCTTTGCCATAGCTTGCTACAACTCCTTTTCTGTCATCTTCCGGTGAACTTTGCACACTTCCTACAATTCTACATAAAAAGACATCATCTTTCAATATGATTCGCAAATCCTACAAAAAAAACCCACATGCCAAAAATAGGCAAATGGGTCTGTTTTTTAATAATCTAATTCGTTATATAGAGGGAAACGAGCCGTAAGATCAGATACACGCTTTTTCGCCTCTTCTAATTTCGCTTCATCTTCATGATGTTTTAGCGCAAGTGCAATAATGGAACCGACTTCTTTCATCGCTTCTTGATCGAAACCGCGGCTTGTTACTGCAGCTGTCCCTACACGTACACCACTTGTGACAAATGGTTTCTCTGGATCATAAGGAATTGCATTTTTGTTCACTGTAATACCGATTTCATCAAGAACGTTTTCTGCAATTTTTCCTGTGATGCCAAGAGAACGCAAGTCAATGAGAACAAGATGGTTATCTGTTCCGCCAGATACAAGCTGAATATCTTCAGATAAAAGAGTTTCAGCTAGTTGTTTTGCATTATCAATGACGTTTTGTGCATATGTTTTGAAATCTCCGTTCAATACTTCACCGAAAGAAACAGCTTTTGCAGAGATGACATGCATGAGTGGTCCACCTTGAATACCAGGGAAGATCGATTTGTCGATCTTTTTACCAAACTCTTCACGGCAAAGAATCATTCCGCCGCGAGGTCCGCGTAATGTTTTGTGAGTTGTTGTTGTCACAAAATCTGCGTAAGGAACTGGATTTGGATGAAGACCTGCTGCAACAAGACCAGCAATGTGAGCCATGTCGACCATAAAGTAAGCACCGACTTCATCAGCAATCTCACGGAACTTTTTGAAATCAATTTGACGTGGGTATGCACTTGCACCCGCAACGATTAGTTTCGGCTTATGTTCACGTGCTTTTTCAAGTACATCTTGATAGTCGATATGCTGAGTTTCTTTATCTACACCATATTCTACAAAGTTGTACTGTACACCACTAAAGTTTACAGGGCTTCCGTGTGTTAAATGTCCGCCATGTGATAAGTTCATGCCCAGCACTGTATCGCCATGCTCAAGAATAGTAAAGTAAACAGCCATGTTCGCTTGAGCACCTGAGTGAGGTTGTACGTTCACATACTCAGCGCCAAAAATTTCTTTTGCGCGGTCACGTGCGATATCTTCCACAACGTCTACATGTTCACAGCCGCCATAGTAGCGTTTACCAGGATAACCCTCAGCGTATTTATTTGTTAATACAGAGCCCTGTGCTTCCATGACTGCTTCGCTTACGAAGTTTTCTGATGCAATTAATTCGATTTTGTCCTGCTGGCGTTTCCGCTCTAGTTGAATTGCTTTGAATACTTGTGCGTCTTGCTCAGGTAAATGTTTCATCAGCGAAATCCTCTCCAATCTATTTCCATTCGATGTTTTCACCATCTCATTGTACACGGTTTTTGAGTAAAATGTAAAAGTTTTTTTTGGAAAATCGACTTCTTTTTTATGAAAACCCGAATATTCAAGTGGTAAAGCGTCTTCATCATTCAACATTATATTAGAAATATATCGAAGCTATGATCTTGTATAAACCGCTCTTTCTCCGCCAATCAGCTTCGGACGTGTTTTCGCAAAAGTCACATGTGCATGTCCTAATTGATGACGGCTGAGACGGACAGGTACAGCGACTCTCTTTAAGTGCATCCCAATTAACGTATCGCCGATATCAATTCCAGCATGCGCCTCAATGGATTCGACCAATACAGGATGTTCCATTTGCTGATACGCGTGAGCCGCCATCGAACCACCCGCTTTACGGACAGGTACTGCAGCTACAATCTCCAAGTTAAAACGGAAAGCCACTTCTTCTTCAACGACTAGGGCACGATTTAGATGCTCACAGCATTGAAAGGCGAGCTCAATGCCGGTCTCTCGTCTTAACTGATCCAATTCTTGATAGATGGACGCAGCAATTTGCTCACTTCCTGCAGTACCAATATGCTCACCAGCCACTTCTGACGTACTACAGCCAATAACTAAGATTTGCCCGGCACGCAATTCAACTGTTTGATGAAACTCTTTTAACATTTCAAGCCAATCTTGACCAATGTTCATATTAAGCGCTCCTTATAGGTGCTTTTCTTCGTAATCAGCAATTTTGCCAATCCGCACAGCATGGCGTCCTGCTGTAAACTCTGTTGTCAGCCAAATGTGCGCAATCTCACGTGCTAATCCTGGTCCAATCACTCGCTCTCCCATTGCAAGAACGTTCGTATCATTGTGTTCTCTAGTTGCTTTAGCACTAAATGTATCATGTGCTAATGCACAGCGAATTCCTTTTACTTTATTTGCCGAGATGCTCATGCCGATGCCTGTCCCGCAAATTAAAATGCCGCGGTCGACTTCTCCGTTTGCCACCATATTGGCTACAGGGAATGCATAATCTGGGTAGTCTACAGAACCTGATCCGCATTCACAACCCATATCAATGTATTCAATCTTCAATTCATCCATCAGTTGTTTGATTTCTTCACGAATATTCGTTCCGCCGTGATCGGATGCAATGGCTACTTTCATCGGGCAATTCCTCCTAAGGGTGAGTTGATCTGTTATATCTTACATTCATTCTTTATTTACAGTTATATTTTAACCTCTGCCTAGTGATTTGCAAACAAAAGCAGAAAAACCGTTGACGCAACGGTTTTACAGGTTATCTATGATGATGATCTTTTTTCAATTTCTCAGCGAGCTGATACAGTAAGGCTTCAAGTTCATCACGAGTTTCCTGATAAACAGAAAGACTTCCTCCAAACGGGTCGGAAACATCACCTTCTGTTCCTGTCGCAAATTCCTTTAAAGTGAAGACCTTGCCTTTTGCATGCGCATACTGCTCAGTAATCAACTGTTTATGCTGCATAGTCATCGTGAAGACGTAATGAGCTTCGCGCAGAAGCTCCTCTGTCAATTTTGATGATGAGTGATTCAGTGGAATGCTTTTCTCAAATAATGCTTCGATCGCTTGAGGAGACGCCTTCCCTTCATCGGAGGCAAAAATGCCCGCTGATTTTACAGTGACCTCTAAACCTTTTTCATCTGCAATGGAAGCAAAAAGGGCTTGAGCCATTGGACTTCTGCATGTATTTCCCGTACAAACAAATAAGATTTTCATCTTTCGCCCTCCTTTTCTTCTATTATATAGCATTTCATTCTACATGTTATGTAAGGAGACTGGCTAGAGCGGAAATAATAATTTGATACCAAAGGCTAGTAAAATGATTCCGCCAAGCGCGCCGCTATATGAACCCACCCATGACCGAACCTGTTTGCCGAGTAATAATCCGAGCCATGTGAGAAGCATACTAAAAAAACCAAACAATAATATAGTCATCCACACCTGGGAACCGTAAATCCCGAGGCTTAAACCAACAGAGAAGCTGTCTAGGCTGACACTTGTAGCAAAAAGAACGAGACCAGTCCCAACAGGTGCGATAAAGGGCTTATCCTCTTTGCGGATAGAAGCAACGATCATTTGCAGTCCCAGCACCAAAAGCAGCGCCCCGCCAATATAGGTGGCAAGAAGACCGAGCCATCCGGATAAGAGCTGACCTGTCAGCATCCCAAAAAGCGGCATAAACATATGAAATATCCCAATAACAAATCCAATATAAATGATCTGGCGGAACCTCAGCTGAATCATCCCCATACCAAGTCCAACCGAAAAAGCATCCATTCCAAGTGCAAAAGCCATGATGCTGAGCGTCAGCAATTCGCCAGCTAGTTCGTTCATGTAAATCCCCCTTGGACACACATTCTCCTTTAACCTATGTTTGTCCAAGAAAGGTTAGAACTATTGGAACGAAGGGAGTGTACGCCCTCCTGCGGCTTTTTGCAGACGGTTCATAATGGCAGAACCAACTCCTTGCTCTGGAAAGGCTTCTGAAATAATCAAGTCTACATCCGTTTCATCAAATTGTCTCAGTACACGATAGAGGTTTGCAGCAACTGTTTCAGGTTTTTCTCTCCATCCACAGCTGTACACAACATCTGCCGCAAACAGCGATTTCTTTTCTTCTGTTGTCAGTACTCCGACTTTTAGACCTTCAGCTTTGTATTTCTGAATGTGCCGCTGCATGTCTTCATCACTTCCATGAAAGATATACATCTGGGCTTCAGGTGCATAGTGTGTGTATTTCATACCTGGCGATACTGGCGCCTCGTCCTTTTTTGTCAGCCCCGGATCCACACTCACCGTCCCCACAACCTCTTCTAATGCTTCTTTTGTAATTCCGCCCGGTCTTAAAATCACTGGGGTCTCACCGACACAGGATACAACCGTTGACTCAACCCCAATTCCAGTTTTACCTCCATCCACAATTCCAGCGATTCTTCCTTCGAGATCACTCGCTACATGGTCGGCTTGTGTTGGTGAAGGTTTCCCTGAACGGTTCGCACTTGGTGCAGCAATTGGCAGACCAGCTGCTCGGATGAGCTCAAGCGCAATGGGATGGTCAGGCATTCTCACACCTACTGTGGATAAACCTGCTGTAACCTGCTTGGATAAAGTGCCCGGCTTACACGGAAGAACGATGGTTAAGGCGCCCGGCCAAAAGGCATCCATCAGCGCCTTCGCTTTTTCGCTTTCTATTTGTGCAAATTCGTGAAGCTGCTGAACTTCCGCAATGTGAACAATCAACGGATTATCACTCGGACGCCCTTTCGCTTCATAAATTTTCATCACGGCTTCTGTCTCTTTCGCATTTGCCCCGAGTCCGTAAACGGTCTCTGTCGGGAAAGCAACCACTTCATTTTGCTGCAGCAGATCGGCCGCCTGTTTAATTTGTGGGTAGTATGTGGATAAATCCTTTTCTAAATCCACAGACCACCTTTTTGTATTTAACATCATACAAACTCCTTTTAAAAAAGATAAAACTGTTGATATATCTCAATTATCCTTTTGAAAGTATAAAAGATGATGATCAATAAAACAAGCGTTGTCCACAATTTGTGGATAACGCTTGTTTTATAGTGGATAAGTATGTGTATAAGTCCATCGTTTTGTGATTAACTGCCTTTTTTTTGCAGGACCACAGCCTGTTCTTTCCCCAATGTCTCTTTTGCATGTGCAGAACTCCATATGCTTTCTGGGATTTCCTCTAAAGGCGTAAAGCCCATTAATGCCAAAAAATCATGGGAAGAGGAATGGTTTGCAACGACATAAAAAGTATCCACACCTATTTTTTCTCCGAGCGTTTGAACGCTTTGGAACAAGGAGACAATGTGCCCCTGACCGAGCTTATCTGATATGACAAGCGACCGCAGCAATCCCTCTTGTTCATTGAGCTGTTCAAGACCTAAGCAGCCTGCCAGCTGACCATCCGCATCTTCCATCACGACAAATGTCGTTCGCTCTGCAAGCGTTACTCCGCCTTTTGCTTGTCCCTTTTCAAGAAAAGCATTGATCGACGGGACATCTTCCTCTGTGGCTATTCTTAATTGATAATACATGCTTTCACCTCTTTTTTGATCTCTTACTTCAACTCTATGAGGCAAAAACCGATTTATACCTTTTTTAAGAGAAAAGACTAGAGACCCATTCGAACAAAAAGAACTTCACTTCACCTGTCTCTTCTTCCTCTTCTTTCACCACTTCATTGACAGACTCTTTCGTTTGCTGCGCTGTCACTTGTTTATCATCATCGCCTTCTGGTGAGGCGATGGCTTCTCCGTTTGAAAAATCGATAAAACAGAGCGGCGGGAATAACACACACCACCAGTTGGCTCCGTTCCCTTCTCCAAGCGTAATTAAAATGGCTTCATATTTCCCAGCAGGATAGACGAAATTTCCATAGAGTTTTGTTGGAAATGAAGCTTTTTGAAAACTGACCGATACAGATTGATCAATATGCTGTTCCTTTAATTTCGCTTTGGCGATACGATTGATTTCTGGCAGCTTTGATCGAATGACACGTCTTGCTTCTTCAATGGATCTGAGGTCTTTGACCCACTCCGTCATATTCGCATTGACCTCGTCACGAATACTTCTTTTCACATCCTGATCCGCTGAACGATCACTATTTGCTAAAATGCGTAATCGAATCGCTTCATCTGGTATAACAACAGGCTGATTTGCAGAAGCAGCCGCCGTCTCCTCTCTGCCAAGGTTTGCAAAAGCACCGCATAATAATAGAAACATATAAAGACAAATCATGGTTTTACTTTTCAACATTGAGTGTTCCCCCCACTTTTTCTCTTCGCTACAAACATTGTGTCCAGGAAACGCATTTCATAAACAGTCAATATGAATTTTTTAATAGATTATGAGTCAAAACAAAAAAAGCCGTTCTCTTTAAGAACGACTTTTGAGTGAGGATTGGTAGTCAGAAGGGTACAGTCTCCCATCCCAATCTCGGCTGATTTTTAAACCAGATTCTGTTTTAATAACAGTCATGGCCCCTTTTTTCTCGATTTCTTTTTTGACTTTTCCTTTGTGATCGATAAATTGGATCACCATTTCATAGTTAAATTCAATTCTGTCATCGCTTTCATCTGAAGGCGTAAACATAATTTTCTTCAGCTTAATTTGACAATCTTGATCCTTCGCCGCTTCTAATATGCTCGGGAACATGCTGTCTTGTGTATATTCTTGATATTCATGTTCGGTTAAATAAACCTTCAGCTTCTCTTTCATATCAGATAGGTCATCCGTTCGATTCACTGTGTATTGTGCTTTTTTATAGCTTTCTCCAAATGCTGCTGCCTCTTTTTTAAAGCTCGGTTTACCACAAGCACTCACAATCAATAGTACACTGACGATGACCAACACCATCGCATACCTTTTGTTCACACCATTCGCTCCTTCAAAACAAATTTATGTAAAAAATCATGATCAGAATGTTCATTCTTCTATATATACGTTTCTCTTTTACCATAAGTTTCATCTTTACATAATAAAATAGTCCGGCTATATTCAGCCGGACTTTCCGTTTTGAATGTGTGCGCAAACAGCTCGATCTTTTCCATTAATATCTTTGACGGTGTAGACATGCGCTTCAGGAAAAGCTTGCACGAGAAGCGCTGTGACATCTTGACCTTGCGTATGTCCAATTTCAAAGACAACAACTGCCTGTTCACTCAGCACGCTGTGAAGATCACGAACAAGACGTTTATAAAACCACAAGCCATCACGTCCGTCCGTCAGCGCATTCACCGGCTCATGCTTCGTCACAACCTCAGACAGACTGTCCATTTCTTCCGCCGCAATATAAGGTGGATTGGAAATAAATACATCTACTTTAATACCTTGAGCTATAACCGGTTCAAGTAAATCTCCATGTAAAAAATGAACGTCTGCACCGAGCGCTTGTTGATTCCGCTTTGCTACCGCAAGTGCTTCTTGTGAGATATCAGTCGCTGTGACAGATAGTGATTTTTTTTCAAGAGCCAGCGTAATTGCAATGGCTCCGCTTCCTGTGCCAACGTCAACTGCTTTGAGCGGCTGATTGGGCGGGAAAACGTCACCTACCAAATTGAGCGCCGCCAACACAACTTCTTCCGTTTCAGGACGAGGAATAAGAACATGCTTATTCACCTCGAAAGGACGTCCGTAAAAGAATTCAACACCCGTTAAATGCTGAACAGGAACACCTGCCTTATGCTGCGTCACAAATTTGCTGAACAGTTGATCTTGCTCCTCAGGCAGCGCATCATGAAATCGTGCAAGAAGCTCACTTCTGCTCCAGCCGAGCACATGCATCAACAGGAGTTCTGCTGCATTTTGGTCTCTGCCAGCTTCCGTTAACAAAGAAGAAGCCCATTTAAGGGCTTCGAAGATTGTTCGCTCTTTATTTTGCATCTTGAAGCTTTCTTGCTTGGTCTTCCATAATTAGTGCATCAATGACCTCGTCAAGTTTTCCTTCTAAGATTTGATCAAGCTTTTGAATCGTCAATCCGATGCGGTGGTCTGTTACACGGTTTTGCGGGAAGTTGTACGTACGGATACGCTCTGAACGATCCCCTGTTCCAACCGCAGATTTACGCGTTTGATCATATTCAGCCTGTGCTTCACGCTGGAATTTATCATAAATTCTCGCACGCAGTACTTTCATGGCTTTTTCTTTGTTTTTAATTTGTGATTTCTCATCTTGACAGGATACAACAACACCTGTTGGAAGGTGAGTTAATCGAACAGCAGACATGGTTGTATTGACACTTTGTCCGCCAGGTCCACTAGATGTGAAAGTATCGACACGGATGTCTTTTTCATGGATATCAATTTCAACTTCCTCAGCCTCAGGTAATACCGCGACTGTCGCAGTTGATGTATGAATCCGTCCGCCTGATTCCGTTTCCGGAACACGCTGTACGCGGTGTGCGCCATTCTCAAACTTTAGTTTGGAGTATGCGCCTTTCCCGCTGATCATAAAGATAATCTCTTTATAACCGCCTGTGCCAGTAACACTTGCTTCCATGACTTCTGTTTTCCAGCCTTGCATTTCAGCATAACGGCTGTACATACGGTAAAGGTTTCCTGCAAAAAGAGCAGCCTCTTCTCCACCCGCTGCACCACGAACCTCCACAATAACGTTTTTGTTGTCATTCGGATCTTTCGGGATCAGCAAGATTTTCAGCTCGTCTTCTAAACGTTCCGTTTCCTCAGTGAGCTCTGAAATTTCTTCTTTGACCATGTCGCGCATCTCAGCATCCAGCTTCTCTTCGAGCATTGCTTTCGCATCATTCAGCTGGTCGTATGCCGCACGATATTGTCTATATACCTCAACAGTTTCTTGAATATCGGATTGTTCTTTCGAATATTCACGAAGCTTCGTAGTGTCGTTCACCACTTCAGGGTCACTTAAATATTCATTTAGTTTTTCATAACGTTCTTCAATTGATTTTAAACGGTCTAACATGGTCTTCACCTCTGTTTTGTGCGTAACAGTCTAATTATAGTATAGCGGGGTATGACAGTCAAAAAAATTTCCAAAACAATTGATTTTCTGCAATTTTTCGCTAGAAAACACGATCTTTGGCGATTGGTTACTTGTTTTGTCTAACGTGAAGGAACAGGTCCTCCTTAAAGAGAATGGTACTTGTAATTGAAAAAAGGGAGGGCATTTGGTTTGAATACAAATGAGGTTGCAAAGGAAATTGGTGTTTCTTCAAAGACGATTCAGCGTTGGGTCAAACAACTCAACATCCCTGTCGCCCGGAATGAACTTGGACATTATGAATTTCATGAAGATATTGTACAGCTGCTCAAAGAGGTCAAACACCAGATGAGTGAAGGTGTGATCCTCCAAGATATTCAACTGCCAATCCATAAGGAAACCGTTCGTCAATCAGCACCTGCTGTCGAAGCTGATGTCTCTATACAGCGGATTGAAGCATTAGAAAAACAAGTGAAAGCGCTCATCCAGCAGCAATTACACGTCACTGATGTCGAAGACCGCCTGCAAGAACTTGAACGGAAATTGGCTAAAAAAGCAGATGAAGGTGTATCGTATCAACTGCTTCAGCACCGCAGAGAAATTGAAGATTTATCCACAAAATTTGACCGCCTCGCCGCAACCTTGAAACAACCGTCACAAGCAGAAGAAAAAAAGGAAATCGCACCCCCTGACCTCAAAAAAAAGCGTGTACTCTTCCCTCTGTTTCATTCATTTCGCTAAGAAAGGCTGCCTCAATAGGCAGCCTTCAGATTTTTGACAAAGGGCTAAAATAATCTTGATTTTAGCCCTTTGTCTTCTTTCAGCGTGATAGAAAACCTTTGCAGTCTAGGAAGGACGAGCATCGGAGCGGATCGAATTTGACATTCGTGAGCACCGAAGCGCAGGACTGACAACGAATGCGAGGGTTTGTCTACACGCTGAAGGCTGCCTGTCGAGGCAGCCTTTTTACTATATTATACGGTAAGAGCAATAATGATCGGTAATGTGATGAGTGACATGATGGCACTGATGACAAATGCGGATGCAGTTTCCGCCTCTTGTTTTTCAAATCGTGTTGCGATCATTGCTGCAACAGCTGAACCTGGGAAGGCTACAAGTAATACAGCTTTTGTAATTTCATCAGCCGAAAGACCCATAAGAACCGCAATAAGATACATAAGTATTGGTTGTACAGCTACTTTTAGCAATGCAATACTGAAGGCTGGCAAGCTTAATTTAATTTTGCGGATACCAACAGTGACACCGACTGCGAATAGCGCAACCCCTGATGTAACGCTGCCAATTTCCTCTAACATTTCGTGTCCAATTGAAGGAAGTTTAAATCCTAAAAGAACAAGAATGATACTGGCTAATGGTGCAAGTGCAAGCGGCTCTGATAAACCGTGCAAAATTGCTTTTGTCGTCATTTTTAGGAAGCTTTCGCCGTCTTTGGTTTTCCCTTTTGTTTTTTCACCGACAGTTGATACAATAATTGCAATTGGATCAAGCATTGCATTTACAACTATTCCGGTAATCGCAATCGGAATTGCAACTTCTTGAGCCCCAAATAAACTACCCAAGACCGGAATCCCCATAAATGCAAAGGTCGGTTGTGCTGAGTTTAATGAGAAAACAGATGAGTCTGTTAAATCATATTTAAAAGCAAATTTCGTAACTAAAAGGATAATGATATAAAAACCAACGATTCCGAAAATCAATGCAACGAAAAATGGAATTTGACTATAGAATTTATCTTTTGGTGTTGACAGAATACTGGCGATAAAGTGCGCTGGTAAAGCATACTTTGTTACAAGTGTACTTACACCTTTTGCAGATTTAGCGTCATAGCTGCCGAAGTGTCCTGCGAACCAACCCAGCGCGATAACGAAAAAAATCGGTGCTAGGAGGATCAAAATATTTAAAAAGTCCATCTTACTATTCCTCCTTAAATCCTTTACATGTTTCTTATTTATTGCGGCATTGCTTAGATTACCCGAAGCAATGCCGCGTTACACATTTTATTATGCTCTTACTATTTTTTTATATTCAGGAATCCACATTGCGTCTTTCACAGCTTGTTCGATGTTGTCCGGCGTTTTTCTTGCGACACCATCTTCAATTGCTGCTTTCGCTACTTCAACAGCCACATGAATTGACACTTCTTGCAATTTATCAATACTTGGAAGAAGACCAGCACCTGGTTTCTCATGATCAACCATTTCAGCAATTGCATTTGCAGAAGCAACGAACATGCCTTTTGTGATGATTTTTGATTCTGTTACGATTGAACCAAGACCAAGTCCAGGGAAAACGAACGCATTGTTTGATTGTCCGATTTCATGTTCGATTCCGTTATACTCAACGTTTTCGAACGGGCTTCCTGTTGCAACAAGTGCACGGCCGTCAGTCCATTTGAATAGATCCTCTGGCACTGCTTCAGCAAGCGGTGTTGGGTTAGACATTGGCATGATCACTGGACGCTCTGTATGAGCTGCCATTTCTTTAATGATTTCTTCAGTGAATGCGCCGCCTTGACCTGAAGTACCAATAAGAATTGTTGGCTTCGCTTGGCGAACCGTTTCAGCAAATGAGATTTGTCCTTTTTCATCGCGTGCCCATCCTTCTACTTCATTAGAAGAACGCAGGTATGGTTTTTGGAAATCAAGCACTTCATCTTCAAATTGGTCTGTTAGCAATCCTCTGTAGTCTAAAGTCCAGAATGCATTGTTTGCTTCTTCTTCTGTTAAACCTTCAAGAACCATTGTGTCACGCATTTGATCTGCGATTCCGATACCAGCTGATCCAGCTCCGAAGATGACAACACGGTGATCTTTCAATTGAGTACCAGTTTTCTTGACAGCTGCAAGAACACCCGCTAAAGTAATGGCACCAGTACCTTGAATATCATCGTTGAACGTTAAGATGTTATCATTGTATTTTTTCATGATGTTACGCGCATTTTTGTTTCCAAGGTCTTCCCAGTGCAGCAATGCTTTCGGGAAGAATTTAAGTGCTGCTTTTACATAAGCATCAATGAATTCTTCGTATTTTTCACCTTGTACACGTTTGTGATGGTTCCCGATGTATAATGGATCATTCAATAATTTTTCATTGTTTGTTCCAACATCTAATACAACTGGAATCACGCGGCTAGGATCAATACCTGCTGCAGCCGTGTAAACAGCTAATTTACCGATTGCGATGTTGATACCACCAACACCCCAGTCACCAATTCCAAGAATACTCTCAGAGTCAGTTGCAACGATGAGGTCAATGTCTCCAGCAGTTGCGTGCAAGTTTTCAAATGCTTTCTCGATGCCGTCAATGTCGTCGATTGAAAGATAGACACCATGAGGTCTTCTGTATTCATGGCTGTATTCTTGAATCGCTTCACCAACAGTTGGTGTGTACACAACAGGAAGCATTTCACGAAGCTTTTCTGTTAAAAGCTTGTAGAACAATACTTCGTTACGGTTTTGTAAATCACTTAAGTATACGTTTTGACGAAGACGATCCGGCTGAGCTAGAAATTGCTTGTACGCTCTTTCTGCTTGCTGTTCTAAAGTGAGAACCGTTGGAGGAAGTAAGCCTTCAAGTCCAAGCTCTTGTCTTTCTTCTTCAGAGAAAGCAACGCCTTTGTTCAACGTTGGAATCGATAATACATCTTTACCTGTCAAAGTGGTTTCGAGGTACCCTTCTTTTGTTTTCTTCACGTTGTTCATCAAAAACTACCCTCTTTCTAAAATATAAATAAAGTGAACTATTAATCCAAAGAACGATTAAGGAGAAAAATCCTTAATCAAAAAAATTATGACAAGAAATCGAACTTTTCGTTTAAATGCTTTACACTACAGTTAGTCATTTTATGCCTGCTTATAACAAAACGCAAGCGTTGAAAATTAGATAATTTAATCGTAGTGTTATTTAATTTATTTAAGTACAAATGATGGGTGTTCAGTCAAAATCTCGAAAAACGAAACACAGCGGCATTTGCTATTTTTTTATTTGTCAAGTGTTGTACCAACATCAAGTCTTGGTACTTCATGGTGATGTCTGCATCGTGCTTCGTATGATTCCTGCGCACCTACTAAAATAATAGGATCATCATAGGATGCGGGTTTACCGTCGATCAAGCGTTGTGTTCTACTCGCTGGGGAGCCGCATACCGAACAAACTGCTTGAAGTTTTGTTACAAGCTCTGCACATGCCATTAAATGCGGAACAACACCAAATGGCTCTCCTCTGAAGTCTTGATCCAGGCCTGCAACAATGACTCGGTAGCCTTGGTCAGCCAATTGAGTGACAATGTCAATGATTGTCTCATCAAAAAATTGCACCTCATCAATGCCAATGACATCGGTTCTTTCTGATATGTGCGTTATTATGTCTTTTGGTGAGGCTACTGCAATCCCATCTAATGATGAACCGTTATGTGACACAACAGAGCTTGTACTATATCGGTTATCAATCGCTGGTTTGAATATTTTTACTTCTTGTTTGGCAAAGGTGGCCCTTTTGGCTCTCCGAATCAATTCTTCCGACTTTCCAGAAAACATACTACCGCAGATGACTTCAAGCCAACCGCTTTGTTTCATCACATACATAAGGTCTTCTCCCCCGTTTTAAAGTTCCATCAATCCACGTAAAAAAACAGGCAAGAACGGATTCCTGCCTGTTTATTGTATCTATTATTACTTAAGACCGTATTTTTTGTTAAAGCGGTCAACACGTCCATCAGCAGAAGCGAATTTTTGACGGCCTGTATAGAAAGGATGGCACTCAGAGCAAATCTCGATGCGTACCTCTTCTTTTACTGATCCAGTTTCAAACTCATTTCCACAAGCGCATTTGACTGTAGCTTTTTTGTAGTTAGGATGAATTCCTGTTTTCATCTACTGTCATCTCCTTCCGCCCTGAATCCAATTCGGAAACAGAGTTAATATCTCAGAAATAAATTCTGAAACGCACATGATAAAATTATAACAGTGTAAGTCTATGATTGCAAATGTATTTTTTAAGAAGCTATCTTCTTGATGCAGACATATTCGCTTGTTTCCATTCTTGCGTTAAAATATCGAAAAACTCTTGGTTTGTCTTTGTTTTTCTCATTTTACGCATGAACTTCTCAGCGAAGTCAGGTGTATCTGACATCGATTTTCTCATTGCCCATAGACGATCAAGATGCTCTTTTGGCACAAGCAGTTCTTCTTTTCTCGTACCAGAACGGCGAATGTCGATCGCAGGGAAAATTCTTCTTTCGGCCAAAGAACGGTCCAAATGAAGCTCCATGTTTCCAGTTCCTTTAAACTCTTCATAAATCACGTCATCCATACGTGATCCTGTATCAACAAGTGCAGTGGCTAAAATCGTCAAACTTCCGCCTTCTTCAATGTTACGCGCAGCACCAAAGAAGCGTTTTGGACGATGGAAAGCCGCTGGATCAATACCACCTGAAAGCGTTCGGCCGCTTGGCGGAATCACAAGATTGTATGCACGAGCAAGCCTTGTGATGCTGTCCATTAAGATGATGACATCTTTTTTATGTTCAACAAGACGCATCGCACGCTCTAAGACAAGCTCTGCTACTTTAATGTGGTTTTCCGGTACTTCGTCAAAGGTTGAACTAACAACATCCCCTGCAACAGAACGTTCGATATCTGTTACTTCTTCTGGTCGTTCATCAATCAAAAGGACAATCAGCTCTGCCTCTGGGTGATTTTCAGAAATGCTGTTGGCAATTTCTTTAAGCAAAATGGTTTTCCCAGCCTTAGGCGGTGCAACGATTAAACCACGCTGTCCAAATCCAACTGGCGCCATCATGTCCATAATTCTAGTAGACAGGTGATTAGGCTGTGTTTCAAGAATCATTTGACGGTCAGGAAATAGCGGTGTGAGTGCAGGAAAGTGAACACGTTCCTTTGCTGATTCTGGGTCGTCCCCATTTACCGCTTCTACATGAAGGAGGCCATAGTAGCGTTCATTCTCTTTTGGAGGTCGTACCTTTCCAGACACTTTATCTCCATTTCGTAAATCAAAGCGTCTGATTTGTGAAGCTGAAATATAAATGTCTTCAGAACTTGGGGAGTAGTTAATCGGTCTTAAGAAACCAAATCCCTCAGACTGAATAATTTCAAGAACCCCTTCCATAAATAAGAGATCCTCTTGCTCAGCATTCGCCTTTAAGATGGCAAAAATTAATTCTTTTTTTGTTAGTTTGCTGTAATAAGAGATTTTGTATCGTTTTGCTAACTCATACAGCTCTTTTAATTTCATATTTTCCAAAGATGAAATCGAAACATCTTTCAATATGGACACCACACTTTTCTAGTCAATGTATTTCTTTACAAATGCATGACCATTGTATTTGATTAGCTTTTTAATTCCGTTGTTGTTGGAATGACCTCGCTCTGATGGTAACGCTCCCACTCGTTTTATCGTGAAAGATAGGAACAATGTGAAATAGAGCTTTTTTAACATAGAGAAGGATAATGAGTATATCGTCATGATGCGGCAGTATTTAAACTTGTTGAAGCTTAAAAGAAGTAAATTCGCAGAAAATTTCGCAGCACTCTTTAGTTTTACCTCATTTGCAGAGAATATTCAACTTTAAAAAGAAAATGATATACATTTGACACCTATATGAAAAGCGGGTAATGAATACCCGCTTTCAGATTACGGACGAATGACAAGATTCGGTTTTTTCTTTAAGCTGTGTCTGCCGTCTACGAAACGAACTGTACCCGATTTCGCACGCATGACAACACTATGCGTTGTTCCAACAGAGCCTTTGAATTGAACACCTTTAAGTAATTCCCCGTCTGTTACACCTGTCGCTGCAAAAATGGCGTCATCTCCTTTTACGAGATCTTCCATTCTGAGGACTTTACCAACATCCAGCCCCATTTTCTCACAGCGTCTTAATTCTTCTTCACTTTGAGGAAGAAGCTTACCATGAATTTCACCACCAAGTGCCTTTAATGCAACAGCAGAAAGGACACCCTCAGGCGCTCCGCCTGAACCAAATAGAATATCAACACCTGTGTGATCAAATGCTGTATTAATGGCTCCTGCAACGTCACCATCATCGATCAGTTTAATTCTTGCTCCTGCTTCTCTCAGTTCAGCAATAATTTTTTCATGTCGATCTCTGTTTAAAATCGTTGCAACCACATCTTCAATATCTTTGTTTTTCGCTTTTGCAACAGCGCGAAGATTATCAATGACAGGCGCTTCAATATCGATGCAGCCTACCGCTTCTGGACCTACTGCGATCTTATCCATGTACATATCAGGTGCATTCAGCAGGTTGCCATGATCTGCAACTGCAATGACAGCTAAGGCATTCCAGCCGCCGCTTGCCACAATGTTTGTTCCTTCTAATGGATCAACAGCGACATCCACGCGAGGTCCATATCCGTTCCCAAGCTTTTCCCCAATATAAAGCATTGGTGCTTCGTCCATTTCTCCTTCGCCAATCACCACTGTTCCCTTCATCGGAATGGTGTCAAATACATCACGCATTGCACTTGTTGCAGCATCATCCGCTTCGTCTTTTAATCCTCTTCCCATCCAACGGGCAGATTTTAATGCAGCTGCTTCTGTCACCCGTACTAGTTCCATCGATAAACTTCTTTCCATTTTTGTCCAAATCTCCTCTCACAGTCAAAGCCTTATGAATTTTGAAGTTCTTCTATTTCTTGGTCATTCAGCTTTTCACGCCAGATGGTTGCACCCAAGCCTTCAAGCTTCTTCTCAAGCAAACTATATCCTCTGTCTATATGTTCAAGCCCTGTGATTTCGGTCACACCGTCTGCCATTAGCCCTGCGACAACAAGACAAGCTCCTGCACGCAGATCACTTGCTTTGACCTTTGCTCCTTGAAGCTGCGTTTGTCCGGTAATAATAGCGGATCTTCCTTCGACCTTCATGTTTGCACCCATTCGGCGCAATTCGTCAATATGCTTAAAGCGGGCTGAGTAGATCGTATCTGTGACCACACTCGTGCCTTTCGCTTTTGTTAACAGCGCCGTCATCGGCTGTTGAAGATCAGTCGGAAAGCCCGGATACACAAGGGTTTTGATATCGACAGGCTTGAGTCCTTCGTTTCTGCCAACGATCAACAT
This sequence comes from Bacillus sp. 11B20, assembly GCF_056098985.1. Taxonomy (NCBI): domain Bacteria; kingdom Bacillati; phylum Bacillota; class Bacilli; order Caryophanales; family Bacillaceae; genus Bacillus; species Bacillus sp. 11B20. The sequence goes on from NZ_JBLZWZ010000009.1 coordinate 636,072, forward strand.
CTGATCGTTGCTCGTTTCAATGGTGAACCCCATTTCTCTAAGTTTCGCCGTAATTGATTCTAAATGAGTTGGGATCACATTATCAAGTACAACTTCATCTCCCATCGCTGCACCAGCTATTAAAAATGTTCCTGCTTCGATGCGGTCAGGGATGATTGAATGCTTACAGCCATGAAGGGATTCTACACCTTCGATTCGAATGACATCGGTCCCCGCACCTTTGATTTTGGCACCCATGCTTGCAAGCAGTGTCGCTACATCAATAATTTCGGGTTCCTTTGCAGCATTTTCAATCACGGTTTTTCCTTCAGCCAGTACGGCTGCCAGCATGATGTTGATTGTCGCACCTACACTGACAACATCAAGATAAATCCGGGCTCCGACTAATTTTTCAGCACGCAAATAAATCGCACCCTGCTCGTTTGTCACCTCGGCTCCGAGTGCTTCAAAGCCTTTGATATGCTGATCAATCGGTCTAGGTCCTAAGTGACATCCTCCTGGCAGTCCGATGACAGCCTGCTTGAATCTTCCCAGCATGGCTCCCATTAAATAATAGGATGCACGCAGTTTCTTCACTTTTCCATTAGGAAGCGGCATACTGATCATGGAAACAGGATTAACAACCATTTCACCTTTTTCAAAAGTGACCTTTCCGCCAATTTCTTCTAACAGATCTCGCAATGTGTCGATATCTGATATATGCGGAAGGCCTTCAATGGTTACTGGAGAATCAGCGAGAATCGTGGCAGGAATCAGTGCCACAGCACTATTTTTCGCACCACTAATATGTACGGTCCCGCGCAAGGGATCACCGCCGGCAATGTTTAACTTTTCCATATTTGTCTCCCTTCTTAAAGAAGATCACTGTTGGAGTTATACTGTTTGTGGATGTCGCGCTTTAAAAGGTCTTGTCCAAAATTTAGCCAATATCAAGAGAAAGAATACAGGTTAAACGAAATTTGTCGGAAGAAAAATAATCGAAGCTTTGCGAGGCTGTGATGTTCTCTTCTTTGCACAAAACATTTCTTAGCGTTTATAAGGAAAACTGCGGCAAACGAGAGACAATCCCGCCTGCCACAATCATTTATTTATTCCAGTCTGCTAAAAATTGCTCAATGCCTGCATCCGTTAATGGGTGTTTCGTCAGCTGCTTGATGACTTTCAGCGGCATTGTGCCGATATGAGCACCTCTAAGCGCAGCTTCTGTCACATGCTGCGGGTGACGAATGGATGCAGCAATGATTTGTGTATCTAATCCATGAACATCAAAAATAGTTTTCACTTCGCTGATGAGATCAAGACCATTTTGGCCAATATCATCTAGGCGGCCAAGGAATGGAGAAACATACGTCGCACCAGCTCTAGCTGCAAGAAGTGCCTGGTTTGCACTAAAAATCAATGTGACGTTTGTTTTAATTCCAAGGTCCGTTAATGCTTTAACAGCTTTAAGGCCATCTGTAGTCATTGGAATTTTGACCGTGATATTTGGTGCGATAGCAGCAAGCTCTTTTCCTTCTTCAATCATTTCCTCTGCTTTTAAGGAAATCACTTCTGCACTGACAGAGCCTGATACCACGTCAGTGATTTCACGAAGGCGGTCGTGGAATGATACGTTCTTTTCTTTCGCTACTAAACTAGGGTTTGTTGTGACGCCTGCTAAAATGCCAAGCTCGTGCGCCTCTTTGATGTCTTCAATATTCGCTGTATCTACGAAAAATAACATAACTGTGCCACTCTCCTATCAATAAATTGTCTGAAATGTAAATTTGATTGCGCTTTCTCGAGATATGGAGAAAACCGCCTGTGACTCAGGCGGCTTTCGGTTCTCATCAAATTATGCTTGGTTAGAAGAACCAAATTCGCGCATTTTGCCGATAACAGTCGCTTTAATTGCGTCACGAGCTGGTCCAAGATATTTACGTGGATCATACTCTTCTGTTTTTGCAGCAAGTGTTTCGCGTACTGCTTTCGCAGAAGCAATTTGGTTTTCAGTGTTTACATTGATTTTTGCTGTACCAAGTGAAATTGCACGCTTGATGTCAGCAGTTGGGATACCTGTTCCGCCGTGAAGAACAAGTGGAAGGCCAGTCGTTTTACCGATTTCTTCCATTTCAGCGAAACCAAGGTTTGGTTCACCTTTGTATGGACCATGTACTGAACCTAATGCAGGTGCAAGGCAGTCAATACCAGTGCGTTCTACAAGCTCTTGGCACTCTTTTGGATCAGCATAAATAACGCCCTCAGCGATGACGTCATCTTCTTGCCCACCAACAGTTCCAAGTTCAGCTTCAACAGACACACCATGGAAATGTGCAAGTTCAACAACTTTCGCAGTTGTTTCCACATTCTCATCAAATGGGTGGTGAGAAGCATCGATCATGACAGAAGTAAATCCTGCATGAATCGCTTTTGCACATGATTCAAAGCTTGAACCGTGATCTAAATGAATCGCAACAGGAACTGTTACATTATATTCTTCGATTAACGCTTTAACCATTGCGACAACTGTTTTGAAGCCGCCCATGTAGCGTCCTGCTCCTTCAGATACTCCTAAGATAACAGGAGATTTCTCTTCTTCAGCAGCTTGTAAAATCGCTTGCGTGAATTCTAAGTTATTTAAGTTAAACTGTCCAACAGCGTAACCTTTTTCCTTTGCGTCTTTCAACATTTCTGTCATTGAAACTAAAGGCATGATGAAAAATCCTCCCTATGTAGCTAATTTGCTTGCTAAAAAAAGCTCTCCACCCTAGCATGACCAGAATTTCTCGCCATATGTAAACTTTCAAAGTCAGATCGCTTTCTTCTTCCTTTATAGGATACCAATTATTCGACAAATCGGCAACAGAATGACTCGATTCAATCATTTCCATCTAGCCATTTGTTTCAAGCGGCAAGTATTCTTTGACAGCATCTCGGATTTCATCAATATCAAACGACTTAGCGAAGTGCGTCAATGCACCGAGTTCTTTGGATTCTTGGATCATATCTAATTCGCCATAGGCTGTCATAATGATGACACGGATGTCTTCATCAATTAATTTCATCCGTTTTAAAATTTCGATACCATCCATTCCGGGGATTTTCATATCAAGCAGGACAAGGTTCGGTCTATGGTTTTTCACAATATCTAATGCCTGTAGTCCATTGGCAGCTTGGAAGGTTTGATAGCCTTCTTTATGAAACACTTCATTCAATAATATTCTAATACCGTACTGATCATCGACAATTAAAATTTTCTCATTCATCTGTTACACCCCATTGCTTTCATTTTTCGCCATAAAAAGAGCTGTTGTTAAATAATTCTGTTTGATTTTCACATTTCCTTTAATTATAATAGTTTACTTTACGACATTTTCTGAGCATTTTTCCTAATATTCTCTTTATATTCTATTATAAAATGATCTGACCGAAGGAGGAAATGAGTCTTGTTAAAAATTTTTACGACCCAGTTATCAGGTATTTTTTCACGTATTGGAGAAAAGCAGGCTGAAGCGATTGAGGACGGTGCACGCCTTCTTGCACAGGCTGTTGTCAGTGGACATGCCGTTTATTTTCACGGAAAGAATGAACTGGCTGCTGTCGCCCTAGAGGCATCTGAAAGCAAGGAGCCGTTTCCCGGTGCGAAAGTGCTGCCGCTCGATCAAAAGGAGCGCAGCTTACTTCAACCAAGTGACAGGGTGCTGCTATTTTATTCAGACCCAGAAGATCAGGAGATTCAATCTCTTGTTAAAGAGCTGCACGAACAAGGTACGCCCGTTGTTGGTGTAGGGCCGGCACAAAAGGAGCCGTCCACGATTGAAGAGCATTGTGATGTCCACATTGAATTCCAGCTCAAGAAACCGCTTGTGCCCGCAGAAGATGGGACAAGGTTTGGTTTTCCTGCTTTAATGACCTGCTTATACGTCTACCATGCCCTATCGTTTACTGTGAAGGAGATCGTGGAGGAATATGAATAAAAAAACTGCCGAGAAGTGATATTCTCGGCAGTTTTTTGTTTTATTTTGATTCAGATGCTTGTAGTGAAGCACCAACGAAATCTCTAAATAATGGCTGTGGTCTTGTCGGTCTTGAAACGAATTCAGGGTGGAACTGAGAAGCAAGGAACCAAGGGTGATCCTTGAGCTCGATGATTTCAACAAGACGTCCGTCTGGGCTTGTACCAGAGAAGACGAAGCCTGCTGCTTCCATTTGCTGTCTGTATTCGTTATTAAATTCGTAACGATGACGGTGGCGTTCGTAGACCACTTCGTCATTGTATGCAGCAAAAGCTTTTGAGTCTTCATTTAATTTACAAGGATATAGACCGAGACGAAGTGTTCCGCCTAGATCATCTACATCCTTCTGTTCTGGAAGAAGGTCAATGATTGGGAATGCTGTTTCAGGATCAATTTCCGCTGAATGAGCTCCTTCAAGGCCTAATACGTTTCTCGCGTATTCGATTGATGCCACTTGCATTCCTAAGCAGATTCCGAAGAATGGCACTTTGTTTTCACGGGCAAATTGTGTAGCAATGATTTTCCCTTCTACTCCGCGGTCTCCGAAGCCTCCAGGAACAATGATGCCGTCAACATCTTGTACGAAATCAGCGATATTCTCTGCTGTCACTTCTTCTGCATTGATCCATTTAATTTGAACATCTGCATCAAACGCATAACCAGCATGACGAAGTGATTCAACGACAGAAATATAAGCATCTTGCAGCTCAACATATTTCCCTACAAGACCAATTGTGACTTGTTTTGAAAGGTTTTGCACTTTATCAACAAGTGCTGTCCACTCTGTCATGTCCGCATCTTGGCAGTCAAGTTTCATATGTTCACATACTAGCTTGTCCAGCCCTTGTTTTTGTAAATCAAGCGGAATAGAGTAAAGCGTGTCTGCATCCTGACATTCGATAACAGCTTTTGTATCAATATCACAAAACAGTGCAATTTTGTCCTTCATATCTTGTGCCAATGGCATTTCCGTTCTGACCACGATGACATTTGGCTGAATACCAAGACTGCGAAGTTCTTTTACACTATGCTGTGTTGGTTTTGTTTTCAATTCACCCGCTGCACGGATGTAAGGAACGAGGGTACAATGAATGTACATCACGTTTTCGCGGCCGATGTCACTCTTCATTTGACGAATGGCTTCAAGGAATGGAAGGGATTCGATATCTCCTACTGTTCCGCCGATTTCTGTAATAACCACATCTGCACCCGTTTCTTTTCCGGCACGGTACACGCGGTCTTTGATTTCATTTGTAATGTGGGGAATGACCTGTACTGTTCCACCTAAGTAGTCACCGCGGCGCTCTTTCTTCAGAACAGTAGAGTAGATTTTACCAGTTGTGACGTTGCTGTACTTATTTAAGTTAATATCAATGAAACGCTCGTAGTGACCTAAGTCAAGATCTGTTTCAGCACCATCATCTGTGACAAAAACCTCACCGTGCTGGTATGGACTCATTGTCCCTGGGTCTACGTTGATGTATGGATCGAATTTTTGAATGGTGACATCCATCCCTCTATTTTTCAGAAGGCGGCCTAACGAAGCAGCCGTGATTCCTTTTCCAAGTGAGGAAACAACTCCTCCTGTTACAAAAATATACTTTGTCATTTCGTATGCTCCTCTCTTTTTTACCCTTGCATGTCTACACATGCACAGCTTCATCCTTTTTAGAGTGTATCCCTAAATCTCTTGAAAAATAAGAAAGCTCCCTTTCAAATAAATGAAAGGGAGCGTAAATGAACGTATCTTTACGTACTCTTTTTTAGAGAGCCCAAAATACATACTACATAGTTCGCTCACGAAAGTCAAGACGGTTTTGTCCTGTTTTGAGGACCGGTTTGAGAGGGTTATTTCTCTTCCTCTTCATCGTCTAAATCGTCTTCATCAATCTCCGTTAAGCCGTCATCATCTTCATCATCATCTTCGTCGAAGTCTTCAAGATCTTCATCGATTTCTTCATCATCGTCTAGGTCGAGATCATCGTCGTCTTCAACAAGATCAAGGTCTTCTTCAAGCTCGTCGATTTCTTCTTCCTCTTCGATTTCATCGAAGTCGTCTTCAACGACAGCTGCTTTTGTTTTTTTCTTTTTCGCTTTTGTTTTCACAGCTGGCTGAACTTCTTCTTCGATTTGATCAACTGGATACCAGCTGCGAAGTCCCCATCTCTGATCACCTAACGAAATAAAGCGGCCATCTATATTTAAGTCTGTATAAAATTGAGCAAGTCGATCATCTAGATCGGATTTTTGTATTCCTTGCAAACGGACGATTTCATCTATTAACTCGGAAAACGTAATTGGTGTTTTGCTGTCTCTGAAAATTTCATAAGCAAGTTCAACTAAAGACATTTGTTTGAGCTGTTCCTGTGAGTATTCTTTCAAACTCAAGGTCAGACACTCCCTTTCTATTACATGTATGTATCCATTTATCAGTGAAATAATAAGTATTTATACCTTATTCTTACGACAAACCATACCTCTCATTATAAACAAATTAGGGGAGTTTATGCCACCTTTATTGTTGTTAATTTTTGATTTTTATCACGAGTAGCGCCAAGAGGTCCATCATCTGTATGAAAATGGACCGGTTCTTGTATACGGCATACTTTTTGTCTTTCAGTTGATCACGTCTATTTTAAAACTGGATATTCTGAATGGATGAGAGAACGAGAAAAATCGTGAATAACATTCCCGCTGACATGAGTACGATTAGTTTTCTGCGGCTGTTGTTTTTTTCTTCCTTCTTTTTTGTAGACTTTGTAAGCTCTGCGGAAACCATAATCCAGATAACCATTGTGACGATTGCTGTAATGCCCATAAATGTTGAGTTCAATATCACACCCCCATATTATTCCTATTTTTAACATAATACCACATGCTTATGGATTATGATTGGAAATTACATTACATACTAACTGCATGGCCCACCAAAACAGACCACCTCACATTCAGGTGGTCTTTGCTTGTTTTCTACATATCTAGCAGTTTCCTTGAGATGACCAGACGCTGGATTTCCTGTGTTCCTTCATATATTTGAGTGATTTTCGCATCACGCATGTATCGTTCGACTGGGTAATCCTTTGTGTAGCCGTACCCGCCGAAGATTTGAACCGCTTCTGTCGTCACCTTCATCGCTGTATCACCGGCAAAGAGCTTGGACATGGCTGATTCCTTTCCATACGGGAGGCCTTTCGTTTCAAGCCATGCCGCTTGGTAAGTAAGCAGCCTTGATGCTTCAATCGCTGTGGCCATATCAGCCAGCTTAAAGGCGATCCCTTGCTGCTGAATAATCGGTTTGCCAAATTGTTTACGCTCCTTGGCATAATCAACCGCCGCATCAAGAGCGCCTTGAGCAATCCCAACTGCCTGTGCAGCAATGCCGTTTCTGCCGCCATCGAGCGTCATCATGGCTATTTTGAATCCTTCTCCTTCTTGACCGAGCCGGTTTCTTTCATGAATCCGGCAATCTTCAAATCGAATTTCAGTTGTTGGGGATGAGCGTATGCCCAGTTTGCTTTCCTTTTTGCCAACGGAAAAACCAGGTGTCTCTTTTTCTACAATAAAAGCAGTTGTATTTCGGGATGAAGCTCCTTGGTCTGTTACGGCAAACACAATATAATAATCTGCAATGCCTCCATTTGTAATAAAGATTTTCGCCCCGTTCAGAACATATTCACTGCCTGCCTTGACAGCCGTTGTCTTCATTCCGCCAGCATCTGAGCCTGAACCACTCTCTGTGAGCGCATATGCTCCTATCTTCTGCCCTTCTGCAAGCGGCTTTAAATAGGTCTCTTTTTGTTCATCTGTTCCGAATGTATAGATTGGCCATGAAGCAAGAGATGTATGGGCGGACAGGGTGACGCCTGTAGAGGCGCATACTCTTGAAAGCTCCTCAACTGCTATGACGTAGGCTAAATAGTCACTGCCGATTCCGCCCACGTCTTCCGGCCAAGGGATACCCGTTAAACCAAGCTCTGCCATTTTGCGAAAAATAGATGGATCATATGTCTCTGTTTCGTCTCGCTTTGCTGCTGTTGGCTCCACTTCATTTTTCGCAAAGTCTCTCACCATTTTTTGAATCATTTCATGTTCGTCACTTAATTGGAACTGCATCGTGAGCCACCTCGTTTCATATTAGCTGTTTACAGATGACCAGCCTTTGTATTTCACTTGTTCCTTCATAGATTTCACAAATTTTCGCATCACGAAAGTAACGTTCTGCTGGATAGCGATTCGTATAACCATCCATGCCTAGCAAATGGATCGCTTCTGTACTGATCTCCACCGCCGTTTTTGACGCAAATAGCTTTGCCATTGATGCTTCCTTTGTGACGGGACGATTGGCCTCTTTGAAAGAAGCCGCTTGATAGACGAGCAGTTTAGCTGCCTCAAGCTTCGCCGCCAAATCGCCCAGTCGAATGGTCGTTTCAAGACCTGCTGGATGTCGCTTTAAATAGCTGACTGCCTCGGTTAAAGCAGCTTCTCCAATGCCAAGGCTTTGAGCCGCAATTCCGATTCTCCCTGCATTTAAGCTAGACATGGCAATTTGAAAGCCTTCTCCTTCTGCACCCAGCAGCTGATCTTTTGGAATCCGCACGCCATCAAAATGAAGCGTGACTGTTTTTGAACCGTGCAGCCCCATCTTTTTCTCATCTTTTCCAATCGTAAATCCCGGCGTATTTTTCTCTACAATGAACGCCGATATATTTTTTCTCGCAGAAGCCGGATCGGTCACCGCAAAGACAAGATATAGTTCTGCTTCTCCGCCGCTTGTGATAAAGATTTTCGTTCCATTTAATACATAATCACCGCCCATCCGCTCTGCCCTTAACTGAATACTGGAGGCATCTGATCCGGCCTTTGGTTCAGTCAGACAAAAGGCGCCCAGCTTCTCTCCTGATGCAAGCAGCGGGACATAGGATTCTTTTTGTTCCTTCGTTCCAAAAGTCAAAATAGGCATCGTCACAACAGATGTATGAACGGACACAATGACACCGATGGTCGCACTCACTTTCGATAATTCATGGATTGCGATGATATACGTTGTAAAATCTGCTCCTAAGCCTTGATACGAAGCTGGTATTGGAATCCCTAGATAGCCTTGCCGTCCCATTTCACTTAAAAGGGTTTTTGGAAACCGGCCTTGTTCCATAGCTTCAACTTCAGGGAATACACGCTGGCGTGCAAATTCTGCTGTCTGTTCTCTCCAGAGACGCTGTTTATCCGTAAGCATAACATCCATCTTGACTCCCCCTATGAGTGGTCGTGGTATGTGTAAAAACCTCTCTTTGTCTTTTTGCCAAGCCAGCCTGCATTCACGTATTTTTTTAAAAGAGGACAAGGTCGATATTTGCTGTCTCCAAGTCCTTCGTGAAGGGTATTCATAATAAATAAACATGTATCCAGTCCAATGAAATCAGCTAGACGAAGCGGCCCCATTGGGTGATTCATCCCAAGTGTCATCACGCCATCAATGCTTTCTACATCTGCCACGCCTTCATATAGGGTGTAAATGGCTTCATTGATCATTGGCATCAATATGCGATTTGAGACGAACCCTGGGAAGTCTTCCACTTCAATTGGGGTTTTGTTTAATGTCTTCGCTGTTTCATAAACGAATTGATATGTGTCATCACTCGTTTGCAGCGCGCGAATGACTTCAACGAGTTTCATGACAGGAACGGGATTCATAAAATGCATGCCAATCACTTTCTCCGGTCTGCTCGTCACAGCTGCTAATTCTGTGATCGACAAGGAAGACGTATTTGTCGCAAATATGGCCTCCGCCTCTGCAAATTGATCAAGTGTTTCAAAGATTTGTTTTTTGACACTCATTTGTTCAGAAGCAGCTTCAATCACTAAATGAGCCTGCTGGACGTCTTTTAAATCTGTGGATACGGCAAGCCGCTGCGTGATATCTCGGACGGCCTGATGTGCCAGCTTTCCTTTTTCTGCCCGCTTTGTCAGTTGTTTGGTCATGGAGGAAATCGCTCGATGAATCTGCTTTTCTGATGCATCATGGAGCAGGACTGTATAGCCTGACTGTGCAAACACTTGGGCAATGCCTGATCCCATTTGACCGGCTCCAACGACCATAATGGTCTCTTCTATACTCATCAAAAAACGCCTCCCTTTTCATCTACCTTTATCATGATCGCATCTCCTTGACCGCCTCCACTGCAAATTGCCGCAATGCCAATGCCACCGCCTCTTTGTCTTAATGCATGAATCAATGTCAATATGATACGTGTTCCGCTTGCCCCAATCGGATGACCGAGTGCGACAGCCCCTCCGTTGATATTCATTTTCCGCCGGTCGATCCCGGTCATTTTTTCACATGCCAGAGCCACAGCTGAAAAGGCCTCATTGATTTCAAACAAATCGATATCCTCTAGGCGCTTTCCTGTTTTCTTTAAAAGCTTCTCGATGGCAAAGGCTGGTGTTTTCGGGAAATCCTTCGCCTCTACAGCAACCTGAGTATGACCGAGAATGACTGCCATTGGCTTTACGCCATGCCGTGCAGCATACGTGTCTTTCATTAGAAGAAGTGCACTTGCACCATCATTGACACCTGGTGCGTTTCCAGCGGTGATGGTACCTTTCTGATCAAAAACAGGCATGAGCTTTGACAGCCGTTCATATGACGTATCACGCCGCGGAGATTCATCTTCTGTGATCAGCCGTTCTCCCGTTTTTGTTTTGACGGTGACGGGAGTGATTTCATGTTGAAAAAAGCCACTTTTTTGCGCTTCGATGGCCCGTTCATGACTTCTGAGTGCCCACAGATCCTGCTCTTCCCGCGTGATACTAAGCTCCTTTGCAGCCATACCTCCATACTCACCCATATGAACGCCTGTAAACGAACAGGTTAACCCATCTAAAATCATCGCATCTTGTACTGCACCATCTCCCATTTTGTAGCCCCATCGCGCTTTTTTTAGCAGATAAGGAGCGTGAGACATGGATTCCATACCGCCCGCCGCGATGACCTCAGCATCACCGGCTCGCATGATTTGATCTGCTGTGGTCACACTGCGCATGCCTGATGCACAGACTTTATTGATGGTTTGTGTTGGAACAGACCAAGGAAGATCAGCATATCTTGCTGCTTGCCTTGAAGGAATCTGCCCTTGCCCTCCTTGTAAAACACTTCCCATAATGACCTCATCTATTTCATGAGAACCCGAAACTCTTTCCAGTGCAGCCTTGATCGCTATACCGCCTAGTTCTGCGGCAGTCAAACCACTGAGAGCCCCGCCTAGTTTTCCAAATGGTGTTCTTGCACCAGATACAATGACCGTCGTACTCATGTATGTCCCTCCCCATTTGTTAACGCTTACATATCATTTAGACAGCTGATGAAACAGCGCCATGGATAAGCCGATGAACATCCTATTCATCGGCCTGTCATCTTTACGACACCTGTTTTCCAGGCTCGCCAAACACTGATTTTTCAAGAAGTTCGGCGACATCAAATGTGCCTACCTGCTCCTCTACTTCCTTCGCCTTCGTCCCATCTCCCAGCATCGTTAAGCAATAAGGACACCCTGAGCTGATGATGGACGGCTGGACCTGTAGCGCCTGCTCCGTTCGTGCAGTGTTAATCCGGGTACCCGTCTCCTCTTCCATCCACATTAAGCCCCCGCCTGCTCCGCAGCACATACCAGTTTCACGGTTGCGCTCCATTTCTTTCAGCGTCACACCTGGAATGGCTTTTAAAATGTCTCTTGGCGGGTCGTACACTTCGTTATATCTGCCTAAGTAGCAAGAGTCGTGGAAGGTAATTACCTCGTTCACTTCATGTACAGGCGTTATTTTCCCTTCTTTCACTAACTCTGCCAGTAATTCTGTATGATGGTACACTTCTGCCTCAAGTCCAAAGTCTGGATATTCATTTTTAAATAAATTGTAGGCGTGTGGATCAATCGTGACGATCTTTGTGACGCCGTTTTTCTGGAATTCTTCAATGTTTTTTGCAGCAAGCTCTTGGAATAAAAATTCGTTTCCGAGTCTTCTTGGTGTATCGCCTGAGTTTTTCTCTTTATTGCCTAGGATCGCAAAGGATACCCCCGCTTCATTGAGGAGTTTTGCAAAGGCAAGTGCAATCTTTTGGCTTCGATTGTCATATGCCCCCATTGAACCAACCCAGAATAAATAATCAAAGGTTTGCTCTGCTTTTTTCAGCTCTTTCACTGTCGGCACATACACATCTTCTCTCAGTTCACGCCAATTTTCTCTTTCTTTCCGGTTCAATCCCCACGGGTTTCCTTGGCGCTCAATGCTTGTCATGGCACGCTGTGCATCTGCGTCCATTTTTCCTTCAGTCAGCACAAGATATCTGCGCATATCAATAATCTTGTCGACATGTTCATTCATGACAGGGCATTGGTCTTCACAGTTTCGGCATGTCGTACATGCCCAGATCTCTTCTTCTGTAATGACCTCTCCAATAAGAGAAGGATGGTATATAGAGCTGGCAGCCGATTCTTCGGCACCTGCTCCTCTCGCCTGCAGTGCCAGCTGGTTTCCTGTGGTCTGCTTGAAGGCAAGCTGCGGGACCCAAGGTGTTTTTGATGTAATAGCGGCCCCTTTATTGGTTAAATGATCTCTTAACCTTAAAATCAAATCCATCGGAGACAGCATCTTCCCTGTCCCTGTTGCCGGGCACATATTCGTGCAGCGCCCGCATTCCACACAGGCATAAAGATCGATCAGCTGAGACTGACGGAAGTCTTCAATTTTTCCCACACCGAAGGTCTCTTGTGTCTCATCTTCAAAATCGATTTTTTGCAGCTTGCCTGGCGGGTCTAATCTGCTGACAAATACGTTGACAGGCCCCGCAATCAGATGGGCGTGCTTTGACTGTGGAACATATACTAAAAATGTCAGCAAAATGAGCAGATGCACCCACCATGCGGCATAAAAAACAATCGCAGCCGCAAGAGGTGAAATTCCGCCCAGCAAGAAAGCAATACCAGAAGCGATTGGCTCAGTTGGTGATAGAGAGTGTCCATGCCAGATGATGTTCATGCCGTTCCCTAGTAAAACTGTCAGCATTAATCCGCCAATAAATAAAAGCACTAGACCCGATTTAAAACCTCGTTTTAAACGGACAAGTTTTTCCACATATCTTCTATGGAAAGCCCATACAACGGCCACTAAAATGAGAAGTGTGACCACCTCTTGGAAAAACGTAAAGACGCCGTACACCGGACCTAAAGGAAGCCCGCTGTCTGGAATAAGCCCCTTCAAAATAAAATCAAGGGCTCCGAACTGCACAAGGATAAATCCGTAGAAAAACAGCACATGAATGATGCCGCTCTTCTTGTCCTTTAACAGCTTCTTTTGCCCAAATACATTGACCCAAACACGCTCTAAGCGTTTCTTCATGTCTTGTTGAAACTCTTCTTTTTTACCAAGACGAATATACGCCGCTCGTGTTCGAATGAGATAAACAAACAAATACAGAGCGTAAGCGGTCACCGCCGCAAATGCGATCAAGTTGATGATTAAAAGGCTATTCATCTTGCTCCCCCTTTCATTCCCCAAAACCCACTTTGTTCCGTTTCCATGTTGTACCTCTATCATAAATAATGAATGAGTATTCAGTCAATATTTTTTGTGCGTTTGGGTACACTATTGAAATATGCAAAAAAGGAGGAAGTTTCATGATCACATTGATCATCCTACTCGTACTCATTGCCATCGTTTTGCTCGTCATGTTAGACCTTTATATGGGAAAGAAATATTTTTCTACGCACGCATTTGAACGGTCTTTTGACCAAACAAGCGGCGATGCCACCTTTTATCATGATGGCGAACCATTTTTCGATCAGCTGCTTACGGATATACAGCAGGCCTCTTCTTCTATTCATATGATGTTCTTTATTGTAAAGAACGACAAGATTGGTCAAAGGGTGTTCCAAGCATTGAAAGCCAAAGCGGAGCAGGGCGTTTCCGTCTTTTTGCTAACCGACCGATTAGGCTCCTATCCGTTTGATCAAAAGTCGATTGACATGCTAGAAAGAAGCGGCATTCAATTTTACTTTTTAAATAAGCCTCGTTTTCCTTTTTTGATTTACCGGTTAAACATGAGAAATCACCGTAAAATTACGGTGATTGATGGGAAGATTGGCTATATTGGCGGATTTAATATAGGCGATGAATATGTTGGGAAAAAAGGCCGCTTTGGCATTTGGAAAGATTATCATTTGCGGATGACTGGACAGGTTGTCGCAGATCTCCAGCATGTGTTTCTGAATGATTTGTACCGGTCGTCTGGCATTCATCAGCTGCAATATGAGGTTTTCCCTGCATTGGAACCGGGAACATTACAATGCACAACACGCGCGACTGCCGGTTTTTCTTTAGAAGCTTTATTTCTCCAAGATATTGAGCAGGCGAAGAAACAGATCATCATCTGTACGCCTTATTTTATTCCATCAGCTCCTCTTCTGAAGGCGCTGCTTGATGCACGAAAACGGGGCGTCATAGTTGAAATTATCATTCCAATGAAAGCGGATCATCCACTTGTCAAAGAGGCTGGTTTTCATTATTTGAAGGATCTCATTGCCTCTGGATGTCTTGTTTATCGTTTTTATAAAGGGTTTTATCATTCGAAAGCCATATTGATTGATCACAGCCGCTGTATGATCAGTACCGCGAATTTTGATAAACGAAGCTTGTTTTTAAACGAAGAAGTAGATGTAGCCATTGATGATCCCGACTTTACTGCACACGTAGAGGAAAAAATTCGGGAGCATATGGAAGTATCTGAGATCCTGACAGAAGAAACATTGTCAAAGCGCCCTCTTTTCACACGGCCGCTTGAGTGGGTTGCCGCCATGTTCTCGTATTTTTTATAAAGGAGATGACCTATGCGTTATCGATTTGGTTATGTATCCAATGCCGTCACCTTGTGGGAAGCTTCTCCTGCCAAGTCGCTGACCTTTGCAAGATACAGCAAGCTCTCCAAGGAAGAAAGAAAAGAGGCTTTATTGCGAACAACGAAAGCCAATCTCGTGAATACATTAAGAACACTTTATTTCGCCATTGCTCATGATATCCCGCTGTACCGTTTTTCAAGCTCGATCGTCCCGCTCGCGACCCATCCCGAGGTGCGCTGGGACTTCGTGACCCCTTTTCACAAAGAATTTCTTGAGATTGGCAAGTTGGTGAAACGGCACAACTTACGGGTAAGCTTTCACCCCAATCAATTCACCTTGTTTACCAGCCCAAAACCTTCAATTACAGACAATGCCGTCATCGATATGACGTACCATTATCAGATGCTTGAGGCGATGAAGCTCGAAAAGGAAGGTTACATGAATATTCATGTAGGCGGGGCGTACGGTGATAAAGAATCGGCTCTTCAACGCTTTGATGAAAATATCAAACAGCTTCCGGCTCATATCAAAGCGAGAATGACACTTGAGAACGATGACAAAACATATACGTCGCTCGAAACGCTTGGTGTATGTGAAAAGCATGACATTCCATTTGTTTTTGATTATCATCATCACGTGGCAAATAAAGATGACGATGCCGCACTCGATGACATCCTTCCAAGAATGTTCGACACTTGGACAAAGACTGGCATTCCGCCCAAAATCCACTTGTCTTCACCTAAATCAGAAAAAGCCATACGCAGTCATGCAGATGGTGTAGATATGACCTTTGTCTTACCGCTTTTTCAAGCATTAAAACCGTATGGCCGTGAAGTAGATTTTATGATTGAAGCAAAATTAAAGGATCAGGCTCTGCTCCGTCTAGTCGAAGAACTGTCTGCGATTAGGGGCAATAAGCGGACGGGCGGAGGAACCATTGAATGGAAATCATAGAGAAAGGTTTACCTTTGTGCAAATGGGGGTAACAAAGCTATTGTGAGAAAGTAATTAACAGGAGGATATGAAGATGTCTCAAATCTATTCAATCCGAATCGCTGCAAAAGCGTTGAATTTACATAAGCTTATTTCTCTTTATGAAAAGTGCCAGCAGGCTCAGCATCGTATATATGTGTATTCTAAAAAAACAATGTGCAGCATTAAGAACATCGTAGAGCTTGAAACCTTCAGGCTCACTCATTTAGAATCTGATTACTTAATTGTCGTAGAGGGGAAAAAAGCGCAAGACCTTCTACAGCCGTTTGAGAAAGAAAAGGTTTCATAAAAAAGAGCAGCCCCGAGCCGCTCTTTTTTATATCCACTCTTCTGTCAGCCAAACTTGTTTAGAAGCTGCATCTATTTTCACTTGTGCCCCAATTGGCATCGTAAGCATTGGGTGCGTATGGGCACAGTCAAAATCAGCGATGAGTGGTCTCTTCGTCTCTCCGAGCACCTCAAGCAAAATCTCGTAAGGCTCTTTGCCCGTCCCTTCATCATCAAACAGCTCATGTTTTCCTAAAAGAATCCCTGACACCCGTTCAAACACTCCATTTACTTTCAATAAAGAGAAATTCTTTTCGACAACAGAAGCGGTTTTCATGCAATCTTCAATGAGGAGGATGTCTCCGTTTTGGATGGCTGGCATGAACTCACTTCCCCAAATGCCGTACATCGCATTCAGGTTCCCTCCGATCAATCTGCCTTCTGCCTGTCCCTCTATGACGCACAGCCAATCATTCGGACGCTGCTTTTTGTCACGCGTCTTTTCTTCCCAATTGATTCGTTCATCTGTCCAAAAAGGCGGTTTTTCAATCTGATAAGGAATGCTTTGAGGAGACATCAAGATGTCCTCAAATGACTGATATGTAAAATTGACAAACGGTTCAAACTCGCCAAAAGAAGGAACAAGCGCCGGCCCGTAGAAAACAGGAAGTCCCGTTTTTTCATACGCCGCCAGTAGAATCGCTGTCGCATCTGAATAACCGATCATGATTTTCGGATGTTGATTCAGCAGCTCAAAATCAAGATAAGGCAGCAAACTATTTGAATTCGTACCGCCAATCATTGACATGATGCACGCCAAGTCCTCTCTAGCCATCAGCTCATTCAGCTCATCAGCTCGTTCTTGAATTGTACCGGAACGGTAGTGATCCTCTTTCCCTGTTAATGATCCTGGGATCACAATGAATCCTTTTTGCTCAAGCCACTTCTTCGCCCGCTGATACCTAAGAGGCGAGGTCGCTGATGCAGGACTGGAAGGTGAAAAAATACCGATCTTATCGCCCTTTTGTAATCGCCGAAGCCCCTTCATTCCATCAGATCCTTCCTACACGCATTTTTTCTATCCTAACAAAAAAAGCCCTTTATCAAAAGGGCTACTGAACGAATGAAAATCTTTTCAAAAAAATATTTTAAAAAGGCCAAGTAATATGAGCGTAAAACTAATAATCAATGCTATCGATATTTTGACTTTGCTTAAAGAACTGTCTATAACGTTTACAAAAAGGTGAATGCCAAATAGAATAATCCCAATGTAAAAAAATACTGGGTTGATTCCAGCTGGAATGATCAATATAAATAAACCAACAAGAGTCACGTAGTGAATGCTTTTCAGCATGAATGTTTTTGCTGTTTCGCTCAAACAACCCTCTCCTTTTGGATCTAATTTCCTTAAATTATATCAAAATTCCATTTAAATGGTGATTTAAATATTTGCAGACGAACCACTTTTTATTATCACATGTAAAAAAATGAGTCCAACTCAATAGCTGAACTCATTTACGCCTTACTATCAATGACCAAACTGCGCTTCATGCAGTCTGCTGTACACCCCGCCCATTTGGATGAGTTCCTGGTGGCGGCCTTGTTCTTGGATGCCTTCCTCTGTTACGACGATGATACGGTCGGCGTGTTTAATTGTTGCCAGGCGGTGGGCAATAACGAGTGTCGTCCTGCCGACAGCCAGTTCGCTTAGTGCATCCTGTATAGCTTTTTCTGTTTCTGTATCAAGTGCTGATGTGGCTTCATCTAAAATAAGAATTGAAGGATTTTTCAGGAACATCCGCGCAATCGACAGGCGCTGCTTTTGACCGCCTGACAATTTGACGCCGCGCTCGCCTATGACAGTATTTAATCCTTCTGGAAAACGCTGAACGAGTTCCTCTAAATGCGCACGACGTACAGCCTCCCAAATCTCTGCATCGCTGGCTTCTAGGTTGCCGTATGCGATGTTTTCTCGAATGGTGCCTGAGAATAAAAAGACATCCTGCTGCACAATGCCGATCTGCTGTCTTAAAGAAGAGAGGGTCATCGATTTTGTACTCACGCCATCAATCGTAATCTCCCCTTCATCCACATCATAAAAACGTGGCAGCAAACTACAAATCGTCGATTTTCCGGCTCCTGAGGGCCCGACAAACGCAACGGTTTCTCCTTGTTTGATCTTCAAATCGATATCCTTTAACACATGACTGTGCTCATCGTAGCCAAATGTCACGTTTCGATATTCAATTTCACCTTTCAGCCCAAATACATCACGAGCTCCTTCTGTATCCTTCACATCTGGCTCTGTTTCAAGTAAGTCGACATAGCTTTTAAAGCCAGCAATGCCTTTTGGATACATTTCAATCACTGTGTTAATCTTATCAATCGGTCTGAATAAGACGTTTGTAATCAGAACAAACGCGATAAATCCACCTGCCGTTAATTGACCCTGCAGAACAAACCATGTCCCTGCTAGAAGGACAAACAGTGTCACAAGACGTGTCAGAATGTAACTGATTGAGCCGTTAACCGACATGATTTTATATGAAAGAAGCTTCGCTTTCCGAAAGCGGTTGTTGTTTTCAGCAAAACGCTTTTTCTCAAAATGTTCGTTGGCAAAGGCCTGAACAAGACGAATACCGCCGATATTGTTTTCAACCCTTGCATGAAAGTCTCCAATGTCATTGTTCAGCTGTGTAATCGCCTGTGTCATCTTTTTATTAAAATGAAGGGCAAGCCAAATGATGACAGGCATGATCAGGAAGGTTAAAATAGCAAGCTGCCAGTTAATCATTAGCATGACAGCAAAGGCGCCAAGAATCGTCATAATCGCAATAAACAAATCCTCAGGTCCGTGATGAGCCACCTCACCAATGTACATGAGGTCATTTGTCATCCGAGACATAAGCTTACCCGTTTTGTTGTTATCAAAAAACTTAAATGAGAGACGCTGAAAATGATCAAACAGCTTCTTCCTCATATCTGTTTCAATATTGATGCCAAGCATGTGTCCCCAGTACGACACAATAAATTGCATCACTGAGCTGAGGGCATAAATGATAAACAGAGCAAGTGCGGTCCAGGCAATGACTGTCCAGTTCCCTGTTGGTAATAACGTATCAATGAAGTAGTTCACGATCAGCGGGAAACCAAGTTCCATTAATCCAACTGCGACAGCGCAAAAGAAATCTAAAAAGAACAGACCGCGATAGGGCCTGTAATAGGCGAAAAAGCGTTTTAGCATATGTAAAAGGACCTCATTTCCTCTATAATTGATAATCATTTTCAATTATAGAGGAATCCTCTGCAAAATACTAGATCAGGAAATGATTTCTTTGACTGGAAACCCTCATAATACGCCAGAAAACAATCGGGCAAATGATTCCTTCAACCGCTCTTTTAAGCCTCTTTTATAAAAATGAACAGGACCCATTTGCTCACATTCCTTCATATCTTCCTCATAGTGGGCCATCAATTGCTCAATTGGCTTTTTCGCAGCTGTAAAGACATTGACCTCAAAATTGAGCTGAAAGCTTCTCATATCAACATTTGCGGTGCCAACAGAGGCGAGCTCTCCATCTGCGATCATCACCTTTTGATGCATGAACCCTTTTTGATAGTGATACACCTTGATGCCCTCTTTTAGAAGCTCAGAAAAATAGGATCGTGTGGCATATTGCGTGAGAAATCCGTCATTGATCTCCGGTACCATCACCCGCACATCCACCCCTCTTGTGGCAGCGATTTTGAGCGCAGTGCGAATCGATTCGTTTGGTACAAAGTAAGGTGTGGCAATCCAGACAAATTGTTTCGCATTAGAAATGAGAGCATCATATAAATCACTCATACTTTCTTTCATATCAGGTCCAGTTGGTACAACCTGAATGACATCCTCTCCTGTCACAGGATGCGGCGTATGATACTTCGGATCATCAATTAATACTTCATCTGATACGTATTCCCAGTCGAGCATAAAAACGGAGTGAAGGGTCTGAACAGCCTCACCCTTTAACATGGCATGCGTATCACGCCAAAAGCCGATCTTTTCATCCCGTCCTACGTATTCCTTGCCAACATTTAATCCTCCAACAAACCCTGTTTCTCCATCAATAATGACGATTTTTCGGTGATTTCGGAAATTGAATTTTTGGTTAAAGAATCCATATTTTAAAGGGAGAAAAGGAGCGACCTTAACCCCTGCCTGCTTCAAGCGTTTAATATCTTTTCGGGAGAAACGAATGCTACCCGCAGCATCATATATGAAGCGGACCTCTACCCCTTCTTTCACTTTTTCAATCAAAATCTCCATCATCCGGTGGCCGAGGAAATCAGATTTAAACATGTAATATTCAATATGAATGAATGATTTTGCCTTTTTTAACTCTTCAAAAATTCGAGGAAACGTCTCCTCTCCATTCTTTAAAATGTCCATATCACTATTTGTATTCACATGCATGCCTGTAGCTTTTTCTGTGTATTGAAAAAAACCACGCTGATTATCGGTTAAACGTGATTCATCCGGCTTGCTCTCAAGCTCAGATATTCTTCTTAATTTTTCACGGTTATACATTCTCTTTGATTTGAATAAATGACCTTTTACATAGAGCTGCCCTGAGAACAGATAAAACATATAACCAATGATCGGGAAAAAAACCAGCACATATATCCATAACAACGTGTGCTGTGATGTACGGTTCTCCAGCATGAGTGAGACGATACTAAATAAAATAATGGCGATATAAATCGCTGCGTACAGCTGAACGCTCCATGCCGGCACAGTCCACCAATACACCACATATGCCCCGAATATCATAAAATATAAAAATAAAAATTCCAGTCTTCTCTTTTTCACATTCTCCGCCCTCATTCTGTCTTTTTCTCTTCCATACCCTTTGGACAGCTTGTATGAAACGCACGACCCATTCCTTTCTCCTAGCCTTTACAGACTTGCGCTATTTGATCCGATATAATAGAGAAATATGTGATGGAAAGGAAGATCTGTTATGCATACCCCCTCACCTCTTGAAAAAGGGAGCCATATACGTGTCATTGCCCCAAGCCGAAGTGCCAGCATTTTATCAGAAGAAGGGATTTCTCAAGCGAAAAAACGTTTAGAGTCTTTAGGCTTCACTGTCTCTTTGGGACAGCACGTGTTTGAATGTGACCTTCATTCCTCATCGTCTATTGAACACCGCTTGTCTGATCTGCATGAGGCGTTCAGAGATAATGATGTCGATGGTATTTTAACAGCCATCGGAGGCTTCAACTGCAATGAACTTTTGCCTTATATTGATTACGACTTGATCCGTCAGCATCCTAAAGTCCTTTGCGGCTATAGTGACATCACTGCACTTGCAAACGCCATTACAGCGAAATGTGATATGGTGACATATTCTGGCCCCCATTTCTCAAGCTTTCAAATGGAGCAGGGACAGGAGGAGCAGACTGCCATGTTTCAAGCTTGCTTGATGAACGGCGGCGAACCGTTTGATGTAATTCCATCGACAAAATGGAGTGATGATGCGTGGTATCTCGATCAAGCGAACAGACAGTTTCATCCGACAACATGGGGGATTTATCAGGAAGGAACAGCTGAAGGCACCTTGTATGGCGGAAATCTTTGTACACTGAACTTACTGCAAGGGACATCGTTTATGCCGAATGTAAAGGATGCGATCTTATTTGTCGAGGATGATGAGCTGGTGTTCCCTGAAACGTTCGCCAGAGACCTTACCTCCCTCTTGCAGCAAGCACAATCAATCAAAGGATTGATCATCGGACGCTTTCAGAAGAAATCCAAGATGACAGAGGAACATTTAAGATTCATTCTTGATAAACACCCAATGCTCAAACACATCCCAGTGATGTACGATGTCGATATCGGACATACACAGCCAGTCTTCACCTTGCCGATTGGCGGAAACGTTCAGCTAGCGTGTACAAAAGGAGAAGACATAAAGCTGCGCATTCATTCATAACTAAAGGCAAAAAAGCACCCGAATAGGCGGTGCTTTTTTCTATGCCGCCATCTTTTTTAAAAATTTTTTAGAAAAAGTGATCCAACCCTTCTTTCCCTTCGTTAAGTAGATGTAAAAAGAAAAGAGAGGAGGCAAAAATATGTTTTCTGATGTACTTAGCCAATTATTCGATTCTATTTCTAACATCATCAACACACTTGGATAATTCCATTTGACGCACACATACTACATGCTTACCGAAGGGAGGCTGCACTCTATGTTCTCTGATGTACTTAGCCAATTATTTGATTCTATTTCTAACATTATTAATACGCTTGGATAATTTTCAAAACCCGCTATCTCTTGAGGATAGCGGGTTTTTTATATGAAAAAGCCCCACTCATTCAATAGAGTGGGGCTTTCTTTCATTTCATTACATCTTTTCCGGAGCCGATACACCAATTAGTTTTAATGCATTAGCGAGCGTGATTTGTGTTGCTTTCATGAGTGAAAGACGTGCTGTTGTTTTTGTTTCGTTTTCTACATCGATGACCTTCTCGGCATTGTAGAAGCTGTGAAGGGCTGATGCAAGGTCGTAAATATAGTTCGTCACGCGGTGCGGAATACGCTTTTCAGCTGCTTCTGCTACAACTTCTGGGAAGCTGCCAATGATTTTCAGAAGATCGTATTCTTTTTCCGATTGAATGTGAGAGAAATCGGCTTTTTCAAGGTTTGGTTCGTAGCCTTTTTCTTCTCCTTGACGCAACATGCTGCAAATTCTCGCATGCGCATATTGAGCGTAGTACACAGGGTTTTCGTTAGACGTAGAAATGGCTAGGTCTAGGTCAAAGTCCATATGTGTCGCCGCACTTCTCATCGCAAAGAAATAACGAGTCGCATCTAAGCCGACTTCTTCAATGAGATCACGCATTGTGACAGCTTTTCCTGTACGCTTACTCATCTTCATCTTTTCACCGTTTTTGTAAAGATGCACAAGCTGGATGATTTCTACTTCAAGCTTGCCAGCTGGATATCCAAGTGCTTGGATCGCCGCTTTCATTCGAGGGATATAGCCGTGATGGTCCGCTCCCCAAATATTAATAAGCTGGTCAAAGCCTCTGTCCAATTTGTCTTTATGATATGCGATGTCTGGAAGCAGGTAAGTGAAGCTGCCGTCTTTTTTAATCAGCACACGGTCCTTGTCATCGCCAAAATCAGTTGAACGCAGCCACGTTGCTCCGTCTTCTTCAAAGACATAGCCTTTTTCACGAAGTGTTTCCAGCGCTAGTTCGATTTTTCCGTTTTCATATAAAGAGGTTTCTGAATACCATACATCAAATGGCACACGGAAATTCTCAAGGTCTACACGTAATTTCTCTAATTCGTATTTCAATCCGTATTCACGGAAGAACTTCATCCGCTCTTCTTCCGGTTCATGAACGAAACGGTCACCAAATTCATCCGCAAGCTTTTGTCCGATGCCTTTGATGTCTTCCCCTCTGTAGCCGTCTTCAGGCATTTCTTTTTCAAGACCGAGTGCCTCAAAATAACGTGCTTCGACAGATAAAGCGAGATTATTGATTTGATTCCCTGCATCGTTGATATAGTATTCACGGCTCACATCGAACCCTGCTTTATCAAGGATGTTGCAAAGGGAATCTCCTACAGCTGCTCCGCGGGCATGTCCAAGGTGAAGGTCACCTGTTGGGTTGGCTGAGACGAATTCGACTTGCACCTTTTGACCGCCGCCTGTATTCGTTTCGCCATAAGCTTCTTTTGCTTCAAGGACAGCTGGAATCAGCTTTGTTAAATACTGATTGTTCATATAAAAGTTAATGAATCCTGGACCTGCGATATCCAGTTTTTCAATGGAAGCTTTCCCTTTATCAAACGCATTGACGATGTCTTCTGCGATTTGACGAGGTGCTTTTTTCGCAATGCGGGCAAGCTGCATCGCCATGTTGGTAGAGTAATCACCGTGAGTTTTGTCTTTCGGCACTTCTAAAAGGACATCTGGCACCTGGCTTTCATCGGCAAGTCCTGCTTTGACGACTGCCGCAATGATTTCTTCTTTTAACGCATCTTTGACCTGTTCTGCGATATTCATGAACGTAAATCCTCCTTATACGAAATCGATAATGTATGTAAATGCTTTTGATCTTCTCCTGTCAGCATATCGTACGTAATGTGCAGCAGTCCCTTGTCCACATCGAGATCAATGCCATGTGTGTGCACATCTAACTGAAGTGTACCGAATGGCATTGTGTAATGTGTGACGGTCGTTTCTCCAATGAGAAAGCGCTGCTTCATTTGAATAGCCCCTGATCTCATGACAAAAATTTCTTTTTCACTCATTTTCACAACGGTTTTTACTTGACCCATTTCATGTTCTTCATGGTAAGTGAGATACGTTTTGTCATTCTTCTCTTGATACGTTCCAGTCGTGCGGAATTCGATCGTTTCAGCCGGCTCCGTCTCTGGTTTCATCACTGACTTTACATGAATTGAAATTTGGTTTTGTGTCATTTTGCACTTCCTTTGCTAAGACCCGTTTAACTAAAATAGTATACCATATTCATGATCGCCTATCATACCATCATTTCTCTTCTTCACGGTGATTAAACTTCGTTTTTCATCTTCAGCCATCCCTTTAGAAAAAAAGAAAAATGCAACTGACCAATACGACAAGTCCAGCCTTTACGCCTAAGTCTTTTCTTTTCAGTAAATAAAAAAGAGCCTGTATGCCTGAACTTGCCAAAAATGCCTGAAAAAAATCAATTGGTGCGATTTGATTCTTCTTAAATACCACCTGCATGAATAACGCTATGGCCGTCAGATAGAAAAAGCCCCGATCCTGAAATAAACCAACTAACTCCTCCTTTGCTTCCTTTTTAGAAGCAAAAACAGGCGGATCAGCTGCGAGCTCTCGTTTCAGTGTGAGAAAGCCTGCCGCTAATACGCATAAAGCGAGGGACACCATCAATATTGACGAAAACATGAGCTGCCTCCTTTAAGTTTGATCAATGTAAAAAAAGAGCTTGTCCACATGAGATGACAAGCTCCTCTATCAACTGATTATTTCACAAACCCAAGCAGCATTTCGCGTAAAAGCTTACTCGCTGTATTCGCTGTTTGGTCAGAGTGATCATATACAGGTGCTACCTCGACTAGGTCTGCCCCAACGACTTTGACGTCAGATCCTGCAATCGCATGAATGGATGCAAGCAGCTCTTTTGATGTAATACCGCCAGCATCTACCGTTCCTGTACCAGGTGCATGGGCTGGGTCAAGTACATCAATATCGATCGTCACATATACTGGACGCCCTTTTAGCTTTGGCAATACTTGCTTCAATGGCTCCAGCACTTCAAATTTAGAAATGTGCATACCCGCTTCTTTTGCCCATTCAAATTCTTCTTTCATTCCAGAACGGATGCCGAAAGAAAATACATTTTCAGCTCCAATAAGTCCTGCAACTTTACGAATTGGTGTTGAATGTGAAAGTGGCTCACCCTCATATTCCTCACGAAGATCTGTATGTGCGTCCATATGGATGATCGCCAAATCAGGGTATTTCTTATACATCGCACGGAAAACCGGCCAAGACACAAGATGCTCGCCGCCCATTCCTAATGGAAACTTTCCTTTTTCTAAAATACTGTCGACATACTCTTCAATTAAATCTAAGCTCTTTTGTGCATTCCCAAAAGGAAGTGGGATGTCACCCGCATCGAAGAATGGCACCTCGTGCAGCTCACGATCTAAATAAGGGCTGTATTCCTCTAAACCGATCGATACTTCACGAATGCGGTTCGGACCGAAACGTGAACCTGGGCGGTAGCTGACTGTCCAGTCCATCGGCATGCCGTATAAAATGACCTTTGCATCTTCCCATGTCGGATGACTTCCAATAAACACTTTTCCTGAATAAGCCTCGTCGAATCTCATGCAAGATTCCTCCTTTTACGCTTCAAAAAATGCGCAAACTGTCATTTGCGCATTCCCATTTCGCTTGATTTATTTGATTAAGTCGCTCACAAATTTCGGCAGAACGAATGCCGCTTTGTGCAATTCTTTTGTGTAATATTTCGTATCAATATCAAAGAAACGGCTGTCTTCTACAGCAAGTGGATCATATTTTTTAGAACCGATGGTGAATGTCCAAAGACCGCTTGGATACGTTGGAATATTCGCTGTGTAAAGCTTCGTAATTGGGAAAATTTCTTTTACATCACGCTGTACATTTGTAATCAGCTCCGGTGTGAACCAAGGGTTGTCCGTTTGTGCAACAAAAATACCGTCTTCTTTGAGTGCCTTTGAGATTCCTGCGTAAAATCCTTTAGAGAATAGGTTCACAGCTGGTCCAACCGGCTCAGTTGAGTCCACCATGATCACATCATACTCGTTGTCAGCTTCAGCAATGTGCATAAAACCGTCTCCGACTTTGACATCTACACGAGGATCGTCTAATTTCCCAGCAATAGAAGGAAGGAATTTTTTCGAGTATTCGATGACCTTTCCGTCAATATCAACAAGTGTCGCTTTTTTCACACTAGGGTGTTTGAGGATTTCACGAATGACACCGCCGTCTCCTCCGCCTACGACAAGAACATTTTCCGGGTTTGGATGAGTGAAAAGAGGAACATGAGCCACCATTTCGTGGTATACAAACTCATCTTTCTCAGATGTCATCACCATGCCGTCTAAAAACAGCATATTGCCAAACTCTTCTGTTTCCACCATTTCTAAATGCTGAAAGTCTGTTTGTTCTGTGTGAAGGGTTTTGTTCACCTTCAATGTAATACCAAAATTCTTCGTTTGCTTCTCTGTATACCAAAGTTCGCTCATTGTTCATCTTCCTCTCATCCAATAATAAACAAACATCTATTGTTAGCGCCTTTTATCGGCTTTGACTATATCGATTGTCCAAGAAAAAAGTATAGTGGATTCATATCAAATTGTAAAGAACCGCATGAGTTCTCTTCATTTTTTAAGGTGCTCCTGCAATCGCTTGTTTAAAACGGTTTTCTTTGTTCCATACTGATAAAAAACCGTCAAAATGGGGGCTTTGCATGGACACAATCATGAGTAATAAAAGAATCCGCATGACCGTGAAAACGATTCGAGCCTGTTTTTTTATCGGCTTGCTCGCTTTTCTATTTGCAGGCACTGTCTTTTTGACGATTCTATTAATAGCTAAATGGCAAGGTGCCCCTTCTGTTCAAGTTCCCCAATCCACGACCATTTATGCAGCTGATGGGTCAAAGCTTGGAGAATCCAGTTTTGGAGAAAAGAGATATTGGGTGCCATTAAAGAATATGTCTCCTCATATGAGACAGGCTGTTGTGGCTGTTGAAGATAAAACCTTTTATGAGCATCATGGCTTTGATGTGAAACGGATGGCAGGTGCTGCGGTGGCCGATATTCGTGCCATGGCTAAGGTACAAGGTGCCAGCACGATCACCCAGCAATATGCACGAAATCTGTATTTAGATCATGATAAAACGTGGAAGCGGAAGTGGAATGAAGCCTTTTACACGATTCGTTTAGAGCAAAACTATACAAAAGATGAGATTTTAGAAGGATACTTGAACACCATTTATTATGGTCACGGAGCGTACGGTGTGGAAGCAGCGTCACGTCTGTATTTCGGAAAAAAAGCAAAGAACTTAACCCTCGCTGAATCTGCCCTTCTTGCCGGTATCCCAAAGGGGCCTTCTCTCTATTCCCCTTATGTGAATGAGGAGAAAGCCGGCGCAAGAAAGAATATGATTTTGAGACAAATGCAAGAGGATGGCATGATTACGAAAAAAGCAGCCAATGACGCTGCGAAAGAAAAGCTGTCCTATCGCCCTTTGCAGAAGAAGCAGCTGCAAGCAAAGCAAGCCCCATATTTTTATGACGATGTGATTCGAGAGTTGAAACAAAGCTTGGGGTTAACAGAGGAACAGATCGAAACCTATGGACTTCATATCCAAACGACCCTTAATCCAAAATTACAGAAAATCGCAGAAAAGACGTTAAAAAACACGATGGATTCCAAATCAGATATCCAAATTGGCTTTGCCGCCATCCATCCTCAAACAGGCCATGTACTTGCCCTCATAGGTGGGAGAGATTATGAGAAAAGTCCATTCAACCGGGTGACACAAGCAAAAAGGCAGCCCGGTTCAACCATGAAACCCCTTCTTTATTACATTGCCTTGCAAAACGGGTTTACACCCGCAACCGTCATGCGCAGTGAGGAAACGGTGTTTGAACTGGATGATCAAGGCAGCGGTGCGGCTTATTCACCAAGCAATTATCACGGCTATTACGCCAATGACGGCATTACAATGCTACAAGCTTTAGCGCTGTCTGATAATATTTACGCTGTAAAGACCCATCTATTTTTAGGAATGGAGCAGCTTGTACGTGCTGGCAAGACATTTGGAATCAAGGAGAAACTAGATCAAGTACCATCTCTTGCTCTAGGCACGTCTCCTGTGAAACCCATTGAAATGACCAACGCTTACGCCATGCTGGTTAATGGCGGAAAACACGTCAAACCAACCTTTATTACGAAAGTAACCGACGCAAAAGGCAATGTGCTTTTTGAAGAGAAACAAAAACGAGAACAAATCCTAGATGAAAAAGCAGCCTTTGTCACCACCGATATGATGTCAGGAATGTTCAACGATCAATTAAACGGCTATACAAGTGTCACTGGCCGCACCATTATAAAGGACCTTACACGAACATACGGAGGAAAATCCGGGACAACAGGAGCCGACAGCTGGATGATCGGCTTCTCTCCCCAGCTCGTCACAGGAGTATGGACTGGCTATGATAAAGGACGCACCATTGATTCAGTCGAAGAAACAGCCTATGCAAAGAAAATATGGGCTTCTTTTATGGAATCAGCCCTCTCGAAGCAGCCAGCCTCCTCCTTCATGCCGCCTGACGGTGTCAAAGGGGTATATATCAATCCAAAAACTGGCGATCTCGCAGGACCAGGATGTGAATCAAAGGTATTCACCTATTTTATAGAAGGAACAGAGCCGACAGGTGTCTGCTATGGTGCTGAGGACAAAGCCTCTGAACAGGAACCAGTTCAAGATCAAAAGCCAAAGAAATGGTGGGAAAAGTGGCTGAAACGTTAAAAAAAGACATGAAAAACCCCGAGATCAATATCTCGGGATTCTCCATGTCCTAGCTTTAACACCAGTTTACTCAAAAAACGGATGTATTTGGTAGTGATCCGCCATTCTTCACAAAAATTTCACAATTATTCAGGGACAGACAATCCTTCTTTTAATTCATCTGTCGATGCGTCCCATAGTGCTTCATTATGACCTTTTAAGAAATCAGCCAGCACCTTTTTGGATACGTCATCCATATGACTCACGACGATTTTTCGCTTCATCGATTTATCCATTAAATTCACATGCTCTGGAAGTGACTTATACCCGCGGCGAATCGAACGGTCAACGGTCATTTCACAAGCCGTCACACCTGCATAATAAGGCCCTTCTTCTCTGCGGTCAATCGTCACCCATACGAGCCAATAAGGCTTTCCGTTCGGCACCTCTTCTTTTGTTTTCAAAAATTTAATTCCTTTTTCGACGGCACTTCTTGCATGCATGGCACCAATATCAATGACAGCTTCCTTTTCCTCTACATCAATGATGACTGGCGAGATATTATCAAGACTGAGGGCACCTGCCCCAAAGCCTCCATGTCCGTCGGTTGCATCTGTTTTTTTAATGATGTTAAAACCAATTGGTTTCTTCTTTTTACCTTCCATTCATTAAACCTCCTAAAGCAGCGGCTTCAAAATAAGATTAAACCAGTATATGATTTGATCCCGCATTCCGATCAATGGACCAAACACAAACTGACCCAGCGGTGTGATCACGAATATGAGAAAAATAATGATCCCATATTGTTCAAATTGCGTCATTTTCGCACGAATACTAGGACTGACGACGTCCTCAATGATACGATATCCATCAAGCGGCGGAAGCGGCAATAAGTTAAATAGGAACAAGATGACGTTTAAGTTAATAAAGATTAAGAAGAAATTATCGACTCCCGGCTCAAAACGCATGATCCATTCCCCGCCAAACTTCTGAAGAAGCACATACACAAGAAAGCCCAAAAACGCCAGCACTAAGTTACTTAATGGCCCAGCAATAGAGACACAAATCCCTGCTAAACGCGGTTTTTTAAAATGGTAACGATTCACTGGTACAGGTCTCGCCCAGCCAAACCCCGCCACAAAGATCAAAATCGTCCCGAAAATATCGAGATGCTTCAGTGGATTTAACGTCAGTCTCCCTTGATTCTTAGCCGTCGGGTCTCCGAAACGGTACGCAACATATGCATGTGCCAGCTCGTGCATCGTAAATGCAACAACAAGCGTAATGGCGACATATGGAATAAGTTCTAATGGATAAACAAGAAATTGGTTCAAAGGCATGAATCCCTCTTTCTTTCTATACAATGATTTACTTCATTCAGTATACTATAAGAAGTCCCTTAAACTAAAGGGAAGCGTAGCATTAAAGGAAAAAGGAGGTTTTCGCCATGCCGATTGTCACCGTACAAATGCTTGAAGGAAGAACAGACGAGCAAAAAAGAGCGCTTGTGGAGAAAGTCACTGATGCTGTTGTTGAAACAACAGGCGCAGGTGCAGAAAAAGTCTCTGTTATTATTGAAGAAATGAAAAAAGAACACTATGCCGTAGCAGGAAAGCGAATGAGCGACCTGTAAGCATATAAAAAGGACAAACCCATAAGGTGTTTGTCCTTTTGTCTTCTTTCTTATCTGTACCAAGCTTTATTACGGTTCACTTGATTTTTATGAGCCGCATCAAAGTAGTCAACTGTGTAGGAATAATCATAATTCATTAAGCAGACAATGCCGCTTCCTTGAGGGTCATGCGGTAAGCCAAAGTTATGGCCGTATTCATGTGTAGCCGCTTTTGCTGTATTCGCTGTTCCTTGGTCAAGGTTCACGGCGAATGCACTTCCACTTGGTGCACTATTGTAGACATAAGCGATTCCGCCAGCATCAAAGTTTGGATTTGCTGTAAATCCAGTGACAAAGTCGTATCCTCTGCCATCAAAACTGCGCGCAAGGTTGGAAAGAATTTGTGATGAATTTGATCCCGAAGACGTCCAAGATCCTACTGCTTGTACGACAAAGTCCACATCATGATCACGGTTAAACGTGACATCTGCTTGCTCGATGATGTTGACAATCCGTGTTTGCCAGTCACTATATTTCGCACGATACTGCGCATCAGCAACCGCATAGACAGTGACCTTCTGACTGCCTGTACTTGCTTTTGTTGAAATTGAATCTCCTGTATTGGCCTTAAAGGTTCTTGAGCCTACCTGCTTACCAGACTCATCTAATACCTTTGTTGTCACATCTCGTTCAATTGGAGGTGCTGCCGTCAAATCTTTAAAACTGTTTGCTTTTGGCAACCCCTCACCAATATGGGTTTCGAACGGCGCATGACCATGATCATGCCCATGACCCGCACTCGCTACTGGTGCTGAAGCTGAACTTACTCCCGGTAACAAACTACCTACCAATAAAAATGACAAAAAGACTGAACGCTTTTTCATTCCTATCCCTCCTTTGTTTTTCACAAAGTTATATATTCACTGAAAATTCACCATTTTCCTTCTCTTCAGTCAAAAACAGGGAATTAGATGCACAGAAAAAAAGTCGAATTACGTCATTTTCACTAATTTTTCAGATATTTTGACACACATTTTATCGAAAAATAGCGCTTTTGGTCTGGGTCATTTACTTAGTAAACATCCATGTTTTTCAAGAAATCATATCATGGACCTAACGACACATCTAAAAGAAACAAAAAATGATATTAGAAAAGATAAAGTCACACTTTACTGATACCAATTATACTTCTCTGCGGTTCTGCCTTATGATGAAGGACATAAAACATTGCTACCTCAAACAGAAGGGACGATCGGCATGACTGGAAAAAAGCACATACAATTTGGATTAATGTTACATGGCCCAGGGGGTCACATGAATGCATGGAAGGATGAATCGGTTCCAGCAGATGCAAGTGTTAACATTGATTATTATCAAGCGATGACAAAAAAGGCAGAATCAGCGGGTTTCCGTTTTGTTTTTGTTGCAGATGGTTTATATATCCACGAACATTCAATTCCTCATTTCTTGAACCGATTTGAACCATTAACCATCTTATCTGCGCTTGCCACAGTCACCAAACAGATTGGACTTGTGGGTACTGTATCCACTTCATACAGTGAGCCCTTTACCATTGCCAGACAATTTGCTTCCTTGGACAAATTAAGTAAAGGCCGGGCAGGCTGGAATGTTGTGACTTCCCCATTAGAGGGCTCTGCTGAAAATCACATCATCCGTTCGCACCCAAGCCACTCACTTCGATATGAAATTGCAGAAGAGTACTTACATGTAGTGAACGGGCTTTGGAGCTCATGGGAAGAAGATGCTTTTGTAAGGGATCGTTCAACGGGGGTTTTCTTCGATCGAGATAAATTGCACACTTTAAACCATCATGGAAAACACTTTTCTGTCAAAGGTCCTTTAAATATTGAACGCTCTGAACAAGGGCAGCCCGTGATTTTCCAGGCAGGCGCTTCAGAGGCTGGAAAAGATCTAGCCGCAAAAGAAGCAGACGCTGTATTTACAAATGCCGATTCACTCGAAAAGGCAAAAGCCTATTACCGCGACGTGAAAAATAGAGCCGAGGCGTTTGGTCGAAAACCATCTGATATTAAAATATTCCCTGGCATCCACCCGATTACAGGGAAAACAGTCGAAGAAGCAGAAGAAAAATATGAAGCCATTAAACATCTAGTCTCTATTGAAGAAGCTCTGCATTATCTGGGCCGATTCTTTGACCACTTGGACTTCAGTCAATTCCCGCTTGATGGACCTTTTCCGGATATAGGTGACGCTGGGTCAAACAGCTTCCAATCCACAACAGATTCCATTAAGAAAATGGCCAAAGAACAAAACCTGACCTTAAGAGAAGTCGCTTTACAAGTGACCACGCCTAAAAGTGCCTTTTTCGGCACTTATGAACAAGTAGCTGACAAATTAATTCAATGGATCGAAGAGGATGCCGCAGATGGATTTATTTTTGGCGCTCCGATTTTAGCTAGTGGTTTATCCGAATGGACGGAGCACGTCATTCCGATATTAGTCGAAAGAGGATATTACGACCCAAATTATCCAGCTCATACCCTTCGCGAAAACTTGGGTCTGCCCATTAAGAAGAATCAGTTTCTGAAACAAACAGTGAAATAAACTTGAAAGAGGGGCTAGCATAAAGGCTAACCCCTCTTTTTATGATGGTTGGTGCTGGTGCAATCGATTTTCAATGAGATCAATAAACTGGAGCACAGCTCTTCCAGGCGTATCATTTGTTTTCCTCAATAGACCAACTGGCGGGGAAACTTGAATGCCCTTTATTTCTAATACCTTCGTACCTGGGAGTGTAAAAGAATGTGCCGTTCGTGTAAACAGAGAAACTCCTAAGCCCGCCTGAACATAGTGTTTATGGGACATGCTGCTAGTAATCTCTAATTTCTTGTAATTTGTCCCAATGCCATCGACGATTTGTTGTTCAATTTGAATGCGAATGGGGCAATTGTGCGGTGTGAATACTATGGTCTCATTTTCTAAATCTGTTACCTCCACTGCCTCTTTTTCCGCCAATCGATGGGAAGACGGGACCAGCAGGACGATATCATCTTGAAAAAGCGGCTTATTAGCTATTTTCCATCGAAGCTTCTGGTGCGCCGCAAATCGCAAAATCAATCTCATCATGGGAAAGCAAGGAACTCAGTGTATTTGCATCTGCTACTTGCACAGAAAATTCTACATTCGGAAACCTTTCCTTGAATTCTGCAAGGAGCGCCGGGAATTCTAAACTGGCAGTAGGCTCAGAAACACCGATGCGAATTAATCCCGCAATGCCCACTTCTAAATCTTGGAGCGTTTTCGTCAGTTTCTCATATTCATTGAGTAAAGAATTGGCTCTTTCATAAAAAAGCTGTCCTGATGCTGTTAACTTTAAGGTCTTCCCTCTCTCTAGAAGCTTCTCTCCAATTTCCTCTTCTAAATGCTTGATGTGCAAGGTAATGGTTGGCTGAGAATAATTCAGTGCTTCTGCTGCTTTTAAAAAATTCCCATATTTCACGATGGTGGCAAAGGTGCGGATCGCACGAATCTCCATAAAAACCCCTCTTTTCTCTATATTTTAAATAACTGAATCGTGTATTTATGATTACTAATTATACTTTTCAATTGGTTTGCCTTATTATAATTTATATTATCAACTATTCCAAGTTGTTTAGAAGGAATTATGTGAAATGGAGGAGACGAATTGAAGAAAGTAACGATTATAGCAGGCGGACATTCCGTCCAATCTCGATTAACCGGTATTCTGCAGCATGTTCAGCAGCATTTAACGATCAATGGAATCGATGTACATATCATTCAAGTTCACCAGCTGCCTAGCAGCGCACTAATACGTGCGGACTTTTCAAACGAAGAGATTGTCAAGGCGATTGAACTTGTGAATGAGAGTGACGGTGTCATTGTATTAACGCCTGTCTACAAAGCGTCATTTTCCGGTATTTTAAAAACGTTTTTAGATTTACTTCCACAGAAAGCGTTGCAAGGAAAACCCGTCCTTCCATTCGTTTTAGGAGGAACCTACGGTCACCTGCTCGTCATTGAATATGCTCTTAAACCGATTATTCATCAACTTGGTGCAACGGTTGTTCAATCTGGCGTGTATGTCGTGGATCAACAGGTCACAAAGCAGGAATCAGGTGATTATTTACTTGATTCAGATGCCGCAAACAGGTTAAACCTCGCATTATCTCAATATCAAAGTCTGATAGGAGGAACAGCCAATGTCGTTCACCCTTAGTATTCTTGATCAAAGCCTTGTCGGTGAAAACGAGAACGCAGAGACGGGCATTCAGCATACTGTCAGATTGGCTGAAGCAGCGGATCAGCTTGGCTATCACAGGTTTTGGGTGTCTGAACATCACAATAACCCTCAAGTAGCAGGTTCTTCCCCTGAAGCTCTCGCCGGCTATCTCTTAGCAAAAACAAACAACATACGCATTGGGTCTGGTGGCGTCATGCTTCAGCATTACAGTCCGTTTAAGGTGGCTGAAACATTTCACGTCCTGGCATCATTAGCGCCTGGAAGGGTCGATTTAGGTGTTGGGAAAGCACCGGGAGGACTGAACCTATCGACACAAGCTCTTCAGGAAGATTACCAGGCGTCACGGAAGGATTTTTCTCAAAAATTAGTGGATCTCAACACCTATCTGACGGAACACACAAATGACTTGAATGCTCAGCCCATCCCGCGTATATCACCCGACATCTTCCTTTTAGGGGGAAGTACGGAGAGCGCTGAATTCGCAGCAAAACTTGGTATCTCCTTTGTGTTTGCCTTCTTTATTAATGGAGATGAAGCCTTATTAAAAGAAACAAGAGAGATCTTCCAAACATATCAGAAAGCGGGCACCCACCAGCAGTTCCTTCTTGCCATCACCGTTTCTGTAGCTGAGGATCACGAACAGGCACTCTCGCACATCAAACAAAAGGAAACAGTAAAGGTCTCCTTTTCCGATGGAAGGAAGCTGAATGTCACATCGTTAGAGGATGCAGAAAAACTGGTGAAAGAAACGGAGAAGGAACACTACAACATTCACGTACAAAAAACCGGCTACACCGCTGGCACAAAAGAAACCGTTCATCACAGGCTGACTGAGCTATCCGAGTCATACGATATCGATGAATTCATCGTGCTGTCGCCGATCGTAGATATTGATAAAAGGATCAAGTCTATCACTTTATTAAAAGAAGCACTTGATCAAGAACAAACAAACCAAAAACCAATCAATCAAGAGGTGAACGTCTAATGTCAAATAGTCAAAAAATCATTTTATGGAGCAAAAATGGATGCAGTTATTGCAAGGACATTCAATCCTACTTCAACGAACAGCAGATTCCTTTTTCAACGATTGATGTCACAGAGCATGACGATTACAGAAACATTTTAGAAGCAAAATACGGTGTCCGCTATGTGCCTGTAGTTGAGATCAGCCATGATTCCCACGTGTATCAAGCATTGCTGAATCCAGATATCGAGACTTTAAGAAAAGCGTTAATCTGACATTACATTTTGAATGGAGGTTTGTCATGAGTCGAGATATTTTTCGCATCGCTACCGAAGAAGATGCACCAGCTTTTTTAGAATTGCTGTCCAGTGCATTTAAACCGCTTGGTGAAATGGGCATCGATTGGCCATCCACGAACGCCACACTTGAAATGGTCACAGAAAACATTAAACAGTCCGCTGCTGTTGTATTAGAACGAGACGGCCGGCTCATATCTACCATCACCATACGTTTTCCTTGGGAAAGCACTGAGCCGGTCTCAGGCTATCCATTTGTTTGGTGGTTTGCGACAGCTCCTGATTTAGCCGGTCAAGGGATTGGAAATAAGCTGCTCGATTATGTAGAAAACACCTTGCTTCGGCAGACATATAAAGCGCCTGCATATACACTGGGCACTTCTGGCCGGAAACACCCTTGGCTTTTAGAGATGTACGAACGAAAAGGATATACAAAATATATTGAACGCGAGGCTGAAAATGGAGATTTAGGTGTTTTGATGTATAAAGTGCTTATCCCTGAACGCTTTGATCCAGACATTCTAGGGACACCACCCGCAGAAGAAAAAGTCGAAACGACTTCTACATAGGAGGTGATTCAACGTGGGTGAGTTTTTCAAATGGGAGTACGTGGTCACACTCTTTCCTAAAGTATTATCAGCCCTTCCAACAACCTTGCTGATTGTTTTATTTGCCACTTTGATTGGCAGCTTTCTTGGATTCATCCTTGCTTATTTTCGAATTGAGCGCATTCCTGTTCTGCACCAACTCAGTGCAGTCTATGTCTCATTTATTCGCGGAACGCCTATCCTGGTTCAAATGTTTATTGTCTTTTATGGTCTGCCAGGTGTGCTCGCCGCAATTGGTCTTGATATCTCCATGTGGAACAAATTGATCTTTCTTTATATTACATATGGACTCAATACAGCTGCCTACTTTTCAGAAATATTCCGATCAGCCTTATCAAGTGTCCCAGCATCTCAATATGAAGCGGCTGCCTCAATTGGGCTGACGAAATGGCAGATTTATAGAAGGACACTCATTCCTCAAGCAGGTAGAATCGCGCTCCCGAATATTGGCGTAGCCATTGTCAACTTATTACAAAATACCTCCCTCGCCTTCACATTGGGCGTGATGGATATTATAGGAAAGGTTCAAACATTAGGGGCTTTATACTATCGCGTATTAGAAGGATACTTTATTGCTGCCGTCATTTTTATTTTGTTAAGTCTGCTGCTGGAAAAAGCGTTTGACCTATTGGAAAAACAGATCAATACACCGAAAACAAGGAAACAGCGTCAGACGACATTCGTTTCCTTAAAAAGACCCGAAACGGCTTTCACAGTCGAAAAGCGTGCGAAGTAAAACGAGGAGGATTTCACATGAAAAATAACAAACAATTCAAAAAACATTACATCATCGGTCTGCTTACACTTGGCTCATTGTTGCTTGCTGCCTGCGGAAATACGGAACAATCGAATGAAGTCAAAGCAGAATCAGCGAATAATGATCCAGATGCGAAGGAAATCATCGTTGGCACAGGGAATGCTTACCAGCCTTTCGTTTACTTAGATGAAAACGGCAAATTAACTGGCTATGAGAAGGCTGTATTAGATGAAGTGGATCAGCTGCTTCCACAATATAAGTTTAAATATGAATCCTTCGAATTCAAAAATATTCTGCCCGCTTTAGATGCTGGAAAAGTAGATCTCGCTGCCCATCAATATGAAATCAATGATGAGCGCCAGAAGAAGTATCTATTTGGAAAAGTTGGCTACACAGATTATACAAGCTATGTGGTTGTTGATAAAGCCTCCGGTCATGATTTTCAAAGCCTTGACGATTTGGCTGGACACAAAGTGCACACCTCTACAGGAAGTAATTTCGCTTATCTTCTTGAGCAATATAACAAAAAGCATGATCGGAAAATTGACATTGTCTACGGAGATGGCGGGAACGAGATTCTCGTCAAAAACCTTCAAAATGGCACAGTCGATGCGGCCCTGCTCACAAAGTATGACGTCAACAAGCTAAACAAACAATTTAATGCCAATCTAGTCACCTCTGGAAAGCCTGTAAACGTATCTAAAACGTATTATCTTTATCAAAAAAACAATACGAAACTTCAAAAAGACATTGATCAAGCATTACAAAAACTAATTGATAATGGCAAGCTCGCTGAATTGTCTAAGAAAATATTGGGCGGAGACTTTACTACATCATAAGAAAGGAGCGATCTGAGTGGATTTTGATGTTGCCTTTATGCTGCAGGCCTTTATAGCCGCACTTCATTATTTGCCAACGACATTGCTATTAGGCTTTCTCCCGCTATTATTTGGCTCTGTCTTTGGATTTGGTATTGCCCTTATCCGTTTTTATCAGGTGCCTGTATTGTCTCCCTTGTTCAAATGGTTTGTGGCTATTTTTAAAGCAATTCCGGTTGTCCTGATTTTGCTCGTATCTTATCTGCTTTTTTCCGATTCACTGGACCATTTGGCTGCATCTCTTTCTCTTCAGATTCGTTTCAGTGATTTGGACAGACGATGGATTGCCATTTTCGCCCTTACTTTATATGCCGTAAGCGGGTTATCTGAAATATTTCGAAGCTCTCTTGCATCTATTCCAAAGGGACAATTCGATGCTGCTCTATCCGTTGGTTTCACCAGCAGACAGGTTTTAAGAAGGGTCATCATACCGCAAGTCTTTCCCATCTCCCTTCCAATGCTGAACAACATGCTGATCAGTTTAATCAAAGCCTCTTCTCTCGTTTCTATGGTGTCTGTGGTCGATATTTTAAACGGCGCTTTAATTAAAGCCAATGTGAACTATCGTTATCTTGAAGCATACATCGCAGTTGCCCTGATTTACTGGGCCCTGTGTGCCTCTATCGAAGCCATTACAGCCGGATATGAGAAATATGGACACAAAAACAAAAGGAGACGATTGGCATGATTGATATCAAACAGGTGCATAAAGCGTTCGGTAAAAATCAGATTCTGAGAGGAATTGATTTAACGGTAGAAAGAGGCGAAGTGGTCGTCATTTTAGGTCCGAGCGGTTCTGGAAAATCAACCTTTCTGCGATGCTTGAATTTTCTTGAGCGTGCAGATCAAGGAGAAATCAGCATTGATCACACGACCGTCAAGTTCAATCAAGCAAGGCCTAAAGACATTCTCGCACTTCGCAGAAAAACCGCCATGGTCTTTCAGCAATACGATCTATTTCTTCATAAAACAGCACTTGAAAACGTCATGGAAGGTTTAGTCATTGCCCGTAAACAACCAAAAGATCAAGCCTATGACACAGCTCTCCAATTACTCACAAAGGTCGGATTACTAGAGAAAAAGGATGCCTATCCGCATCAATTATCTGGCGGACAGCAGCAGCGAGTCGGCATTGCACGGGCACTGGCTTTGAATCCAGAAGTCATTTTATTCGACGAACCGACCTCTGCATTAGATCCAGAACTTGTAGGAGAAACGCTTGATGTCATTAAACAGGTAGCACAAACCGGTGTCACCATGATCATCGTCACCCACGAGATGAGCTTTGCCTACGATATTGCCGACAGGGTCATTTTCATGGAGGATGGGGTCATCGTCGAATCAGGTACGCCGGAAGAAGTCTTTGAACAGACGAAAGAAGAACGTACAAAACAATTTTTAGCAAGATTCTCTTATCACCATTCATAAAATACAAGTCGATCCATGCGGTCGGCTTGTTTCTGTGCAAAATAAAAACCAGTCTGTTCTAGCCATCAGCCATCACATACTGGTTCTTCTCGTTAGTTCAATTCCTTCAACTGATTAATATAAGCAAGGGCAGCCTCAAATTCTTCGTCCGTATAGCGCTGCTTGCTTTTAATGGTGAAGACCTTTTCCTTTATCTCATCTTCTGGCAGGTCATCAAAATATAAAATCGTTGAGACAAGCTCTAGGAAACGGGACGATTGCTCGTTCATCTGCTGCGTCAGCGCTTTGAGGTCAGGCATGTCCACTTCACATTGATCGAGAAACTCTTTCCCATTGTCCGTCAGCGAATAGCGATATTGATAGTATCCGCCCTTTTTTTCCTTCATTTCGTCCAAGAATCCAAGGTTGCACAGCTCTTCAATTCTGAGCGTCAACTCCTCTGAATAGGGGCCATAAAAATGAAAATCGTATTTCTCGTAAAAAGGCAAATCTAGCTTTTTTGCTATGTAAATCATCTTTTGCAGCTTCTTCCGTCCAACGATTTCCCCTGATTCAGAGAATACCTTCATCAACTTTGCATGCTCTTTCAACAAATTCCCGACATCTCCTTTTTCAGTACTTCTTTATCCCAAACCAAGCAGCTTCATGATCGCCTTCTTTTCTTCAGCTTTTTCCGACATATCTACAATTAAGTCCATCGGGAAATAAAGTTTATGATCGGTTCTTCGTTTACCGGAAATGGCGTCAACAATATCTGACTGTCTCGACAGTTCTTTAATATGACCACTTTGCGTCAAAAGGTGAATTGGCAGCCTCTCTTCTTCCTCTCCTGGTCTATAAAAGTCATAGGGCAAGTCAGAAGACGAGTCGACCACTAAATAGTAGTCAGGATCAATTCCTGCCTCCTTAAACAAGGCGGTCAGCTTGAAATATTTCGTCATTTCTTCATTTGGATTAAACTCTGTATATTGGAACAATCGGCGGTTCATAAAACGGCGGCACAAATCGGCCAGCACGTGATCTTCTTCATCTTCCCACGCCTGAAAATAAAATAAAACAATAGATTCATCCAGCTTAATATAGTCCTCTGTGGTGACATTTCCCTCAAAGATTGAGTAAAAATGAACTGGGGCATGTGTAAAAATATAACCCGTTTCATGCAGCTCTTTTGCACGATGAAGGATTTTCGTTAAAATGACTTCAGCACTGCGTGTCACTGGGTGGAAATAGACTTGCCAGTACATTTGATAACGGCTCATAATATAATCTTCTACCGCATGCATCCCGCTCTGCTTCATCACAATCTGATCTTCTCTCGGGCGCATCACACGTAAAATACGTTCCATATCAAAGTGGCCGTAGCTGACGCCTGTATAGTAGGCATCACGCTGCAAATAGTCCATTCGGTCGGCATCGATTTGACTTGAGATCAAACTAACTACCTGTTTGTTTTGATACGTTTTGGCAATGACTTCAGCCACATGCTTCGGGAAATCATCACTCACCCGGCGGAGCACTTCATTGACTTCCGTCTGCCCTAAAATAATATCTCTTGTAAACGATTCATGGTCTAAGTGGAAGACCTTTTCAAAGGAATGAGAAAATGGACCATGTCCGAGGTCATGAAGCAAGGCTGCACTAAGTACAAGCTCGCGCTCTCCTTCATCCCATTCCGGCCGCCCTTTAAACACATCATCCACAATTCGTCTCACAATCTCGTATACACCGAGTGAATGATTGAATCGGCTGTGTTCTGCACCATGAAACGTCAAATACGTGGTTCCTAGCTGTTTAATCCGTCTCAGGCGCTGAAATTCTCTTGTTCCTATTAAATCCCATATTAATGCGTCCCTTACGTGAACATAACGGTGCACAGGATCTTTAAATACCTTTTCCTCAGATAATTTACCTTTTGGATACGCCATCGTTTCGTCCCTCTTTTTTTAAGACGTGTTTCTATTATATCGGGTAACTTTTCCCGAAAACATCCTTGAATTTGCTGGTGAATGTGTTCTCAAAGATTGCATGGACGTAAAAAGCCCGACCTGACAGGGACGGACCTCTTTTTAGGTCGACTGAACACATTCAGTGACATTTATTTGACTTTTTTTTGAACCTTTTCGAGTAATTCATCTTCTGTTGGTGCGGATAATGGGCGATTGTTCACAAACGCAAAAGCCTTTTTTCGTCCTGGACCACAATAAGATTGACAGCCAATCTCAATTTTTGCATCAGGGTCAACCGATTTGAGTCGAGGCAATAACGTCTTTAGGTTCGTCGCATCACAATCGTCACATACGCGAAACTCATTAGCCATGGTCTTACGCTTCCTTTCAATGATGATACTTCATTCTATATGAAACAGTTGGACAGCCAATCGTGATTAATATACCACCCAACATTGTACATCGAAGCGGCTGGACTTGCAAGACGCTTTGCCGTCCCAATGACGCGCTTACATAAAAGCTAGTATTTTCCACTATCCTTTTAGCAAACTTGTATAAACCATCATGAACTTGGCTAATCTAATACCATCAAATCATATGGGGGTTTAAACACATGTCAAAACAAAGACAAGATGCTTGGTCAG
Organism: Bacillus sp. 11B20; assembly: GCF_056098985.1. NCBI lineage: Bacteria > Bacillati > Bacillota > Bacilli > Caryophanales > Bacillaceae > Bacillus > Bacillus sp. 11B20. Next base: position 678,667 of record NZ_JBLZWZ010000009.1, read on the forward strand.
AGGAAAATGATCTCCTCTTGGCAGAAACCGTCTTACGTCACGTCAGAGAGGGCAGTACGCAGCTAAATGCGTTTGAAGAAGTAGGAGACAAGCTGAACCGCACCTCCGCAGCATGCGGATTTAGATGGAACGCTGTCGTGAGGCATCAATATGAAAAAGCGTTGGCACTTGCCAAAAAACAGCGAAAACAACGGATGCGCGCACTTGGCAATGGCCAGCCTGCGAAAAAACGATTACTTTATCAGCCGCAAGTAGAAGAAACGGTCACTCAGGAGGAATTCTCACAGGAATTGGAGCCAGCAAAGGAAGAAACATTTGCACCAGCTGCTGAAACTGCCGAACAGCTTCAGTTTGTGGATCAAAGCTACAATGAAGAGTTAGCTAGTTTATCACATTTATTGTCACAGGCTTCTCCTGCCCCAAATACCGCAGAGAAAAAGCCGGAAGCGAATCCATTTAGGCAGCATCAAGAATTAACCATCGACGATATCATTGATTTCTTACGCCGTTATGAAGGCGATGGTCAGCAATCCACTGCCTTACGTATGGAAAACAGCCGCTTAAAACGAGAAAACAATGAGCTTTCTCATAAAGTCTCGCAGCTAGAAGCTGAAGTGAAAAAGCTCGAAAAGGATCAGCTCACGATTCAAGAAGATTATGAAACACTCGTCAAAATCATGAACCGTGCAAGAAAACTAGTTTTGTTTGAAGAAGACGATAGTGCCGCACCAACCTTTAAAATGGACCGGAACGGCAACCTCGAAAAAATGGCAGAATAACAAAAAGTGCTCCCCGCCTCGGGAAGCACTTTTTTAAATGCCCAAAAATAGCATCACACTAAAAAGGACATTGATCAAAAACACGAACATAAAAATATACCTGACCTGCCTTACTTGAAAATCACCAAACATAAAAATATAAAGACCTGCGATGCCAAGTGTCAGTACAGGCTGAAGAAATGGCACTAAAAGCGAAATGCCGTAGCCGGCTCCCATGATGACAGGAAGCCATAGTAAATAGAGGTAACCGCCATTTTTGGATTTCAAGAAACCACTCCCTCTCTTTCTTCTATCTGCTTGATTTCAGGCTGAACAAACTTGAGTCCGGCTATTGTGCGGCCGCGTTTTTGTGATGTCCAAACCACAATCGCCGGCTGCTCTGTCAGAGATTCTGTATCAATGGTGATTAGCACTTTGTCATGTAATTCAATTGAAGCTTCAGACTCGATTTTACACCCAGATAAACTAATATCATGTATATTCACCGGCACCTTCTCTTCTAACCGGTCCTCATAGACTAGCGTGCCTGCCACACCTTGCAATGGTCTTCTCATCCATTTGCGCCGAATAGCCTTTGGTACTTTCTCCGTTTCTCTTACAAAGCGGAGAAATGTCCGAACAGCATAGGATTTTTTCTCACGATCCGTTATCGATACGTGCTCTCGTGTGAATAAGAAGCGGATCAGTGATAGGTACTGTGATTTTTCTGTGTTAGTAAAAGCCACACCAACCATCAGCTTGTCTCCCTCCGGATGACTCCAGACCACATCACATGCCACACTTTCATTCTCTGAAAAGGATAATTGCATTTGTCCTTGATTTAGAGAAGAAGCTTGATCCAATGGAATGGATAGACGTGCACCTGAATCACTCATATCTAGTAGAAAACAAGCAATCGACTCATCTTGATGATCAGAACGGAGCTGCCCCTCTTTTTCAATGACAAACCGCTCTGATTTTCGATAACGCGGACGATCAAACGCCACAATGAGTGCCATGAACAGGCCTGCACCGTTATAAAGTACCCAAAAAATATTAATCAACGTGAGATCAGCATTCATCGTCCCATTTACTTTCATATCGTATCCTATTTTCACAAGGACAAGCAATGAGAGCAGCAAGAAGATCAAATGAGGAATCATCGTTTTCAAATGGAAATGTCTCTTGTCCGTTTGAATTCCCTTCGGCGTGACAAGAAATTCAACCCTCTTCTTCAAAAACAGCTCACTTAAAGCCACACCAGCCAGATGGAATGCCATAGAGCTTTCATAAATATGACTCCAAAACATACTTCTTTTTTGATTCGACACCAGTTTAAACGCTAAATACGAACTAAAGAACGCCGGCAGCCAAAACATGAAAATGGACTGAAAATCGGCCCAGAAACTTTGAATACCAAATAATAAAAACAATATCGGTGTAAGAATGTAAATCATTTTAAACAAACCGTTAAACCAATACACAATGCCATCTAAATAAAGAACGCGCTGCATAAGCGTTAAGCCGCGAACCTTCAATGGATTAAACTTACGGGCACACTGAATGTTCCCTCTCGACCACCGGTCTCGCTGCTTTAACAGATCAAGCCAGCTTTCAGGTGCCAGACCAACAGCTAATACCTCTCCGACAGACACAGATTTGAACTTCCCTTGGAGAAGCATTCCTGTCGCCATGTCTTCTGTAATTACCCCAGTAGCAAATCCGCCAATTTCCTCTAATGCTGTTCTTCTAAATACCGTATTACTCCCGACATACATGACCGCATTAAATCGATCTTTACCAGCTTGGAGGGTTTGCATGAAGAAGTCCTGCTCATTTGGAATTCGATCCTTCGAGAACATATTATATTGGAAAGGATCTTCGTTATAAAACGCTTGTGGAACTTGAACAAATGCAGTCGCTCCATCATGAAAGTAAGGCACTGTCTTTTCTAAAAAGGCAGGAAGCGGGACCATATCAGCATCAAGTGTGAGAATCAGCTCCCCATTCGTTTGAGACATCGCATGGTTTAAATTCCCCGCCTTAGCAAACTTGTTATCAGTTCTTGTCAGATAATGAACACCAAACTCAGAAGCAAGCTGCTTCACAGACTCCCTCTTGCCATCATCACATAAATAAATATGGACGCTGCCTTTTGGATAAGACAGATTCAAACAACCTGCAACCGTGCGTTTTAACACTTCAATTGGTTCATTATATGTAGCTATGAAAATATCAACTGTTGGCAGCCTGTCAAGATCACTGATCATGACTTGTTTCCGATTTGAAGGCTTCCAAACAAGTGTATAAAACACAAGCAGCTGTAAAAATCCAATACATTCACAGGCAACAAGCAAAATTCCCATCACAATATTAAATGTACCTTCATGCGGCAGTGTAAAGAAGAGACGCCAGCAAATGTATGCGGCATTTGTTAACACACAGAGCACAATGGTGATTTTTTTAATCGTAGAGGCCATCGGCTGAATACGATACATCACATACAACAAAGACAAAACACAAAGCATAAACAGCGGGTAATACGTGGTGATGAATGACAATACATTTTCCTTCTTTCTTATGTCATAAAGGACTATCACATATATAAAATTTCATAACAAAGGAGGGGATTCTTCCATTACATTGCCCCTCCAAATCTATATAAATCATTTCCACAATCTAAATCTAACTGATTCGAATAAAAATCAATGGCTTTTCGATAACTCAAAATAGCAGGATCGTTTGTCGTCTCAGTTAAACAGTTCAGTAATATTTCCATCGCTTTGCTATGTTCCTTCAAATTATACAAAGTCATGGCATAAAACGTTTGAATGGCTTTATTATGCGGATAAGCTTCCATCGCATGCAGGAATATCTGTTTTGACTTTTCATATTCCCCTAAGGTTCTGTATGTACTTCCTAATCCTAGTAAAGCGTCTTCTAGTTCTTCTGAAGACAATCCTAACTCAATGGCCCTTTCATAAAAAAAGACAGCTTGTTTTTCTTTTCCTAACACATCATAACTCCAAGCACATTGATAATGGATGGAGGCATGGTCTGGATACTCTTCTACAAGACGGGTGAGCATGTCATTGGATTCTTGAAGATGTCCACTTTCTCGAAGTTCAATGGCTTTCAGAAGTTTCGTTTCCATTACATCACCCCTATTTTTTAAGATGGAAAGATGTGTTTACGAGAACACTTTCTCATTCCGCTCAATCATCCGCGTCATGTTTTTCTCAAACTCTAGCTGTTCCTCGGTGGTCAGTCCTGAAGCTGTCAGTTGATCGCTCAGCTTTTGGAGTTCTTCTAGTAAAAGACGCATGAGAAGCGCACAGTCAATTGGTTTTCCAGTTAATTCTGATAGGGATGCCATCGTATCCGGCTGTATATCAGGGAATACCGCTTTCACCTCATGTCGTTTATCCTTTAAGGCCACCTCATAAAAACGGCGAATCAAATCAGCTCGTTTTCGACCGCTTCCATCTGCACACAAATAGATTTGCACAGCGACCCCTCCGCGTAATCTACGCTGAGAAATGCCGGCAAATTTCTTTCCATTGATACTCAAATCGTAGCTGCCTGGACAGTAAGAGCCGACAATTTCATAGGCTTCAATGTCCACCTCGTACATTGACAGCATCCGGCGGATCAATTCCACCATCGCATCATACCCGCGGTCAATATCAATGCCCTTCTTTTGTTCAGCAAAGATTAAAGACACATTCAGTACGCCTTCATCCAGTACCACAGCAAGACCGCCTGAATTGCGCACAATCACACGATATCCCTCATCCTCAAGCAGCTTTACGCCATCTTGGAGGAATGGAAGTCTTGTATCCTGAATCCCAAGCACAATCGTATTGTGATGCACCCAAGAACGGGCTGTCGCTGGTGAAAGGCCCTTCCCCACCGACGCGCAAAGCGTATCATCCATCGCAAAGGATTGCTTTGGGTCTACATAGAGACCTAGGCTCGATTGATCTATGATTCGCCATGTCGGCTGTGTCAATAACTCAATAGGTTCATTTTTCATGTCCTGCATATCCTCTCGTTCATAAACTGTGTTTATTATACCATGGGAGGAATGGAGGGAGAATGCAAAAAAGCTCCATAACATTTGGCGTCACAGAGCGTTTCAGTTGGATGATTTGGTTTTCTTATTCTTCCTTTTCGAGATGAAATAAACAGCTGCAATTAAAACGACAGGAACCCCAACCACGAGGCATGCAGCGATCAATGTATTCCACGGCAAATTGATCATCTCCTTAATAGACTAAACTTCTATGAAACAGCCCTCATTTACCCAGCTCAACAAGTCTTCAGCCACCAATTCCGCATGCTGAGGGTCCATCACACCAGCATCGACGATCCACACTTTTTTCTCCTCTTCTGCCTGCCGCATGAGAAATACTCGCCCGCCGCCATCGTCGCCAATTGCTGCATAGCCGCTTGCATACTGCTGAACCTCCCACGTTGCATTGCGTTCCACTATGTCCTCAGTTCCGTATAGTAGAACATCGCCTCCAACAGAACATCCATTTGTCTGTTTCAGCAATTCCTTATAAGCACGGGGCAGTACCATGTTTAGCTGGGATTCTGCCTCTTTGATATGTATGTCACTTGCTGGTTTGTTCACGTGCAAATCTAGGATTTGAGTTAAATTGAGCATTTTAAGAGCCTCCTCTATGTTAAGCTGCTGATTTTTTCATGCCCCGTTTATACATCTTTAAAAGAAAATAGCCTCATCTAGAACTATAGACAGCCATTCTATCTATTACAACATTTCTTTTAGCAAACTCTCTGCTTTATGTAATTCATCTAGAAAGGGGTTTAAATAATCATTGTAACTATCCAAATAAGCTCTTACCCCGCCAATGATCAACATCTTTTGGAGATCTTCATTGTTCTGAATGATCCTTTGTGCATCCTTATATCTTTTGTATATTAATTGGAGAACACCTTGATTGATTTCTTGGGAATAGTCTTTTTCTAGGATGTTGATGACGGTTTGGATTTGTTTCGTTAGTTCTTGTTTTTTGTTCATTGATCGCTCCTATTTTCGAAGTTTTATTTAAATCATTCAATGGTACTTTACTGTTAATAATATTGATTGAGCTTTGATGATACACATGCGCTATCATATTTCAGCCCAAACTGCCCCAGTTATGAACCTACAGAAACCGGTTTTGCCAACGATCAACTTGACGCATATTTCACTAACTCATAAATAATTAAAAGGCCCTCTTACCGAGGGATTAGATTTTAAAATTCTAAAATGTCAATTGTTACTCTTATGCCAATTCCCATACTATTTGGCCATCTACCAAAATCTTATTTGGTGGATCATCATAAAGAGATATCTCAACTAAAGAGCTTTTCTCTTGAATTAACCAATCGTATACACTGCCACTGTTTTCATTAGGATGAGATAGAATATCATTTACTTGGAAAGCAGCTGCAATATATTCTGTAAAATTAATATCATCTTCATCTAACATATTATTTGTTTCAAAAACTGTATCTAGTTTCCCTAAGATTTTCAAGCCACTATTCCATTCCAAAATCATATCTTTTTTTTCATATTTTATTAATGTTCCAATCAAAGAATCATAACCCATTTTTTACCTCCAATTCATTTTAAGGCCTCGCTGGTACGATGTGAGCACCATCTTTCCCATAATGTATCATTCCCTTAGTAGTCTCTTCATACTTTCCAGTATCAATATTATAGTATTTTCCTATTGCTTGGCCAAAGTCTATCCTTTCTTTATTCTTACCCAATTCTTTGCCTGTCCCTGCATATTTATCCAGCAATTCTTGTGCCTTTTTATTATCTCCGTAAAAAATACTTTTCTTTTTTCCATTTGCTACTTCTTGCTTGTAATTTGGTGTTTCTGGAATATGTTTTTCTTGAGCTCCTGATTTTACTTTTGCTGGGAAACTATTTACTTCACGGTAAGGTCCTTTAGGTACGGATTGTTTTCCGTAAGCAGGTGTTTTAACCCTCTTAATATTCTTCCCTTGATCCAACCTAAAAACATATTTCCCAGCCTTCACTATTTTCGTGATTGGGATGGTAGAGGCTGCGGATAAGGCTCGGTCTGTGCTGCTGATGTTTTGGCTGGTTTCTGGGTCTTTGCCAGTAACGGCTCGGTAGCCGTCGTAGATGCCGCTGTATTCTAAGATGATGTTTTCGGTAGTTGAGACAACTTCACCGTCTAATATGCGTTTAGCGTTGCCACGGCTACGGCTTTCTGGAATTTTATCGACTTCTTCTATTCTTATTTCGTCGTTTGCGATATACGTTCGGATGATTTGTTTATTGGCGTAAACGGTGTATCTTCCGCCAATAAAATCAATATCCGATGGGTCCGTGACGACTTCATCTGCGATGTCGAATTCTTTTAACTTTTTAATGCCTTTTACGTTGAATAGTTTACCATTTATGACCCTGATGTCTCTATGAATCTTGTTTTTCCCGTTCACGGCTTCCCTTTGCAATGTCGTAAGCGATGGATCGTTTGCTGTGATTTGTTTACTGATGTTTTTATGGGTGTCATTCCGAACAACCGTCTCCACATTCGCTTGTTGTTTCTCTTTCAGTTTCTTCAGCATGATGATCATTGGATTGTCTTTTGGGTTGTCTATTTTGTCGTTCAATCCACTGATAGTGCTGCTTACTTTTTCTTTTTTTCCATCTTTGAAAATAGATCCCTTTTGATAGCTCGTGATGTCGATTCTTGGGCCGGTGAACATGGTACTTAAGGTATCTATGTATTGCTTCATTGTTTGAAGGGAGCTTTTGGTTTCATGTAAAGCACTTGTTTGCTCCCTGTCAAATGCATGAAGCAGACCAATGGTTTTTGAGGTCTCAAGCCATGCCTTTTGATAGTTTTGCTGAAAAGCTGATTCGTCTACACTTGGCAAGTGAACAATATGACCAACTCTGCCGATGGCGTGGTTTACCTCTGATACGATTTCAGAAATCGTACGTTCAGCTTTTTTTAAGCCTTGATCAAGATCATCTTCGATAAACGCTTGTGAGATAAAGCCGTGCTCGTTTGATTCTAGTGCGTGAAGAGCCTGCTTTATGTTTTTTAATGCAGCACTATATTCCTCAATGACGACCTGAAAGAATTGCAGGAAGGGAATATGGCATTCTGTATAGAAGGCGCGGATGGCTTGTCCTGCCTCTCCCTTTAGTGCGCCATCGAGTGAGATGATGTGATGGATTTGTTTCTCTATGGAGCTGATTTGCTGTGACTGCTGATTTAACGCATTCAGCGTTTGATCTATTCCGTTTATTAGCGCAAAGGCGTCAAGGGTTTTCATTGCTTTCTCCTTTATTTTCTTTTACTGCTGGAAGCAAGAGCCTTGTCCGTTTCAATCATGGTGTTCACCGCTTGTTCTGTTTGTACAAGCTGTTTCTGAAGGATGCCTATATAGGATGTACTTAATTCGTTCAACTGTTGATTGATCTTTTCTAATGAGTCTGCCGTCAGGAGCTGATTTCTTCCTTTGATGGTTGTTGGAAGGGCTGCATTCATTTGAGTGCCTGATTGTTTTGCATGCTGTAATACTCGTTTGACCTGACTGGCATCTATTTTAATTTCTCTCGTCATGTGACTACCCTCTTTTTTCTTCCAGTTGTTTCTGCTTTTCTTTCTCTATTTTTCTTTCAACCGAATGAATTTCATGTTCTAACGATTGGATCTCTGATATTAGGTCATTGATTTTCTCATCAATTCGATTTAATAAATTGGTTAGCTGTACACTTTTTATCTCTTGACTGGCGGAAGCCATTCCGTCACGAATGTCATCAAACGTGTCTGCCAAATGGCCAAACCATGTTTGTGATGTCAGATCTGGATGAGTGATTTTCTTGCTGGCATCTGACAGGGTTGATTTTGCCTCTTTAATTTCTTTGCGGCACATGTTGAGTTCGATGATTTGTTCTTTTTTTATAGATATATCTGCCTTTAATGAATACAAGGCTGTTTTATAACCGATGATTGCTCCAGATATCGTCAAACACCTCTATCCCTTAAATAGTCCTCCGTTATGTTACCATTTACTAGAACAAGAGGCATATGATTGAAAGTGAATTGACCAAAAAATGAATCGTACGTATTGGGTTTTAATACCTATTTCTCGCGCGCAAAAAAGCTGAATTCATTTTCTGAATCCAGCTGTTTATTGCTTATTTGAGCGAATCACTCGCTGATGCTGATGGATGATCGCTAAATGAGGTGTCTTTCTTTTCAGGAATATAATTGAGAGAGAAACCAACAAGACTAAAAAAGGCACTTAACACCAGTGTTGGGTTTTTGAATAGATTCGTACTCGCAATAATCATATCACCCTTTTGCAAGAGAATCCCTAGTATTTGACCGAATACCAACAGGGCTCCTGACGTTAAGAACAGGACAAGCAGCACTTTAAATAATAATTCCATTAATGCTCTCATGTGTTTCTCCTTTCTATACTGGAAGTATTCCCATTCCGATGAGCCAGCCAATTCCCACGATCGGCAGCATATAGTAGAGAATCAGCGGTATAAATGTTTTCTCAGGTTTGGCTCCTGCAAGACCAGAAGCAATGAAAATCGATCCTGATGCCGGCGGGGAAGCGCCTTCTGTCGATGAAAAAGCAAGAATGGCGACAACAGCCACAACTGGATCAACTCCGACTGAGACTAAAGCTGAAAACGAGACAAGTCCAACAGCTGTTAATGTGGCTGTTGAAGATAATGGTCCAGCCACCAGCGTGACAAGAATTCCCACAATGAGTACCATGAGCCATTTCGGAATGGTAAGTACTGATGTGATTTGCGTCAAATCTTCTGCCAATCCTAATTCAGCAAGCACCTGACTTGCCGCAACAGCAAACAGCATCAAGGCACCGATCGTTGTAAATTTAGGAATGGCCGACTTGAAAAACTGAGACCAATCAAGTGCAGACGCCTTTTTTCTCCCGATCGTTAAACTAATCAACATCATGAGAATCGGAATCCACGTAATTAAAGAAATTTGATCCATTGCCTCTGGTCCAATGTTTGGATTACTTTTTAAGTAGTTTGCCAGTGGACCAATTGTGATAATGATAGGAATCAAGGCACCGAAAAAAATAAAGATCGACTTCCACCCTTGTTTCACAGCTTCCCTAAAAGGAAGAATATCATCTGGCGGCATGGCCTGAATTTTATTCTTTTTCACCAGAATATACACCAAAATAAATCGGTATACGACTTGATACAGTCCTCCTATGAGAAGCGCAATATATAAATCTCCCTCAGATACAAGGGCTGCAATTGGTGCAAACCCCAGCATGATAAACATGGAAGAGTTTGGAGGCAGTGCCGCTCCAAGTCCGCCATTCCCTGCTAAAATGGTCGCTGTATGGGTTCGGCTCCAGCCTGATTTAATCATCCAAGATGCCGTGATAGAGCCAGTGGCAGCTGTGTTTGCAGAATTTGAACCTGAAAGAGCACCTAAGACTGCTGAGCCTAACGTACTCATATAAGCCGCTCCACCAGGAAGTTTACCTACAACCGAATTTAAGATTCGCAAGAGTGCATGAATTAATTCCAGCTTTTCAATTAAATAAGCCATGAATACAAATGCGACAGCTGCATAGAGCACCTCATATGTGGATGCAAATTTTAATCCATCCCAGAAAAGTCTTAATGCATCCAATCCGCCAAATAATGTGGTTGCAATAAAGCCTAATAGCATGGCTTCTCCCATATTCCGTTTCACGACGACATTCCATATAATGATGACAGCTATGAATACAATCAACGCAATAAAACCCATATCGTTTTTCGCCTCCCCTTTGTTAAATAAAACGCTTACAATTTATTACCCCTGCTGCATCACGTCAATAACTTCTTCCCAGCTGGCCGGCTTTTTCCCATTAAACCGTTCAACGAATTGAAAGTCTGCTAATCTCTCTAGCTTCTGTTGCGCTGCCCGAGACATGCTGGCATCAACCTCTGCTTCATCTAACATTTCAATAGAGCCAAGAAGCTCGATCGCTCGTCGTTTTGCATGTAATGCACTCCCTGTCACAAGACGGTTCATGGTCTCTTCAAAACTTTTGCTATCCATTGTATCGCTTAATGAAGAAATCACTTGTTGTTCCACATTATATTTTTTGGAAATTTCCAAAAATTCAATCATGAGACCAACGATCCCCTTCATATAAACGCTTCTGATCAGCTTTAAGGCAGAAGCATCTCCTGGCTGGTCACTGATTTTTGTGATATTCATGCCATAAGCATTCATTACTTTCATGAATTGGTCGGTTCCACTGCCGCTTGCCGTGATCGGAACCTTGTGTTTGTTGACTGGAAGAGGCCCTAGCATGGCAGCATCTACGAATAGAGCTTTTTGCTTTTCAATTTCATTGGCCACTTGTTTTTTGATGTCTGGTGTTGATGCTGACACATCTACATATACTCGATTCTCTTTCAAACTTCCCGATACAGATTGGGCCACTTCTAAGGTTTTATTCGCTGGCACAGCTGCAATGACAATATCAGATTTCTCAATGACTTCGCTGATACTGCTGGTTAATTGAACTCCTGTCTGCGATGCTTTTTCTTTCAACGCTCCAGCCAATTTCTCATTTTGTAACAGTACATCATACGCATAAAATTGATCTAATCCTTCTGTTTTCAATCCCGTTGATAGCTCATATGCTGCTTCTCCATAACCGATAAAGCCTATCTTCATCACCGATTCTCCCCTATTCCTGAAATTTTTTCAATTTGCCTGCCAGCCATGCAGGTGCTAAGAGACTAGTGTCTTGCTTTCCTTCGTCCATATATTGTTGAATCGTGTTTAATCTCTGATTTTCATACGCTTGTTTCTCTTCCGCTAGTGTCAGCATGTGTTCCGCCTTCTCCTGTGGAACGATGACGACTCCATCATCGTCAGCAATGACTAAATCACCTGGTGCTACTTTGACACCGCCGCACGAGATGGTTTGATTCAATTCCCCAGGACCATCTTTAAAAGGTCCGTTTGGCATAAACCCCTTACTGTATATTGGAAAAGCCAGCTCCTCTAAAGCGAGTTTATCGCGAACAAGCCCGTCAATCACGATTCCTTCTATTCCTACAGCCTTTGCTACACCTGCCATCAATTCCCCTAAATATGCATGACCTTTATGGTCTTTTCCATCAACAATCAGTACATCTCCTTCTTTAGCAGAGTAGATCGCTTGATGAAGAAATAAATTATCCCCTGGCCGTAAGCTAACGGTAAAAGCTGTCCCTACTATATTCATGCCTCTTGCAACAGGTTTAATTTGATGATCCATCGCTCCAGTGCATCCCATCACGTCTGACAGCAAGGTTGAGTTAAGCTTTCTTGCCCGATCTATTAGATCATTTGACACGAATTGAACAGTACTCATTGTTCCATCATCCCCTTTGAGTTATATTCATTACATATAATTTTATTAAAGTAATATATATTACTTTTGTGACACGATCATACCATCTCGATTTTATTTAGTAAAGCGCTTTCAAAAAAATAAATGAAAAAAATGAGTCACCACACGACTAATGTGTTGTGTGATAACTCATTTTCGTTAACATATGATTGATTTGATCTAAACGTGGTTTTGTCCTTTCAGGGTCATTAATGGCTAAGGCACTTAAAATATAATCTACAATAAAGATAGCAGATACGACAGAGTTATGAGAGCCCACACTTGCTGAGGAACATGGTAATACATATTGTGCATACTTAGTTAGTGGAGAGCTGTAGCTGTCTGTAATTAAAAGCACTTCCACCCCATATGACTTCGCTGCCTCCAGCAAGTCCTTTATACGCTTTGCATAGCGAGGATAGCTGACCGCTATAATGAAATCATTAGATTGAAAATGAACGAGATCATCCACCCAGTCACTTTTGTCCGCATCAATATATTGACAGTTCCCCAATAGCCGATTGATTCCAAATGACAGATACTCGCCAACAGGTCTTCCACTTCGGACACTTGTACACAGAACATGGCGGGAGCTGGCTATTTTTTCAACAATATGCTGAAAGGTTTCTTCCGTGATATTGTCTAAAGCGTACTGGATATTTTGAAATTGCAGGTCTACATGATTATGCAAAAGCTTACTTTTATTTGAATGCTTGAGGTTCGCTTCAAGTCTCGTTTGAGGGGCGGCTTTATGCTTCATATTTGATTGAAGCTCTTTTTGAAGCTCAGAGAAACCGGAATACCCTACAGCAGCAGAGAATCTCATGATGGTAGCTGTACTCGTCCCAACTTTTGAAGCCAATTTATCTACGGTTAAAAACGCGACCTCCATCGGATTGTGCACGATATAATCTGCAATTCTCCTTTGTGCCTCTGTTAATCCCGCGACCTTATGCTGAAGCTTATGTATTAAATCGTTCATTATAGCACCTGCCCATTCTATCGGCTTTATCTACGATCAAATTTTTTCTTTTCCCCCTATATTGTACACATTTGTCATCAAAAAAACAGCCAGCACGAATCTATCGTACTGGCTGCCTTTGTCGAGATCATTATAATGCTTGAGCTGCTGTGATCAGCGCAAGGTTGTAAACGTCTTCGGCATTACAGCCTCTTGAAAGATCGTTTACTGGCTGGTTTAAGCCTTGCAGGATTGGACCTACAGCTTCAAAGTTACCTAAACGCTGTGCAATTTTGTAGCCAATGTTTCCAGCTTCGAGGCTAGGGAAAACAAATACGCTAGCGTCGCCTTTGATCACGGAATCTGGCGCTTTTTTCGCTGCTACTGAAGGAACGAAAGCTGCATCAAATTGGAATTCTCCATCAAGTACAAGCTCAGGTGCCTTTTCTTTTGCAATGCGAACTGCTTCAGATACTTTTTCTGTTTCGTCTGATTTTGCTGAGCCTTTTGTAGAGAAGCTAAGCATTGCCACACGTGGTTCGATATCAAACATTTTTGCTGTGTTTGCACTTTCGATCGCAATTTCAGCTAGATCTTGGCTGTCTGGAGCAATGTTGATTGCACAATCAGCAAACACATACTGCTCTTCGCCGCGAGCCATAATGAAGACGCCAGATGTTTTCTTTACGCCTTCTTTTGTTTTAATGATTTGAAGTGCTGGACGCACTGTGTCAGCAGTTGAATGTGCCGCACCGCTCACAAGTCCGTCTGCAAGACCTTTATATACAAGCATTGTACCGAAGTAGTTTTCATCTAGTAATGCTTTTCTTGCTTGCTCTTCTGTTGCTTTGCCTTTACGTCTTTCGACGAAAGCTTGTACAAGCTCTTCAAAACCTTCATATGTATGAGGATCATACACGTCAACACCATCAAGTGTAAGACCTAATTCTTTTGCTTTTGCTTCAACTTCTTGTTTTTTACCTACCACAATTGGCTGTAATACTTTGCCATCTGCTAGTTTTTGAACGGCTGTTAGAATGCGTTCGTCCATTCCCTCAGGAAAAACGATCTTTACTCCTTTACCTGCAACCTTTTCCTGAACTGTTGAAAAAATATCTGCCACTACAATACCCTCCTTGATTTTACAAAAAAAGCGTTCTCTTTTAAGCATACTCTTCTTCTACCTAAATTCAAACTACCAACTTATATTATAGCGCTTACAAATTAAATTCTTATTTTTCAAACTAATTTAATCAATTTTGATAAAAGCTGTTTTCTTCGTTCAAGTTTTGATCACATCTCCATTTGGACAAACTATGTTATAGTTGGAACAGATGGAAAACTGTTAATAGGAGTGAAAGAAATGAGCGAACAACATACAACAAATGAAGCAGCTCAAACACTAGATGGCTGGTATGCGCTGCATGATTTTAGAACGATCGACTGGACAGCTTGGAAGCTGCTGACAAGTGATGAGCGCCAAGCCATCATTCATGAGTTCACAGGTCTATTGGAAAAATGGAAAACAGCTGAGCAAGATAAAGCTGGAAGCCAAACAATCTATAGTATTGTCGGCCAAAAAGCAGATATTATGCTCATGATTTTACGTCCGACAATGGAAGAACTAGGTGAAATTGAACTTGAATTCAACAAAACACGACTAGCAGAGTTTACGATTCCAGCTTATTCGTATGTTTCAGTTGTTGAGCTCAGTAACTACTTAGCAGGAGGCGGCGATGGCGGAGATCCTTACGAGAACCCGCATGTACGTGCGCGCCTATATCCAGAGCTTCCTTCTTCTCAATACGTGTGCTTCTATCCAATGGATAAAAGACGTTCTGGCAATGACAACTGGTACATGCTTTCCATGGATGAGCGTAAATCTCTTATGAGAAGCCATGGCTTAATTGGCCGAAGCTATGCTGGAAAAGTAAAACAGATCATTACAGGTTCTGTTGGTTTTGATGATTATGAGTGGGGCGTTACCCTTTTCTCTGATGATGTGCTCCAATTTAAAAAATTGGTTTATGAAATGCGCTTTGATGAAGTCAGTGCACGCTATGGCGAATTCGGTTCCTTCTTTGTTGGAAACCGATTAGCAAACGAGCAGCTGGCGTCTTATTTCCATGTATGATAAACTCTTAAGGCTTCGGATCTTTCCGAAGCTTTTTTATGTATTTGTTTAGAAAGGTGATCACATCATGAGAAACTTCCCCATCGCTATTTTTGCATTAACGCTCGGTGCGTTTTCGATTGGCATGACTGAATTTGTCATCATGGGCCTTTTGCCAAATGTCGCAAACGATCTTCATGTATCAATTTCTGCTTCAGGACAGCTGATTACTGGATATGCACTTGGTGTCGCAGTTGGCGGACCTATATTAACGTTATCGACTGGGAAAATGTCGAGAAAACGTCTCCTCATTCTGTTAATGATTCTTTTCGTGGCGGGAAATGCTGCTGCCGCTGTCTCGACCTCTTATGGTCTATTAATGGCCGCCCGTATTTTAACGTCATTTGCTCATGGAACGTTCTTTGGCGTCGGAGCCATTATGGCTGCACGGCTTGTGCCTAAAGAGAAAAGTGCAAGTGCGATCAGCTTCATGTTTACAGGACTGACGGTAGCCAATGTACTCGGTGTGCCGTTCGGTACCTTTATAGGAAATCAATTCGGCTGGCGTATGTCTTTTCTAGTCATTGCCGTCATTGGTCTCATTTCCTTAATCGGTATCATCAGCTTAGTTCCGAATCAATCAAAGGAAGAAGTATTGGATATTCGAAATGAAGTATCCGTCTTGAAAAAACCACAGGTACTCGTTTCCTTTGCGATGACCATCTTTGGTTTTGCTGGTGTTTTTACAGCATTTACGTATATCAGCCCAATCCTGCTGCAAGTCACTGGCTTTCAGGAAAATGGGGTAACGCTCATCCTTGTCCTATTTGGACTTGGGGTCACCATCGGGAATTTAGTTGGCGGAAAGCTTGCTGACTGGAAGCTGATGCCGAGTATTATGGTGACACTGATCCTACTCATTGCTGTCCTGTTATTGTTTACAGTCACTTCCGAATTCAAAGTGTTTGCCGTGCTGACCATTTTTGTTTGGGGAATCATTTCATTTATTCTTGTTCCTACCTTGCAATACCGCACGATGAACATGGCACATGAAGCACCGACACTCGCATCGACGCTCAGCCATTCTGCCTTTAATATTGGGAATGCCGGCGGTGCAGCGCTTGGCGGTCTTGCTATCGACATCACACATTTACAGCTTGTTCCGTTATTTGCTGCAGCTGTGACATTTATTGGCCTTATCATTACGTTTATGAGTTATCAGTCAGATAAACGAATAAAAAGGACCTGACATAGGTCCTTTTTTATTTCACCACGGTCATTTTTGGCTCTTCTATTTGTTTCAAGCGTTCCTGAATAGGGTGAGAAAAAGAGTGCTCTGACAAGACAATATGGGAGACGGTTTTTGTAAATCCAGATACTTCTTGAATAAAGGCTTCAATTTCTTCAAGAGACGAAACTGACAGCTTAATGAAAAAGCAAGACTGTCCTGCCACTCGATAAGCAAAAAAAGCGCGTGGGTGCTCGTTCATAAAAGCCACAAAACGCTGATACTCCCCATTTAACACCGTAACTTCCAGCAGGCAGTCAATCAGAAGCCCTAATTTTTTATAATTGACCTGAACAGAATACCCTTCGATAATCCCTGCGTCCTCTAATTTACGCACTCTTTCTGCTACCGCAGGTGCTGATAAATTCACTCGTTTGGACAATTCCCTCATGGATAAGCGGGCATCTTCTCTCAATTCATTTAAAATATGCACATCTACATCGGTGATTTTCATTCGTACCTCTCCTATCCAAAAATCGTTCCATTTGAAAAGTATTTGATGATAATACTTATGATGCGAAATGTAAAATAAAACTAAATAATGGTAGAATTTATTTTAACGGAATTGAATGAAAAAGCAAGTATGGAGGGATCACTTGATGAAAGAATCTTTAGACAGCCAGGCTTCTAAAACATTTCCCATCACACTTGCCATCGCACTCACACTTGGCGTTTTTGCGGCGGGATCGGAGGAACTGGTGATTTCACCACTGCTGCCTGATTTATCAAACTCCTTTCAGCACTCTCTTGATGTTCTCGCTCTTTCCATCAGCATTTATGGGTTAGCTGTGCTGGTTGGAGCTCCGCTTCTCGTTCCTTTAGGGGACCGATATTCAAGAGAGCTGTGTTTGATAATTGGGCTGTCTTTCTTTTTGATTGGAACAGTGATGTGTGCTGCTGCCCCAAATTTGGCCGTGTTTTTTGCCGGCCGTGCTATTTCTGGGCTGGCGACTGGTGTATTTGTGCCAACAGCCTATGCTCTTGTGGGGGACCGGGTTCCATATGAATATCGCGGCAAAGTGATGGGACTCATTGTATCGAGCTGGTCTCTTTCTCTTGTCCTTGGTGTGCCCATTGGCGCTTTTATCGGTCAAAGTTTGAACTGGCGCTGGACATTTTGGATTTTCGCCATGATGAGTCTCGTTGTCCTGCTGCTCGTCATCCTTGAATCTAGAAAACAAGTCGCCACAGCTGATAAGAAGGCACCTCAAGCTAGGGAGAAATCAGGTTCTTTATGGGGGGCTTTGAAAATCGACCGTGTCCCTGCCTATATGACCGTGACATTTTGTAACATGCTTGGATTTTATGGCATGTACTCATTTTTAGGAGCTTACCTGCAAAGTTTGTTTTCCGGAGGGCAATCAACAGCTGGACTTCTGATCATGGCTTATGGCGTTGGTTTTTCCATGAGTATATTTACCGGGAAATTAGCAGATTGGTTTGGCAAAACACGGTCTCTTTTCTTTGTGCTGGGCGGGATTGCGCTCGTTCTTGCCTTACTTCCTTATGCACCGTTCTCATGGACATTGCTCATTTTCGCTTTATTTATTTGGGGTGCCATGCAAAGTTTATCCGTCACGCTTTTGAGCACCGTCCTGAGCGACTGCTCCCAAACCCACCGAGGCAAAGTGATGGCTTTTTACAGCCTTGCTTCCAATCTAGCCGTTATGCTTGGGTCCGCTTTGATGGGACCTGTTTATGTCCATTTCGGCTATCATACGGTAGGACTTGTATGTGCACTCATTACGCTCGTTGGTTTTCTCATCAGCTTCATCAGCTATAAACGTGAAAAAACCTTACAGCAGAAACATAAAAATACCTTTGAAACGTGAGCTCATTTCACTGCACATCTCGATATGTGCAGTTTTTTAGATCAATTTTTAATATCATCATAAAATACATTTTTTATAAATTTTGTTGACAATTACCAATTTTATTTTTTATAATCTAGTAAAAATTTGAAAAAGATTGGATGGTAAACATGATCTTAAAGAATGATGTTTTTCATTTCAAAGAAGAGCCCATCGTTTCACCTAAGATGTTTACAGTCAATACATTAGGCCCTAAGGGGACAAGCAGTGAATATGCAGCAAAACATTTCATCTCTCATTCCACCACTACACTCGGCACTCATACGAAACTATCCCTTTACGACACATTCGAAACTTGCATTGAACATACTCTCTCTAACGCACTCCAATACACTCTCGTTCCACACGCATACGAAGGAATCAAACATTTCTACATGAGACCTGACCTGCAGCTTTTACAAATATTCAGATGTGACACGCCCATGTATGGTTTGGCTGTCAGGCCAGATTTCCCCTTTCAAGAACAAATGCTTCACCATTTAAAAATTGTTTCTCATCCTGCACCTGTGAATTTGATTCAATATTTTATTCATCAAAATGCTGAATTTGAGCTTGTCAATTCAACAAGTACAGCCGCACAAAAAGTAAGAGACGGCGAATTTGATTTCGCTTTAACCAATGAGGTGGCTAGAGCTACATACGGCCTCACCTTCATTCGAACATTTAAAAGCATTCCTATGAGCTGGTCTATATTCGGAAAAGGAGAGATGTAAACATGACAACTGAACAAAAGGTGCAAGAATTATATTTTCCTCAAGCGAAAAAACGAGAATGGGATAATGGTGTCATCCAATATTCTACTGTCAGAGGCGATACGGAAGTGTTAATTTCACACGTCCCTCCTCACACGATCATCGAACCTCACGAGCATCCAGAAGCACAAATCGGCATCGTATTAAAAGGCGAGCTTCAAATGACGGTCGGCCAATCGACCCAAGTGCTCACCCCATTAGAATCAGCCTATATTGCACCACCATTCGTTCCTCACGGCGCATCGAATTTGACAGATGAAGAAGTGATCGCCATTGATATTAAGAGATTAAAAGATGGCGAGGAATATACGGCTCCTCCTACTTATTTCTTAGACATTTTCAAAACGCGTGATTTGCTTCCTGGCATGGAAGTGACTTTTTTTGTTGAGGACTGGATGGAGCTTATGATTGCTAACATTCCGGGAAATGGCGGGGAAATGCCTTTTCATAAGCACCGTAATGAACAAATTGGGATTTGCATTAGCGGTGGATACGATATGACGATTGAAGGCTTTACAGAGAAGATGGAATTTGGCACGACCTACTTCTGTGATCCAAAAGAAGATCACGGCGCCATTAATCCAAAGCCAGAAGCATCAAAGTCTATTAATCTCTTCTTCCCTCCACGCTATAACCGCTTAAAGCCAAAAGCGTCTAAGGTGAAGAAATGAACATTGCCGGAAAAGTCGTCCTGATTACAGGAGGTGCGTCTGGGATTGGGCTTGCCGCCGTCAAGCTTTTCCTTGAACACGGAGCAAAAGTAGCTGTGGCTGATATCAATGAAGATAGCGGTAAACAACTTGTTGAATCATTGCCTCATGAACATGCTGCGTTTTTCAAAACAGATATTACAAATGAGGCTGACTGTCAAAAAACCGTTCAATCCGTGCTGAACCAATTCGGGACAATTGATGTGTTGATTAACAATGCAGGCATCGAAATTGTCTCACCTATTCACGAGATGACATTGGAGGATTGGAACCACATTCTACAGGTCAACCTGACGGGTGTATTTCTCATGAGTAAGCATACATTGCCGCATATGCTTGAGAAGAAAAGCGGAAGTATTATTAATACTGGATCTGTCGGAGGTCTCGTTGGCTGGCCTGACATTCCTGCATACAACGCAACAAAGGGCGGTGTCATCCAGCTCACCAAATCGATGGCGATTGACTATGCCGCTCATCAAATCAGGGTGAATTGTATCGCCCCAGGCATCATTGATACGCCATTAAATGAAAAATCCTTTTTAGACAATCATTCAGAAAGTCTTGAGGTTGTCAAAAAGGAAAAAGCAAAGGTGAATCCCTTGCTTCGTCTCGGAAAACCTGAAGAAATTGCGGGCGTGATGCTGTTTCTCGCCTCTGATCTATCCAGCTATATGACTGGAAGTGTTGTCACAGCAGATGGCGGATACACCGCTAGATAAAAAGGAGTGCTTTCATTGAGTAAAAAAACCGTACTTGTCATTGCTGACTTAGGAGGGTGCCCGCCCCATATGTTTTATGAAAGCGTGGCGGCACCTTATCATATCGTTTCTTATATCCCGAGACCCTTTGCCATTACAAAGGGACACGCTGAGCTAATAGAAAAATACTCCATTGCCGTCATCAAAGATCGCCATTATTTTGAGACACACCCTTCTTTTGAACACCCTGATTCTATTTACTGGGCACATGATGATTATTTGAAATCAGAGGAAGAGGTGGTGGATGACCTAGTCCGTGTGGCTTCCTTTTTCAAAGCTGATGCCATCACCACCAATAATGAATTATTCATTGCACCAATGGCAAAAGCCGCCGAACGGCTGGGGCTGCGCGGCGCTGGGGTAAAAGCAGCTGAAATGGCGCGTGATAAAAGCCAAATGAGAGCTGCATTCAACGCTGCTGGTGTCAAAGCGGTGAAAACTCAGCCTGTCACCACTTTAGCTGATTTCCAGCAAGCTATTGAACATATCGGGACACCGCTTATTTTAAAGCCTACATATTTAGCAAGCTCGATTGGCGTGACCCTTTTTCATGACAGAGCCGGCAGTGATGATCTCTTTTTAAACGTACAGTCCTATTTGCAAACCATTCCCGTCCCAAACGCTGTGACATATGAAGCACCATTTGTCGCTGAAACGTACTTAGAGGGGGCTTACGAGGATTGGTATCAAGAGGGTGGCTATTCTGATTATGTCAGTGTAGAAGGGTTCGTCGTGGAGGGAGAATATATCCCTTTTGTCATACATGACAAGACCCCTCAAATCGGTTTTACAGAAACGGCTCATATTACTCCCTCGATCCTAGACAATGAAGCACAGCAAATCATCATTGAGGCAGCTAAGAAGGCAAATGAAGGGCTGGGACTTGAAAACTGTGCGACCCATACAGAGATCAAGCTCATGAAAAATCGAGAAACAGGACTGATCGAATCCGCAGCTAGATTTGCTGGCTGGAATATGATTCCGAATATCAAAAAAGTGTTTGGTGTGGATATGGCCAAGCTGCTGATCGATGTATTAGTCGATGGAAAAAGAGCGAATCTGCCAAAAGAGCTGCTTTCTGGACATACGCATTATATAGCAGACTGCCATTTATACCCTCAGCATTTCAAAGAAAGCGGACACATACCGGCAGAGGCCACACATATCACCATTGATCATGTCCATATTCCGCAGGATGCTTTAGTTGGAGATACTGTGATCGTCAGTGAATCCGTCCCATCTAAAGGCACCTTTGTGGATCTCTCTTTATTTGAAGCCTTTAATGGCATCGTGTCGCTTGAATTAAAAGGGTCATCCTCACAGGATGTTGCCGCATCCATCCGCAACTTACAGAAGCAAGCTGCCATTCAGTTAATGGATGAATTAGTGAAGGGATAGAAAGAGAGGGTAATGTGGTGAAGATCTTACCATCTAACGTGATTGAACGGCTGCCAGAACAGAAATTTGGAACCGTCTTTGAGAAAATTGCACATAAAGCACAAAACGGGGCGAACATCATAAACCTTGGGCAGGGAAATCCTGATCTTCCGACTCCTGCACATATCGTAAGCGCGCTTCTAGAGGCAGCAGGCACTTTAGAGTTTCAGCAGTATGCACCTTTTAGAGGCTTCGACTTTTTCAAGCAAGCCATTGCAGATTTCTACAAAAAGGAGTTCGGCACTGAGATAGACCCACAGAAAGAAGTGGCCCTTTTCAATGGGGGGAAAACAGGCCTTTATGTCATGAGTCAGTGTCTGCTTGACCCAGGGGACATTGCCCTCGTCCCCGATCCAGGATACCCAGAATATCATTCTGGGATCTTGATGGCAGACGCAAAGCCCTACTGCATCAAACTTGAATCGAAAAATGGCTATTTGCCGAATCTCTCTTCAATTGATCCGGAGGTGCTCAAAAAGGCAAAGGTTCTTTTCTTAAATTATCCGAATAACCCAACAGGAGCTGTGGCAAATGATGCATTTTTTGAAGAGGCTGCTGATTTTGCATCGGCTCACGGACTACATGTCATTCATGATTTTGCCTATGGTTCATTTCATTATGAGCAAAAACCAGTAAGCTTTCTGAATGCTCCTCTTGGAAAAAGTGTAGGAGTAGAATTATATTCTCTATCCAAAACATTTAATATGGCAGGGTGGAGAGTCGCTTTTGCTGTAGGTAATGAGGACATCATCCAAGCCATTAACGCCTTCCAAGATCATGTGTTTGTTAGTATGTATGGCGGATTTCAACAAGCCGCAACCGTCGCCTTGCAAAGTGATGACCGTCACATTCAATCATTAAAAGAGGTCTACCTTGAACGAATTCACTTCTTCATCCGTCAGGCAGAAAAGCAGCTAGGATGGTCCATCGAACGTCCAGCTGGCGCCTTTTATTTATGGGCTCCAATCCCTGATGAGTTTGAACATTCTCATGCATTTGCAGACTATTTACTCGAACATACCGATGTCGTTGTCACGCCCGGGGGGGTGTTTGGAGCACATGGAAAACGTCATGTCCGCATCTCAATGGTTGCTCCAATTGAACAGCTTGCCCTGTTTATCGACCGGCTTCGCATCCTTCCGATTCGCTTTAATCAAAAAACCCGCATCTAGCGGGTTTTTTTGACAAATGGCTAAAATGGGTCTTGATTTTAGCCATTTGTCTTCTTTTCAGCGTGATAGAAAACCTTTGCAGCCCTAGGAAGGACGAGTATCGGAGCGGAGCGAATTTGACATTCGTGAGCACCGGCACGCAGACCTGACACCGAATGCGAGGGTTTGTCTACACGCTGGATCAAAAAACCCGCATCTAGCGGGTTTTTTGATGCTATATACTTTTCATCGCTCCACCATCGACAGATATTTGTTGTCCTGTAAGATAGGAGGCTTCCTCTGATGCGATAAAAGCGGCCAATGAAGCCATTTCACTCGCTGAGCCCACTCGTTGCATTGGAATTCCTGACGCTACAGCCTGTACAGCTTCTTCCCGCGATAATGCCTGTTTACGCATCATGTTTCCGATAAATTGTTCATACCGATCTGTAGCAATAAATCCCGGGTTTAAACAATTCACTGTGATCCCTGAAGGTGCAAGCTGTGTGGCAGCATTTTTACTAGCATTGATAATCGCTGCATTCATCATGCTGTTCGTAAACATTTGGTCACCAGGTTCCTTCCATAGGTTCCCGACAATTTGAATGATCCGGCCATATTCATGTCGTTTCATCATCGCTACTGCACGCTTCATCGTATCAATGTACGCAATGGCTTTTTGAGAAAATGCTGCCATCATCTGCTCGCTCTCACACGAATCAAAGGTATCTGGCTTTCCCCCCGGAATGTTATTAATCAACACATCCAGTCTGCCAAACTCTTTTTCTATTTCCTCAAAAGCCTCAGCCCTCACCCCTTCATCTGACATGTCGCCACAGAAAAGAGCCACCGGCTCCTTTGTTTCTGCCATACGCCCAATGTCCTGCTGCGCTTCTTCTAGTGAGGATTGATTTCTAGAATTGATGATGATCTTTACATTGTCTTGAGCGGCAAGCTTAATGGCGATGGCCTTTCCAATCCCTGTACTTGCTCCTGTTACAAATGCAATTCTTTTAGACAAACTCATCCACATCCCTTTTCTTATCAGCTTCGTACATATACATAAAATGACACATATAGAATGTATTTCAACAAAAAAAGACCTTTCTCCTGCGAAAGGCCCCTCGTTCTCTATTTAAATGTCGTTTCCCAATCAAACCCGATCATTTCGTCATTCCAGGCGATTCGCTTTTCATCTGGGTTTTTCGGGTCATACGATTCTGTTGTGAAATACACAATTTGCAGTGGCGTCTCACCTAATACACGGTAGCCATGCGCGACACCCTTTGGGATAAGAAGCAGCATCGGATTGTCTTCCCCCATATAATACACATCGGTTTGCCCCTTTGTGGGAGAGTCCTCACGCAAATCATATAACACGACCTGTGCATGACCTGCGGGGAAGAACCAAACGTCGTCTTGTTTTTCATGATAATGAAAGGCTTTGATCACGCCTGGAAAGCTTTTCGACCATGACGCCTGACCAAAGCGTTTCAGCATCGGTTCATCATCTCGAATGAGCTCTGCAAAAAAGCCGCGGTCATCACAATGTTTCATGAGTTTTTTCGTTTGAACACCATCAATCATGCTGATGCCATCTCCCTTCTTTCTGCAAGTATTCGTGAAGTGCATCCTTCCAATGCCTCGGCTGCCAGCCTGTGGCTTCAATCGCTTGAAGATCTAAGACAGAATAGGCCGGGCGTGGCGTTTGGAAGCCATACTCTTCCGTGGAAATCGGCTCAATTGTGGCGGACAAGCCGCTTTTCATCACAATTTCTGACGCAAAATCAAACCAGGAACAGCTTTCTCGGTTACTGACATGGTACACGCCTGCCTTCTGATCAAACAAATGAATCAGAGCCTCGGCTACATCCTTTGTATAAGTAGGAGACCCTATCTGATCGTTCACAATGCGTAAATGATCCTTCGTTTCAGCAAGCCGAAGAATGGTATTCACAAAATTATGCCCCTCATGTCCGTAAAGCCACGAGGTACGAATGATTTTCACTTCGTCTGATACAAGCTGAATCAATTCCTCACCAAGCTTTTTACTCTTTCCATAAATGGTTTGAGGATCTGCTTGTGCATCGACTTGGTAAGGGGTGTCCGCCTGCCCGTCAAACACATAATCTGTACTGACATGTAACACATCAGCCCCTGCGCGCTTTGCTTCTAATGCTGTATAGTAGGCGCCAATGCCATTCACAAGATACGCCTTTTCGGTTTCTGTTTCACATTGATCAACAGATGTATAGGCTGCTGCACTGACAACAATATCAGGCTGATAGTGTCTCATCGCATGTCTGACTGCTTGCTGGTCTGCGATATTGAGCATGTTCCTCGTTAAGGCAATGACGGTCATGTCTTTTTCCTTGAGCTGCCTGCTCAATTCTTTCCCCAATTGGCCGCCTGCACCGGTGATTAAAACTTTCATCCGTCACCCTTCTTCGCTCTGATCGTATTTGGCTCGATACCAATTGATCGTTTTTTCGATACCTTCTTCAAATGACGTCTCCTGCGTCCAGCCGAGCTCGCCTTTTAGCTTGCTGGCATCAATGGCATACCGTCTGTCATGTCCTTTTCGGTCTTGAATAAACGCAATTTGATCATGACTAATCCCGAGCTGCGATAAAATCGTTTTGGTCAAATCGAGATTTGTTTTCTCATTGCCGCCGCCAATATTGTATACCTGCCCCGCTGTGCCATTTTCGAGCACCTGCTTCACAGCTCTCGCATGGTCCTCTACATACAGCCAATCGCGAATTTGCTGACCGTCTCCATAAATCGGGATGTTCTCTCCATTGACTGCTTTTCTAATAATGGTCGGGATTAATTTTTCCTCATGCTGATACGGTCCGTAATTGTTGCTGCATCGTGTAATCATCGCGGGTAATTGGTGAGTGTGGATATAGGATTTCACAAGCAGGTCTGAACTCGCCTTGCTTGCTGAATAAGGATTATTCGGTGAAAGTGGTGTTTGTTCTGTGAAAGCAGGATCATCTGGCTCCAAATCTCCATATACTTCGTCTGTTGAAATATAAATGAGCTTTTTCGCCTTTCCTTTTAAGACCGCTTCAAGCATACGATACGTTCCGAGGACATTTGTTTGAATAAAAGGCTCTGCTGATTCAATGCTGCGATCAACATGCGATTCTGCCGCAAAATGAATGATGGCATCATAGACTTCGTCAAATGCTTGATCCAGCTCATGCTGAAGGGTGATATCCCCTTGAATAAAACGAAAATGAGACAACTTTAATAATTCATCCATCTCCTCTGGATGGCTGGCATAAGTTAATTTATCAAAAACGGTGAGCCGGACATCTGTATCCTGAAGCAGCAGCTTCACAAAATTCAGTCCGATAAAACCCGCTCCGCCTGTAATTAAATAAGACTTCGTCATTCGGATCCCTCTTTTTTCTTCATCGTTTCAAACATTTTCGCAGATGCTTGGTGGAGAGATTCATGTGTTCCTGCATCAATCCACCACCCTTTTAACATATCATAGGTCAGCTGGCTATTTGAGATATACAGATTGTTCACATCTGTAATCTCTAATTCGCCTCGATCTGACGGTGAGATTCTCTCAATATATTGAAAGACTTCCTGGTCATAAAAATAGATGCCCGTGACGCAGTAAGATGAGCGCGGATACTCCGGCTTTTCCTCTATTGATAAAATCCGTTGGCGCGAGGCATCAATTTCTGCAATGCCAAACCGCTTTGGATCTGCCACTTCTTTCAACAAAACCTTGGCTCCTCTTTCTTGCTGTTGAAAGGCTTCAACAAAAGGGTTTAGTGAATCCTCAAATACATTATCACCAAGCATCAGCACAAACTTCTCCCCTTCTACAAAGGGCTTTGCATAGGATAAACCGTCTGATATTCCAGACGCTTCAGGCTGTACCTGATATACGATGTTCATTCCCAGTTCCTGATCGCTTTCAAGCAGCTTTTGAAACAGCGGGATTTGTTCTTCTTGTGATATGACCATCACATCTAAAATCCCTGCTTCCTTCAATTTGAACAATGACCAATAAATCATTGGATATGGACCAACCGGCAATAAATGTTTATTGAAAATCTTCGTTAAAGGCGCCAGTCGTGATCCCTTTCCTCCTGCTAAAATAACTCCCTTCACATCTACACATCCTTATGTTCTTTTTGGTAATGATTCATGAGGTGTATAAGAATGTTTTTCACTCGTTCAGTTCCTTTTCCATCTATGAGTGTCCGTCCATTGAGATGAATGCTTCTGCGGAGAAAATAGCTGCCGGACAGTCTTTCCACAGCACGCCGAATATCTTTTTCATCCACAAGTTCACCTAATCCAAGATGGTGACAGGCTCCCTTTTGCGCAAAACGAGCGGCTGTCACTGCTTGGTGGTCTACTTGTGAAAGGACAATGCTGGGCACTCCGATACAAACTGCCTCGTATAACGTCATCCCGCCAGCCACTATTGCCAGATCGGCTTCCGAGAGACGCGCAAGTAATTGATCTGTATGACGAATGAATTGTATATGCTCAGCCTCTATTTGTTCTTCAATGCGGGAGGCTTTTCCTGTAACCGCTAAAATGTGTAGGTGGTCAGCTTCGAGAAGTGCTGATACAGCCTTTGATAACAATCCACGCGGGTCACTGCCCCCAAGGCTGATGACCACCTTTTTGCATTCTTTTCGAACCTCATATGTGTCTTTTAACCGACTTATCTCTTGATCTAACAATAAATAAGGTGTTCCATCAAAATATGCTGTCCCATCTACTTGCATGTGATTTTCGTCCAGACCGCCATAAATGCCGTTCACGACAGCATCGGCAAGCTGACACGCTTCTGCTCTATTTTCTTCGAATAAAACCAGCCTTGCAGAGCCGGAGCACGCTTTGATCAATCGAAGAAATTGGAGGTCACATTCAAGTACATCAATCAGCAAAAGATCAGGATTCAGCTCTTTTATATCCTTTTCCATCTGAAGGAATGCCTTCGACTCCTGCACTAAATGAACGTGCCAATTTGGACCTGAGAGCATTTCTACACAGATCTGTTCATTTGTATAGAAATATAAGTCGTTTCCTTCTTGAAGCAGTTGATTTGCCAGCCGTTTCATTCTGACAACATGCCCCATTCCTCTTAAAAACCCGCCATACACAACAATCATGATTTTCTTGTTCATTCAGCATCCTTCTGTTTCACAAATTGATTCAATCGAACAATATCGGGATCTTGTTCGCAAATGGTGATGAGTTCAGCCGTAGGTACATCAATGGAGCCGCCAGCTTTCTCTAGTAAACGGGTCGCAAACTCATAATCTTCTTCTGTATCAATCGTGAATCGATAAGCAGAATATGCAAGTTCTTTGGGCGGTGTGAATAATTGCAGATGAAATTGCTCAGGATGCTTTCTGATATAGAGCGTGACATGCTCACGCTCTGGCTGCGTAAGGGGAAAATTGTCGATTTTACTTAAAATCTGTGCGTCGATCATTTCCCCGGAAATACCGAGTGGTGTGCCAGTCGTATACGTGTAATCAGCCTTCTCTTGTCTATGTTTTTCAAGCATTTTCGACAAAAGGGCCGGATCTATAAATGGGTTATCTCCTGTTAAACGCACAATGATTTGCGGTTCAAAATGACGGACAATCTGCGCAAATCGCTGCAATACATCTGTCTCACTGCCACGAAATACTTTATATCCCTTTGAGAGACAATAATGAGCCAGCAGATCATCTTCTGCCTCAACTGTTGTGGCAATCATGAGGTTCTGCGTTTTGTGATTGTAATGATCTGATTGCTTTACCCGTTCAACAATCAGGTCGATCAGCGCCATACCGCCGATCGGTTTCATCACCTTTTTTGGCAGCCTTGTTGAGCCCATTCTCGCCTGTATGACAAAGAGCACATCATTGATCATTTGGCGTCTCCTGCATGAGTACATCTTTCCACGAAACCCCTGTATGGGCTGGGATATCTCTGACAGCCTTTGCGCCAAGTAAAATCGCCATATAACGCGGATGCAGACCTTGGCTTTTTTGTCCTGGACGTAACACGGCTAGATTTTCTGTGGTTAATGTCTCGCCCTTCGCAATGCCTTTTGTCGTAAAAATGCCTCGATACGCAAATTCACGAATCTTGCCTTCAATAGCTGTTGTCGTTTTATAAGAACTGCCAAGGAGCTCTTCTGGCACTGAATGAGTGTCAGCTTCTTTTAGATGCCGCTGCTTTTCTACCGCTCGAATATGCTGAACCATTTCCTTCAATTCATCAGGATCAAGAGCAAAGGAATGATCCGCCCCAGGTAACGTTTTATCTACTGTAAAATGCTTTTCAATAATTGCTGCCCCAAGCTTCACAGCGGCCACTGGCGCTTCAGTCGGATGCTCACTATGATCAGAAAAGCCAATAACTGCATCGGGAAATGCCGCAGCTAATGTTTGAAGCACTCGCAGATTCGTGTAAGCTCTAGGTGCTGGATACTTTGCTATGCAATGCATGATAGCGACCTGCTGATTTTGTTCGCTTGTAATCGCCTCATATGCTTCATGGACATCTGAAATGGTTGCCCCAGCTGTTGAGAAAATAATGGGCTTTTGAAAAGATGCCGTGTGACGCATAAGCGGCAAATGATTGATTTCATAGGATGCCAGTTTGAAAGCCGGCGGATCAGTCTGATTCAATAGATCCGCAGATTCTTCGTCACACACTGTGCTTAAAAAAATCAGCCCTTTTTCCGCGCAGCGTGACAATAACACCGGAAGCCATTCTGGCGGCAGCTCCATTTGTTCTACTAAAGAAAAAATGGACACCTCTTCTCCCTTGGCTGTTTCATACAAACCCGGTTCCTTTTGATACATCCGACCAGCTTGAAACATTTGAAACTTCACCGCATCGGCACCTGCTTCTTTTGCCACATCAATTAAAGCAAGTGCCTGATCCAGCTTTCCATCATGGTTAATGCCTGCCTCTGCAATGATAAAGACAGGCGCACCATCCCCCACTTTGCGATCTCCGATATAGAAATGCGCCATCTTACCTCTCTCCTTTTTTCGGCCACACATGGTAATACAAGAAGGCATTTTTTGTTCTAAAGCCCAGCTTTTCGTACAGCTGAATCGCGGTTGTGTTATGCATCTGAGTTCCGGCAGACATAAACCGGTGCCCTCTCTCATACGAGGCTTTTATCATCGCCGTAACCAGCTTTTTTCCGATCCCTTTTCCTTGTGCATCTGGTCTAATGGACAATAAATCAAGGATCAGTTCATCGCCCTTTGTTACACCTTGAATCAATCCAATGACTTCACCGTTCACCTTTGCCGCGAGATTGATATCTGCACGTCCGAGCAAATTATTTCTCATCCATTCCTGAAAAAAATGCTGGACGACATTCTGATCTAGAAAAGGATCAAGTGCATACCGGCTTTTCCCAAAAGCTTGATGAGCAAGTGACACCGCCTCATCGTATTCCTTTTCATCTGGCAGACTGATGACCACATCTTCACCTGTTGATGGCATTTCCATTTGAACAGGCGGCGCCTCAAGACGAGTGAGCCCGCCTACATAGTACACATGTGACAGCCTTTGGACGATGCGGTTTTTTTCAAGATCAGACGCTTCAAGACGTAAAAAGAAAAAATCGCATTTTTCTGTTCTCATCCAATTGATGAAACGCTCCATCAATTCTTGAAAAGCTGACGCTGACTCCGCTTCTATAAACTTCACATGAAAAATATGCTTATCAAAAATGCCACTTTCCCATTTTGACCATTCATATAACAGGACCGCTTTGAGCTGGGCGCCATTAACAAGAGCAAACTGCTTGAAGGCGTTCATTTGTTCCGCTTGTTGGCCGTATTTCTCCAGCCAAGCCGCCAGCACCTGATCATCGATGGAATGAACGACCTTCATGATGATGCCTTCTGTTCTTTTAAAATAGACAACACCGCTGTGATAACATCCTGCACATCTTCATCTGTCATACTTGGATAGAGCGGCAGTGAGAGCGTCTGCTTGTAGTATGCGAGTGACTCAGGGAAATCCTCTGGTGAATAGTGATACGTTTGTTGATAGTATGGGTGCAAGTGAACAGGGATAAAGTGAACACTCGTGCCGATTTTATATTCCTTTTGCAGCTGATCAATCAGTTCATCACGCGTGATGAATGCTTCTTTTGGATTCACTTGCAGTACATACAAATGCCATGCATGTCTTCCTTCTTGATGCACAGGCGGCAGGATCAGGCCCGCTTCTTTTTGAAAAGCCTGATTGTATTCTTTTGCAATCTGTTCTCTCCGTGCCTGCATGTCATCTAGTCGGCTTAGCTGAACAAGCCCTAACGATGCCTGCACGTCAAACATATTCATTTTATAACCAGGTTCCTCGACCTCGTAATACCACGTTCCTTTTTCTCCATAACGATTCCACGCTCCCTTGCTCATCCCATGGAGCGCTAGTCGTCTAATTCGAGCCGCAAGCGCATCATCATTTGTTGTCAGCATGCCGCCTTCACCAGTCGCTAGGTTTTTCGTTGCATAAAAGCTAAAAGCGGTCGCATCCCCAATCGATCCAACGGGCTGACCATGGTATGTTGTGTAAAGAGCATGGGCAGCATCTTCAAGTACAAATAGATCATACTTTTTGGCAATCGCTAAAATCCGGTCCATATCGCACGATTGACCAGCAAAGTGAACAGGAACAATTGCTTTTGTATGTGGTGTTACGGCCGCTTCTATTTTTTCTGCATCCAGATTGAGTGTTGCTGGATCAATATCGACAAATACAGGCGCTGCTCCCGTATGGATGATTGTATTTGCTGTTGCGCAGAATGTCAGAGGTGTTGTAATCACCTCATCCCCAGCCCCAATCCCTCTTGACTTTAACGCTAAAAATAAAGCAGCCGTACATGAATTGACTGCGATCGCATGTTTTGCACCGGTCAGCTGCTGAAATTCTTCTTCAAACTGTCTTACTTTTGGTCCAGTTGACAGCCAGCCGGACTTTAATGTTCCGATGACTTCATCGATTTCTTCCTGTTCAATGAAAGGCAGAGCATAAGGAAGAAATTGTGCTCTCTTTTTTCCCATATCGCTTGCACACCCCTATCTTCATCTCTGAAAATCCACACCAGTTTTTGTTTTGAGCAGAGAAAGCAGAACATCGGTAGATCGCGCATGCGGATAGTGTTGTTTAATGAACTGAGCTCCTTGCTGCTTTGCCAGCTTCATCTCTTGTTCATCCGACAAAATACGAATGGCTTTCTCAGCTAGTTCAACAGGGTTTTCCATATGATAGCTGCCAAGCGACTCGTAATATGGGTATCTTCTGCCTTCTGTCATTTTCCCGATCAGCACACTCTTTTCAAAAAGCATGGCTTCAAGACCAACTGTTGATGTGAGCGTAATCACGATATCCACATATGGCAGCAGGTCATACAGGTCAATTTCTTTTTTAATCAATTTCACATGATTTCCCGCTCGTTCAATAGACACATAGTCGTTTAATCGATTTCGAGCAATTTCCCAAGGATGCGGCTTCATGATCAGCTGAATGTCTTTCCGTTTGGCAATCTTTTTAAGAACATCACCATAGAAGGCTTCAGAAAACGGCTGCGTTGCCACAAGCACGGTCTTTTTAGCCGGACTGAAGTTCAATTTACGAAAAATGAGATCCTGTTGAAGCGGTGTTCGCTCCTTCACCAAATCAAACCTCGGATGACCTGTGATTTCCACCTGTTCCGGCTGACAGCCTTTGTCTACATACCAGTCCTTTTCATACTTTCCAAACACCCCATGACAAGTCGTGAAAATCGGTAAAAAGGCTTCGTCTCCCATAAGCGCGCCGTGCTGAAGACAGATACTCGTCAGCTGGCGTTTCACTGTTTGCAAAGCGAGTACACGGCTGTAAGCATCCTCCGTCGTTCCAACAATAACAGCTGCAATCGGCTGCATTTGAAACAGCACTTCTATCTGGTCAATGACATCAATAAATTGCACAATATCCTTCCGCAATTTTTCTCTAAAAAAGACATTGCCAAAGACAGGGTGGTGAGCGTAAGGTTTAAGGAGAGCATTTGCTTTTTCAATATATTCAGCGTGGGCTTCTTTATTAACCTCTCCGGTTAATTCCGGCTTACTGATAACAGGTAATCCGAAATAATCTGCCTTCTTCCAGCGAGCAAGCACCACCGTTTGGTTTGGATGGAACCGCTTGTAATTTTGTTCAGTAAAACGCAGGTGTTCAAAGTGAAGCAATACCTTTCCATTCGCCGGACGATAAGCGATACGCTTGATCTGCTGCTTATGCTGATCAAAAAATGGCTGAATCTCTTTCGGTAATGGACAATCGGTTGTCAGTTCTTGACCAAATGCTTCATCTTCCATGCGTTCCCTCACTTCAGGACTGATATATTGATAGAAATTGCTGATCAACCCAAGAGGAATTTCCTTGTAGGACAAATCTTTCATCAGATTCACATACTCAAAGTACACCTGCCAATAATGATGAATATAGTGCGACATTTCAGGTCACCTCCCATATTTTTGTTTTAATATGCTGCGGAGATCCCAGCAGGTAGACTGCTCGGGAAGTGCTTGAATAAAGGCACTTTTCTCTTCTGCTGCCAGCTGATAATGAATCGACTGTTCTGTGATGTAATTTGTATCTAATATTTCATCAAAGGGATAAAACGGATAAAAATGATTTAATCGAAAAAAGAAGCGGGCATCCCCTATTCGATAAAAATGCGGACTCTCGTCCCAGCAGGACCCAAATTCA
This sequence comes from Bacillus sp. 11B20, assembly GCF_056098985.1. NCBI lineage: Bacteria > Bacillati > Bacillota > Bacilli > Caryophanales > Bacillaceae > Bacillus > Bacillus sp. 11B20. The sequence continues at coordinate 712,672 of NZ_JBLZWZ010000009.1, forward strand.
TCATGAATTTTTGATAAGATGGATGCACGATGCACGACAGAGCAATGATCTATAGCGCAGGGAGCATTCCATTGCACTGTTTGCGCCGGCCGAATCATTTCCTTCACTGGCTCTTTTTTGCTATTTAAATAGATAACTTTAGAACTAGAATAGACAATATCTTCATCTGGATGGGCATCTAGATAATGAGTGAGCTTCTCTAAACGGTCCGGGGCGTAGACATTGTCATCAGTGGCATAGGAAATATACTCACCCTTTGCCAGTTCTAATGCTTGATTAATCAGCACGGCGTAGCGAGTTTTCGCTGTTCTCTCTTCCAATGTTTTGACACCGCTTTGGATAAAGTGAACGCGGGGATCTTTGCGAAACGGTTCAATAGCAGCAAGGGTTTTTTCGTTTGATCCATCATCCATGATAAAAAGTTCAAAGTCTGACAGCGTCTGCTGCAGGACCGCTTCAATCGATCTGCCGACGTAAGCCGCCTTGTTGTAGCTCGTCATAATGACAGTTACTTTTGTCAAAATTATCACCTCGGTCTCTTTCAAACTATGTTTATCATATGTGTCTCCTCTTAAAGAGACTGTAGAGTGACCTATTTTTTATAAAATTGTATTTTTTTATTGATCTTTCTTTGAAAAACGTGAAGTTTTTGGTAATATAAGTAATCATTTATGTGTATTAAAGGAGTAAAGAACATTGGAAGCTATGAAGAATGATCACTCCCAAGAAGAGGAAGTAAAAGGATTTTTTCGATTTTTTAAAATTTTCGTCGCGACAAAAACGATTATTCGCTCATATCGACATTCCAATATACCAATTTGGCTGATGATGCTCCTTGCAAGTATCGCCGGTACGGGCTGGATCTACGAAGGGTATTTTAGCGAGTATATGGGCAATCATATTCCATTCCCTTTTATTCTGTTACAAGGAGCGGGTTATGGTATTTTGGCAGGCAATATGATTCTATTTTTCGGTGCCCTCATCATCAAGTGGTTAGGGCGTCTCTTTTTCGGCTGTCAAACGGCGTATCGAGATATACTCAAGGCCTGCACACTGACGGTCTTTTTCCCTTCTGCTTTATTTGCACTTACTTGGATTTCCACTGTTGGGATGCTCGGTCCGTATACGTTTGTTAAAATCACACCATATTTAGATCAGCATTATGAAGTATGGTATTATATCGATCTTTTGACTCTTACGGATGTATATGCAAAGACGTGGATATTTGGAATGGCTGTTTTAGGCATTGTCGCTGTGATGAAGCTCAGATTATGGCAAGCCTTCATCATTGTGATCACACCGCTTGCCGCGTTTTTTCTCATCGTGACACTTTTATTTGATGTTCAGCACGCTGTAAACTGGATCATGTAAAAAGGACGAGTACCGATAGAAGGCGAAGGTTTGTCTACACACTGAGGAATTGCGTAGCAGTTCCTTTTTTTCGTTCAATGTACATATTCTCCCCTCCTGTCTCATAGTGTGAAAGAGAGAAAGAATGCTATGGAAACAACAGGCGCCTAAACGCCTTCTGTTTAGAACACCATGAGGAAAGAGGAGGAACGTTATGAAATTGAAAAATCAATTTGGGCAAAGTTCGGGTTTCGAAGGTCAAGATTTCCGCCAGCAACAATATGGAGCAAATCCGTATCCTGCGCAGCAGATGGGTTATTCAGTCCCTCCCCAAACGCAGGGTCAAATGCAAGGACAAATGCAACAGGGGTTTTCACCAATGCCGTCTACCGGCACTTCACAAGGAGGCCAAGGAACGCAAGGCGGCGGTCAGCCATATCAAATTCCTTCTGGACCGATTTATCAGCAAAATGTCACCGGACAGCTGCCTATTGAGCAGTCCTATATTGAAAATATTTTACGATTGAACCGCGGCAAGGTAGCCACGATTTATATGACGTTTGAGGCGAGTAAAGAATGGAATTCGAAGATTTTTAGAGGCGTCATTGAAGCTGCAGGACGTGACCACATTATCATTAGTGATAACAAAACAGGAACACGATACTTACTATTAACAATCTATCTTGATTACATTACGTTTGATGGAGAAATTCAGTACGACTATCCATATTCAATGTCAACATATTCTCCGAGATAACGACATACATGGCAAAAGCAAGGCTCAGGTGCCCTTGCTTTTTTCTTTTGTCTAGGTTTTTGTCACACCTCTGGGGCGCGGCTCATAAGATGCCTAGTAGTTTTTATCAAAAGCCTAGAGGTGACATCAATGACTGTTGAACTGGATTATACATCACCAAATGTGAAATTTTCATACGACCTGAATCAAAGCCCCCTTGTGAAATACGATCAGCATAACCTGATTAATGTGTTAGGAAAAAAACAATTAAACTCATTGGATCAAGTGTCCCTGCTGGATATATATTTGAGTAAAAGCAAAGTCGTAGAGCCTCATTATCATCAAAATGCCGCAGAGCTTGTTTATTGTATAGCCGGTTCTGCTGCCGTATCGATGCTGAATCCATTTACAAAAAAACTGCACACCTACACCATTACACCTGGACAGGTGGCAAACGTGCCTCAAGGCTGGTGGCACTATGAAGTCGCTCTCCAAGACAGAACTCATTTGTTAGCCATTTTTAACGCATCTACACCTGAAGTGATCCTAGGCTCAGACCTTCTCACCCTCACCCCTTCTCACATCATGGCCCATACTTATTGCATGAACGAAACACAATGGAAGCAGGCGACAAAGCCTGTGAAACCAAGCGTGTTTATCGGACCATTTTGCCACCGGGAGGAAGAGTCTCAAACGCATCCTGTCCCTCCTTCTCACTACGTCCCTTATTATCAAGCACCACCCAATTATACTCCTTACTGGAGTTAAGAAAAAACCGATGCCCCTATGAGAGCATCGGTTTTTGGCTTATAAATTTTTTGCTGCTGCAATGACAAGCATGATCCAAGAGGCGATAAATGCTACTCCGCCAATGGGGGTAATGGCACCTAGAATCTTCACCTGAGTCAATGCCAGCACATAAAGGCTTCCTGAGAAGAAAAGAATGCCTGCAAGCATCACCCAGCCAGCGGCAGGAACCAAGGAGACACCTGACAGCTTATCTGCAAGAAAAGCGACAACAAATAAGCCAATGGCATGGAACATCTGATATTGAACACCTTTATTCCATATTTCAATATATTTTTCAGGGATTTTCCCTTCTAGACCGTGCGCACCGAAGGCTCCAAGGCCTACAGCAAGCATGGCGTTAATCGCACCTAAAATGAAAAATAGTTTCATTTGTCATTCTCCTTATCTCATCAATTATGTTTATCATAGCGCGGGTGAAGGGCGACATTCAACTTTCCCTTTACGTTGACACGAGATTGTCGGATTTCTTTTTCTTTCGTAACAAGACCTGATCGACAACAATCGCAATGAGCGTGCCTAGAACAAGACCGTTGCTTAATAATGAAATGAGCACAGGATGCATGCCTTTCAAGGCCCCCTGAGGCACAAACATCGCCCCTACGCCTGCTAAAACGGCAATCCCAAGGACAAAGCGAATCCGCGGAATTTCTTCTTTCTCATATTGATCAAACTCTGACATCGCAATCCCAATCATAGAAGAGAAGACCACAAAGTTTACAGCAAGCCCCACAGGTGATGGCAATGCAGAGAAAAAGCTCATGAGCAGTGGAAACAAACTAATGAGAACAACAAGTAGACTTCCTATGAAAAAAGGCTTTCTCGAAGGAATTTTGGTTGTCTGGATAAATCCTGCTGCCCCCGAAATAGGTACAGGCGCAATCGCACCGATCAGCCCGCTTAGTAAATGACCAAATGCTGCGACAAAACCGGCAGGACGTGCTCTCTTCCGCTCACGCAGTTCACCAAATGCCTTCACTGAGCTTTCCACAATTCGGATACTTGCCAGCATGTTCACAATGAGTAAAATCGTTATAAAAAAGGACGTGACAAGCAATCCACTGTCAAAGACCGGCATACCGAATGGAAACAGCTTCGGAAACTCGATGATTTGCTCTGGAATTCGAACTGGCTTCGCCAATCCGAGTAGAGCGAATAACAGCCATCCGCCTGCAAGTGCGAATAACACAGAAAACTGCCTCAAGTAATGCCATTTTGAGCGGCTGATCATGAAGGTGAGGATAATAATCAAGATCGATAAGCAAAAGACAAGCCCGTCTACTTGATTTCCTCGATACCCGATCCCCATCAGCCCTTTCATGATTGGCTGACTTAGCTGCACAACAAGCAGCAGCAGGTAAATGCCTGTGACGACTGGCGTAAATAAAGACGCGAGCCAATTGATGATTTTAAATAGACTAAAAATAAAAAAGAAAATAGCACTAAAAATTAAAGCCCCTTGTAATGCTTGCAAGGTTTCAGGATACGTCGCAAAGATTGTTCCTGTCATGCCGGCATAAAGGGTATACACACCCCACCAAAGCCCTGCTGGACTTTCATTGATCGGCAGCATATGGCCGCATAAACACTGCACCATCGCCACAAGACCAAGTGAAAAGAAAGTACTTTGAATCAGCTCTGCCGCTTGTACTTGGTTCAATTCAAATGCTTGTGCAATCGCAATTGGTACGGCAATAGAAGCTGCGATAAAAAATGCCATCCACTGAATGGCGCCCAAAAATAGTTTCAAACCAATCACCTTCCCTTTGTCGTGACAAGACCATTAAAAATCAAAAATAGAGTCGCCGTTCCCGTCCTTCTCTTTTTGACCCTCATCATTTTGCTGAAATTTCTTCGCGCCACTTGTGCCCATGAGTTTCTCCAGCATGGCTTGATCTGTAGACACAGATGGCGCTGATGGTGTATGTATCGATGGAGGTGGTGAGATGACTGGCGACTGCGGCATTTGCACCTGTGATGGTGCGTCGAGAATGACATCACATAGTGAAGAAATCGCCGCCACTTGACGTTTCACCTCTTCATCATTTCCACTTTGTTTTGCTTTTTGAACCGCTTCCTCCATTTTTTGAAGCAGGCTTGATATATGAATATTCAAGGGTAGACCCTCCAATCTAAAAAAATCTCTTTTCAACATTATTTTACCAAATGAACAAACCAAATGGGTTCATTTTTTCAAAGCAGTGCGCTCACGCCTCTCTTAATTGACCCATCACCTTTATTCACACATAATAAAAGAAACAAAATCGTCTATGAAAGGATTAAATCATGAACAAGCTCACCGCTCTATTTCAGAAACAAAAAGTCTTTCAGAAGCCGGCAGTTAAAGAACGCATCCGCATTCTTCAAGACTTAAAAGCAGCAATCAAACAGCATGAGAAGGATATTTTACAGGCCTTAGCCCATGATTTACATAAATCCGAACAGGAAGCCTATACAACGGAGATCGGGATGGTGTATGAAGAAATCAATCATACCATCAAACACCTTCACAAATGGGCGAAGCCAACACGCGCGAAAACACCGCTGACTCATATCGGATCGAAAAGCATGATCATCAAGGAGCCCTATGGAAGTGTGCTCATCATTGCCCCTTGGAACTATCCTTTCCAATTGGCCCTTTCTCCATTAGTCGGCGCGATTTCTGCGGGAAATGCCGTGATTTTAAAACCGTCTGAGCTGACCCCGGCAGTCTCACAATTGATCAGCACTATCATGAAACGTGTATTTCAAGAAGACCATGCGGCTGTCGTAGAGGGCGGTGTCGATGTCAGTACAGAGCTGCTGAAGCTGCCCTTTGATTATATCTTCTTTACTGGAAGTGTGGCAGTCGGCAAAGTCGTCATGGAAGCCGCCGCAAAGCATTTGACCCCTGTCACACTTGAGCTTGGCGGAAAAAGCCCTTGCATCGTCATGCCTGATGCTGACATCAAGCTAGCAGCGAAGCGGATCACCTTTGGAAAATTCACCAATGCAGGGCAAACCTGCATTGCACCAGACTATTTGCTCGTTCATGAATCCATCAAAGAGGAACTTTTGCTAGAAATGACGGCCTGTATCCGTGACTTTTATGGTGAACATCCCGAAACGCATCCGCACTTCGGAAAAAATGTCAGTCAGCGTCATTTTGACAGGCTTTCACAATTTCTCTCAAATGGAACGATCGTCACAGGTGGACAGCGCAATGAACACGAGCTTAAAATCGCTCCGACCATTTTAGACGACATCACTTGGGAGGATCCCGTCATGCAGGAGGAAATTTTCGGGCCGATCCTGCCTGTCATGACCTTTGATTCTCTGCATGAGGCAGCGCATATGATCAAAGCAAGGCCAAAGCCGCTGGCGCTTTACTTATTTACAACAAATAAAGACACAGAATCGTATATTCTAGAAAACCTCTCATTTGGCGGAGGATGTATCAATGACACGCTTATGCATGTCGCTACACCTTACCTGCCATTCGGAGGCGTCGGCGAAAGCGGCATGGGACGATATCACGGGAAGGAAAGCTTCTTTACTTTTACGCATGAAAAAAGCGTCCTGCGTCAAACGAACCGCTTCGATTTTTCCTTCCGTTATCCAAATGCGAAAAACGGACTCGACTTGGTCCGCAAATTTTTAAAATAAACAGGACGAAGGGGCTCTCCCCTCGTCCTATTTTCATTCAATATCCTTGATACACCAATTGATTTCTTCGAATCCCATTTGCTTTAAATACGTGTTTACCTTTGAAAACGGCCGGCTGCCAAAAAAGCCGTTTCTTGCAGAAAAAGGACTTGGATGAGGTGACTCAATGATGTAATGCTTGTTTTGATCAATGCGTTCTTTCTTATTTTGAGCATGTCTTCCCCATAACACAAAAACGACGGGCTGATCACGTTCATTCAGCACATCAATCACGCGGTCTGTCACACGTTCCCAGCCCTTGCCTTTATGCGAATTCGCCTCTCCCTTCCTCACAGTCAGCACAGTGTTTAAGAGCAGCACATCCTGCTCTGCCCAGCTAACAAGTGAGCCCTGGTTTGGAACAGGGCAGCCAAGATCATCCTTTAGCTCTTGAAAAATATTTCTCAAAGATGGCGGGTGTTTGACGCCCGGCTGAACAGAAAAGCTTAATCCATGTGCCTGTCCTGGGCCATGATAAGGGTCTTGTCCTAAAATCACCACTTTGACCTTTTCATATGACGTCAAATGAAGGGCACGATACACGTCATCTGGTTTTGGAAAAACGGTCTGCGTGCGATATTCTTCCTTCATCCATTCACGTAATTCCTGATAATACGGCTGTTCAAATTCACTTTTCATCACAGCCCACCAGCTATCATTTAAAAATGGCTTCATTGTGGTTTTCCTCCTTCTACTTGCTGCGCTAGTCTGGAGATCATCGGTTTTCCATCCCACACAATCTCACTCTCTGATTCTCGCTTTTTCATCGCTGGTTCTTCTAATAATATAGCAAAGTTCGCTGTTGGCAGGTCGCCTAAATCATGCTTTTCACTTAAATCATCTAGGTAGTTCTTCCTTGTTTCACCAAGATCACTAGACTGATTTCCACCGCCGTCAAAAAACGCATAGATCACGCTGGCAGCTGGTACTCGTTTGACTCGGGCATGCTGTGATACACGCAAAAAGAAGTCCCAGTCCCAATAATGATGCATCGCTGGATCAAAATAGCCAATCTCATCGTGTATAGAGCGTTTGTACATACTGCCGGAAGGAACATATGTAGAAAAGACACGCATATCCTCAATGTCCGCTGTATAAGCAAACAAACGTCTCGACAACGGGAAACGGGTCGCGCCTTTTTCTTCAAACGACACAATTTCTGCATCAGAAAAGACAAAATCGGCATCTTCCAACGCCTTGCTCATGCGTTCGATATGACAAGGTGTGAAGTAATCATCGTCGTCACTCAGCATGATGACGTCGCCTGTCAGCTCCCGCACCCCCACATTTCTGGCATTCACATGCTGAACATTCTCATCTAAATGAATCAAACGGATCGGAAGCTCAGGGTAAAGTTCCTGTATGATGTCGACTCGCTCTCCTGCATCATTGACGACGACAATTTCAAAAGGCTGTACGGTTTGTCTTGTAATGGATTCAAGCAGCTCACACAGTGCACTGAGCCGGTTATGTGTCACAATTAATAAGGAAATCTTCATATGCAGCTTACTCCTTTAATAGATTCGTCTTTTTCCATTAAAACATAAATTGGCTTTCTTCTCATGATATAAAAGGCGGTTTGATTTGATGAAAAAATGGGAATTTTTGATGAAAAGGAGTGATGATCATGGAATATATCACGGTTGAGAATAGTAAAGAAGCGAAACAGGCCATCGACCACTTTCATTCATCGGGTTCAACAAAGGACGCTGTATTTGTTTTTGCGTACGACCCAGAACGCTCTGATACCGTAACGGAGTATACAGACGCCAAAAGCATGACTGCGGTCGATCAAGGGATTTTGGATCAAGTTGCCAATGTCATTCGCACCCGGGATGATGAACTGATGGCCAAAATGATGTCAGTTGGCGCCGATCAAGAGTTAGCTTTAACCCTTTTAGACGAACTGAAAAAAGGGAAATTGGTGATTTGTAAAAGGTAAAAAAGAAAGGCGTTCCGAAGAGAGGAACGCTTTTTTATGCCGTTTCATTGTGATAAATGGAAAAGCTGATTATAATAAGGGATAGAACAATAACTGTTACACATCACATTGGAGGTTCAGCAACTATGTCTATGAATAAAGCACTCACCATCGCAGGTTCGGATTCAAGCGGCGGTGCAGGTATCCAAGCAGATTTAAAAACGTTTCAAGAAAAAAACGTCTACGGGATGACAGCTTTAACCGTTGTCGTTGCAATGGACCCTCATAATCATTGGGATCATCAGGTGTTTCCAATTGATACGGCGACGATTCGCGCGCAGCTCTCTACCATTGTTGAAGGCATTGGTGTAGATGCACTGAAAACGGGTATGCTCCCAACCGTCGACGTGATCGAGCTTGCAGCTGACACCATCAAAACATACGACCTAAAAAATGTCGTCATTGATCCTGTTATGGTTTGTAAGGGTGCGAACGAAGTCCTTTACCCAGAGCACGCGGAAGCATTGCGCGAGAAGCTCACGCCACTGGCAACCGTTATTACACCTAACCTTTTCGAAGCAGGTCAATTAAGCGGAATCGGCGAGATCAAAACGATTGAACAAATGGAAGAAGCAGCAAAACGCATTCACGAACTTGGTGCAAAATATGTGGTCATCACTGGAGGCGGTAAGCTAAGCGAGGACAAAGCCATCGATTTGCTTTATGATGGACAAACCTTCGAACGCCTTGAAACAGATAAAATCGACACAGAATACACACACGGCGCAGGCTGCACATTCTCAGCAGCAGTCACAGCTGAACTAGCGAATGGATCAGACGTGAAAGAAGCCATTTATGCAGCAAAAGAATTCATCACTGCTGCTATCAAAGGCTCTTTCCAGCTAAACGAATACATCGGACCAACAAAGCATTCTGCTCATCGTTTTGATAAATAAAACAGAAAAAAACCGATTCGCCGTTTAGGTGAATCGGTTTTTTGTTTATCGAAAGCTACGTCTCTGTGCAAACAGCCAATCGGTTAAGCCTGGCGTCTCATAAGCAGGCGTCCATGATGCATGATCATATCCATACTTGCTTGCGTACTCCGTATAAAGCGGCTGACCGCCTGCTTTTTGAATAGCTTGAATTGTATTTCTCGCATAGCTGATAGGGATAATGGAATCATCTTCTGCATGAAATGCCCATATCGGCTTGTGTGCTAAAATTCCTGCCTTGCTTGGATCTGCACCCCCCGCAATAGGAATCATCGCTGCAAACAAACGAGGATATGTGATGTTCAACTGGTACGTGCCAAATCCACCTTGTGATAAACCCGTCGCATAAATCCTTTTCTGATCAATCTGATAAGAAGTTAACACATGCTGAAGGACATCATAAGCTTTGTGTAAATCCGGTGAAAATTGAAACACGTTTGTCAGATCGATTTCATTTTGCAAATTTCTTGTTAATGCAAAGCCTCCATCCACAGCATTTCGCGCCTGAGGGGCTAATACGTACGAAGGATGTTTCTTTTGGACTTCAGGGGAAGCCCATAAAACTGCACCATCATTCGCAAGTAACTGCTTTTGATTGTCTGTTCCCCTCTCACCTCCTCCATGTAAGAACAGGACGAGAGGATAGGCTTTACCCCTCTTACGATTTTTTGGAATATACAGCCGATAAGGCATTCCTTTGTATTCGAAAGATAAAAAAGATGATGCAATGTCCTCTCGTGTGACAAACCGATAATTGTATGTAGACGTGGAAAGGCGGTGACTTTTATTGTAAACGCTTACTTTTAAAGTCGTATCTGTTTCGATATGAATGGGCTTTTTGTACAACTGACTTTGAGTTGTCGGCTGGCTGCCATCTGTTGTGTAATAAAGAGAAGCTTTTTGAACGTGAGAATGCAGAGCTACCTCTTGTGAACGATAATATTGACCAGACGGGACTGAAGCAGTTGATGCAGCATACGACGTATGATTTCGGGCAGAAGAAATGGAAGGAAAAAGAAAACTCATAGAAAATAAGACAATCATAAAGGTGATCAGGCATTTCTTGGTTGTATGGTTCATATCGTTCCTCCTGTACATGCTCAGATGAATTTTTATTTATTATTTATCATGACAATAAGAATGTCAACGCTTTCATTCAAATTTCTGAATAATCTGACCGAAACAAAAAAGCATACCCGCAACCGAGTACACTCTTTTATCCATACATGAATGCCTATTTTTGCTGATCGGACTCTTTCGCCATTTTTCGAATAAAGGCTTCGATGGATTCAACAAATAAAGCATATTCTTTCATTTGTTTATACGTATCTGTCAGCTTCTCTTTCACTTCTTCCTGCTCTAAAGAAGGTTCACCGAGAATAGATTGAACTTGAATGAGCAATTCTTTATATTCTTCACGTTTATCTTCAACATGATCTGCCATTGTCTCCAAGCGTTTTCTAGTCGTCGGCTGCTGTTTTGAATTCAAGTAAACAACCCCTTTTTTGTCCTACCGCATTTGGATAAACGTCAGCCTCAGCTGTATATATTTTAAAATGATACCATAATTCCACCTGTTATCATATATGTAAAACGTCATCAAACCGCTTTAGGCCAACCTTGTATATACATGGTATAGGCTTTAAGATACAGGCTGATTTCACTAGAAAAAAGCAGATCATTGATCTGCTCAGATTGTAGATAAATTATTTTTCAAGCCGGATTTCCCCTATTTCCTTCTGACTCTTGAAGGCAGTTCTTTTTTGCTCAAATTTCATAGCTAATACTAATATGAAAGCTATTATTAAAATAATACTTAAGAAAATCAAACCGGCTTGCATTTTTCCTGTAGCATCTTTTAGCCATCCAACTGCATAAGGGCCAACAAAACCTCCTAGACTTCCAATTGAATTAATGACTGCAATTCCAACAGCTACTGTGGCCGGACTCAATATCATTGTGGGTAATGACCAAAAAGGACCTTTAAAACAATACATGGCTGCCAATGAAATGGTGATGAAAATCATTGCAATAAATGGATTGGATACCATTCCTACACTGAGTAACGTTAAACCAGCTACGAGTAATGGTAAAGCTGTGTGCATACGTCTTTCACCAGTGCGATCTGAGCGTCTTGACCAGTAATTCATGACGATTGAAGCAATAATATAAGGGATTGTAGCAATGAAGCCGATTTGGGTGTTTGATAAATAGCTAGATAATCCTTTAATAATTTGGGGCATCCAATATCCAACACCCAGTGTACCTGCAGTATATACAAAGTAAATTAAGGCGAGGTACCACAGTTTAGGATCAGTCAAGGCCGTCTTATGACTAGAGGTTTGTTGGCCTTTCTTTTCTCGTAGCTCCTCGTCCTTTCTTAATTCTGAAATCAACCAATTTTTTTCTTCGGCTGTTAGCCACTTTGCTTGTTCTGGCCGGTCTGTTAAGTAGAAATATGTAACAAACCCTAAAATAACAGCAGGGGCGCCTTCGATAATAAACATCCAACGCCATCCAGGCACATTCATCCAATGAATATGATCAATAATTAAAGTAGAAACGGGAGCTCCTATAATATAAGAAACGGCGATTGCTGTCATAAACATCGCAATTGTACTTGCTCTTTCTTTAGCTCGGAACCAATAAGTAAGGTATAGAATAATACCTGGAAATAGACCTGCCTCTGCTATTCCAAGAAGGAATCTAATGATATAAAGCTGGGTAGCATTCTGAGCAAACCCAGTTGCCATAGAAATAATTCCCCAAGTAAAGAGTATCCTAGTAATCCAAACTCTTGCCCCAAATTTTTGCATTAGAATATTACTTGGTACTTCAAAGAGAAAATAACCAATAAAAAAAATACCTGTCACAAGACCAAACATTTTACTTGTTAGTCCTAGTGCTTCATTCATTTCCAATGCAGCATATCCCACATTTGCCCTGTCTAGATAAGAAATAATATAGAGTAAAAATAGTAACGGGATAATTCTTCGTGTCACCTTTCGAATCGTCTTCTTTTCGAAATTCAATTGAGAATTTTCCAATCAAATTCCTCCTTTTAAAAAGAAATTTTGATAACGCTTACATTTATCTAAAAAATAAAGAGATACTCTTACGGTTCTGTAAGATGTCTAAGAGTATCTCCATTTACCCTTCTGTTGTTTCCTCAAGACAGCGAACAAAATGAAATATATCTGTCAAAAATGTTTATTTCCAACTAGAAACGCTCTCAATATCTGGTATACCGTTAAATATTAAGTGTTTCGGTTGATAATTAATGTTACCTAACACGGTTTCTCCATCTACATCAGGAAAAGCAGTCTCAGTAGAAGTAGAATCCAGAACCACAAGGTTATTTGGAGTAAAAGTAAAATCGTCAATTCCTAACAATTTAGGAGCTGTTACCAGAACGGTTCTAAAAGCTTCATCTAGAGACAGTCCACCTACAATCATTTTAGAAATGATATAGCTCATGTTATAAACAGGGTATTTTCTCCATGACGCGCTTGTTAAATCTGAACTGATAGTATCTGGTTTAATTCCCTCAGCTAAGCATTTATAAAAAACATTCCAATTAAAGTGTTTTCTACCGTGACCGATATCTAATACTATCCCTCTTTCTACTGCAGCTAGAAATTCTTTTTTTACCTTCCCGGCAGTATTTAACACGTTTCCATCCCTTCCTTGAAATGGATGAGTGAGAATGTCCCCTTTATTAAAATATTGTGTTACCTCTTCAATATCTAGTTTAGTTTCAGTTAAATGAACCATCATTCGTAAATCAGTTCGATCGGCTGCTTCTCTTGCTAAGCGTAATAAAGACCGGTCAGTCGTTATGTCCACCTGACCTAAGCGAATCTTAATTCCTAATAAACGATCATCAGCTAAAGATGCAACTTCAACAATTCGATCCAACGAAATACTTTCTGGCTTGGTTGGGTTAGGGTTGGGATGATTGGTTAGCCCTTCTGGTAAGGCTGATAACCAAGAACGAACTGTTAATGGGCTCTTTTCCCAATAACGATTTGCTTCCTCCCATCCGTCATAGCCAAAAGTACCTGCGTCCCCAACTGTCGTTACTCCTGAGGAGAGATATTGTTTATCTTTCACACCAATCTCCGCTCCAGGTGCCCATAAGTGACAATGAAAATCGACTAGTCCTGGTACAATTACGCTAGATTCAGATAAATGAATCTCCCTATCATCCTCATGAGTAACTGTTATTCTTGTAGACTTATTTGGAATGAATCCCTTTTCTGACCAAATAGAACCGCCTTTAAAATTCCATACTCCCATGCAAATACACCCCTTAACTTCATATTGATATAATAGATTCGTTTATTTAATTGTTAACAATAGCATTCTCTTTACATGCCTTGATAACATCCAACCACTGTGCTAAATCACTGACCAACATACACTCCTCTTCTTTTTGGATAGTGGAAACAATCAACTAAGTGGTTCATTTCCAAACACAAACCAAAAAGATAGCGCTTTCAAAAAATAAAATGAATGACGCAACCCCTATCCCCAAAGGATTATCACGCACCTCAAAAAAATTTTTATGATTTATCTTACGTAATAAAAATTACTATTTTTTATATAAAAGTAATATTTATTACCAACAATTTAAATGTATGTTATCACTCATACTTAATAAAGTAAACCTTTTTTATAAAGAACAGCAGATAAAGTAAAACGAACAGTGAAGTAAATGGGAAACGATCGTTTTCCGGAAAATATAATGGAATTGATGGCGAGGGATATGTAGACGTTGTGATTACCATTGGTCCAAAAGCAAAAAACAATGAAAATAAAAATTCCACTTATGATCAGTGGAATAAGATGAGGATGCGGTATTGGGGTACCCAATTTCCCGCACCTCGCTTATCTGATAGAGAAATGTATTCTACTTGCACCTTTCTATCAATCGTGCAGACGGCTCTGAATCTCCCTTTTTTATATGACGTGCTGTTTTTGGTTACTTTTAATTTCACATCATATGAATCATCACATGTAGGGTTCGGATCAACGACCTACTTCTTTTTGTAAATGCCATGTCTTCAATGTCAGCTTTGTTTCATTTCTTCCACTGATGGAGATTGATTTATTTCCCGGGGAAGGAAAGTAACGTGCAGTAAAAACTTCTCGGCCACCATTTACAAAAATCTCAATCGACGATGCATCAATAAAGATATGAAGGTCGTGTAATTCCTCTATGACTGCTTCACGAACTTCCTTTGATCGATCTTCAAATCGATCCCGCTCTAATGTCAGCTTCCCTTTCTCTTTATCATAGATGATCCGTGCAGCTGCACGGATACAGCATTCAAACCCTTTCTGTGTGTCAATTTGATCAATGAATACCTCTGCGCTCGTAATATCATCTACAGGGATAGAATGAACAGAACGTTTAATATGAAAAACATGCTCTTGTTCATTGGTCCGCATGGATTGAAGTTCACTTACTGGTTTTTGAATGAGATGTCCGTCATCATCTAAACGGAGCTCTCTCGGGATCGTGAGGCAGTGTATCCATTGATAAGAAATCGTCGGATGATGCTCTTCTCCTTGATCAGGCACCCCCATCCACCCGATTAAAAGACGTCTGCCTGATTCGTCTAAAAAGGTTTGCTGCGCGTAGAAGTCAAAGCCTCGATCCAGCTCCTCAAACGCTCCATGCGTATATTGATAAGTATGATCATCCAATCTCCCAACAAAATAACCTGATTGATGGGTATTGTGATATTTTAAACCATCCGGCTTGAGCCCTTGCGGTGATACAATCAATACATCTCGGCCGTCTAACTCAAACAGGTCTGGACATTCCCACATATAGCCGAAATTGTCTAAACCATTCTTTCCACTGCCTGCAATCGTGCCTTGAAACGTCCACTTCTCTAACGTATCAGAGGTAAACAAAACAAGGTGTCCTTTCAGGTCTAAACTTTGTGCACCAAGAACCATGTACCACTGACCATTCCTCTTCCATACCTTTGGATCTCTAAAATGGGCAGTGAAACCTTCCGGCAGCGTTGCCACGACACCTTTTTTCTGAAAGTGAATGCCATCCTCTGAAACAGCTAAACATTGATACGTCTCACGGTTCCCTTGTTCATCCCGAACGTTTCCAGTGTACATCACATGCATCTGCCCATCGTCTATAAATGCACTGCCAGAATAACAGCCGTTTTGATCAAACCAATCACTTGGGGCAAGAGCGGCTTCTTCGTGATGCCAATTCACTAGATCTGTCGATGTGTAATGACCCCAGAATTTTGCACCATGTCCCGTTTTAAATGGCTGCCACTGATAAAAAACATGATAAATTCCTTTCCACTGAATCAGCCCATTCGGATCATTTAAAAGACCGACTGGCGGCATTAAATGAAATTGCTGCCGGTACACATCCTTTTTAACCAAATGCTCATAGTTTCGAATACGTTCTGCTATCTTTTGACGAAGTGCTGCGTCAGTTGTTGTCATGACTGTGACCACCCCTTGATTATTTTTCGACTTCTTTTACTTTAAAAATGATGGTGAGAATAAATGAAACAGCAACAGCGATTAACATACCAATTACATAATTGACCACATTTTGAACACCGAATGGTGCTGCAATCGCAATCATCGGAATGCCTGTTAAACCATAAGCATTGGCGGCTACCTTCGTGAAAACGACAAATGCCCCGCCCAATGCGCCCCCGATCATCGCCGCAATAAATGGTTTACGGTAGCGGAGGTTTACACCGAATATGACAGGCTCGGTAATTCCTAAAAAAGCAGAGAAGGCAGCAGGAAGGGCAATTTCTTTTGTTTTTGCACGCTTGGCTAAGAAAAAGACAGCCAATCCTGCCCCGCCTTGCGCGACATTCGACATTGCCCAAATTGGCAGCAAATAGTTACGTCCAATATCATTCAGCAATCCTGCCTCAATCGCATGGAAGCTATGGTGAACCCCTGTGAGCACAATTAAAGAGTAAGCACCGCCGAAAATGAGTCCTGCTAAGAACCCTGCATGGTCATAAATAAACGTCAGCGCATTCGAAATTCCTGTACCAAGCATTCTTCCAAGCGGGCCAACTGCAATAAACGTCACAAATCCAGTTACAATCACCGTCACAAATGGGGTCACAAGTAAATCAATACTGTTCGGAACCAATTTTCTTAAATTCTTCTCAACAAGACACATGATATATACGGTCAATAACACTGGAATAACCGTCCCTTGGTAACCAAGAAGAGCAATATCAACATTGAATAAATGCATATATTCTGGTTTTGCTTCCGTCAATCCCCACGGATTAAGCAGATTCGGGTGAATCATAATTCCCCCAATGACGGCTCCTAAATATGGATTTCCACCAAACTCTTTCGCTGCACTGACCCCAATTAAAATCGGTAAAATGATAAAGGCTGCACTTGAGAACATATCAAGCATTTGGAAGACCGCAGAGCTTGGGTCAGCCCATTTGAAGGCTTTCATCATACCTAAGAGACCCATTAATAAACCGCTTGCCACAATTGCTGGAATGATCGGTACAAAAATATTCGATAACGTCTTGGCAAAACGCGCAAGTGGATTCATTTTTTGTTTCACTGCTTCATCATGGCTGACAGGCTTTTGTTTCTCGTCGCCTGTCTCGAGACCAGTCTCACGAGCAAATGGTTCATACACTTTGTTGACAGATCCCGTTCCGAAAATGACCTGAAATTGTCCTGAACTTGAGAAAGCCCCCTTCACTCCTTCAAGTTCTTCAATGGCCTCTTTGTCAATCAAATCCTCATTTTTCACCACCAATCTGAGTCTTGTTGCACAATGCGTGGCACTGATGACATTTTCTTTGCCGCCTAACAGACTTGTTAATTCTTTGGCTGTTTTTTGATAATCCATGATGTCTCCTCCTTTTTTAAAGCAAAAAAGACCTAAAATTCACCAACGAGTAAAGGACATACACGTCCCCTCGTTACGCAAATTTTAGGTCTTGCCTGCCTGACAGTCACAATCCCGCGATATCAAATTTTGATGACGCTTTCATCATAGTATAAGACTGTGACATGCGTCAACCTCTTTTTTCAAATCCAATGACCCATATACACTAATAAGAGTAGTGTGCATAAAAAAAAGCCTGCATGCAGGCACGATCATTTTAAACCAATTCGGCTTCCTGCAGACGCTGGACATGCAGCGTGATGTAGCCGATCTCCGATTCAGGGAGATGAAGTCCATATTCATCTTTTAACAAATCAGCGAGTCCAAGTGCACACCGGTAAGCCGTATCATACTTTGTTTGGATAAAAATCAGCATGTCATCGTCCATGATTTGAAATGCCTCATTCGATTCCAACCTGCCTAATGCATACCTCAAATGTGTCACAAGCCGCTGATAGGAAATACTATCCTCATCAATTGAATGCTGAAAATAGCTTTCAATATGCTCGATCATTTCTTTGATCATCGTTGTATATTTTACGGTCTTTTTCATGGACTCCGTATTCATTTTGGCCGTATGAATATGAAGTGCCACATATCCTGCCTCATCGTCCGGCAGTTCGACCCCCAGCCGCTCCTTTACATAACGAATGGCATACTTTCCAATCTCATATTCCTGCTTATATAAGACTTTGATCTCACCAAGCAATTTATTATATAACACAATGCCTTTTTGAAGGCGTTCAATGGCGAAGGACAAATGATCAGTCAGTGATATGTGGATGTGATCACTGAGCGGCATCATGAGTTTACCTTCTGCATAACTGATGATATGCTCTGCCACCTCAATATGCGCTTCTGGCAATGTGGCAAGAATTTGTTTGAATTTCTCATTTTCTTCACGCACAACAAAGATTTTCTCTATTTTTTGAAGAGGAACGACGTCATTTTTCCCCTTCTGAAAAGCAATTCCGGGTCCCATCACAATTTTCTCCTGATCGCCCTCCTTTACAACCACTGCGTTGTTATTCAATATTTTATATATCTTCAAGGGGTATCCTCTCCCAGCAGATAACATTTCTTATGTGGGATTTTACCCTGTTTCACTTTTTCTGTAAAGGTAAGAGCGGACCAGCACGCGCCTCTCGCATCGTCTTCTCTTCAAGCATCATCAGACTTTGAATCAACCGCTTCTCTGCCCTGCGTTTCTTCTTATGTTCTTCTGCCAGCTTCTCCAGCTCTCTCTCTTTCACTACTTGAAAAAATCCGGCATCCGCCTCGGCCACCTGAAACCCTTGCTGCTTCATCATCACACCAGGGTTCACAAGCACATTCATCATGAAACCAAACCATACGCTCAACCAGCTTTTTAATTTCTTCACTGAACATCCCTCCGCTTTTCTTAGAATCTAGCAGCTCTAGCAAAACAACTGCTCCTATCATATCCCGAGAAAAAAGAGAGGTTTGTCACAATCTGGGTGAAAAAATAAACTAGTTTTCAGAAGTTTTGTTGAAAAGTGCAGAAGATCATCATGTGCCTAGATGTTTCATTGAAAATTTTATGCACACGCTATCCCAAAGATAAGCACACCTTATCAACAGGGTTTATCCACATATCAACACCCTCTCACTAGATTTTGTGTATGTAAATTTTTTATTTTCCATATATGTATCTTAATAATCGAGTTATCAACAGACATTTGTGAATAAGTGCGACTTTATAAACAAAATAGTTCTTTGTAACTATGTAAAATAAGACCATTTTAGTAAAGGAATTGTTTTCAACATATTGAATACTTAATAACGGGCAGTGAATCTTTCCTATTTATCCACAAAAAGAAAGGCTATCTCCCTAAAAACACAGCTAGAAAGGGGAAAATTAATGAAAAAGGTCATATCTCGTTCTTCTGTTCTATTGTTCTCCACTATTTTTATTTTATCCACATTCTTTACCGGTCAACAGGCTGCTGCTGCTCCATCTAACAAAAAGGTGGAACTAGAAAAAGCAGAAATCTTCGGTGAAATCAATGTCAACTCGAAAAAACAAATCACTGTCATTGTTGAATTAAAGGAAAAATCCTTAGTTGAAGCTAAGCAAGACGGCGAAGCACAAACAAAAGCCTCCCTCAAAAAATCTCGAACAAAAGTAAAGAACGCAGCACTCAAAGAGGTAGATAAAGCGAGTGTTCGTCAAGAATATGAAAAAGTCTTCTCTGGTTTCTCTATGAAACTTCCTGCAAACGAAATCCCGAAGCTGCTCGCAGTTGATGGAGTAAAAGCTGTTTATCCGGATGTTACATATAAAACCGATGAAGTGAAAAAGGAAAGCATCCAGCTTCCAAACGAAGATGTCTCCCCGCTTATGGATAAGAGCGCTCCATTTATCGGTGCACCAAAAGCATGGGATGCCGGCTATTCTGGAAAAGGGGTCAAAGTCGCAGTCATTGATACTGGAGTAGACTATACCCACCCTGATTTAAAAGGAAACTTCGGTTTATACAAAGGCTATGATTTTGTTGATAATGATTATTCTCCGCAAGAGACACCTAAAGGAGATCCTAGAGGCGAATCCACAGATCACGGCACACACGTCGCAGGAACGATCGCGGCAAATGGACAAATTAAAGGTGTCGCAAAGGATGCCACACTTCTTGCATACCGTGTACTTGGACCAGGTGGATCTGGAACAACTGAGAACGTTCTTGCAGGCATCGATCGGGCGGTTACTGACGGAGCAGATGTCATGAACCTCTCTCTTGGAAACAGTGTCAATAACCCTGATTATGCAACGAGCATCGCTCTCGATTGGGCCATGTCTGAAGACGTCGTCGCTGTTACATCCAATGGAAACAGCGGTCCGAACAACTGGACAGTCGGTTCACCTGGCACGTCAAGAGATGCCATTTCTGTCGGAGCAACTCAGCTTCCGTACAGCCTTTACAATGTGAAATTCCCGAACTATTCAACTGCAAAAGTCATGGGCTACTACCAAGAGAGCGATTTAAAAGCGCTTGACCAAAAACAAGTCACACTCGTCCAAGCTGGAATCGGTGACGAAAAGGCCTTTGAAGACATCGATGTTAAAGGAAAGGTGGCCGTGATTGAACGTGGTGCCATTGCTTTTGTGGATAAAGTCGACAATGCAAAAGCAGCTGGTGCAATCGGCGTTGTGATGTATAACAATACCGATGGAGAGATCCCAGTCGATGTACCAGGTCTCGCTCTTCCTACAATTAAACTGTCAAAAGCTGATGGAACAGCGCTTATCAAAGCCATTGAGGCTGGAAACAATACAACGGCTTTCTCCATTCAATTTGTCAAAGAACTTAGTGAGCAAGTCGCTGACTTCTCGTCCCGCGGACCTGTTGTGGATACGTGGATGATTAAGCCTGATCTATCAGCACCCGGCGTCAGCATTGTGAGTACGATCCCAACGCATGATCCTTCTCAGCCTTACGGATATGGTTCTAAGCAAGGAACAAGTATGGCTTCTCCGCATGTGGCAGGAGTAGTAGCGATCATCAAACAAGCAAAACCATCGTACTCAACTGGACAAATCAAAGCATTACTGATGAATACAGCAGAAAAACTGTTTGACGCAAATGGCAGCCCATTCCCTCATAACACACAAGGAACAGGCAGCGTTCGAATCATGGAATCACTTCAAGCGTCTTCTATCGTTTCTGATGCGAGCTATTCTTACGGCACTTTCTTAAAGGAAAAAGGCGTTCAAATCAAAACGAAGAAATTCAAAGTAGAAAACCTTTCAAAAGCACCGAAAACGTATACCATTGATTACAAATTCAATGGCAGCGGCATTAGTACAAACGGAACGAAAAAAATCACCGTCAAAGGGAATTCCACTGGATCCTTTACTTCCGCAGTACAGGTGAATTACGGAAAAACCAAAAAAGGGACGTACCAAGGCAGCATAACCATTCGCGAAAATGGCAGAAAGGTCACGGAAATCCCCACTTTATTGATTGTGAAAGAGCCAGATTATCCGCGCGTCACTTCTGTTTCCGTAGAGCCTGACAACCGTGCTGGAAGCTATGTTATTAGCAGCTACCTGCCTGGCGGTGCTGAGAACCTTGCATTCCTTGTCTACTCGACAGATGGAGAGTATTTAGGTGAAGCTGGTGTTTATCAACATGTTGATAAAGGAGAGCACCGCGTAAAATGGAATGGCACGATCAATCAAGGCCAGAAGCTTGAAGCTGGTGAGTATACAATGCTTGCGTATGCAAGTTTGAAAGGAAAATCAGATACCGTACAAACGAAGGAACCTTTCGAAATTTACCCTGAATAAATGTGAATCACAAGAAAAGCCTTGTATGAGCGGATAAGCTCATCAAGGCTTTTCGATCATATATGGAAGAAAGAGAAACTCATGTTGATATTGCTATCGATCGTTTCTTTTTTTACTGCTTTTTTTCTGACGATCACCTTGGTTTATTTTCTAACCTTTTTACATACGAAGCAGCCTCGTCCTTTTCATCAAGCATGCGAACTGACTGTTTATGCTTCCTTTATCTACCCACTCAGCCTGCTGGTGTCAGCCGCCTTCTTCCTCACTATGATGCTCCTTTTCCCCTTTTACTGGCTGCGTGAACGTTAAATATACATACGTTATGCATCAAAGGCTTCTTTTAATAAACGATACGATGTGAGCCGGTCTTGCATGTGATGTGTGATGGTCACAGCAATCAATTCATCTGTTCGATAAGCCTTCGCAAGTGTGGTCAGCTGCTTTTTCACAGAAACTGGTGTTCCAATGACCATCCTTTGACGATTGGCAGCCACTCGTTTTTGTTCATATGGACTATAGGAATACGCCTGTGCCTCTTCATATGAAGGAAAACCATCAAGATTCAGCCCCTGTTCATTGGCAAGTAAAGATAAATCTAAGCTGACAGCCAGTTTTTCTGCCTGCTCCTCTGTTTCAGCACATAAAACAAAGACTGCCAGACTGACACGCGGCTGATCACCGAATACTGAAGGTTCAAACCGATTGATATATTGCTCTACAGAATCTTCTCCGCCTTCACCATTAATAAAAAGAGCAAACGTGTAGCCTGCACCTGCTTTCGCCGCAAGCCTTGCACTCCCTCCAGAGGAACCGAGCATCCAAACTTCTGGCGCGGTCTCTACCTTCGGAGAAGCAGTCAAATGAGGCAGCGGGTAAAATTCATCCGCTAGATCGTGTAAATACACCTTCAATTCTTCTACTTGCTCAGGATATTGATCACCTAAACGCTTTCGCTCCCCATGATGAAGGGCAATAGATGAAATGGGCATACCGCCAGGGGCACGTCCAATCCCAAGATCAATTCTACCAGGAGCCAACGCTTCGAGAACCCTGAAGTTCTCTGCTACTTTATAGGCGCTATAGTGGGGAAGCATGACGCCGCCCGAGCCAATGCGTATATGCGACGTAACGGCTGATAAATGGCCGAGAAGCACCTCTGGACTCGATCCTGCAAGCCGATTTGAAAAATGATGCTCTGATACCCAAAAACGGTGATAACCCCACTTTTCCGCCTGCTTCGCCAGTTCAACCGTCTGCTTCAAAGCCTCAGCAGGCGTAGCACCTCCTATCAAAGGAGATTGATCCAGTATACTTAATTTCATCATGCTGCACCTCTTACAGAAATCCCCCTCTCTTAATGGAAAGGGGGTTGTCTTATTTATTTTCGATTAAAGCCCTTCTCTTTCACAAATTCTCCAAGGAAGGCACGCTTTGGCTGGCTAAAGCCTCGCAGCATCTGCTCAGACCAAGTATCTTTTCTCTCACCGTTTGTTCGTGTTTCATAATATGCGGAAATACGATCGTCGTATTCTTTTAAATAACGATCCACATGCGCTTCATCTTGCTGATATGAATTTTCATGATATATGAGTTCAACTGGCAGTCGTTCCTTTTGAGACGACTGATTAGCTGGATGCCCAACAGCTAGACCGAATAACGGCAGCACATAAGATGGCGTTTCAAGCACTTCAGAGACTTCTCTCAGCTGATTACGCAGTCCGCCAATATAGCAGATTCCAAGTCCCATTGATTCTGCGGCAACACTGACATTTTGTGCAGCCAATGCCGCATCAATGACGCTAATGAGAAAGGCTTCTGTATTCTCAAGCGCCTCCTGATGATTCTTCCCTGCTTTTTTTGCAATATAATCATGGCGTTTCAAGTCTGCACAGAAGACAAAGAAATGCCCATTCTTCTCAACGTAAGGTTGATTTCCAGCCAGTTCAGCAAGCTTGGCCTTCTTCTCCTGATCTGTTACACCAATAATACTATACGCCTGTACGTAGCTTGATGTTGAAGCAGCCTGTGCACTTTTGATCAGTGTCAGCACCTCTTCTTCTGTCAAACGCTCGTCTGTAAACGAACGAATGGATCGATGATTTAATATGGTTTCTATCGTTTTGTTCAACTCGAAGACCTCCTTGACTTCTTCTATCATAAAACAAAGACATAGGGCTTTTCAAAAATTAAAACTCGCAATAAAAAAAGACAGCCTATAATTAGACTGCCCTTACCCGTTTTATTTAAATAAATAACTTTGATATTTAGTTAATTGAACGCTTGCGTTATAGGCGATCCCGAATCCAATCAGAACGGACAAGACAGAGCTTCCTCCAAAGCTGATAAATAAGAGCGGAATCCCTGTTACAGGCATCACGCCTATGTTCATTCCAATGTTCTGGAACGTATGGATCACAATCAAGGCTGTATATCCGACGCAGAAGAATGACGCAAATCGGCTATAAGGATGTATTCGGTCAATCAGTACGACCAGCCGGTAAATCAAGAAGAAGAACATGATCACAACAAACGCACAGCCGATAAAGCCAAAGGCTTCACCTATAATGGAGAAAATCATATCCGTTTGTGCTTCAGGAACATAGACCTTTAAGTTTTTAATGCCGTTCCCAAAAATCTGCCCTGCCCCAATGGCCATAATCGCCTGCTCTACTTGATATTTATCAGATCCAGATGCATCCTGCGTCTGTGCTTGGTTGGCTGCCGAAGAACTATCAGGCAGCCAAGCGGTAATACGGTTGATCTGGTACTGCTGAATGCCTATTGTTTTCGCAAAATCAGGGAATAAGATGATTACGGCTAAAATAGAGGCAACTAAAAGCACAACCACTGAGCCGATGAGTGAGATCAGTTTCCAATTGACCCCTGATAAAAATACCATCACCACAACAATAAACATACAAACAGCCGCAGTCCCTGCATCCTGCAAGAAGATTAGTCCAACTGGTACAGCCGCCACTCCGGCAATTTTTAATAGAAGGAAAATATCATCCTCTAATGTCCGCTTTCCTCTAGGTGTAGACTTTCCAATGACAGATGCGAGCATCATAATCAAACCAATTTTCATGAACTCTGAAGGCTGAAATGTCCCTATTCCTGGCAACACAAACCAGCTTTTTGCACCATTTTTGATTGGAGCAAAATCATGACCCCCGATTTGTGCAGGAGCGACTTTAAGAAGAATTAACAGCATAATGCCGCCTATAAATATATATAAGCTCAGTTTCTCTAATTGCTCTAAGTCAAAATAATTAATAGCAACAATACATATAACTCCGACCATATAGTATATGATCTGCCTCGTCCATGCATTAGATCCATACTGCCCAAATTGACCCGCAGCATAAATCGCAATGACACTGATGGCAAAGAAGGCTAAAAATATAAAAATCAAATCTCCTTGATAGTAAGGAGATGTATTCTGCTTGTTCATGAACTAACCACCCTTATTACAAAACATAAAAGCCCTTGTTTATATTAGATTGAAATTTTCACAAAATCAACTCACCTTAAATATGACGGAAGATACATCCGAAAGGTTCCATTCAATTTTCAAAAAATGAAATACTTTTCATCCTAACAATAGGAAAAAATTCCTCTATACACTTTTCATTCAACCGATCTCAAGTCCTTTAAAAAGTTTATTTTACAGATTTTAAGGGGAAAATTCAATGACCTATGTGGCGATATGACAAGTAAACATCAGATGAGATAGCTGCACTGAGGAATGAGGAATAAAACCATTTTGTATGGAATAAGGCCCATTTTCCAATTATTACGTTTACTTCAAAGTCAATTGTGGTATAATACCTGTAACAAAATGTTCACAATATCTCCTAAAAACAGACACAATTGCATCCTGACCTCTCATTTGATTTGAACATCAACTTACAAAGGAGTTGGATACGATGGATATGTTCTTTGCGTACCTATGTATTGCAACGGCTACACCCCTGTTTTTATGGCTGGAAAACAGAAAGATTGCATTAGCATCTATTCCACCCATTATGATTATGTGGATTTTCTTCGGTCTTTACATGACAAGCAGTTTATCTCCAGCAGGACATACCTTCATGATCGCATTCTTTGCCATTAACGTGATTTTGGCTCACATTGCAGCGTTCCTCATCTATGGACTTCCATTCATTCGCAAAAGATTCAGCAGCAGATAGATATCGCCCAACTATTGGAAGCGTTATCACCATTATGATAAAAACCACTCACCTTTAAGAGATGAGTGGTTTTTTTATTATTTCTCTGAATGCTCAGACTGCTTTGGTGCAGACGGTGAATAACCGTCTTTACTGTTCTCTCCGTGGCTGTAGTGAGCCGCAAAGATCCAAACAGATCCGATGACGAAGATAATCGCACAGAACAGACCAAACAAAGTATTTCCGACTTGAACAGTTCCGTTCTCGCTCTCTGTCATGTGCATAAACATGAACAGCTGCAAGAATGCTTGAATGAACGCAAAACCAAAGATAATCCATAGTTTTGCGGAACTGCCAATTTCAGCTCCAATGGCAATCCAGAATGCTAAAATTGTCAGCACAATGGATAGAATGAAGCCAACTACGTGTTTCCAAGGGAAGTGTTCGTGCTCTGCTGAGGAATGTGTTTTTCCAGCCATATCACAAAAGCCCCCCTAATCCGATCAAGTAAACAGCTGTGAAGATGAAAATCCATACAACATCAAGGAAATGCCAGTATAGACTTGAGATGAAAATCTTCGCTGCTGTTTGTGGAGTTAATCCACGTTTTTTAATTTGGAACAAGATTCCGGTAATCCAGAAGATACCGATCGATACGTGTAGTCC
This sequence comes from Bacillus sp. 11B20, assembly GCF_056098985.1. Classification (NCBI taxonomy): domain Bacteria; kingdom Bacillati; phylum Bacillota; class Bacilli; order Caryophanales; family Bacillaceae; genus Bacillus; species Bacillus sp. 11B20. The sequence continues at coordinate 739,245 of NZ_JBLZWZ010000009.1, forward strand.
GTGAGTTCCTAAGAGTACAAAGAATGCAGACCAGTACGCACTTGTATGGATGCTCGCACCCTCATGTACATAATGGAAGAACTCAAAAATCTCAAATCCAACGAAGCCTGCACCTAGAAGCAGTGTGAGAATCGTCCAGATGACAACCCCTTTTGTACTTCCACGGCGCATTTCATGAACGGCAATCCCGCATGTAAATGAACTAACCAATAGCAGGAATGTCATGATCAATACAAGTTTCATATCAAACAGCTCAGCTGGTAAAACGCCACCAGCTGTTCTGCCATGTAGAACAAAGTAGGTCGCAAAAAGTGTTGAGAATAACACGATTTCCGCGCCAAGGAATATCCAGAAACCAAGAATGTTTAAACGTCCGGTTTCAGAGCGATATTCAAGCGGTGCATTTGCATAGCTGCTATCATTATGTCCCATTACTTCTGCGCCTCCTTATTCTTTTTCTCTGTTTCGATTACTTCTTCAACAGGAATATAGTAGCCATCGTCATATTCGAATGAACGTAAAATCATCGTTGCGAATACACCGATTAAGCCAATAACGCCAATCCAGTACCATTCAAATACAAGACCGAATGCACCAAGTCCAAAGAATGCAGACATGATCAGCGGTCTGCCTGAATTGTGCGGCATGTGAATTTTCTTGAATTCTTTTTCAGGATGAACGTCTACATTGTTTTGCTTCCAATGATGGAATGCATCTGGTGTTGTCACTTCTGGAAGTGCTGCAAAGTTATAATGCGGCGGAATTGCAGAAGATGTCGCCCAGTCAAGTGTACGCCCTTCTCCCCAGCTGTCTCCAGACACTTCACGTTTTGCGTGTCTCCAGCTGTAGTAAATGTTGTAGCAAAGGATGATGAATCCGATACCCATCATAAATGCACCAATTGTTGAAATAAAGTTTAGTGCAGTCCAGCCATCTTCTGGTCCATACGTATAAATACGTCTTGGCATTCCTTGCAGTCCTAAGAAGTACTGCGGGAAGAAACAGATGTTAAATCCGATCATGAATACCCAGAAGAACCATTTGCCTATTCTTTCGTTTAACTTGTAACCAAACATTTTTGGATACCAGAAAACAAGACCAGCAAAACAAGCAAATACAGTACCTGCGATTAATACATAGTGGAAGTGGGATACAAGGAAGTACGTGTTATGGTACTGGTAATCCGCAGCTGCCATCGCAAGCATAACCCCAGTTACACCACCGATTACGAAGTTCGGGATGAAACCAAGTGCCCAAAGCATTGGTGATGTAAAGCTGATACGGCCTCGATACATCGTAAAGAGCCAGTTAAAGATTTTCACACCTGTTGGTACAGAAATCGCCATTGTTGTAATCGAGAAGAATGAGTTAACCGCTGCACTGTTCCCCATTGTAAAGAAGTGGTGAACCCACACAAGGAAACTAAGAACAGAGATTGCCACAATCGAGACAACCATCGCTTTGTAACCAAACAACTGCTTTCTTGAGAACGTCGCAAAAATTTCTGAGAAAATACCGAAAGCCGGCAGGATAACAATATATACCTCAGGATGTCCCCAAATCCAGAATAGGTTCGCCCAAAGCATCGGCATACCGCCTGCTTCGAGTGTAAAGAATGCAGAACCGAATAAACGATCAAATGTCATAAGTGCTAAAGCAACTGTTAGTACAGGGAATGCAAAAACGATGATGACAGACGTAATCAATGTTGTCCATGTAAACATTGGCATACGCATAAGTGTCATACCTTTTGTACGCATTTTTAAGATGGTCACCATGAAGTTAATACCTGTCATAAGTGTACCAATACCTGCAATTTGGAGCCCGAGCAAGTAGTAGTTCTGTCCAGGTCCTGGTGAGAAATCATTTCCGGCGAGCGGCATGTAACTCGTCCAGCCTGCACTTGGTGATCCTCCAATAACGAAGGAAATGTTGAACAGCATTGCTCCGACCATGAATGTCCAGAAGCTAAGGTTGTTCAAATAAGGGAATGCAACGTCACGTGCACCAATTTGAAGAGGAACAACGACGTTGATTAAACCAATTAAAAATGGCATCGCCATGAATAGAATCATGATCGTACCATGCGTTGTAAAGATTTCATTATAGTGGTTTGAATCTAAAAACGTATTATTAGGAAGCGCCAGCTGCGCGCGCATCATCAGTCCGTCTACCCCACCGCGGAAGAACATAATCACAGCAGCAAGGATATACATGATACCAAGCTTTTTATGATCAACTGATGTCAGCCATTCTTTCCAGAGCCATTTCCACTTTTTAAAGTAGGTTAAAACAAACACGATGGCAATGGAGGTAAGAGCGATAGAAATTTGCGCACCAAGAATTAATGGGTCTCCAGTTACAAAAAACTCATCCCATTTTAAATGCATAACGGCCTCCTCCTTTCCTTAGTCAGTTTATTCTGTTTCTAATTTTCTTTTATAGTTCTTCACATTCTCGAAAGGATCTGTCTTGGAATGCGGAGAAACTGCTTGGTAACCTAAACGTTTGCGTGCTTGGAGTGCATATTCAGAATCCTCTCCGTGCTTCGCAAAGGATAAATGTGTTGATGAGAATGTCTGCACATCTGCAGCATCAGGAAGCATCAAGTAGTCATACGTTTTCTTCGTTAACTTCGGTGCTTCTTTCTTTGTTTTATTTACCCATTTATCATAGTCAGACTGCGTCATCGCATTGACTTTGAATTTTTGCTGAGCAAAGCCCTCGCCTGTGAAGTTGGCGTTTCTTCCTTGATATGTGCCAACTTGATCAGCTTGAAGGTATTGTTCCATCTCCATTCCAGCCATCGCATACTTCTCCCCGCCTAGCTGAGGAATCCATAGTGATGCCATTGTATCAGCGGAAGTGATTTTGAATAAAACCGGCTGATCTTTTGGAATGTTTAAGTAGTTCACTGTCTCAATATTTTCCTCTGGATAGCTAAAGATCCATTTCCAATCAACAGCTGTCGCATAAACGACAAGAGGATCTTTATGGCTTGTTGCTTGAGGTGCCTCTTCCAAAGAGTAAATTGTTTTTACAGTTGGAACTGAAAGGGCAGCAACGATTAATATTGGGATCACTGTCCAGACAACTTCTAGAAGCGTGTTCCCGTGTAGTTCTGGGTTATAAGAGGCGTTTCCAACGTCCTTACGCTCACGGTATTTAACCAAAATGATGGTAAACATTACAAATACCGCACCAACGATAAAGAGCATAAATCCGATCGATAAAAGGATTAAGTCTTTTTGTTGTGCTGCGACTGGTCCTTTAGGATCTAAAACAGCGATATTGCTGCAACCTCCTAATACAAAAACACTCACGAGCATCGCTAATAAAAGCATAGGTTTAATGGCTCTGAACAAGAAGATCACCATCCTTCCTTAGATAATGTATAAATTGCTGAATAATTGTGAAAAGCCATCTGCCTTCGAAAACTTTTCTTCCCTTTGTAATGCTATCAAAATCTGTTAGAGTTAGCTTCCCTTTTTTCAAAAGTTCATTTATTTTTCAACAGATTTCTTTTAAAATGTCATAAATTCGACATAAATTTATATTATTGCACACACAATAAATTTCTAGGATTTTGAAAAGTTGAGAGTTGAAGGCAAAGGACAAACAATCAAGAACTTTGTCAAATTTAGGTTTACCACAATAAAAAAGTTTGGTCAAATTTCAATTTAACTTAATGAAATTTTATCTAGGTAAACAATTTCAAAATAGGTATCCCCACATTTAACAAAAACCTTACTTATTTTAACGCAAGTTGATAAGAAAAGAAAGTATCGATCCTCTGACTATACGCTGTAAGAATTGGTAATCATGTTGAATATGTGGAATCCCACTTAATGACTTCCAGCAAAAAACCGGCTTAGCGCCGGCATTCTGCAATTATTCATCTCTTACTAAAATATCAGGGCGCCTATAGATGTCCCCTTCATGTTCAACGTCAATGTATGTCCACTTGCCTGTATAGGTTAAAAAGCGGTTCCCCTCTTTCTCTACGACCATCGTATCCTCTGATTTCAATCCAGGCAATGAAGGGTTCCATGTAAACACTTGCTGCAGCTGAATTTCTTCCTTCGATGAAGGCACTGCAATCATTTCTCTAGATACAAAGCCCGTTTTCCCTCCTTGATGAAGCTTTTTCCAGCTTTCAGGGAAGCCCTCTTTTTCATACTGAGCGATACCTGCTTTCAACACGTCTCCCAAAGTCTTACCGGGGCGCGTAGCGGCATTCATGACCGTGTCAATTCGTGCCAGCCGCTCTTTGTTCTCTTCAAGCTCCTGTGGAAGCTGACCGAAGTAAACAGACCTTGTGACATTGGCCACGAGTCCATGCCGTTCAGCGCAAAGGACAACAAGCGCATGCTTTTGAAGTTTTTTGTCTGTTGGAATTGGATGACGGTATTGATGAATCCGGTCATCTGTTGCTACAAGCAGCACTTCAATCGTCATTCCCTGCGCGATCGCTTTTTGAGCCGCAAGCGAAGCGATTTGGTGCTCCGTCTGTCCTGGAACGATTTCTTTACAGACACTCTCTACAATGACCGCTGTTTCATGACAAAGTGTTTCATATTGGCGGAGCTGTGATGCAGAAAGAATGGATCGAACTTGCGACAAATCCGGCTCAACCCATTCGAATCCATCCATTTGAATGTCTGACCCGATTCGTTTGTCTTTTGTGAGTGTTTGAATGTGTGCCGTATCATCCTCAAACCAATCCATCGTCACCACTTGAAATGGGTGATCGATATACGCCATCTCTTCTTCAATGATCCGCTTTTCTTCCATTTGATTCACAATGAGGACGATGTCGTCTTTTAACACAAGCAGCTTGCACACGCCCTCTGGTGTATTTAACACAATATGATTTCTTCTTCCTCCTGTCAGCCAGGAGAAGTTATTTCGCTTGTGAATCAAGACACCGTCGAGCTGTTTTTCTTCCATTATTGTTCTTACTTGTTCAATCATCTAATCACCTGCCTATATGAGTGTATGAATGAAACGTTTAAAAGCTGTTTTCCCTTGCTCAGTTCTTTTAAACACACCAGCCTGTGAGAGAATTCGAGAAAAAATGATGCCGACTTCTTTTTGTAAAATGGCTTCTGTATTCTCCTCTGTAAAGGTGTTCTCTTCAAGCAGACGCTTTGCCCATGCTTCATGTTTCGTGATAGCAGGACGGGCTTTGATTTCTACAAGGGGATTTTGGGATAACAGCGCTTCTTTTAATTGGCTTAATTCCTCTGCTAATCTACCAGGAAGAACTGCAAGACCCATCACTTCAATTAATCCGATATTCTCTTTTTTAATATGATGGACTTCTTCGTGCGGATGGAAAATTCCGTCCGGGTGCTGCTTGTTTGTGCGATTATTACGCAGCACTAGATCTAATTCATAGTCATCTCCATGTCGGCGTGCAATTGGTGTAATGGTATTATGCGGCGTCTCTCCTGTATGAGCTAGCAGCTCCACTTCTTCATCTGAATACATTTTCCACTCGTTTAAGATAAAGTCAGCGGCGTCTGCAAGCGTCTGCCTATCGCTGCTTCGAAGGCGGATCACAGACATCGGCCATTTCACAATCCCGGCCCTCACATTCGGAAAGGCACTCAGGGAAAAAACATCTTCAAGCTTCGCTTTCGCCATCGGAAATTCATGCGCACCGCCCTGAAAATGGTCATGACTTAATATACTTCCCCCCACAATCGGAAGGTCGGCGTTCGATCCGATGAAATAATGCGGGTATATATATATGAAAGAAAGCAATCGTTCAAAGGTCTTTTTGGTGATACTCATCGGCTCATGTTCGCCTTTGAACACAATACAGTGCTCGTTGTAGTACACATAAGGTGAAAATTGTAGAAACCAAGATTCATCTGTGAGTGTCACAGGAATAATCCGGTGATTCTGTCTCGCTGGATGGTTGATCCGTCCCCCAAACCCAACGTTTTCTTTACAAAGCAGACAAAGAGGATATTGCTTTTGACTAAGTTTTTTGGCTTCAGCGATTGCTTTTGGGTCCTTTTCCGGCTTCGATAGATTAATTGTGATCTCCAGCTCGCCATCATCTGTTGGTGTAAACCACTGCACATTTTTGGCGATTCTGCCTGTATGAATATAGTGTGCGTGCTGCTGCATTTCATAGAACCAGCTTGTAGCCGCCTCTGGTCCTTCATGCTGGCGTTTCTCTTCAAACTTCGCGTAGATGACACTTGGAGGCGCCACCAAGCATCCCATGATTTTCGCATCTAGTAAATCGCGATACGTATCCGTCCCCTCAGGGATAAGGCCAGTCTCTACTGCCCAATCCAGCATTGGCATTAAGATGTCTTCAAGTTCCGCATCCCCTGAGACTGTTCTTGCCTCAGCTTCATCCAGCCCAAGCACCTCAAGCAGCCGATTTCTCGTATAATCGATATCTAGTGGTGTAATCAGCTCTTGATTGACTCCGTATTGAATCAGCTGTTCCAGTTTTTCAAAAATATCTACCGCCATTCTCTCTGTCCCCTCTCTTGCCTGCCTGTTACGCGTTATTTACTCTGGTAACCGTCTGGATGCTTCTGAAACCAATCCCACGCACTTTGAATAATGGTGTGAAGGTCAGCATATTGAGGTGTCCACCCTAATTCCTGCAGCGCTTTTTCAGAAGAAGCAATCAGCTTTGCTGGATCTCCCGCGCGTCTGTCAGCCACCTGTGCTGGAATCGCATGCCCCGTGACGTTTCTTACAGCATCTACTACCTGCTTCACGGAGAAACCTGTGCCATTCCCTAAGTTATATGTTGCACTTCCTTTTCCAGCACGCAGACGATCAACTGCTAAGATGTGCGCCTCTACTAAATCCATGACATGAATGTAATCTCTAATACACGTGCCGTCCTCTGTCTCATAATCATCACCGTAAATCATGATCTGATCTCGTTTTCCTAAAGCCACTTGCAGAATGATCGGAATGAGGTGTGTCTCAGGCTGATGATCCTCTCCGACAAGTCCATCTGTATGAGCGCCAGCTACATTAAAGTAGCGAAGCACGACGTATTTCATTCCATATGCCTGCTCAGACCACTTCAGCATTTTTTCAATCGCAAGTTTTGTTTCTCCATAAGGATTGGTTGGGTTCGTCTCATCCGTTTCAACGATCGGCACACGCTTTGGTTCACCATACGCAGCTGCGGTTGAAGAGAAAACGATGTGTTTCACATCAAATTCATTCATCACCTGAAGTAAAGCTGTTGCTCCCCCAACGTTGTTGTCATAGTACTTTAGCGGGTTTGTTACACTCTCACCTACAAGTGAATCTGCGGCAAAGTGCATAACCGCTTCTATTTGATGCGTTTTGAAAACCTGTCTTAAAAAATCTTGATCTCGTAAATCTCCCTCTTCTAAAACAGCTCCCTCCAAAACAGCTTCTTTGTGGCCTGTCTGCAAATTATCCACTACTACTACTTGTTCACCTTTCGCTAAAAGAGCCGCTACAGCATGACTGCCAATGTACCCTGCTCCTCCGCACACTAAAATCGTCATAACAATTCCTCCTTCGTGAGTTCTCTTGCGCCGCCTCCAATTCCAGCTGTGTAAAAAGAGGCTTCAATACCTGTCTTCTCTTGATAAATCGCACCCGTTTCTTCTATAAATGATGCCAGCTGCTCCTCTTTCACAATACTGATCGTGCAGCCGCCAAAACCCGCGCCCGTCATACGGGAGCCAATTGTTCCAGGATGGAGCCAAGCGGCTTCTGCCAGAGTATCCAGTTCAAATCCAGTCACTTCATAATCATTCTTTAAAGAGAGATGAGATGCCTTCATAAGCGCACCTATTTCTTCCATTTTATCATCTTTCAGAAATTTGACTGCTTTTATGGTTCGGTCGTTTTCTGTCACCACGTGCCTTGCACGTTTGCGGCATGTTTCATCCTGAATCAAGTGGGCATGCTCGGCAAATTCATCAGCCGTGAGCTCACATAAGTGGGCAAGATCAATTTCTTTTCGCAAATCGTTTAAAGCGGATTGACACTCTGACCGGCGTTCATTGTATTTGGAGTCTGCCAGTGTCCTCTTTTTGTTTGTATTGGCAATGACAAGCGCCAGCCCCTCTTGCCGAAACGGACTGTATTCAAAATCAAGGGTATCGCAATTGAGCAAGATGGCGTGATCTTCTTTTCCAAGAGCAATTGAAAACTGATCCATAATGCCGCAATTGACGCCAATAAATTCATTTTCTGCACGCTGCGAAAGGAGGGCAAGACGGGCATTTGAAACGCCGAATGAATGCCATTCATTGATAAAGACAGCGGTGACAAGTTCGATGGAGGCAGAGGAAGACAGCCCTGCGCCATTGGGAATATTGCCGCCGTATACAATGTCAAAGCCTTCTTCTATCTTCATCCCTGCTTCGATAAACTGATGGAACACGCCCTTCGGATAATTCGCCCAGCCGTCTGATTCCAAGTAAGCGATTTCAAAAAGGTCGAATTCTTTCACACCATCGCCATCAAAGTTCAAGGAATACATTCTCACGCGGCCATCTGACCGCTTGGCACATGCTGCATATGTACCGAGAGTGAGCGCACAAGGGAATACATGACCTCCATTGTAATCTGTATGTTCACCAATCAGGTTCACTCTTCCCGGGGCAAAAAAATAGCGAAGTTCTTCTTCTCTATCCCCAAATTGCTGGTGAAATGCCGTGCGTAACATATCGATCATATCCATTCCCCTTTTCTCTTCTGATACTCTTATTTTAGTTGCCTGAACTGCGTAAGTTCAATGGTAAAAAAATCGTTAAAAAATACCCTTTTTTTGCTGTGAATGGTACGATGTGATATGAGGTGTACCATGATTCAAAATAGAAAAAGGTTGTTTTTTGCTGTGAAGGAGGTTTTCCAATTTGAAGAAGGAAGCATTTGCATTTCGTTTTCACCATTCTGATGTTACATTGCCGGCACAAATATGGTCTGTTGGCTGGGAGGTTCAATCATCTTCTTTATACAGCTGGAATGGCGTGGAGCGGAAGGATCAGGGCAAGTGCATCTTTCAGCTCACACTGTCTGGACACGGCATGATTGAAATCGGACAGAAGCGGTTCAAAGTCTTGCCAGGGCAGGCCTTTCTTGTGAAAAGCCCAAGTGCCTATCAATATTATTTTCCAGAAGACAGTGAGCATTGGGAATTTCTCTATTTGACGCTTTATGGGGAAGCCTGCGATCTTTGCTTTGACCAATTTATAGATCAAGGAAAGCAGGTCATGCGTTTTCATCCTAATTCCAAACCGATCCGCCTGCTGAAGAAAATTTATGATGAAGCCAGTGAAAGACGGATTACCAATCCATTTGAGGGGTCTAGCCTTGCTTATCAATTTGTCATGGAACTGTATTCATATTTGCCAAAGCTTGAGGGACAAATGGAGAAATGGCCTGAGCCCATCGTTCAAGCGGCCTTGTTTGCCAGCCATCATTTTCACGAGGAAATTGGCCCAGACGATATGGCAGCTGCGGCACGTTTATCCAAAAGTCATTTTACGAGGGAATTCAAAAAGGCCACTGGCTTCACACCTATTCACTACTTAACCAATATCCGGTTAGAGAAGGCGGAAACATTACTAAAAACAACGAAATACTCGATTGAAGAAATTGCCATACAGTGCGGCTACCGAAATGCGAATTACTTGAATAAAGTCTTTCGAAAGAAAATCGGCATGTCTCCAAAGCAAATGCGGGAAACAAGCGATGCATAATAAAAAGCAGCCGCTTTATCATTGGCTGCTTCTTTTACGCTTTTGACAGGTCAACATGAATTCTCCCTTGTCTTAAAACAATGGTCATTTGCGTATCAGGGGTCATTAAGTTTTCTAAAATGTCCGTTGCCGTTTGAAGCGCAATGTCCATTCGGTTGATCTTTTCCTTTTCTTGTTCCGAAAACGCTTCTGGATGTGCGGTCATTTCTTTGACTAGCCTCAGCACTTGTTCATGCTGCTTTTCTGTTTGTTGATATATGGCATCATATAAGTCGTCTGACCTGCTGCTCATTTCACATCACCTATCTTTTTTTATGTGTTAAATCGCATCTTCTTTTGTTTTCTTGAAGACGAACCATTTACTGGCGACATAATTGACCACCACAATCACAAAGTTGACGAGAATTTTTGCGACGGTTTCATTGAGCGCCATTTGGCTCACAAATAAAATCATCAGCCCCAGATCTACACCTAGAGACATGAGACGAACACTAAAAAATGAAGAAAGCTCACGCATGAGGCTTTTTGTGTCACGAGCCTTTTGCTTGAAGACATACTTCTTATTGGTGATATAAGCAAAGAGAACAGCAAATACCCATGAAACAACCGTAGCTGTTTTGTAATCCATGGAAAACATCTCAACGAATAAATAGAAGCTGACGATATTGACAATGGTTGTACACACACCCATCACAAGATACATGACAACTTCTCGATACTTTTGAAAAAGGCTATACATGTCTTTCTTCATTCCTTCTTGGTGGTTTCTGTTTCTTTTAGAATACCATCTTAAGAAGAACTTCCCAAACGAACAATATGTACGTCCTGCAAAGATGAAATTTGTTCTACTCGATGGCAAATGTCAACACAATTGGTTTATATGAGTCAAATGTTTTAGGTCTTTTTCATTATTTTAATTTATAATCTTTCAACTGACATAACAATTGTTTATTATTAGAAGTAAGATTTCAATATTTATGGGTTTTTTAGTCATTTTTTTAGGAACGTGGTAGGTGATAGATTTTACAAAATAGGTTAAATGTCATCATTTTTCGACAAAATTTATTTTGTGCTGTTTTCAACCACACGTACAGTTACTAGACGGTTTGTTCAAGTCATTGGTTGCAGTGAATATGTCTTATTGAACTGGAGGATATTATGGATACGCAAGTGAAAAGAAGAGTTGACGAAGAGTGGGTTTATTTGATTCAGGAAGCGAAAAAAATTGGACTAGGCATCGAAGAAATACAAGCTTTTTTAACATCCAACGGTGATCAGAAGATGATAAACAAACCGTAAATCAACGCCGTTATCCTTTGTCTTTCAGACTGCTTTGGCTAAAAGTTCTGACCTGTCAATTGACCTTTTGAAAATCCTTTCATGACGATACGCTACAATAATTGAACACCTCTCCATACCAATCCCTTCACTCAATGGGGTTCTGTCTTTCTATATTAGGAGGACAGTCCACTTCCCGTTCTCTATATGATCCCTTTTTAGTTGCATTCATGAAAATTGTCCTTCTCTCGTTATAAAACCAAGCTGCCCACCCATATATTAACCATGAAAACAACGAGAAAGCAGAAAGGTGGGTAGAGCGTGAGTTCAGATTCCCTTTCGTATTATCACCAAAAAAAGGATCAGTATTATCATGGGGTAAACCCGGTCATCGTCAGTCGTATTCGCGCGGAATGGACGTCTTTATTGGATATCGGATGCGGCACAGGCAAGCTTGGAAAAGTCCTGAAACAAAAGGGCCGAACCATCTATGGCATTGAGTCATTTGAGGACGCAGCAAAAGAGGCTGAGCAAGAGCTAAATCATGTTCTCTGCGGAAATATTGAACAGATGGCTCTCCCTTATGACCATGAACAATTTGACTGCATTATTTTCGGAGATGTCCTCGAGCACTTATTGGACCCTTGGGCCGTTTTAAAAAAGGTGAAACCCTTCCTTAAAAAAGAGGGTGCCATCTTGTCATCTATTCCAAATATCGGCCACATTTCAACGGTTTTAGAATTACTAGCCGGCAGATTTACTTATACAGATGCAGGGTTAATGGATCAAACCCATTTACGCTTCTTCACGCTTCACGAAATACATGCACTCTTTCATTCAGCGGGTTTTCGCATTCGCGAATTCGAGGCTATTCGCGTACAGCATCCTTCCTATGCAGGCGTGTTGAATGACCTACATGAATTACTCATGAAACACGGCATTCGTTCTGATTTTCACGAGGCTGCTACAGCCTATCAATATGTGGTCGAGGCGGTTCCATTTCATGAGTAATCCGACCATCCTGTTTGTTTTATGTGTAAATGATGAATCGATGTTTCAGGCTTGTTTCCGGCAGCTCGCTTCGCTTCCGGCTCCTCATGGATACCATGTGGAGGTCTTACCAATCAGACAGGCATCAAGTATGACCTCTGCCTATAATGAAGCCATCACTCATCCAGCTCAGTTTAAAATCTACCTTCATCAGGATACCTTGATTGTCAAACAGCATATGCTGCTCGAGCTCATCCCCCTTTTTTTACAAAATCCATCACTTGGCCTGGTGGGCGTGATTGGAGCAGAAAGCGTGCCTGACAATGGAATTTGGTGGGAGAGTGCTGATTGCAGGGGTAAAGTCATTGAATATCGCCACGACACCTATCAGCTGCTTTCGTTTGAAAAAGACCGTCAGCAGCCCGAAGTGCAAGATTATATCAAAGCTGCGGCTATTGATGGTCTATTCATGGCAACACAATACGATGTGAGGTGGCGTGAGGACCTCTTTGATGGCTTTCATTTTTATGATGTCTCGCAGTCCTTTGAATTCACTCAGCAGGGCTATGAAGTTGGGATTGCAAAACAAGAAGAGCCTTGGTGTATTCATAAATGCGGAGATCATTTTGACGCAGAAGCGTATGAAAAAGCGAGAGAACAATTTCTTGCAAATTATCGATAGAAAGCACCCTTTTCGGGTGCCTTTTTTATGATATACTGTCATAAACAGCCAGATCGTCTCATATGCATTGGAGTACCTTGTCCCTAATTCGTACAAAGGAGGAAACAATGGCAGACAAAAAAGTTCATTATAAGAAGGTTGCCGCTTCAGAGGATTTCCGAAAACTTCTTGAGGAAAAACGCAGATTTATCGTACCGATGACGATTTTCTTTTTTCTCTTTTACTTTTCACTTCCGGTTGCTACATCCTACTTCACCTTTTTGAACACGCCGGCAATTGGCGCGATCTCATGGGCTTGGTTATTCGCCCTCACACAATTTGTCATGACCTGGGTTTTATGTGGACTTTATGCAAAAAAAGCAGCTAAGTTCGACAATTATGTAAGCGCTTTAAAAACTGAATCAAGAGGTGATGACGAATGAGCATGACCGCGTTTATTTTGTTCGTAGCGATCGTAGGTCTCACATTGGTCATCACATATTTTGCTGCAAAAAAAACAAGCAATGCGAGTGATTTTTACACTGCAGGAGGGGGCCTGACTGGGTTTCAAAACGGCCTTGCCATTGCTGGCGACTATATGTCTGCTGCATCCTTTTTAGGGATTGCTGGAATGATCGCGTTAAACGGATTTGACGGCTTTTTCTATAGCATTGGTTTTCTAGTAGCGTATCTTGTCGTTCTTTACGTTGTGGCTGAACCGCTACGAAATCTAGGGAAATATACGATGGCCGATATGATCGCTGCACGATTTAAGCGCCCTGCCATTCGAGGGGTTGCCGCCTTTAATACCATTACAGTCTCCACTTTTTATATGATTGCACAGCTTGTTGGAGCAGGTGCGTTAATCAAGCTGCTTCTTGGCATTGATTACTGGATCGCAGTGCTGATCGTGGGTGTCCTGATGACCATTTATGTCGTGTTTGGCGGCATGATTGCGACCAGTTGGGTACAGATCACCAAGGCTGTGCTTCTCATGCTTGGGACGCTCATTATTTCTCTGCTTGTGTTTGCAAAGTTTGATTTTAGTCTGCTAAAGATGTTTGAACAGATGAAAACTGCAACCCCGCTTGGTGAATCGTTTCTTCACCCGGGAAATAAATATGATGTGCCTTTAGAAACCTTGTCTCTTAACCTCGCCTTAGTGCTTGGGACAGCAGGTCTGCCGCACATTTTGATTCGTTTTTATACAGTAAAGGATGCGATTTCTGCGCGAAAATCGGTTCTTTCTGCTACTTGGATCATCGGGATTTTTTATTTAATGACGGTTTTCCTTGGCTTTGGTGCTGCTGCCTTTGTTGGAACAGAAGCGATCACAGCAGCAGATGCAGCCGGAAATATGGCCGCACCTCTTCTGGCACAAGCCCTTGGAGGAGATTTATTATTTGCCTTTGTTTCCGCTATCGCCTTTGCGACCATATTAGCAGTGGTGACTGGTCTTGTTTTATCCGCCGCGTCAGCTTTTGCCCATGACTTTTATAGTCAGATTATCCGCAAAGGAAAAGCGAGTGAGCGGGAGCAGGTGAAGGCAGCACGCTTTGCTTCAATCGGCGTGGCGATCCTCTCCATCATTCTTGCATTATTTGCCCAGTCCTTAAACGTCGCTTTTCTTGTGTCTCTTGCCTTCGCAGTCGCAGCGAGTGCGAATTTACCTTTGATTATCTTCACTGTTTTTTGGAAACGATTTAACTCTACGGGTGCCATCGCCGGAAGCTTAACAGGCCTTCTGAGCGCACTGATTATCGTCTCGCTCAGCCCAAGCGTCTGGGACCCATCAGGAGCAGCCATCTTCACAGGAGAGCCGCTCATCCCGCTGTCGAACCCTGGGATTATCTCGATTCCACTCGGATTTCTTGCCGCATACTTAGGCACGATATTCTCGTCTGAAAAAGCAGATGAAGACACCTTTACGGAAATTCAAGTAAAGGCACATACAGGCATGCATATGGATACTGATTCATAAGGAAAAGCCGGCTGCTCAGCCGGCTTTTTTTGTGTTCTTCTGTTCAAATCTCAGTAAGGTATAAATTGGCTTTTCAACTTATTTTTATACTTCTCTAATCTGGCAACCCTTCTAAACATGATGAGAGAGCAGCATGTAATGATGATTAACAGAATTTCATGAACTTCCCCTCTGTTATCAACCACACTCTTCATTCCTATCCCTCCCCGTAATGAATCTATTTATCGTTATGTATTCCCTGCAAGATGTCATTCCTATGTTATCATGTTATACACATACTGGAAATTATTTAAATCGACACGAAAGAAGTGGGATGACGTATGCAAAGGATTTATTCTGCAAAATTATTATTCGAATCCATCTCATCACCAAGCAATATTCCCGATAAAATCTTTGAAGAACGAATCATCTTGGTAAAAGCTAAGAACCAACGTCAAGTGAAGGAAATAGTCAAACAAGGCTTCCCAGAGGAAATCTATGATAATGCAGAAGGTGGCCAAACTAACATAAAATTAGCAGCCATTCTAGATATTTTTGAGCTTGTAGATCACTTAGAGCAAAAGTCACTACACTTGAGTGAAGTGTACAGCCGCCACCTTATTTTTGATGAAGAAACTTCTGTTCAAGAAGCCATCAAGGCCTATTCTTTAGACAAATAACAAAGCCGGCTGCTAAGCCGCCTTTTTAATAGCGCTGGAATAACTCTGGGTTTTTCGGAACGTTTTCTAAATAAACGATCTTCCCTTGGTCGTCCAGCTCTGCGATATCAATTCCTTCTGCTGTATAGACACGGCCATCTGAAAGCTTTCCGCACACGGCCCAGTTTGTTTCATACTTTCCATCTTCTCTTTTAATCCATCCATCCCACATATGCTTAATGTCATCATGTACGTGGAAAAATGTGTTCAAAAATTGTGTGAATGCTTGGATTCCAGGCCTCCGGGCGCCATTTAAGACAATCATGACATCGTCAGAAAACAATGCCAGCAATTCATCCAATTGCTCCTGCCCTTTTCCTGCTTCATCGTATCGGCGAAAATACGTATCGAGCACTTCCATGTTCATTCTCCTTTATTTACCTGTCATTTCGAAAACAATAGAACTATATAATTGTACACAATTGTTTCTCGCCTGTCTATTTTCCCCTACATAAGAAAAGACATGAATTGATTCAATCCATGTCTCCCTCAGATCAAAGAGATGCTTTTTCTGCTTCAACAAGTGATTTCAGCTTTTCTGCTGCTTTTTTTGGATCGGCGCTCTGGCTAATAGCACTAATGATGCTTACACCATCTGCTCCAGCTTGTATGACTGGTGCAGCGTTGTCGTATGTGATCCCTCCGATACCCACAATCGGAATTTGAAGGCCATGACGGCGGACTTCAGTAATCAAAGACACCCCCTGGACACTGCGTGTATCCTTTTTCGTTTCCGTTGGATAGACTGGGCCCATCCCGACATAATCTGCTCCGTCTTTCATGGCTTGTTTCACTTCATCTAGGTTATGCGTCGACACTCCTAATATTTTATTCCCGATCCTTTGTCTGACGTCTTGTGCGTTTGCGTCTTCCTGTCCAACATGAACGCCATCTGCATCAAGATCAATCGCTAGCTGTACATCATCATTCACAATAAAAGGAACATTTGCTTCTTGGCAAAGCGCTTGAATTTGACGAGCCAATTGTTTCTTCTCTTCAGCCTGCAAGGCGTTTTCACCCTTTTCACGAAATTGAAACATGGTGATTCCGCCTTGAATGGCCTCGTTCACAACATCAAGCGGCTGTCTCGTTGAATTTGCTGTTCCCATAATAAAATAAACCGATAATTGCTGTTTGATTTGCTCTTGATCAGCCTTTGTCATGTGAAACTCCCCCTAATTTCCCTAATGTCAGCACATCATCGCCGGTTGTGTGTGATAGTGCGTTTAACAATTCCATTTGAAAGGTCCCCGGTCCTTTATCCTTTGTTTGCAGAGCTGCCTTTTCAGCTGCCACACCATAAAACAGCAATGCAGCGGCCGACGCATGAAGCGGCCTTTCACCTGCTGCACAAAATGCTCCAATGATAGATGTCAGCAAACAGCCGGTTCCTGTCACCTTGGTGAGCCATTCATGTCCATTATGAATGGACAGCACCTCATTTCCATCTGACACCACATCGACTTTTCCTGTGATCACCACTATTGTCTGAAGTACAATGGACGCTTGTTTGGCTAATGCCGATACATCTCCATTCGCCGCTTTCGCATCAACGCCTTTTGACTCCCAGCCATCCACTCCAAGTAAATGAGCCACCTCAGCAGCATTCCCTCGGACAACGGTCATTTTTACTTTCTCTAACAGCTGTTTAGCGGCATTCGCTCGAAACGTTGTCGCACCTACGCCGACAGGATCTAACAAAACAGGTACACCTTTTTCATTGGCGGCTTTTCCAGCGAGTATCATGGCTTCCACCGTCTCCTTGGTCAGTGTGCCAATATTAAGCACAAGTGCATCCGCTAATTGTGCCATTTCAGCCACTTCTTCTTTGGCGTTTGCCATGACTGGCGAAGCACCTAAAGCAAGCAGCCCATTCGCTGTGAAATTCGTCACGACTTGATTCGTGATATTATGAACGAGTGGATTTTCCTCTCGAACCTTCTCCAATAAATGAGACGCGCGGCTTGTTTTCATCTGTATCATCCTCCCTTTTACTCTGCATCCCACACGTAAGATTTCGTATGCTTTAACCATTCTCTTGCCGCAAACGACAAATAACGGTCTTTTCGCCAAATGACACCTAAATGCCACGGGATCGATGGGTTTAGGGAAATGACCTTTACCTTTTCAGGATCAAGATCACGGCAGATTCGTTCTGGCAGAAGTCCAATCCCTAAGTTTTCAGCTACCATTTCACTAATGAAATCCCACTGAGACGTTTCATAAATGACATTTGGCCGGAATCCCGCATTCATACATTCATTTAAAATCCGGCTGTGCAGAACAAAATCTTCTCTAAAGAAAATAAACGACTCTTCCCTTAAATCAGCTAAATGTACCTCCTCACGACCGGCCATCGGATGGGATGGATGCGTCACGAGCTTCATGTTCTCTTTAATAATGGTGTACGTATGAAAAATTTTATCATTTGCAGGCAGAACAATGACACCAATATCTAACGACCCATCCTCGACCCCTTCCTCTACTTTAATGGAGCCGTGCTCGACCAATTGAAATGTGACATCTGGATATTGCTGGCGGAATTCTCCCATGACATTCGGGAAGAAACTTGACCCAATCATCGGGGGCAGTCCGATTCGGATATGTCCTTTTTTCACATTCATTAAATCATTTAATTCGCTCGTTAAATTCTGAAATGACTGCGTGATTTCACTCGCCTGTGTATACATGGTTTGGCCGGCATCTGTCATTTCAACCTGCCGTCCATTTCGGTAAAACAACTGCACCCCCAGCTCATCCTCCAAGTTTTTGACCATCTTGGAAATGGTCGGCTGTGATACGTAAAGGGATTGCGATGCTTTCGTGAAGCTCTTTAATCTTGCCACTTCTAAGAAATATGTTAAATGTCTAATGTCCACATGCTTCATCCTTCCTATAGACAAAAGGAATAATTACTATTCGATATATGTATTTTACCTATAACTAAACGTGCTGTACACTTTAAAGTAACCTCATCAATTGGAACGTTGTCATGTTTTTGTGAAATAGTGAACAATTTATATAGAAAAAGGAGTGAACAGAAAGTGAAATTGCTCAAAAAGCCGCTGATTGCTGCCCTTCAGATTATGGTCTTGTTTATTTTTGCGAAATTCATGAATGTGCTAGCGGCCTTTTTGCATTTAAGAATCCCGGGCACGATCTTAGGCATTCTTGTCATTTTCTTATTACTTCATTTTAAGATCATTCAATTAAAATGGATAGAACTTGGCGCCGTATGGCTGCTCGGAGAACTGCTGCTTTTCTTTATTCCATCAGCAGTTGGTGTCATTGATTATGGAAAACTGCTTTCTCAATCTGGCACAAGTATTGTCCTTGTCGTCTTAATTAGTACGTTTGTGGTCATGCTCTCAACTGGTATCATGACGCAAATGATTGCGAAACGAAAGGAGCGAAAAAAGCTATGTTAGTTGGCGGACTATTTCTGATCTTAACAGTTCTTTTATATCTCGGATCAAAAGCGGTGTACAAACGGCATCCAAAGGTTTATGTCTCACCATTACTTGTCACTCCGCTTGTTCTTGTCGTCTTGCTGTTAATCGTCAACATTCCTTACGATGCTTACAATCAAGGCGGGAAATGGCTCACGAATATGCTGCAGCCTGCGACTGTTGCTTTTGCCATTCCTTTATATAAGTATTTTCATATCCTGAAGAAGCATGCAGTGGAAATTCTTTTGAATGTTGCTTGCGGCTCTATAATTGCGATTTTATCAACGGCATTTATCGCCAAGTTATTTCATCTGGACACAGGCCTTATTGAGAGCCTTGTCCCAAGATCGGTCACAACACCTGTAGCAATGAGTGTGTCAGAAATGATCGGCGGCATGCCGTCCGTTACGGCTGTCTTTGTCATTTTAACCGCACTGTTTGGATCGATTATCGGTCCAATGGTGATCCGTTACTTCCGCATCGATAATGACATTGCCATGGGCGTCCTGCTTGGAACAGGTGCACACGGTGCAGGAACATCGAAAGCCTTTGAAATGAGCTCCGTCTCAGGGACGATCTCAAGTGTATCGATGATTATTTCAGCCATTATTACATTATGCGCAGCGCCGATCCTCATGTCGTTTGCCTTATAAAAAAAGCTATTTCCCTTATAGGAAATAGCTTATAGATTGTTGACAAAGTGCTAAAATGTTCTTTATTTTAGCACTTTGTCTTCTTTTCAGCGTGATAGAAAACCTTTGCAGTCTAGGAAGGACGAGTACGGAGCGGAGCGAATTTGACATTCGTGAGCACCGGAGCGCAGACCTGCGGGCGAATGCGAGGGTTTGTCTACACGCTGAAAGCCATTCCTTATCGGAAATGGCTTTTTCTTATGCTTGTATGAAGACAACCTTTAAATAGTTCCCTTCAGGATAATTCTTCGTTGTACGGAAATCCTCAGGAAGAGAATATTCTTCAAGTATCCGATAGCTTTGCCCTGATTCTTTAAAGGCCTGCGCAATAAATCCTTTGAACTTCTTCATGCCAAATGCACTGCTATTCGTTGATGCCACAATGACGCCATTCTCAGCTGTGATTTGGATGGCTTCTTTTAATAGCTTCTTATAATCCTTCGCCGCACTGAATGTGTGCTTTTTCGTTCGTGCAAAGGATGGCGGATCTAAGATGACGAGATCATAGGTCCAGCCTTTTTTCGCTGCAAACGGAAAATATTTAAAGACATCCATGACTTTGATATCCTGCCCGTCCACATCAATATCATTGACTTCAAACTGCTCAGATGTTTTTTTCAAGCTGCGGTTTGCAACATCCACACTTGTCGTACGGCTCGCTCCACCAAGCGCAGCTGCTACTGAGAAAGCACCTGTGTAAGAAAACGTATTGAGCACAGTCTTTCCCTTTGCATAACGATCTCGAATCGCTTTTCTCACATGACGCTGATCAAGGAAAATGCCCGTCATCGCACCATCATTTAAGTAAACTGCTACGTTCATGCCGTTTTCTTTCACAATGAGAGGAAATTCACCTTTCTCTCCCTTCACAAAATCATCATCTTCTATATACTGTCCAGACGTATCAAATCGTTTCTTCTCATAAATACCTTTATAGTCTGGATATACTTGCTCAAGTGCAGCCAATACTTCTGCCTTTAATGTATAGACTCCTTCGCTATACCATTGGATGAGGTAGAATCCGTCATAATGATCAATCGTGACGCCGCCAATTCCATCCCCTTCTCCGTTGAACACACGAAAAGCAGTCGTCTGTGCATCACGAAATAAATGCGTTCTGCTTTTTGCTGCCTGCTCAAGCCTAGAGACAAAAAAAGCTTGATCTATTTTTTCGTTTGCATCAAAGGTTAGTACCCAGCCAATTCCTTTGTTTTGCACACCATAATACCCTTTTCCTAAAAAAGCGCCCCGCTCATCCACCCATTCAATGAGCTCGCCTTCCCGTACACCGTTCACATTCGATACTGCATCTTTGGAAATGAGCGGATATCCCTTTTTCACTTGTTCCGCAAATGTTTGTTTTAATGAGATTTTTTTCATTTGTGTCATCCTTATCCTAAATTGACTCTCTCTATCCTACCATATGAATGTATACGTTACTTCTATTATGATAAGATGAGGAGAAAAATATCAACATGACATAGAGGAGGCACTTCTTTTGACGACATTACGCTTAGATCATACAGGTATTATGGTTTCGAATATTGATCAATCGATTGATTTTTATGAAAAAGTGGTGGGGATGAAATTAAAGGACCGCATCACTCATACAAATGGAGTGATTGAGCTTGCATTTCTCGGTTTTAAAGATGAAGCAGAAACGGAAATTGAGCTCATCCAAGGCTACAGCAGTGACCTGCCATCTGAAGGGAAGGTCCATCATCTCGCCTTCACAACAGACAATATTCATGCTGAATTCAATCGTATTCAAAAGCTACAAATTGAATTAATCGATGAAGAAATCACGACATTACCAAATGGATATTGCTACTTCTTTTTCAGAGGACCAGATCAAGAATGGATCGAATTCTTCCAGCGCTAATATTTCCTAGGAAATCGTGCCGCTAAATCTATCTTCCATTTATTCATAAAGAAAAGAGTAAGAGCATATACATGCCCTTACTCTTTTTTATAACACCTTACTAAGAAATGATTTTGTACGCTCATGCTGTGGGTTTCCAAAGAGAGCTTCCGGTTTGTCTTCCTCGACAATATATCCGCCATCCATAAAGATGACACGGTCTCCTACCTCTCTTGCAAAGCCCATTTCATGTGTCACCACAATCATGGTCATGCCTTCGACAGCTAATTGTTTCATTACAGCTAATACATCACCCACAACTTCAGGATCAAGAGCTGATGTCGGCTCATCGAATAATAGTACTTTCGGGTCCATTGCCAAGGCTCTTGCAATGGCAACACGCTGTTTTTGTCCACCGGATAATTGGTTAGGGTAGCTTTGGGCTTTGTCTTTTAAGCCGACTTTTTCAAGCAAGTCTAGCGCTTTTTCGGCCGCTGCCTTCTTTTCAATGCCTTTTACCTTTATCGGTGCGATCGTAATGTTTTCTAAAACAGTTTTATGAGGAAATAAATTAAAGTGCTGAAACACCATGCCTACTTCTTGTCGTACTTTATTGATATTCACCTTTGGGTCTGTAATCGTGTGTCCGTGGACAACGACTTCTCCAGCAGTGATATCTTCTAATTTATTGAGGCATCTTAGAAACGTGCTTTTCCCTGATCCAGAAGGACCAATGACACACACTACTTCCTTTTCCTCGATGACTGCATTAATATCCTTTAAGACTTCGTGATCGCCAAAGGATTTCTTTAAGTTTTTCACCGTAATCATACTCATTTGATATCAAATCTCCTTTCTGCGTAGCTAGCCAGTAGAGAAAGTAAATAAATGATCACGAAATAAATGACACCGACAATGAGCCAGACATTCAATGGATCAAATGTAGCCGATGCTTGAACTTGTCCTCGCTGCATAATATCGGCAATCCCGATAATAGATAAGAGAGATGTATCCTTCAAGCTGATGATGGCCTGGTTTGTAATCGCTGGAAGCATGCGGCGGAAGGCTTGCGGAAGGACGATAAAGCGCATGTTTTGTCCCCCTGTAAAGCCTAATGAGCGCGCAGCTTCTGTTTGCCCTTTATCAATGGACTGAATCCCTGCACGAATAATTTCTGAGAAATAAGCCCCTGCATTAATTGCTACTGTTATAATCCCTGCGGGCACTCGATCAAGCGAAATGAATTCCAGTGTATTCAAACCAAAATAAATGAAGAATAGCTGTACGATAAATGGTGTGCCTCGAATGGCATTCACAAAGACGAGTGCGATGAAATTTAAGATTTTAAATGGTGACAGACGGAATAATGCCACAATTAACCCGATGATAAATCCTAAAATGATGGCAACAACAAAGATATATAAAGTGGTTTGCAAACCATCCATTAAATACGGAAATGCATTAATAATTGTATCCATGTTTCTCCCTCCCTAATTCACATACGGCTGACACATAAAGAAAGCGCGCTCGGAGCGCGCCTCGCTTGTGTTATGACTTCAAATATTTATCAATAATTTTGTCATATTCACCGTTTTTCTTTAGGTTCTCCAGACCTTTATTGATTTTCTTCAATAGGTCTTGATTTTTCCCCTTCATGACAGAGATACCATACTGGTCTCCATTCAAGCGGTCTCCAACTGTTTTCAATTTTAAATCTTGTTGTGCGATCGCATACGTAATGACAGGATAATCCTCAATTAAGGCATCTGCATTTCCGTTTGATACTTCCTGGAACATAGATGGGCTGTCATTAAATTGAACGACTTCATACCCATATTTATCTGCGTTATCAGATGCGAACTTTGCACCAGTCGTCCCGTTTTTAACAGCTAGCTTTTTCCCCTTTAAATCATTAATTGATTTGATGCTGCTGTCCTTTTTCACAACAACTGTCAGCCCAGCGTCAAAGTAAGGATCTGAGAAATCTACTTTCTTCTTACGCTCATCTGTAATACTCATCCCGCCCATTCCAACATCAAGCTGTCCTGCCTGCATTGCTGGAATGATACCTGAGAAGTCCATAGCTTCCAGCTTCACTTTGAAACCTTGATCTTTCGCGATTGCATTAATTAAATCAACGTCTATGCCTTCATATTTACCGCCCTTTTCAAATTCAAATGGCGGATACGTTGTATCTATCCCAATTTTATATGTGCCTTTGTCTTCTCCCGAACCACTGTCTGATTTTGATCCACAGGCTGCCATGACAAGCACAACAATTAGTCCCATGATCAATAACATCGATTTCTTCATAAAACACGACCCCCATTGTCAGTTTTGTCTAAATATTCACAATAACAATAATACTATAACACGCTAAAGCTATAGTGTGTGATGTTTTTTATCAATACCAAAGATCCATACAATTCTAGATCAATAGTCTCTTTAAATTTTACTTTTTTGCGAATAACTCATTTTATTCTAAAAGAAGAGTCATTCACAATTATAATGTAAGATAATCTCACAAAAAAATGAGACAGCACCTTGATAAATGATGTTTCTTTCTAGTATACGAAAGCAAACTCAACAACCGGCTTCCACTCTTTATTGATATTGTAGTATATTTTTTTCAAAACCCTCTTTTTACCTAAAAATATGTAAGCGTATACAAAATGTCTCTTCTCCCTATTTCTTTCACTAATGGTTTAATTTACATCAAAAAACATGTTTTACAAACTGCATGAGAGAGCTTAAAATATAAGAAGATACTGGAATATGGAAAGTTGATTCAAAAGAACGGATTTTGATAGATGAAGAAAGGAGGATAAGAATTGGCAGAAGCAGGTGTTTTGTCGTCCGTTGATGTAGCAAATATGCTCAATGATTGGTATGTCATGATGAAAAAAAGAGAGATACAAGGTGCCATCCAGTTAAAAGAAGACATTCTTCAGGCGTTTGATCGAATGGAAGAAAATCAAGACGTCTTACTTTACTATCAACTGCTAGAGTACCGTTTTAAAGATCTAATAGAAGATACAGCTTCGTTAGATCATAGTCTTTTTGTTGATGAAAATGCCATCCGTACGGATGATATGCTCAGCTATTATTTCTATTTCTTTAAAGGGATGTATGAAATGCGCAGAGGCAATCAGGATACGGCATTTCACCATTTAAAATTGGCCGAGGATAAATTAGATCTCGTGCATGATGACATTGAAAAAGCCGAATTTCATTATAAAACAGGGTGTCTTTACTATAATATCAGGTCCACGCTTCTCTCCATCCACCACTTAAAGAAGGCTTCATCTATTTACGACGCAGATCCATGTTATGTGAAAAAATCAATCAGCTGTCAAATGATGCTTGCTTTGAATTATGCGGATCAGTCGAAATATGATGAGGCAGAATCGTTGTTCAAAGAAGTGATTCATTCACTAGAACAGATGGAAGATCCAGATTTGCTTGGACACGCCTATTGTAATGCAGCCTTTATTAAAAGTCTAAGAAATGAATACAGTGAAGCTGTGCCACTCCTTGAAAAGGCTTTAATGATAGAATCATTCGAAACTTCTTCTCCAGGCGGCTATTTACTTGCCATGTACGCCTACACAAAAGCACTATTTAAGCTAAAAAAGCCAGGTTTGTTCCACTATTATGTACAGCTTTCACTTCAAAAAGCAGAAAATTTAAAACAACGAAACATTTCACTTAAATTATCCATTTTAGAAACACTTATGATTCAGCCAGACAACATGATTGAGCAAATCAAGTCTTATTGTGATCAATTAGAATCGATGAATTTCCTTGTTGATCTTGAAGCTATTTGTCAGGATGCAGCTGCTTACTTAATGGATCTTGGACTTCATGAAGAATCCTCTTATTTTAGAAACAAGGCGTTGTCCTTAAAAACTTGTTAAGAATATGGAGTGATGTATGATGAAGAAATGGCTTATCACAAGTGCGATTTTTACCCTCTTGATAACAGGTGTTTCCATTGGTGCTTCCGTTCATAAAGACAGCAAATCTGCACAATCTCAAGATATCATTCAAAAGAGAGATCGTGGAACCAACCCTTAATATGAAAAAAGCAGCTGTGATCAAAACAGCTGCTTTTTTATGCGTTAATCAATTTCTCGTTTGATATTTTGCATTTTTTCATCTAAGTAATGGGCAATATCTGCGGCTTCCTTCAGTTCATCAGTCAGTTGATGAGGAACATCGTTTTGCAGTTTATAATAGATTTTATGCTCTAGACTCGCCCAAAAATCCATCGCTATGGTCCGTACCTGAATTTCAACCTTCACATACTCCACACGATTCGTTAAGTAGACAGGAATCTCAACAATTAAGTGAAGGCTTCTGTAGCCATTTGGTTTCGGATGTTGAATGTAGTCCTTCACTTCAAGGATCTTTAAATCCTCTCTTTGCCTCAATACATCCATAATGTTATAGATATCTTGAATAAAAGAACAGATGATGCGGACACCTGCGATATCATGGATATGCTCCTTGGCACATTGTGTCGTGATATCGCATCCTTTTCTTGCTAGTTTATTCACGATGCTTTCAAAGGATTTGATCCGTGATTTTGTATGCTCTATAGGGTTATGTCCATGGATTAAATTATACTCCTGACTGATAATCGAAAACTTTGTATCCATTTCATCTAATGCAAATTTATATACTAATAGTTCATTTTTCCAGTCTTCCATGACATTTTTCAAATCTTCAACATGAGTTGCTGACATATTCATTTTCTTTGTCATCTCCTTTTGGGAAACGGCAGCTGTACCGCTTTCCGTTTACTAGACGGAGAGAGGACTCGAATGGTTTTAAAAAATACGCAGTTAGCCTCTTTGTTTGTAATATGTCAGCGCCAGTGCAAGAGCCAGCACAGAACCTTTCACAATATCCATTGCATAATAAGGAACAGACATCATCACAAGCCCATTTTGTAAGATTCCGATGAGTACAGCCCCGATAAAAGTACCAAATGCGTTTGGCTTACCTGCTCCCATGACGGAAAAGCCAATAAAAGCAGCCGCTACTCCATCCATTAAATATGGTGCCCCAGCATTAATTTCTGCTGTCATCACCCTTGATGCCAGCACGATACCTCCAATCGCTGCAAATAACGCAGAAAGCAGATAGGCCGCAATTTTGTATTTGTTCACATGAATGCCAGACAATCGAGCCGCTTCCTTATTCCCACCGATGATGTACATGAATCTGCCATGCTTTGTGTAGGTCATGAAAACATGCGCAAATAGTACAATGGCAGCCATAATGAGAATGATATATGGCACCTGTCCGATTTTGCTGAAAAAGGCAGGGATCGTTCCCGTTGAAAACGTGCCATCGGGCAGCACCATATTTTCAGAAATGGTCGCCCCTTTCGTATACGTTTGAGCCAGCCCTTGAATGATAAACATCATGGCTAATGTCATGAGCATATCTGGAATTTTCATTTTGACGATCATCCATGCATTTAACAATCCAACAATGATAGAAGCCGCTAGTGCAGAAAGGATTGCAATCAGTGGGTTTTGCGAGAACCATACGAACATCGAAATGACAATGGCATTTGACAGCGTAGCGACTGATCCAACTGATAAATCAAAACCGTTTACTGCCAATGAGATGGTTAAGCCCACCGCAATGATGGTCACAATTGAGATAGACCGTAAAATATTGATGATATTTCCCGATTGCAAAAACGCTGGATTCGCTGCCGCAAATACCACAATTAACACGACAATGGTTAAAATCGTCCCATATCGATAAAAGAAATCAAACAGATGAAAGGATGGCCGCTGTTTTTTGATTTGCTGCACAGGGGCTGGAATTTGTTGTTCGCTCATGATTGTCCTCCTGTTGAATGATATAAAAGCTCCTCTTCAGTCGTCGGTGCAGTCATTTCCCGGGCAATGCTGCCATCATATAACACGTATACTCGGTCAGCGATACCTGCAATCTCTGACAGCTCACTCGACGCATAAATGACAGATTTTCCGCGGGCGGCAAGCTCTGCAATCAAAGTGAAAATATCTTTTTTCGCTCCAACGTCTACACCTTTAGTTGGTTCATCAAAGAGATACACATCTGCCTCAGCCAGCAGCCATTTTCCGATGGCAACCTTTTGCTGATTTCCACCAGATAGGTGCTTCACCTTTGCTTCAAGAGACGGCGTTTTGACACCAAGCCGTTTGACGATGTCCCCTGCACCCTGCTTTTCCTTCGAACGATGTAAGAAGCTGAATATCCGTGAAAATGAATGAAGACTTGCAGCCGTTAAATTCCACCCCACGCTCTCTTCGGTCAGAACCCCTTCTTTTCTCCGCTCTTCAGGCACAAGGGCTATTCCAGCTCTCACAGCTTGATGAGGCGATGTGATGTGAATGGTTTGACCATGCAGCTGCACAGTCCCCGTCTTTTTTTCTGAGGCACCGAAAAGGGTTTTGCACAATTCTGTTTTTCCAGCACCGACAAGTCCTGCGATCCCGAGAATTTCTCCTTTTTTGACATAAAAGTGAATGTTGTTTAATTTGTGTTGATCGTTTAGCTCTTTCACTTCAAGCACAATAGGTGCATCCTTCAAAGGTTTGCGAGACGGGAATTGTTCCTCTAATGGCGCACCTAGCATTTCTTCAATGACTTGCTGCGGATTTGTGTCTTTGACAAGGTGAGCTGCAACATCCGTTCCATTTCGCATCACTGTCAGTTCATCACAGATGGTGAAAATTTCGGGCATGCGATGAGAGATAAACACGATCCCTGTCCCATACTGTTTCAGCCGATCAATCATTGAGAATAATTTGCTTGTTTCTGCATGACTAAGCGGAGCTGTTGGTTCATCTAAGATTAAAATGCTGCATTGAATGGAAACGGCCTTAGCAATGAGCACCATCTGTTTTTCAGCAAGGGTCAGATCGCTGACAAGTCGTTTTGTGGAGATGTCGATGTCCATTTCTTTTAATAGCTGAGCCGCCTTGCGATGCAGCTCTTTCCAGCTGACAAATGTTTTTTTCTCAATCTCATGCATCATCATATTCTCGCCAACACTTAAGTAGGGAACAAGAGCCGTATCCACTTCTTGATGAACCGTCTGCACACCATATGAGGATGCATCCTTTGGGGTTTGAATGGTTGCCGCCTGGCCATTGATGTGGATGGTTCCGTCGAAGTGGGAATGAGCGCCAGAAAGAACTTTCATTAACGTGGACTTCCCAGCACCATTCGCTCCAATTAGTGCATGGACCGTCCCTTTTTTTAATGTGAAATTCACTTGATCTAAAGCTTTGACCCCTGGGAATTCAATTGAAATATTTTTCATACGAACAAGCGGCGCTGTCATAGGTGTCCTCCTTTTCTTGATATCATCTGAAAAACGAAACACCCTCTATGGAAAGAGAGTGCACGTCGCTTATTTTGTATAATGCTTCTTCAAGGTCTTCATCCAGTCTTCCTCAAAAGCAGTCGATGAACCGAATCCCTTCACCTCGTCTGCAAGATTGACCATGTTAATGGCTTTTCCTGCTTGTTGAAGCTGCTTTTGCGAGATGAGAGAGGCCTCAAGGTCATAGGAAGATGGTGTTTTCTCACCAGCTATTTTCTTCGCAAGAATCCTCACGTCGACTGCGCCGATGAGCTTCGGATCAACCGCTGCTGTGTACTTCCATGGACTGTCCTTCGCTGTCATTTCTTGAAGATCAGCATTTGACACATCAATCCCATAAATCTTCACTTCTGTTCTTCCTGCTTCCTTTAACGCTCTTGCTGCCCCAATGGCAAAGGCATCCCATGTGGCAAAAATAGCGTCCAGTTTGCCCTTTGGATACTTATTCAGCATGGCTGCTACTGCATTTTGCGTTTGAACAGACGTATCAGAAGAGGCTACACCAAAGCGGTCAAGCTCCTTGATCCCTGAATGTTGTTTAAGCGTTTCTTGATAGACCTTGTTTCGTCTCACCATTGGCGGGAATCCATCTACCCACAGGTACGCAATATTTGCTTTTCCTTTAAAATCAGCCACGAGCGCGTCTAATGATTTTTTCGCTAATTGTTCGTCATCTTGAGACGTCACTGTGACCCCTTTGATGTCCTTTAGCTTAGGATTCGAATCAAACGCTACAACCGGAATGCCTTTCGCTGTGATCTTTTTCACATCAGCGACTGTCGCCTCGTCGTCCCCGTGAGAGATGATAAAGCCATCATAATTTTCTTCCAGCGCCTGAGAGATGGCATCATGAAACTTCGCTGTATCACCATTGGCGGTGTAGACATCTACCGTAAAGCCGAGTGCTTCACCTTCTGCCTTCGTTCCAGCTAAAAATTGAGCTGTATGATCGTCTCCTCCAATTTTGCGGATCACTTTAATTTTTGCCCCCTGTCCCTTTGCAAATCGCTTCGGTACATTGTCAAAAGAGACTTTTTCGTTTGCATTTGCCTTTGAGCCTGCACTTGATCCAGTGCCGCAGCCAGATAATAGGACGGTTAATGCCGTTAATAAGACAAGAAATGATGTAAAATGCTTACGCTTCATTGCTGTTCCTCCTCAAGTTGTTTTTATTTTTCACATCGGAAAACTAGGTAAAAATGTGGTAATACGCCTGTAAAAACAGGCATTTGATTCGAAAAAGAGACGAAAAAAAGCCTCTCTTGGAAAGAGAGGCTTGATCACCGTTGCATGAAACATGTATCGGGAAGTCTTCCTCTCTTATCTGTCAAAGCTGTAACAGCTTTGCAGGAATTAGCACCAATTTCTACAATAGAAACGGTTGCTGGGCGTCATAGGGCCAGTCCCTCTGCCTCTCTTGATAAGAGATCCGTTATGAAATTTGTTTTCGTTGAAATGTCTTCTTTACTTTAATGTGATGTCACATCAATGTCAATGACTTTTTTGAAAATTTCTAAAATATCATTAACTTCCGATGATTTTCTTAGCAGGTGATGATTTCTTCAGACGGAAATCATATTTTTTCTCATTCACAAATTGTGGGTTGAGATGTGCTGATCCTTTATCTTGACCGCTTTTAGAGAGATAGGTTTTGTAGCCTTCCATCCATTTCCCACGCCAAATCCACTGTGATGCTTTCGCACCTTTGCGGTCATCATAAACGTTCTTCTGGAAGGTATTCTTTTGGTTCACTTGATAAAGATTCACGACTAAGTAATGCGAGGCGCTAGCCGTCATGATATTATTCGTGATTCGATTGTTCACTGCTTGATACTGCATTAGCAATTGACCGCCTTCTAAGCCGGCTGTGTCATTTTTGTACAAAATATTATGTGAAATCGTCGTATTGGTTGTACCGCCACGCTTCTTATCATAGCCGCCAATAGAAATACCTGTATAACGGTTTAAATATACTTGATTGTGTTCGATGCGGATGCGATCTGCCATTTTTCCTTTATGTTCGCTTGTGACCTCAATCCCCAGGTCATTGTGATGTGAGATATTATGATCGATCACAATGTCTTTTCCGCCATCAACATAAATTCCGCCAGCGGAGATGTCGCTTCCATAGGCTGGGTTCCCTGCACTCGTAATCTCATATACTTTGTTTCTAGAGACGACTCCATTTCTAACTTGATCATACTTTTTAGAGGGTGCTACGTTCTCAAAACCAATTAAATCAATGCCAATATTATCAGTGTGCCGGACCGTGTTATGTGTCACACGGAACTTTTTGACGTTTCCATTTAGCACAAGCGCTTCACTGAAGCCCAGTTTTAATTTTTCAACGGTATTTCCTTTGATTTCAATGTCTTCTATTGCTGCAGGAGCTTTTGTCCCATAGACAGCAATTCCATGTGCATTTCCATTTTCATGTTTCGTCTGAATGTCATACACTCGGTTATTGAGCAGTTTTACGCCTTTACCGCTTCCTTTGATGAAAATACCAACTGGTGTTAAATCTTCTTTATTCGTCTTAAGATGTCCTACAGTCAGGCCTTTGAGGGTGATGTAACTCTTTTGATCGACCGTGACAAGACCGCCATCGGCTTGATTTCCTTTAAGGGATGCCCCGCTAATCACAGGTTTTTCTTTTCCGTAAGCTTGAAAGACAACGGGTGCTTTCTTTGTTCCGGAATGACGGACAATCAATTTCTCTTTGTATGTACCGCCTCTCATGTAAATGGTTGTCCCAGCCTTCGCCATACTTGCTGCTTTTTTCAGCGTGCGGAAAGGTTTTTGCTTTGTTCCCGGGTTTTTGTCGTTTCCGTTTACCGCTACGTAATAAGCTGTGCTTTGCTTAGCACCAGCTTCCTCTGTCATCGCCTGACAGCCAAAGCTGATCATGGACATGAATACAATGAGTAAAATGCTCGGTATCGCTCGTTTCATCTTGTTGTTTGCTCCTTTCCCTTCTCTTCTTCCTTTATCGGTTAAAAAAAAGAGGATTAAAATATGACAATGTCCCTTGCAATGCACTAGTCAAAAGGTGTATGGTTGAAAGAATATCTTACAGGAAAACCATTCGTTTTTAAATTGTCAGATTAATCAGTTAATAATGTATTTGGATTTTATTTCTTTTTTAAAAAGGGGGGATATGAGCCAAACTGACAGCAGAGAGAAGGAAAGCGCTTTAACAGATTTTTCTTGTCTGAATTCCAGAAAACCTATTGCTAATATTTTGTGAAGGTATAGAATAGAATCATAATTATTTCATATTATTAGAATTTTCAAATAATCAAACAGCAAGGAGATTTACAATGCCAAAACAACCCATCCGCGTTGAACTTAGTTCAACAAAAAAACCAAAACCTCAATCTGATCAACTTGAATTCGGAAAAATCTTCACAGATCACATGTTTGTGATGGATTATTCAATTGATAAAGGCTGGTATGATCCAAGAATCATTCCTTATCAGGCTATTCCAATGGACCCAGCTTCGATGGTCTACCATTATGGTCAATCTGTTTTTGAAGGCTTAAAGGCTTATGTTTCTGAGGATCAAAAAATTCTCTTATTCCGTCCGGAAAAGAACATGGAACGCTTAAACAGATCCAATGACCGCCTGTGTATTCCGCAAATTGATTCAGAAACAGTATTAGAGGGCTTAAATGAACTCATTCGCATTGATAAGGATTGGGTACCTGATGCAGAGGGCACTTCCTTGTATATTCGTCCATTCATTATTTCCACTGAGCCGTATTTAGGCGTTGCACCGTCTAGCACGTATAAGCTGATCATTATCTTATCTCCAGTGGGATCATACTATAAAGAAGGCATTCATCCGGTCAAAATTGCTGTTGAAAATGAGTTTGTCCGTGCCGTTAAGGGTGGAACAGGAAATGCCAAAACAGCTGGAAACTATGCATCAAGCCTTAAAGCACAGCAAGTGGCTGAAACGAAAGGATTTTCACAAGTTCTTTGGCTTGATGGAGTCGAGAAAAAATACATTGAAGAAGTCGGCAGCATGAATATCTTCTTTAAAATCAACGGAGAAATCGTGACGCCTGAATTGAACGGCAGCATTTTAGAAGGCATCACACGTAACTCTGTACTTGAGCTGTTAAAGCATTGGGGAATTCCAGTCACAGAGCGCAAAATTTCAATTGATGAGTTAATTGAAGCACATCAATCTGGCGAGCTTGAAGAAATCTTTGGGACTGGAACGGCAGCCGTGATCTCTCCTGTCGGGGAATTAATTTATCATGATCAGCCATATGTGATCCAAAATGGTCAAACAGGCGAAGTATCCAAAAAATTGTATGAAGCCATTACTGGCATCCAAAAAGGAACACAGCCAGACATCTTCGGCTGGACAGTTGAAGTTGACTCGGTCGTCAAGCAAGCATAATCATGTAAAAGAACCTTTCATTCACGAAGGGTTCTTTTTTGTTTATTAACCTCTCCAATATACCTTATAATGGTAATAAATTAAGGAGGGATGGTATGTTTTTTACTTATCTATTAGCGTTCATTGGGATCTGTATCGGATCGATGATTGTCGCTACTGGTTTCGACGATTCACCGTTCCTCACCCGATTTCTATTTAAGGCGCTTGGGATTTCTATCCTTGCTCTTTCCATCTCTTTTGTAAAGGTTAGACGAAAGAAGTTACAGAAACAAAAGGCGAAAAAGACTTAGTTGACTCGTCTGCTTACCATCAAATCGTGCACCAAAACAAGACCGATACCCCAACAATTGCCCCGACGTATATCCACTGTTTCCCCTTGATGCTCCGCTTTCTTTCGATCAGTAAAAAAATCTCTGGCAAAAAGATGATCATGATTTCTAGGATAAAGACAAGATAGTAAACAAGCGGCATCGGCTGGAAATCAAACTTTCTTGCATCTCCTCCAATCGTTGCGAAATACATCAATAGGTTGGTCACTGGAATGGTGAAACAAACAAGCAGACGGAGAACATAGATCCACACATAGCCCTTATGCCGAATGAGACCAACAAATGAAGCAATAAGGCCATACAAAAACAAGATCACTGTGCCATAACTCATGATAGGCTGTACGACAAACCCGTAAAGCATTAAACCAATTGCAACCATATTCCAACAGTCCTTTCTTTGAAGCCATACATGCTGTTTTTTCTATCATACACTTCTTTCTCCAGTTTCCATATGAAGAAATCATAAAAAATGACCCCATAAAAGGGGCCATTTTTTATGTGTTAAGCATTGACTGATTTGAAGAATTGCGGTAAATATTCACGATGCGCTTCAAGCATTTCATCTAAAATTTGCTTTGCAATCTCGTCAGATGGGACGAGCGGGTTGATTGTCATCGCAACAAGAGCCGTCTCGTAATTTCCAGTTACAGCCGCTTCAGCTGCCACACGCTCGAATGATTTGATTTGTTGAACGAGCCCTCTGACAGCTACAGGCAGATCACCTGTCGCGATTGGCTTTGGTCCGTCCTTCGTAATGATACAGTTTACTTCAACAGCTGATTCAGCCGGAATGCTGGCAATCGCACCTCTGTTCACTGTATTGACTGGTTGAATGTCGTGCTTATCATTATAGATGGAGCTGATTAAGTTACAAGCCGCATCGCTGTAATAGGCTCCGCCTCTTTTTTCGAGCTGCGGTGGTTTAATCGACAAATCAGGATCTTTATAAAGCTCAAATAGTTCCTTCTCGACCTGCTGTACAACTTCCGCTCGAGTTCCTTTTTCTTGAGCCGCCTTTTGTTCTTCTTCCAGCATATCTTTCGTTTTATAGTAATAGCGGTGATACGGACATGGGATGACCCCTAATCCTTTCACAAAAGAAGGCTCCCAGTTTTTCGCTTCAATGTTTTTCATGGACCACTGGCTGTTCGGATTTCCTAGTTCATCAAGCACTTGATCCATAATGCTGACCCCGTCTAAATATACGTCTAATCCATAGACCATGTGATTGAGACCGGCAAACTGCACCTCAATGCGTTCTACATCTACTTCAAGCGCCTTAGCGATTCCCATTTTGATCCCAATCGGCACATTGCATAGACCGACGACTTTTTTTAGATTCGTGTAGCGTAAAACAGCTTCTGTAACCATGCCGGCTGGATTCGTAAAGTTCACAAGCCATGCGTCTGGGCAAAGCTCTTCCATATCCTTTACAATGTCTAAAATGACTGGGATGGTCCGAAGGCCTTTAAATAAACCGCCTGGTCCGTTCGTTTCCTGACCGATGACGCCGTATTTAAGCGGTATTCTCTCATCCTTTGCCCGTGCTTCCAGTAGTCCTACACGAAATTGTGTCGTCACAAAATCTGCGTCCTTCAAGGCTTCCCGGCGGTCAAGAGTCAGGTGTACCTCAATCGGCAGACCTGCTTTTTCGACCATACGTTTCGCCAGAGCGCCCACGATGTTTAACTTTTCCTGACCCGCTTCAATATCCACAAGCCATAATTCCTTTACAGGCAATTCATGATATCGTTTAATAAAACCTTCGATGAGCTCAGGCGTATAGCTCGATCCACCGCCTATTGTGACAATTTTGATTCCTTCTTTCATGAATTGACACCTCCGAGTTGCTTCATTTTTTCATGGAGCTCAATGATTTCTGCTGCGAGCTCCTTAACGGTCATTGCGTTCATGAGATGATCCTGCGCATGAATCATGAGGAGGCTAATATCCGTCTTTTCGCCCCTGATTTCTCCTTGGATCAGCTCTGTCTGTGCGTGATGCGCCTCATTTAACGCGTCTTGTGCTTCCTGCATTTTTTGCTTCGCCTCATCAAAATTACCTTGCTTTGCACACGTAATGGCTTCCATCGCTGAGCTTCTGCCATTTCCGCCGTGCAGGATGAGTTGAAACACAATTTGTTCCATTTCCATCGGCCGCATCCCCCTTGTTCCCTCTATTACATGCTGACAACATTTTCATCAGTTGATGCTTTTGTTTCTAGTTCACTTTCTTCTTTCAATTTCTGCTTATCCCACATTCTAAAGAATGGGTAGTATAGAGCAAATGACAACGCAAGGTTAATCAGCTGCATGACAGCACCAGAGATTTTGCCTCCTGTGGCGAGATAGCCTGAAATGATTGGCGGCATGGTCCATGGAACAGCAATCCCTGCAGGTTTTGCCACAAGCCCTGTGCTCATTCCGATATATGTGGTGATGATCATCATGATTGGCGTAAGGATAAATGGAATGAGAAGCATTGGGTTCATCACAATCGGCATTCCAAAAATGATCGGTTCGTTGATGTTAAAGATGGCTGGCCCAATGGCAAGGCGGCCAAGCTGTTTCATTTGTTTACTTCTGGCACGTAAGATCATGGTCAGCACCAAAGCAAGCGTTGCACCGCTTCCGCCGACGTTGATGAAGATTTCAAAGAACTGCGCTGTGAAAATATTCGGCAGCACTTCTCCTGCTTGGAATGCAAGACGGTTCTCATCCATTGCACCGAGCCAAATTGGCCCCATGACGCCCCCGACAATGGTTGCTCCGTGAATACCACATGCCCATAGGAGCATTTGCACACCCATCGCAACGATACTGCCGCCTAAGCTGCCACCAAGAATGGAAAGCGGTGTGCCAATTAAGACGGTGATGATATTATGAATACTCTCAAAAGGTGTCATCTCAATCACAAGTCTAGCGACCCAGATCAGTGTGATGACCACAAAACCTGGAATAAGTGCAATAAACGATTTACTGACTGCTGGCGGTACACCATCAGGCATTTTGATGACGATATTCCGCTGTACAATAAAGCGGTAAATTTCGGTTGAAAGCATGGCAATAATCATGGCAACGAATAAGCCTTTACTGCCCATCAGTGTGACAGGAATGCCCCCGCCTACTAGGATAGCTTCTGTTGAGCCTTCAGGTGTGAAAGGTACTTGATATGGAGTAGCCAACAGGAAAGCCGCAACAGCGATCGCACCAGATGATAGTGCATCAACGGCATACTTTTCAGCCAGCCTGTAAGCAATCCCGAAGGTTGCAACAAGTGCCATAATGTCAAAGGTTGCATTAACAGGATAGGATAGTTTCGTGGCCCATTCTGCTCCGAAGATACTTGCCATAAAATCGCTGTATCCTGGGATCGGAAGGTTGGCTAAAATGAGAAACAGTGAACCGACAATAATGAGAGGCATCGTTAAAACAATTCCGTCACGCAATGCTTGTAAATGTCTTTGAGCGGCAATCTTCCCTGCAAACGGCATGACCTTCTCTTCTAGAAATCGGTTGAATCCATTCATCCCCTCCGCCCCCTTTATCCGTTCACTAGCTGTTCAGCAGATTTTAAAACCTCGGCGCCATTACATACGCCATAATGCACGGTATTAATTACGTCTACTGGTATTCCTTTTTCTTCTCCGAGCTTTTTCATTTGCGGTAATAAATATCGAACCTGAGGTCCTAATAAAAGCACATCGGCTTGATCAATATGATTTTTCGCAGAATCTCCAGATACTGCCCAAATACGATAATCTTTTCCTTGTTCTTGTGCGCTTTTCTCCATTTTTGTGACAAGTAAGCTTGTAGACATACCTGCTGCGCAAACCAATAAGATGTTCATGTGTAAACGCCCCCTTTTCAAAGTGTGAAGCTATTCTTTACACATTCATCATATTATGAAACCGCTTTCATAAACACCCATACTTTTTCCTTTAGGAAGCGGAAAAAGTTAATATCACACAGTTAGTTCTTGTACGAAGGAGCCTTTTTATACATGATATCAAGCATGTCTTCAAATGTATCACAGGCGATCAGGTGCTGAATGAATTTCACATTATGCACAAGCTCCCCCAGCAGGCGGTACATGCCTTTTAAATCTTTGGCATTCTCTTTTTCGACACAAAGCAGGCAGACAAATTGAACCTTTTTCTCTCCCCAAATGATTGGTTTTTCTAATGTACATATCGCCCAAAACGTCTCATCTGTCAGCGGTGTCATCGGGTGCGGAATCGCCGTATAATGTCCGAAAGAGGTAGGAGCAGCCTCTTCTCTTTCCATGACAGATGGTGTGAGCTCAGCTGGCGCTAATCCCATATCGATGACTTTTTGCGTTAAAAAGGTGATGACCTCTTCTTTTGTGTGAAAGGCGCGTTTTGTAAAAACCAATTCCTTTTTCATATATTGCGAGGCCAATGTCACCCTTGTTTCACTCGTCAGGGCTTCTTCAATTTTTAAAAAATCGCCGCCTCCCAAAATGGTGTTCACTTGAATGACTGGAACCGGTAATTCCATATGAATTGGAATGGTTGTAATAATTAAATCCAGTGCATGTAAAGAGACATGCGGAAGCGAATATAGCTCTGCTGTTCCTAAAATAGTCAGTTTTGATCCAAATTGTGAACGCAAACGATCCTGCAGCAGCCTTGCACTCCCTGCACCAGACGCACAGACAATGAGACACCGCTTCGGCGGGATCTCCATTTTCCTCCGCTCTAAAGCCGCACCAAAATGAAGCGCCATATATCCGATTTCATTCTCATGAATACTCAGCCCCTCCTCTTCTTCAAGGACCCTGCTGGCGATAATCCCCGCTTCAAAGGCAAGTGGATACCCCGCTTTTATTTCATCAAGCATCGGATTTCTTAAGTTCATTCCATATTTACATCGGTTGATGGCAGGCTTTAAGTGCAGACTCAATCCAATCATTAGTTCCGTATCGCCGGCTAAATCAAGCTGCAATTTTTGATCAATGGCCTTCAGCATGAGCTGTACAAGCCGACTCGTGTCATCATCGACAATTTGTTTTTGACCGCTCGAGGAAAAGGACTGTACCATTTTGGCTGTTCCTAGTAAATGAATGGTGATATAGACGATTTCCTCTTGTGGAAATGAGACATCCAGCAGCCCTTCAAGACGCTCCACCATTTTTTTAGCGACCTTGTATTCTTTTGCCCGCGGAATTTCGCTGATTTCCTCTGGAAGAACAGATACATAGTTTCCGTGTCTAATTCGTTTGCAGGCAATAGCAACATGAACGATTAAATTATTCATGCAAATGTCTGATAGATTCATGCCTTCCTCATTGATATAATCTATCATTGTTTTCTGAAGCAATTCGAGTTCATGCTTTGGCAAAATGGTGACCGCTGTGTTCAGCATCGTTTGATAAGAACGACGTTCATTGAATAAATATTCTGACATGCAATAACGAATTTTCATCTCTGATCCCTTGATCCGGCAGCCTTTGCTCGGCTTCGCTTCCAGCTTCAGATCAAAGGGCTCCAGCTTACGTTTGACCGATTTCACATCGTTGCTCATCGTCGATTTACTAATAAACAGCTGCTCCTGTAAATCCTCCAGCTTCACATAGGATTCTGCCAAAAGAAGCCTTTTTAAAATAAACCGAACTCGCTCCTCTGGCAGCACAGCAAGCGGCTCTTCCTGCTCAACCTCCTCCTTCATAAAACGGCGAAAGGCATTCTCATCGTTGATCAACAGCTCATAGCCAGCTCCTCTTACAGCTGTTACAGCCGCTTGATAAGGGGCAAGACGGTCGTTCAGTTCCTTTATGTCTGTACGAATGGTGCGGCTTGTCACTTGTAAACTGGCAGATAGTGCAGCGCTTGTGAGCGGGGTCTCAGCTGCCATGAGCTGACTTAAGATGTGCGCCAGTCTTTTACTCAGCATCAGATCGGCCTCCTTATGTAGGGTGGAGAATCTGCCTTGTCTGGACAGGTTGTAAACGCTTGCAGTTCTCTTCATTACTCATATTCTACTGAAAAGAAATAAAAATTGCCATCTCATTTATATGACAAATGCCCCTATTTATACAACTAACCATATCTAATGTCCTATGAATCTTTTTGAAAGATACTTGCGAAAACCACGAAAAAAAGGCGTACACCATCGTGTATCCGCCTTCTTTATGAAGAGAGCATCTGGGTAAAGACAACCAATCTTTTTTCATGCGTGCCTGCAGCATGATCAAATGTCCCTGTACAAGTGATTAAATTGAGATTCCGTGTAAAGGCGTATCCAAAAAACGCATTAGGCTTCTCTTCACGCGGATAGCTTCTAACTTTTATGACTTCAAAGCTTCGCTTTTTTCCCGATGAGGACGTGACGATCACCTTGTCTCCCTTTTTCAGCTCCTTTAATCGATAAAAAACCGATGGCCCCCA
Organism: Bacillus sp. 11B20; assembly: GCF_056098985.1. NCBI lineage: Bacteria > Bacillati > Bacillota > Bacilli > Caryophanales > Bacillaceae > Bacillus > Bacillus sp. 11B20. The sequence goes on from NZ_JBLZWZ010000009.1 coordinate 779,135, forward strand.
TTTATTATCTACATGGCCATTCATGACGGCATTCCCTTTATCCCCCGTTTTTGGACCATCTTCAAACCAAGCCGTGTTGTCTGTATCCTGAGGGACACCCATACTGCCATCCTTTAATAAAGCTGTTTTCTCCACTTTTGCTTTGACATCAATAGCGGGAATGGCGATTTCAGCTGGCACAATACCAGATGGCTCGTCTTTTAATGTATCGTGTGAGTGGTTCTGTTTCTCAGCTTGATGTGTGGTCATTTCCTTAGAAGCTGATATGTTTTTTGAGGATGACGATTCATCCATTGACTGTGATGAACAGCCTGTGATGATGAGAAATGAAAGAATGCTGAGCAGCCAATTCTTCATCTAAGCCGGCCTCCTTTTGAAGAAAGGAACGGCACGATTGTGCACGTTCCCGTCTGTCTTTATGAGTTAGAATTTGATGCCTTACGGCGATTAAGGAAGAATGCACCTGCCACGCCGCCTGCGAGGATCAAACTTGCGATCATTCCCGCAAATGCTTCATAGGACATGCCTAAAGGACCGGCTGTGCCTCCCATACCTGTTTTCGGCATTTCATTAGGCATGTTCGATTTGAACAGCTCAGGATGCTGATCAACAATCGCTGCTGCGACATCCTGACCAACCATGAACATATGACCATAAGCCTCTCTCACTGTCGGATAAAGCTGATCATATTCACCATTATGGTAAGACGTATACGTTTTGATCAGCTCATCAATATGTGTTTTCAAACCAGCTTCTAAATCAGCTGCCTTCAAACGTCCATCTGTCGCTTGATCTAGGAATTTCGCTTGCTTCATTCGATACGCATCTAAATCTTTGACAGCCTTTTCTTTTGCTTGATGATCCCCTGATGCATCCGCTTTGACATAATCAACTAAGTAACCGATATGGCTTGACCAAATGTCTTTGAATTGTTTGCCTGCATCCTTACCATAAACAGTTGCAATTGCAGCAGATAAATCATTTGTGTTTTCATTTAAAGCCGCCGCTGCTTGCTTAAAGTCTTTACTGCCATCATTTCCTTTTTGCATGGCAACTACTGCGAGTGCCAAATGCTCTGAGAACAAGTAGTTTAAATCTTCACGAAGATCCGCTGCTGGTGTATCCACTGACTTTTGATCAAATTTCCCAGGAAATTGATCTGTGATGGCCCATGACACGCCTTTTCCTACCTCAAACATATGATGAATGGATTTTCTCACTGTTTCATAGGTCGTATCAAAATCCTTTTCATTATAGCTATCAAACGCTTTTAACAGTTCGTTCACATGCATCTTCAAGCCTTCTTCAAGCTCACTTGCTTTCAGTCTGCCGTCTGTTGCTTGATCGAGCATATCGGCTTGTTTCATTCGATATTGGTCAAGCTGCTTGATCGCTTTCTTTTTACCTGCATCATCTTTTTTCGCTGTGGCTTGTACATAGTCAACAAAGTAGCCGATATGACTTGACCAAATGTCTTTGAATTGTTTGCCTGCTTTTTTACCATACACAGAGGCTATTGCATCTGATAAGTCATTCGTGTTGTCATTTAAAGCCGCCGCTGCTTGATCGAAGTCTTTACTGCCGTCAATTCCTTTTTGCATCGTGATCACCGCTAAATAGGCATGCTCTGAAAACAGCTGATCTAGTGCTGCTCGAAGATCTGTTGCTTTATTTGATACCTCTTGTGACGAAGACGTCTTCTTCGCCTCCCCATGCATATGTCCTTCGTGTGCACTTGCGCTATGAGCCGCTGGGAATAGTAACGCTGCGCTCAGTGGAATGGTTAACATTGCTTTCTTCATGTTCATCTTTTATTTCCTCCTCTTTCCGTTTGTTATGTACTTAACGGAGAGAGGGATGAAATGGATCATTCGATTCTATTATTTTTTTACAACACAGGATCTGTATGTTTGCATAAAAAAAGCCGGATTATCCGGCTGATACGTTACGACGTTTAGATGCTTTTCGCTCTTTATATATTTTCCTCACCACTGGATAAATCACAGGTGCCCATTTGACAATTTGTTTCAGCCATTTTTTCATTTCTCCCGCGCCTCCTTATTGTCATTCTTAAAGGACGATTCCCCATCTTGTCATGAAATAAACAGGTGCGGGAGAGCAGGAGTTAAATCACGCCTTGTGCAATCATGGCATCTGCCACCTTACGAAATCCTGCAATATTTGCTCCAACCATGATGTTCCCTGAGTGTCCATATTCGTCCGCTGTCTCTGTACACTGACGATAAATAGACTGCATCATTTGTTTCAGCTGATCATCTACTTCTTCAAATGTCCAAGACATTCTTGCACTGTTTTGCGCCATTTCCAGTGCTGAGACACCTACTCCGCCAGCATTCGCCGCTTTTGCCGGCGCAAACAAAATACGATTCTCTTCAAATACTTTGACCGCCTTAAGAGTGGACGGCATATTGGCTCCTTCTCCAACAGCGATGACACCATTTGCCACAAGCTGCTGTGCATGCGCCTCTGATATTTCATTTTGTGTTGCACATGGCAGCGCAATATCACAAGGAACGGACCAAATTTGTTCACAATCTTCAATTAATTCAGCATGCGGGTGAATGTCTATGTATGCCCCAATCCGCTGATTCTCGACTTCCTTCAGCTGCTTAATGGTCTCAAGTGATATCCCTTGAGGATCATATATTGCTCCGCTTGAATCACTGCAAGCCACAACCTTACCGCCTAATTCCATTACTTTTTCCATTGCATAAATAGACACATTTCCTGAGCCCGACACAACAACTGAACGCCCTTCAAATTGGAGCCCATGTGCTTTCAGCATTTCCTCCATGAAGTACACCAGTCCGTAGCCTGTCGCCTCTTTTCTCGCTAAGCTGCCTCCGAATCCAGGGCTTTTCCCCGTGAGTACACCCGCTTCATAAGCACCGCGCATTTTCTTGTACTGTCCGAACATATAGCCAATCTCGCGTGCACCTACACCAATATCACCTGCTGGCACATCTTGATCAGGTCCAATATATCGGCCGAGTTCACTCATAAAGCTTTGAACGAAACGCATGATTTCTCCATCAGACTTTCCTTTAGGATCAAAATCCGATCCACCTTTCCCGCCGCCAATTGGCATACCAGTCAGTGCGTTTTTAAAGATTTGTTCAAACCCTAAAAACTTGATAATGCTTGCATTGACGGTTGGATGGAAACGAATACCTCCTTTATAAGGACCGATGGCACTATTGAATTGAACCCTAAACCCTCGATTGACTTGTACTTTGCCCTCATCGTCTACCCATGGCACTCGAAATACCACAAGCCGCTCAGGCTCAATGAGCCGTTCTAAAATGCCCTGTTTTTCATACTCTGGATGCTTCGCAAAAACTGGGACGAGTGATTCCAGAATTTCTTTTACCGCTTGCTGGAATTCCTCCTCGCCGGGATTTCGTTTTTCCACCTCTTCTAACACACGGTGGATGTAGCTTTGTGCTGTTTGTGCTGCTCGATCTAAGGTCAACATGTCGCATCTGCCTCCTTGTAGATATCTCCACACTTTTAATTGTTAGATTTTCTAACGCATATTGAGATTAATTTAACACCAATTGTAAAATCTGATCAATATTGATAACAGATGAAAATGATGCCGAATTGAGATAGATCAAGCAGCCGCAGCAATTGACTTTAAAAATAAGCGCTCAAGGAATGACTAATGTGCTAGAAACGAACAAGCGGATGTTTCTCGTCCCGTTTTCTTTGACAAATACATGAATCATGATGAATTTCTAGCTTGTTTTCCAACGAAAAAAGGGTCAAAAGTTTGATCGGATGCACTCAATCTTTTCGGAGCTTCCCGCCTCTTTTTCGATCAGGTAGCACGACACAAAGCCAATATAGAATAGAAGACGATGGAAAGTTAATGAGACCGACAATACCCCAGAACCACTTGTAACGACCTCTTTTCTTGGCATCCATAAATAAAAGAAAGCCCTGTGCAAACAATAACGGCAAGACGCACAATAAGATGATCATTTCCGTCTGACTCATAAGGAAGACCCTCCTTTGATATGTTGATATTCCTTGTAGCCAACAATAAAGCAGATGGGTATGCTCACTATTTGGAGAAGAATGAAGATGATAGGCAAATGGGTAATGGCAGCTGCAAAGAGTGCCAGAATGGTCAAACTGATCAAAACGTATGCCAGCACTTCTTGTTTAAAACGCCTTTTCTCTTGTTCCTTCGCCTGTTTCAACATCATCATGACAGCCTGCTCACTTGGCTGTTTCACTTCAATTTGTTCATCTAGCTGCTGCAGCTCTTCTTTTAAACGTTCGGTCAAACGATCTTCCTTCATACATCCCACTCCTTTCGAATTTTCTTTAATCCATGATGAACCCTCGATTTCACAGTGCCTTCTCTCATTCCGAGCATTGAAGCCATTTCTGGGTAGGTAAAGCCATAATAATAGTGCAGAATAATGGGTGCTCGCTCCTGAGCCTTTAATTCATTTAAAGCATCCCACATGTCATGCCATGTGTTCCCCTTTTGCTGAACGTTCCATTTGAAACGGCGTATGGCCTCCTGATTCGCTTTTCCTTCTCTCAATTGTTCACGTTTTCTTTTCTTCTGGTGATCTAAAAATTGCCTAGATGCAATCGAAATGAGCCAGGTTGAAAATAAGGCATCTCCTCTAAATGAAGAAAGTTTCATATACGCTTTCAGCATCGTTTCTTGCATGATTTCCTCTGCCAGCTCTTGTTGAAGGGTCAGCTTCAACATATATCGGTAAAGAAAGGAATAATGATGTCGATAAAGGGCTGTAAACGCAGCATCATCGCCCTGTTTTGCCCGCTGAATCAATAATGTCTCTTCTGTCTGCTCCAAACACGTCCCTCCTTCCTTTTCTTCTCTTACTCATGAGACGACACGAATGACAATACCGTTTAAAATAGACCTTATTTTTTAGCATAACTTCTATGAAACCCATTTTATATGCCATTTTTTCTTATGTAATGATTATGGCATTCCTTCTTCTCTAACAAAATGATGCGTTTTGATTTTCTAGCAAATGAAGAGCCTCCTCTCCATAATCATGATGTCATCCACATACCTATCGACAATGGTCCTTATCTCATGAAGATGAAATAAAATAATCATTGGCTTAGCTTCCTAGAAAATCATGGAATACGCTGCGCCTATCCTTAGCCGATGATACCTTTTTGCATGCTATGCTCTTCCTACATTCCAAATGAGGCGATGCTTGTGAAGGAAGGAGGATTGGGTGAATCACAGCTTATTTTGGAAACGTTTTCATTAAAACAAAATAAAGAATGGAGATGTTGACTTTGAAGAGAAAAGTTCCAATGTTAGCCGGTGTATTAGCTGTTGGTCTCGTCACTTCATTATTTGCACCAAACGGGGAGGCAAAGGCAGCAGCCAAATACCCAGAAAGCCCTTCTATTATGGCCAACTTTAATCAACAAGGCTTCTCCACATTAAATGGCGGCACAACAGGCGGTGAGGGCGGTAAAACCGTCACAGTCAAGACTGGAAATGAATTATTGGCTGCCCTCAAAAACAAAGGAACAAACGAAAAATTAAAAATTGTAGTAGACGGGACGATTACCCCTTCTAATACATCAGCCAATAAAATCGATGTGAAAGATACAAATAATGTTTCGATCGTCGGTAAAGGGACGAACGGCGAATTTAATGGGATTGGCATTAAAGTATGGCGTGCCAATAACATCATCATCCGCAACTTGAAAATCCACCACAGCAAAATCGGTGACAAAGATGCAATCGGGATCGAAGGCGGTTCTAAAAACATATGGGTCGACCATAATGAACTGTACAACACATTGAATTCTGGGAAGGATGACTACGATGGTTTATTTGATGTGAAAAATGACTCTGACTATATTACCTTCTCGTGGAACTATGTACATGACAGCTGGAAAACAATGCTTATGGGCAGCTCCGATAACGATAACTATAATCGAAAAATTACGTTCCACAACAACCGTTTTGAAAACCTGAACTCTCGTGTACCGTCTATGCGCTTCGGGGAAGGCCATGTCTATAACAACTATTATAAAGGCATCTTGGCAACAGCGATTAACTCACGTATGGGCGCAAAGATGAGAATAGAACACAACGTATTTGAAAACACCAATAATGCCATTGGAAGCTGGGACAGCCGTCAAGTTGGAACATGGCATGTCATCAACAACTCTTATATTAACAGCACAGGCAGTCTGCCAACATCTTCAACAGGTACGTATAACCCTCCTTATAACTACTCTTTGCTTAACGTGAACAATGTGAAATCAGAAGTGATCTCAAATGCAGGTGTTGGTAAAGTAAACCCTTAAACCACAAAACGTTCGGGCAGAGATTTCCTGTCCGAACGTTTTTGTCATTTCATTTAGATTGTAGAAAAAGGACGATCCATTTCATACAACTTTTGATAACGCTTGTTTTCTTTTAGTAAAACCTGATGCTGACCCTGCATCTCAATGCGTCCGTCTTCAATAAACATGATGCGGTCACACGCCTCACAGCCAGTCAGATGATGGGTTATCCAAATAACTGTTTTCCCTTTTAACACACGGAAGATGGTTTCAAGCAATTCACGCTCTGTCCGTGGATCAAGCCCGACGGTCGGTTCATCTAATACAACAACCGGCGTGTCCTGCAGCAAAATCCGAGCTAATGCCATACGCTGTCTTTCTCCACCTGAAAATCGAACCCCTGTCTCCTGAACACCTGTGTGATAACCTTCTGGCAAAGACTCGATGTAATCATGCAGCTGCACTTGTCTAGCTGCTTCTTTTACCTGCTCTTCTGTCGCCTCTGGAGATCCTAAACGGATATTGTTTAAAACAGACGTATCAAATAAATAAGGCTGTTGATTGAGCACAGACACATAGGCAGACACATTCTCTTGAATGCTTTGAACCGGTTTTCCTTGAATGCTGACAGCTCCTTGATTTGGAACGACTGCCCCTTCTAACAATTTTAAAATGGTCGATTTGCCTGCACCGCTTTTTCCTAATAGTGCGAGTGATTCCCCTTGCTTCAGAGAAAAGGACAGGTCTTGAAGTACATATTGATGCGTGTCATACCGAAAGGACACCTGATTGAAACAGACAGCTTCATCGTGAGAAAGGGTTGAATGATCCACTGCCTCGCTCTCAGTTTCTCCTTCATATGACTGCTTTTCATAATGATGTAATCTGCTGACAGCATGCTGATAGACAGGGATATCACCTGCTGCATCTGACAGCGGAAGAAAGGCTTCTGTTAATGGAAACAGCACAAGTACAAAGGCTGCAATCAGGGTGTGTGACATGGATCCTGACTGAACAACCGATCCGCTCCAATACACGACAAGCACGACAGCTCCTCCAATGATCAGCTGTGCAAAAAATTGGCGCAGACGGATAAACCGGTGCTTGGCTGCTTCAAGCGCTAACAGCTGCGCTTCTTTTTGTTCATAACCATCAACAAAATCTTTCTGCCTGCCGCTGAACAACCAGTCACTAACGCCCATGACTGCATCTGTTAAATGGCTGTACAGTTCATTTCTGCCTTTTTTCATTTGAATTTGTCTTGCCCGGTTCACAAGCACTGTGACGTATGGGAAGACGAAGACGAGAAGTGCCATATAAAGCAGCATCAGTCCAGCAAAAGGCCATGAGAAAAGGCCAAGTGCTCCAATGGATGCGGCATATAAAAGCAGTGCACCGATGGATGGAAAGATGGTTTTTAAATAGGCATCCTGCAGTCTCTCTACATCATCTGACAAGAGACCAAGCATTTCACCTGTCCCCAGCTTTGTCTGTTTGGCACTTCGTTCAGCCATGTCATACAGACGCACACGCATTTTTTCAATCATTGCCAAAATGAGTTGATGGCTCGCCAGCCTTTCTGCATAGCGTGCAGCAGAGCGCGAAATTCCAAAGGTACGTACAGCCACGATTGGGACGTAGACCATGAGTATATTCTCAGGTCTTGTCGCGGCTTTTGAAATGAGAAAGCCCGACGTGTACATCAGCATAGAAGCAGAGAATACCGCAATGGCTCCTAAAAATAAAACCAAGGCAAACAGCTTTCGATTCTCCTTGATATAAGGTATAAACCAGCCTTTACTGATCATGTGTGACCGCCCCCATTTGCTCCTGTACCAATTGATAATACACGCCTTTTCTTTGCATTAATGATTCATGTGTCCCCATTTCTGCGACGGTTCCTTGATCCATGACAATGATTTCATCCATGTCCGGCATCCAATGGAGTCTGTGTGTCGCTAAGAACACAAGTTTATGTTCAAACAGTGGAAGCATTGTTTTTTTCAATTCATACTCTGTTTCAATATCGAGATGCGCCGTTGGTTCATCTAACAGCATAATCGACCGCTGGCCCAGCACAGTTCGAGCAAGGGCAATTCTTTGCGCCTGTCCGCCGCTTAGCCCTCTTCCCTGTTCTCCAATGACCTCATCCAGGCCATTTGGCAGCTGTGTGACAAGCTGAGTTAAACCAGCCTCATGCACAGCTCTTTCCACTTCTTCATCTGTTGCATTCGGTTCATAAAAACGAATGTTTTCTCTTAATGTCATGTGAAATAAATAGGGGTGCTGCGGCATATAGACAACTTCCTTTTGCCATTCCTTCATCTGTAAATGAACAAGCGGCTGGCCGTTTAGCGTGATTTCACCCGAAGACGGTTCAACAAAGCCGCCAAGGACATCGGTTAACGTCGATTTCCCTGAACCACTGGCACCAATAATGCCGATTTTTTTCTTTCCTTTGACAGTGAGATCTACATCCTGAATGGAATAAGGGGCATGTTCATCATGCTGGACACAAACATCTTGCAGCGTGAGCACGGATTGTGCATCCCACTTGCCTAGCTGCACAGATTGTGTCTCCTGCGTGCGAAAGCCCTTTTCTTCTAAAATGACCTGCATAGCTTCATTCGCTTCTTTTCCATTTAACGTCGCATGATAATCATTTCCTACTTCACGTACCGGCAGGAAATACTCTGGCGCCAGCATAAGCGCCGTCAAAGCCGGCAATAAGAGAAGCTCTCCTTCAATTAATCGCAAGCCAAGAAAAACAGCGACGGTTGCAATCGATAGCATGGAAAAGAAATCGAGCGCAAACGATGACAGAAAGGCGACCTTCAGTGTGCTCATGGTCGCTTTTCGATATCGCTTTGACACCTCTGCAATATTACGGGAGTGCTTTTTGCTGATACCTAAGTAACGAAGCGTCTCAAGGCCGCGGAGAGAGTCAGTAAAATGATTGGATAATTTCTCATACGATCTCCATTGTTTGGCCGCTTTACGCTGAGCAACAAGGCCTAGCAAAATCATAAAAATAATTAAAATAGGCAGCGTCACAATTAAAATGACGGCCGATGTTTCATCTAATGTCCACACATAGATCAGGACCATTGCCGGAATCACTGCCATGTTCACCATTTTCGGCAAAAACAGCTGTAAATACTGACGGTATTGAGCAATTCCTTCCATTGCTAATGTGACAAGCTTACCTGTCCCCTTTTTCTTTGCGAAGGCAGGCCCTAATCGAAAGAGTTGGTCTAGCAGCTGCTTTCTGACGTCTGCTCCAATTCGGGAAGAGTACGTAAACATGACCTTCTCCCGAATCAAGGTGAGACCGTGCCGCACAAGAAAGGCAGCAAGAAATAGCAGGACATATGGCGTTGCCTGCGAGAGGCTTTTCCCGTCAAACAGCGTTGTAATGGCATGTGCCAGCCACTGTGCTTGGAAAATAATACTTGCTCCTTGGATGAGTGACACAATACCTAAGAGGGCAAGAAGCCCTCTCATTCCTTTTAGTTGAAGCAAACGTTTATCCATTAGTAGGTCATTGGCTCCTTACCGCTTACACGTTTACGGAAGACGTAATAGCTCCAAATTTGATACCCAAGCACAAAGGGCAGCAAAGAAATGGCCACAATCGTCATGACCGTCAGTGAATAAGATCCAGATGCAGCGTTTTGAATCGTGAGATCAAATGAATGGCTGATTGAACTAATCATGACGCGCGGGAACAATGCAGTGAACAGCATGGACACCGTCACCATGATGCCTGCGCCTGTGAATAAGAATGTCCAGCCATCACGTTCTTTTCTCATCAAAACAAGAGCAGCTATATAACAAGCCACAATCAGCACAGTTAACGGAATGGTGATGATCGGGCGTACGGTATAAATGTCTGTTTCTATGATGGACACACCGACAAAAATAACAAGAACAGGGAGTGCAATAAGCAGGACACGCTGGCCCAGTTTTCTTGCACGATCTCTTAATTCACCCTCTGTACGAAGTGTGACGAAAATCAAGCCATGCAACAGGCAAAGAACTGTCACAGCTACCCCGCCGATCACTGAATAAAGATTCACAAAGTCCGTAAAACCAGCGTACATGTTCATGTCTTGATCAATTGGCATCCCGCGTAAAATACTCGTGAATAATACACCTAGTAAAAATGGCGGAAGCAGACTGCCAAAGAAGATGACCCAGTCCCACACCTTGATCCAAGAGGCTTTCTCAACCTTCCCTCGGAATTCAAAGGCGACCCCGCGCCCAATGAGCGCTAAGAGGAGAACCGCAAACGGAATATAGTATCCGCTGAACATCGTGGCATACCAGTGAGGAAATGCAGCGAAAATAGCGCCGCCAGCTGTAATCAGCCAGACCTCATTCGCATCCCAGAAAGGACCAATCGTATTGATTAAAATGCGGCGCTCGTGCGCGTCCTTTCCAAGCAGCTGCATGGACATCCCGACACCAAAATCAAATCCTTCTAAGAAGAAAAATCCAACAAACAATACTGCGACAAGAATAAACCAAATCTCGTTAAGATATGCCATGATATGCGCCTCCATCAAATGGATCTGTAGACAGGTCCGTTTCATCCTTTTGATCTGTATCTTCTTCAGAATGTGCACCTTTTTTAATTTCTCGAATGAATAAGTAAGCGAGCACAATAGCAAGAATCAGATACATCGCCGTAAAGCTAATGACTGAGAATAACAGCATGCCATACGATACGTTCGGTGAAATCGATTGAGCCGTCGTCATCATGCCAAAGACGGTCCACGGCTGACGCCCGATCTCAGTCATGATCCAGCCGGCTGAGTTCGCAATAAACGGGAACGCAATCATCCATACCATGAAGCGTAAATACCATTTGTTTGTTTCAAGTTTCTTTCTAAAGCTTAAGTACAAGCCAATCATACTAGCAAAAATCATCAGCATGCCTGCACCGACCATGATTCTAAAGCTCCAGAATGTTGTTTTCACTGGCGGAATATAGTCCCCGGGACCAAACTTGGCTTCATATTCTTTTTGAAGTGTCAGCATACCTGGAACATCCCCGCTGAACTTCGAATAAGCCAAATAACTTAAGGCAAACGGAATATTGATCTCCGCAGAGTTTTCTTTTTTATCTGTGTCAATGTTGGCAAATAGTGTCCAAGCCGCTGGATCTCCACTATCCTTCCAAAGGGCTTCACTTGCTGCCATTTTCATTGGCTGTGATTTCATTAAATGCTTCGCTTGATCGTGTCCAGAGAACGCCACACCTAAGCCAGAAATTAAAGCGAGGACCATCGCAATCTGGAATGACTTTTTGAAAAAGGCGATTTCTTGCTTTTTAATCATTTTATAGGCACTAACTCCTGCAATAAAGAAAGCTCCTGTTGCCAGTGCACCAAACAGAACGTGCGGGAATTCAACCCAAAGCTGCGGGTTCGTTACAAGAGCGCCAAAATCATTCATTTCTGCACGACCATTTTTAATGGCAAATCCAACTGGCTCCTGCATAAATGAGTTGGCGAGTAAAATCCAAAACGCCGAAAAGATCGTACCAAGGGAAACAAGCCAAATGCACAATAAATGAATCTTCTTCGGCAGACGATCCCAGCCGAATATCCAAAGTCCAATAAATGTAGATTCAAGGAAAAAGGCCAAAAGCGCTTCAATGGCAAGCGGTGCACCAAAGACATCACCGACAAACCTTGAATAATCTGACCAGTTCATCCCAAACTGGAATTCCTGCAGAATCCCTGTCACCACACCTACTGCAAAGTTAAGTAAGAACAGGTGACCCCAAAACTTCGCCATCTTTTTATAGATGTCTTTTTTCTTGACGACATAAAGGGTCTGCATCAATGCGACGATAAACACCAAACCTATTGACATAGGAACAAAAATAAAATGAAATAATGTCGTTGAAGCAAATTGAAATCTTGCTAAAAACAGCTCACTCACAGCCTTACATCCTCCCTTACTTTCACATGCCGAACGATTCATGCTCACCATTTCACAAAACGTTCACTATTTGTTCAATGATTCACAAATAAAAGTCCATTTGAAATGGTTCACTCGGTGAAATTTTACTCTTGATTTTCATTCGGTTAGTTATTTATACCTGTACTTTACACCCATACGCTTCAAAAATAAAGTAAATTTTACCTAAAAATTGGATGGTATTGTGTCAGTTGTTTGAATACTTTGTCAAAAATATGTGACGGAAAATAAAAAAGCGAAAAAAATAGCGCTGCATGTGGGCCGCAGCGCTGTGTTTCTATTTTAAGCTTTTTTCTGTAAAGCAGGTCTTGTCACTTGTACTTCATAGTACGTAATTTTGTTTTTTAATAGCCCTTCAGGTTTCGCTTTTCCGTGAGCGTGTGCATCTCCAAATGCCTGAGATTTTGTCCAGTTCACAAAATCTTCTTTTCGATTCCAGCGGGTATGAATGGTCACTTCATCGTAATCAGTTGTCTGCTGTGTGACCCAGACTTCCATGCCTAAAAATCCTTCCATGAATTCTACTTGTCCCTGCTTGTTAAAACGCTTGACGAGGTGGTCTGCACTGCCTTTTTCTACTCTAACCTGGTTGTTTACAATGATCATGTTTGATTCATCTCCCTTTTGTTGTTGGATCGAAGCGATTGGGATAATGAGCGGATGCTCTCCATCTAAGTGAACCTCTGCCTGAATCCCAAAGACTTCTTTGAAAAAGTTTTCTGTTAATACTTCGTTTGGTGTCCCTATTTGGTAAACCTGACCACGCTTCATCGCAATCAGGCGGTCACAATATTTTGCTGCCTGCTGCAGGTCATGAAGAACCATTAAAATGGTGATCCCATGCGTTTCATTCAGCTGTTTGAGCAGCTCTAGTAAATCAAGCTGGTGCGCAATATCTAAGTAAGTGGTAGGCTCATCCAGAATAATCGTCTCTGTCTTCTGAGCCAGTGCCATTGCAATATACGCCTTCTGCCTTTCTCCGCCTGACAATGTATGCAGCATCCTGTTTTCATTCACGCGGCTATTTGTCACATCAAGCGCCCACTCTATCGCTTCCTGATCTGTCTGCGAGCTCTTTTTCCAGATCGAACGATGCGGACTGCGTCCAAGTGCAACCAGCTCACGTACTGTCATCGATGGGATGGCAGTTCTCGTCTGCATCAGAACGGCAATTTCCTGTGCAATCTCCTGTGCTGTCATTTCTTTTTGCGGGATATTGTGAATATAAATCATGCCGCTTTCGATCGACGTAAGGCGTGCGGCCGCTTTAATAAACGTCGACTTCCCTGACCCATTCGGTCCAATAATTCCTGTTACACTCCCTTTAGGCACAGCTGCTGAAATAGACGACAGCCGAAAGCCTCCTTGACTGAGGCTCACGTCATCCATCGCAATCACATCCAACTTAACCCCTCCCTTTCTTTTTTAATAAATAGAGGAAGAAAGGTGCACCAATACAGGCAAGCAGAATACCAACAGGCAGTTCAACCGGTGTAAACCATACCCGTGCTGCTGTATCAGCAAAGACCACAAGTACGCCGCCGCCCAGCATTGAGATCGGAAGCAGGTACCGGTAGTCATCTCCAATTAAAAGGCGGATAAAATGAGGAACGACAAGACCGACAAATCCAATTAAACCGCTCACGCTTACCGCTGCACCCGCCAAAAGCGCCGCCAGTGCAATTAAGAAAAAACGGGTTCGCTCGACTCTAAGGCCGAGCAGCTGCGCTGACTCATCACCAAGTAAAAGAAGATTTGCGGGCTTGATCGCAAAAAAACAAAGACACAAACCGGCAAGCGCATAGGGTGACACAAAGCTCAGATGATGCCAGCTCCGTCCATTTAATCCTCCCGATAAAAAAGGCAGAACAGCCTGCACACGCTCACTATAAAGCACCATCAACCCATTCATGACCGCACCAAGCAGCGCATTGACTGCCACTCCCGCCAGAATCAATTTCAGTGGCGAAACCCCTTGGTCAAACGACAGGATATACACAACGAGTGCCGCTAATAAAGCGCCAAGGAAGGCAGCCGCTGGAAGCAGATACGTGAATTGTGGAAACACAATCATGCTGAGTACAGCCGCTAATCCACCGCCGGCGGTCACTCCGATGATGCCAGGGTCAGCGAGTGGATTTCGGACGACTCCTTGTAAAATCGCTCCTGATGCTGCGAGACAGGCCCCGACGATGAAGCCTATGAGAACGCGCGGCAGGCGTAAATCCATGACGATTTTTTCATGGACAGGCTGGCCTGATCCCGTCAAAGCAGCGATCAAATCTGGCAGCGATAATTGAACAGAACCTAATGCAAGCCCTAGACATATGCCCACACCTAGCGAAAGAAGCAGTCCTGGTATCAGCCACCTTCGTCTTGACTGTCTTTTTTGAAAATCTAACTCTGCATTCACCTTCATGATGACAATCGCTTCAATCTCTTCTCTAGTTCATCAATCGCCTTGATGACGTCTGCGCCTGGATTTGTCCCGAATAAATCACTAGGCAGAATCTCCACGCGGCCATTTTTGACAGCTGATACGTCGTGCCATGCTGCATTCTGTTTCATTTCACTTATAAAGCCCGCTTTCACATCTTCAGGATTGCTGTGTGTCATGAGCAGAATGAGATCAGGATCGGCTTCGATCACCATTTCTGCATTGATTTGGGCGTATTGAGGGAATTTTTCGAGTGCTGGTTCATTCTCAGCAATGTTTGCACCCCCAGCGATATGCAGTAAATCTCCGCTTAAGGATTGAGGAAGCGCCGCCATATATGTGCCGGGTGCACCGTACACAACGAGTGTTTTTACTTTTTTCTTAGGCTGCTTGACCTGCTTTTTCCGCTCAACAATTTGATCATTGAGTGCTTTAGCCTTTTGCTGCTTCCCAAGCAACTCCCCAAATAACGAAATTTGGCGCTGGATGTCCTTCACTGAATTGGCGCTTGTCAAAAGAAGCTGTGAACCAATTCCTTCTATTGTAGAGATGTCCTTGCTGTTTAATTGTTCATTTCCAAGCACAACATCAGGGTTTAAGCTTGTGATCAGCTCTACATCAAATTGATGCGTTGTGCCAATCGTTTGTACGGACTTTGCCTTTTGTAAGCTGTCTGGTAACTCGGCAGTTGGCCTGCCGACCGCCTCACCGCCTAAAGCATATAGAATGCTCAAGTCCCCGGTCGATAAGGCAACGATACGCTGAGGGGATTCATCAAATGACAGCGTTCTTCCGGTAAAATCCTTTATCTTCAGCGCTCCCGCCACGCTTTCTTTCTCTACAGGTGCTGCCTGACTGCATCCGCCGAGGAGAAGCATCAAGACGAGTCCCGCCAAGATCACATGTGAAAATTTCAACCGTCTGTCTCTCCTTTTCTAGTAAACTTTCTTTAGCTTTGCCTGTACCACAAGACGCCCGTTTTTAGGTGCAAGTACATGATCACAGGTCGATAAGGTGAGGATGAGGTCATCTGTGGACACGTCTGTCTTCGTTTGATAGATTGATTTCTTCCGCACAGCTTGCAAGTAATGGGCATATTCGCCAAGATCCTGAAAATCGGTTTGAATATAATCGAAGTCAACCGTCGTTTCATACACGGCAAAAATCTCCGCTTCATAGCTTTGATACAGCGTATCGTACTGAAATGTCCGGTGCTCATGGAAGAAATCTTTTTTTAGATAGTTTGTGAGTCCAGCAAACATGGATCCATCCCTCATCCGATGGCCGTACACCACTGTATTTGGGCTTTCATGCAGGACATCATTACGATAATCCATAAAGATACTGCCTGCCCGGGTGTCGTTTTTTAAATAATTACGAGTTAAGTAGAACGCATTATCGCGAGATTGAACGATCGGATACTGAATCATCGTATCCTCCATATTGATCCAGCCGACAATGTCCTCATTCACCTTCCGCAACTCATCAAATGACGAACGGATATTTCCCGACTCCCGTTTTTCATTCATTTCTTCATGTCCATACATCGTCTGGGCCTTTGCAAGCACCTGGCGATTTTGATAATAACCGAAAAGCTCGAAGCCGATAGCTGTACCGCTATAAATAAATACGCCTAAACAAACAATCGTCAGCATCCGCTGCCAGAGCTTTTTTCCTCGTTTCACACTGTCTCACCTGCTTTTTGCCCAGCTTATATGCCAACAGGCACGATGTACATTCCTGTTTCTGCATCCTGTCTAATCGTCACGGACACATCATAAATGTGCCGCACGTTTTCCTCTGTTAACACATCGTTTGGCTGTCCTTCACTGATAATCTGTCCATCCTTCATCGCTATGATGATATCGCTGTAGCGGACAGCCTGATTCATATCGTGGAGCACCATGACAATGGTTAATCCATGCCTGGCATTCAGCTCACGAATCAGCTCAAGAATGTCAAATTGATAGTAGATATCCAAATAAGTTGTCGGTTCATCTAAGAAAAGGATCGGTGTTTTTTGCGCAAGTGCCATCGCAATCCATACACGCTGCCGCTCTCCACCTGACAGTGAGGCGAGCGGCACCTTTCGTTTGTCCGTTAGCTTTGTACTGGACAGCGCCCACTCTATCGCTCTCTCATCCTCTTCCTTGTCTCCTCCGCGCATTGTCTGGTACGGCGTTCTGCCGAATGCCACGACCCGTTCGATCGTTAAATCAAGAGGTGCTTCATTTTGCTGATGGACGACAGCCAGCTTTTTTGCCAGCTCCTTTGGCTTGAACGCATTCAGCGCTTGCCCGTCTAAGTGAATCTGCCCTTTATTTGGACAATGATTATTTGCCATTAAGGAAAGCAGTGTGGATTTTCCCGATCCATTTGGACCGATAATGGTTGTGATTTTCCCCTTTTCAATCTGTGTTGTGACCGATTGAACGATGTCCTTCTGCTGGTCATATGAGAATGACACCTCACGAATGTCCATGGAGACGGTCCCCCCTTCTTAATAAAAAGATCAGAAACGGCCCGCCAATCACGGCCATGATCGTAGAAGCAGGAATCTCATTTGGCGCCACAAGCGTCCTGCCAAGCGTATCAGCCGTCAAAATAAGCAAAGCCCCGCTTAACGCAGAAAATGGAATCAGTACTCGGTGATCCGAGCCGACAAGCCTTCTTGAAATGTGCGGAATGAGCAAGCCGACAAAGGCTATTACGCCCGCTACTGCAGCTGTCACTGCCGCAAGTAAAACGGCTGTGATGGAAATCAAAAGGCGCATTCTGGTCACACGCAAGCCTAAGTTTTTCGCTGTCTTGTCTTGAAGGGCCAGGAGATTGCACCATCTGCTGAAGAAGAGTGCAACGACAAGACCGACGACACCATAGACACCGATTAAACGGACATCTCCCCACGTTTTCATCGTGAGATTCGACTGTCCTGACTGATTAATTGTGATATTGAAATAGCTGCAAATGGTCACAAATGCTTCAGCCATTCCAGTAAACATGGCATTGATGGCGATCCCAACTAAGATCATGCGGATCGGGCTTAAACCACCCTTCCAAGATAGAACGTATACGAGGAAACACGCAATCGCCCCGCCTAATACCGAAAATAAAGGTGAGTAGAAATAAAATTGAGGAAGCGCTGTAATCGCCATTAATGAAAAGAAGCTGGCTCCTGATGAAATCCCAATGACGCCGGCATCAGCTAACGGATTCCTCATGACCGACTGCAGCAGTACACCGGAGACAGATAAGGCGGCCCCTGTAAACATCGCGATGAGCACGCGGGGGATTCTCAAATCTTTAATGATTTCTACCTGTGCATGTTGACCGGTGATGAGCCCTTCTATTAATTCAATGGGGGTGACATGAATGCTCCCAGTAATGGCTGAATAAATAAACACGCAGACCAGTAAGAGACTGACTATCAGAAATAAAAATCCTGTTTTTTTCATCTTGAACGTCCTTTTATCATTAAGATTCGCAAACTTATGACGGATACAACATACGAGTCAATTCATCTAATGCCTCTGCTGCCTTTAAATTACCTGTTGTCCCGAATAAGCTTTCTTCGAGGTCATACACCCGGTCTTGTTTGACCGCATTAAAATGTTTCCAGATGTCATTTGTTTTAAATTCTTGATCAAACATTTTGACGACTTCATCCGGCATCCCATGTGCGGCTCGGAGTATGATATCTGGATTCGCTTTTTGTAAATACTCCGTATTGGATTCCAAATACTCCATTTTCTCGCCTTCCACAATGTTCTTTCCTCCTGCGATACGTACAAGATCACCAATATATGAATTTTCTGTCGCCACCAAATAACTTCCTGGCACACCAAGCAAAATCAGAACGGACGGCTTGCGTTTTCCTTTTGCCTTCTCTTGTATGTCTTTCTTTTTTTGCTCAAACGCAGACACAATGCGCTCAGCCTGCTTCTTCCTGTCATACTTATCTCCAAGCTTCGTGATGGCCTTCTCCATGTTGGCCATACTCTCGAGATTTAAGTATGTGGCAGGGACACCTGCTTGCTGAAAGGGTTTCTCTAAATCATATTGAAGGGTTGTGACAGACAGGACATCTGTCGGTTGAAGTGATTGGATGATTTCCATGTCCGGGCTCATGGGATTGCCGACTTCTGGCAGTCCTTTGTAACGAGCTGGGAAGGATTTTTGACTTGTTGGCACCCCGACAAGATCAACCTCTAAAGCATCCATGATCTCCGCAGCAGCTACAGTCGTTGCTACAATACGCTCACTTGATTCAGCGCTTTTTTTGCCTTTTGCTGAGCTTTCAGCTGACTGTGAGCAGCCCGATAAGATCATGCACACACTGAAGGCAGCGATCAAGGTACATAACATTCGATGCTTCAAAAACAGAAGCCTCCTTTCGAAAAAAGAGAGTGGATGCGCCGAGGAAAAAGGCGCATCTCACTTAAAATAAAACGAACTATCTTATCCGTGTTTGATATTTTCTGACGAGTACGAATAACGAACCGCCGAATAAAAGAATATACACCCAAAGAAGAGAGGTATCTCCCGTTTTCGGATTCAGCTGTCCAGACTCAGATTTGGTTTGGTCATCTGATGGCGTAAATGTCATCTGCTCCGCACCCGTTTCCTCTGGTGCTACATTCTCAAGTTGAGTTGTTTGAGAATCGTGATCATTTGGATTTTTGATAAATCCGATACTCTCATCGTCTCCAATGACCGTTGAAATTCCGCTTCCCTCACCGAGAGCGATTCCTTTTGTGTCATAGACAAGTTTGACATCGTACTGCTCATGGTAGTTCGCAGCTGGAATATCAATTTTTACGCGTGCAGCCTGAGCACTGCTTAAACTTTTTGCTTCATATTGAATGACACGTGTATCTGCTTTTTGATCTGTTTTCGCGACAAGTGTCTCTTCAAACTTTCCGCCTGTTCCTACTTGGAATGACGTGATGGCTGAGCTGTTTTTCACTTTATATGAAACGAAATGGCGGCCATTTTTCACAACCAGTGTCGCAGGGCTCACGACGTAATCGTTCATGCGGGAAAGCTCATCCTTGTCTGCTTTCTTCATTGAGAAAGGAAGCTTGTATACACCATCTTTTAGCTGAGTAGTCTCTTGATCAGCTCCGCTGTTATTTGTTTCTGGTGATGGTGTATTTGGTTTTGGCGTTTCTGGTGTAGCTGGTGGTTCTTCCTCTACCACCTGTCCGTCCTTCACTGGAGCGATACTCTTTGAGTCAAATTGAAAACGAATATCGTAGGTTTGGTCATAGTTAGCGGCTGCTACTACAATGTGTACTTTTCCTTTCACCGCTTTTTTCAAATCAGCAGCATCGAATGAAACCACTCTTGTATTCTTCGCTTCATCTGTGCTCACTATCTTTGCTTCTTGATAAGAACCGTTTTTCTCTGTTTTCAAAGAAGCGACAGACTTATGATCCTTCACCGTAAAGGAAATGGTCTGCTTTCCATTTTTGACGGTTAAGGATGCGGGATGTGAGAAGTATTGATTCATTCGAGATGCTTCATCCGTATCCCCTTTTAGCACACTGTAATTGATACGATATACGCCATCTTTTAATTGATTTTGCGCAGAATCATCTGGTTTTGTGCCATTGTTATTGCCTGGTGTTGTCGATTGATCGTCTGGTTTTGTACCATTTTGGTCATCCGGTTTAGTTTCATTGTCGTCTGGCTTTGTACCGTTTTGATCATCCGGCTTTGTTTCGTTATCGTCTGGTTTTGTACCGTTTTGGTCATCCGGTTTAGTTTCATTGTCGTCTGGTTTTGTACCGTTTTGATCATCTGGTTTTGTTTCGTTATCGTCTGGTTTTGCAGGCGTAACGAGTGTTAAGCTGCTTTGATCGAATGCAAGCTGTACGTCATATGCTTCGTCATAAATAAAGCCGCCTAAATCCCAGTAAATTTTCACCCAGCCGTTTAATTTCGCTGATAAGTCGGCGACATCAAATTTGATCACACGTGTATTGGCTGTTTCGTCCTCACTGACCGTTTCAGTGGTAACGAGCGCACCATTTTGTTCAACCTTGAAGTCTGTAATTTCTTGGCTTTGTTTCAGTGTGACATAAGCTGTTGTCTTGCCATTTTCCACAATCAGCTTAGCTGGCTTTTCTGTATAGGTATCCATCATAGACGCTTCTGAGGTACCATCTTTTAAAATGGTGAATCCGACTGTGTATTCCCCATCAACGAATGATGCCGCTTGAGCTGTTCCTTGAGGAATCTGAAACGCAGTCAACAAACTGAATAAAACAAGCAGAATGGCTGCCTTTAGATGAAAAAGACGTTTCAAATGGTGACACTTCCTTCCGTTAATGCTTGATGATCCACTTTCTTGCTAAAAACCCGCCAGAACATAAGACAAGCACAAGGAGCCATCCTATCTGGCTTGTATCACCAGTTTGAGGGTTGTCTTCTTGTTGTTTCGTTGTGGATGTATCAGCTTTGTTTGTTGATTCTTTTGATGGCTGCTGACTTTCTTGTGCACCCGTTGATTTATTTTCACTGGTAGACGATAGCGATTTCATACTGCTTTCATCAAATTTCAGCTGAATGGTGTAATCATGATCATAATCAGCAGATTTCACAGTGACATGAATTTTGGACTTGATCGGTTTAGACAAGCTTTGAGCTTGGAACTGAACGAGCCTTGTATTGGCTTTTTTATTTGTTGAGAGAACGGTTGTATCGACATAGCCGCCATTTCCCGGCACTTTAAATTCCGTTACCCAGCTGCTATTTTTAATCGTCATTTGTACTGTCAGGTTCCCATTTTTCGCTATCACTTTTGCTGGCTTCAGCCAGTAATCATTTGCCATTGAGACCGCATTTCCTTCAGCTTTTAGCACTGTATAATTGAGGGAGTATGTACCATCCTTTAATGCGGCAGCCTGTGCGTTTGAAAAAGGCAGCATAAGTGCCAGTAAAAAAACCGCCATGAAGACTGACAGCTTCATTCTTTTTTTCATCAAGCGAATTTCCTCCCTTTCTATTGAACAGATGGCGCATCAAACTTGAGGCGAATGTCGTAATTGCCTGTATATCCGATGGCTGGTACAGTCACACTCACTTTTGCTGGTACAACCTCAGTCAGGCTGTTCACATTGAATTCTACTGTTCTCTTATTCGCAGCTGTATTTGTACTGATCACCTTCGCATCTTTGTAGACACCTTGATCGAGCGTTTTAAAGCTTGTGATCCAAGAGCTGTTCGTTAACGTGACTTGTGCTTTGATTTTTCCATCCTTTACGACAAGCTTGGCTGGTTTTTCAAAATACGTATTCGCTGTTGAAGTCGAATCGCTATCTGCCTTCCATACCACATATTGCGCTGAATATTGACCATCTGCTAAGCCAGCTGCTGAGGCCGAGCTAACAGGTGCTAGAGCAAATAATAGAACAAAACTAAGGAATAATAATACGGGTGATGTTGAACGAATGACTTTCATGTGAACCCTCCTAAATGATATTGATAATTATTCTCAATAGATAATAAAAAAAATAACCTTCACAAGTGCTGGAACACACTTATAGATGATTATGATAATCATTATCAATTGAGTTAAAAAAATAAATCTTTGCTTCCTAAAAGTCAAAGATGTCTGCTTCTAAATGATGGATTGATACGAGTTTTAGGCAATCTGTCCCATTTATAATACCATGGCATAACCTCCATTCCATTACAGGGAAAAGAACCCTCTTCTCCTTGATATTATATAATGCATGAAATGATTGTCAACATCATTTTTCATACTATTGTCTTAGTTTTCTGGAAAATCACACAAAAAAATTTCGATCAGACACACTGATCGAAATGGATTAAGATGAAACATGTTCCTCTATTTTGCTGTGTTTACGATCTAAAGACCAAGCATACATTTCACGAATAATCGGTTCAATTTTCTTCCCTTGAACTGTTAATTCGTATTCAATCCGTACTGGAATATCGGGGAATACTTTTTTCTCAACAAGTCCCTCAGCTTCTAAATCCTTCAGCCTTTCTGATAGTAATCTTCCGCTGATGTTCATTTCATTTTCAAGCTGACAAAAACGCTTAGGCCCTGTCAGAAGCTGATTGATGATGAGAATGACCCACTTCTTGCCTAGAATCTCCATGGCATCTGTAATTGGACAGCCATCTACTTGAGCCATATCTTACTCCCTCCTGCTTTTTTCTCTTTTTTTTATTATAACACAATTAATTACTTGAAATAAGTCACTAACTATTATATAGTTTAGTTACTAAAAGTAACAAGGTATTCATTTTTTATAGATTTTCAAAAACATTTGAACATGCCGATGCATATATCATGAAGGAGATGACCGAGCTTGAAGACAATTGAGCAGCTAAGGCTGGGTGTAACAGAATTACATGTGTCCAGCTTTGATCTTTCTTTACCTTTTTATACAGACATTTTAGGATTTTCTATATTAGAAAAGACAGATTCCACGGTGACACTTGGCAGCAATGCAAAGGAACCGATTCTTTTGTTAAAAGAAGATGCACAACTGAAAGAAAAGCCTGATCATGAGCCAGGACTTTATCATTTTGCTGTTTTATTACCTACCAGAAAAAACCTGGGCACATGGCTGGCACATGTAATCAAAAAAGGCTATCCTTTAATTGGAGCAAGCGATCACTTTTTCAGTGAAGCCATTTATTTAAGTGATCCTGACGGCATTGGCGTAGAAATTTATGCTGACCGTCCTCAGGACATTTGGGTCGGTGAGCATGGAGAACTGAAAGGTGGCGGAAATGCACCGCTTGATGGAGATGGACTCCTGCAAGAAGCAGCTGATACCACATGGGAAGGACTCCCTGCCGGTACAGTGATGGGACACTTGCATTTCCATCTCAACCCAGAAGAAGCGGATTCCTTTTATGTCAATACGCTCGGTTTTCATATCCGAATGGCTCCACCAGCAAGCGTATTTATCGCCGCTGGTGTGTACCACCACCACCTTGCCTTTAATGCATGGGGACGCGGACGAAAAGGAGCCATTGATCCACGTTTTTCAGGAATTAGAAGCTATACACTGGTTTTCCCAGAAGAAGCAGACAGACAATCCGTCGTCGAACGTCTGACAAAAGCGGGCACTCAAGTCAACACGACAGGAAAAAGCAGCGAATTTGTTGATCCATTTGGCGTTCTCGTTCGTTTACAGATTGAAGAAACAGACTAAAAAGAAGGTGCAGAATATGGACAAACACACAGAGCTTAAAACAGCCATATTAAAAGATAAAATCAAACGAGTACAGCAAGAAGACGGGTATATCTATATCACTGGACCCATTAAACTGCCAGTGAATTTAGACGGCAGAACCGTGATGTTTAACTGGTATTCATGGTTAAAAGACGATGGAAAAGAGCCACTGTCAGATGAAGCTTTAATTGAAAGCCTTTCGTCGCGCCAGCTGGCTGATCATCAGCAGTCAAGCGTTCTTGTGTATGGGGATTTCGAGCACGCTGACGAAGCTCTTATCCGTATGCATTCCATTTGCCACACTGGCGATATTTTCGGAAGCAAGCGCTGCGACTGTGGATTCCAATTGAAGCAGTCTATGCGAATGATTGAGGACAATGGAGCAGGAGCCCTGTTTTACTTAGCCAATCATGAAGGCCGCGGCATTGGTCTATTCAGTAAAGCCATGGCTTATATTCTTCAAGAAAACGGCTATGATACAGTAGAAGCGAACGAAGCACTTGGTTTTGAAGATGACACACGTCAATACGAAGAAGCCATTGCCGTTCTTCAAACACTTCGTACAAAGCCGGTCAGACTCATTACCAATAACCCGAAAAAGACAGATGCGATCAGCCATGCAGGTTTATCTCTTTCTGGACGCATTCCGCTTTGGGGAGATGTCTCTGAATTTAACGAGAAATACTTGCAGACAAAAATCAACCGCTCAGGTCACATGAAGGCGGAGCAAGAGGTGCGTACGATTGCCACATCATGAGCGATATATGAAGCTAGCCCTTGATAATGCACGAGCAATGAAAGGTCAGACATCTCCGAATCCGCTCGTCGGGGCTGTGATTGTGCGAGAGAATGAGATTGTTGGAGTCGGCGCTCATATGAAAGCCGGTGAACCGCATGCTGAAATTCATGCACTCAACATGGCTGGAGACAAGGCAAAAGGAGCCACGATTTATGTGACCCTTGAGCCTTGTTCCCACCATGGGCGCACAGGCCCTTGTGCCGAAGCACTTGTGAAAGCCGGCGTCGAAACCGTTGTCGTCGCGGCACTTGATCCGAATCCACTTGTCGCTGGCCGCGGGATTGCCATTTTACAAGACGCGGGCATCCAAGTCATCACGGGCGTACTTGAACAAGAATCCATACTGATGAATGAAGTATTTAATCACTTTATTACGAAAAAAACACCTTTCGTGACGCTCAAAGCGGGCATTACCTTAGATGGGAAAATCGCCTCTGCCACGTCTGACAGCAAGTGGATTACATCTGAGACATCCCGTTATGATGCTCACCATATCCGCAGTATCAATGATGCGATTTTGGTCGGTGCTCAAACGGTCATTCACGATGACCCTTCATTAACTGCGCGGATTCCAAATGGAAACAACCCGATTCGAATTGTCTTAGACTCTAAGCTGTCAACACCACTGACAGCAAAGATCGTCACAGATCAGATGGCACCTACATGGATTTTTACAACAAAGCAAGCCGATGAGGAAAAACGAGCGGCTTTAGAAGAAGCTGGCGTCCGTGTCTTTATGACAGACAGCGACACGCGGGTTCCCCTGCAGGAAGTGCTTCAAGTGCTGGGAGAAAAAAATATCTCCTCCCTCATGATTGAAGGCGGCGGCCAGATTAACGCCTCTTTCTTAGAACAGCAGCTTGTAGATAAATTGGTCATCTATATGGCGCCTAAACTCATTGGCGGACGACTTTCCCCTTCCTTTTTCGGAGGCGAAGGCATACGCCTCATGAGTGATGCCATTGAACTGGATCAACTCGCCGTGGAACCACTCGGGAAAGATATCAAAATGACGGGCTATCCCGTTTATCAATAACAAGTAGGCTGTCGAGGAAATCTCGACAGCCTTATTTTTGTCTTCTAGTCTCTTCTCTCTAAAAACTCAATTCGATTCCCAAATGGATCTTCTACATAAAACCGATTGGCTCCCTCCAATGGCTCATCTTCTTTTATACTAATCTGATGCTTCAATAATACCTCTTTTAATTCTGATAGGCTCTTTACAAGAAAAGCTGGATGAGCTTTCTTTGCAGCTTGAAAATGTTCCTGAATGCCAATGTGAAGCTGATGATGACCGCATTGGAACCAGACACCTCCTCGTTTAGCTAAATTACTAGGCTTAGGTATTTCTTTCATCCCTAAAATTTCACCAAAAAACAAGCGAGCTTTCTCTTCACTGCCTTTTGGGGCAGCTAGTTGAACATGGTCGATTCCAACAAAGTTTGACATATTTCCCTCTCCCTTTCTGTTCTCAATTGGTTTTTCAATGTAGTGTTTCTTCAGTTTTTTGTGATGCTCAACAAATTTGATTGTTTCTTCATTGGTGGGCTTGATACTTGAAGATTTTCTTTGAGGTGTTTCATAAGATGTAGTGTTTGAATGCAGTATTTTTTTCAAAAACAGAACTCCCATGGTCATGAAAGTTCTGTCCATCTAAGTGTCTCTTGTCATGACAGTTGAAACCAAGATATATCATGATTCATTTTGATGAAACTTGTCGTAAAATGTTTCATGTGAAACATTGATCGTTACTTCCCTTCGACCAGCCTGCCAAAGCTTTCTGGTGAAAGTCCCGGTGAAATGCGGACGCGGTGCAAGGACATCATGCCTTGTTCCTTCTTCGCATGTCCTGGTTCAGTGGTAACAGCCATTTGGTATCCGGCTTCCTTCGCCAGCTTCAACGTCTCTTCATTATAGCGCCCGACAGGATAGCTGACCATTCTCGTACGCTGAGAAAATCGCTGATCAAAGAATGTCTTTGATCCTTTTAACTCCTCTTCCTGCTGCTGCTTTGATAATTGATTGAGCTCTAAATGATGAATCGTATGACTCTCAATCGAGATCCCATGTGCCATCATCTCATCCATTTGCTCATCCGTTAAGTGATTCGGACGGCCAATGGATTGCTCAATCATGAAAATGGTTGCTTTCATTCCATGCTGCTTTAAAATCGGAAATGCCTTTGTATAGTTATCCGTATATCCATCATCAAATGTAATGAGGACACTCTTCTTACTTGGCATCGAATTTGTTGTGAAAACGCGGTACGCCTCTTCTGGCGACAGTGTGACATAGTCGTTGTCCTTCAGCCATTTCATATGAGATGCAAATTCGCTCTTTGGCACACGTAACGAGTTACCGCTTGAGATACTGTGATACATCAAAATCGGAAGCTCGACCGGCTCCTTTTGCTTCATCCAGTTTTGTGTCTTTATCACTGCCGTTTCTTTTTTCTGATGCATATCTTTTGTTTGTAATGGACCCTTTTCCTCTTTGACGACTTGCTGGCTTCCTTCCGCCTGCTCCTTCATTCCCATACAGCCCGAAATGAGCAGCAGCATAAGACCAACCGTCATCAGCATACATGTTTTCTTCATTCACCAATCCTGCTTTCTCTTTATCTACCGAATGATTATAACAGAAATTGGTTATTCATTGATATCTATTTTGACAGGGTATTTATTTTTTTACACATTTCGATCATTTCGATGGCGAGCAGATGAATGGTCTCTGTTGTGAGCATTTGATCTTCTGCGTGTATCAGCAGTAAAGAAAACGGAAGCTGTTCACCTGCCGCTTCTTTTTGAATCAGCGACAAGTGCAGGTTGTGGATACTTCGAAACGCTTCCTCCCCTTTTTCGATCAACTGCTGCGCTTTTTCAAAATCATCAGCTCTTGCTAGACGAATCGCTTCTACATAATGACTTCTTGCCTCGCCTGCATGGGCAATGATTTGAAAGGCTGCTCCCTGCATTTCCTCTAATACCGTCATCTGCTTCTCCTCCAATTACTCAAGATTCATTTGCTAGTTTCAGTGCATGATCTAGGATTTTTTCTCCGTTTGCTGTTCCGTATAATCTCACATTGACGACATCGACAGGGATTTGATAAGGTGCCGCTGTTTTTTCTGCTGCTTTTTTCATAAAACTTACTTGCGGTCCAAGTAAAATCGCCTGTACATCCTCTCCATGCTCTTCTAGTTCATCCGCAATGGCTCCTTCAGGTATAGCATAAATATAGTAATCCAGCCCTTTAGCTTCTGCGGCGGCCTTCATTTTCGACACCACAATGGACGTCGACATTCCTGCTGCACAAGCGAGAATGATTCGTTTCATATCCCATCACTCCTATTGATAAATGACTTCCGTTTTAACTGTCAGTTGCCTATTTTTGATTAATGTCTGGTACCAATATGCAGATGCTTTCAGCTGACGATTTCGTTCATTTTCCAGCTGGATTTCGACTAAGCCGTAGCGATTTTTAAAGGCATTCATCGGTGAGACATTGTCTGTAAATGCCCAAAGCATATAGCCCGTGCAATTTGATCCTTCTGCTTTCGCTTGAAGTGCCCGCTTCAAATGCTGGCTGATAAATGAAATGCGATACTGGTCATCAATGATACCGTCTTCTTTTTTAAACCGTTCTTCCTTTTCTACACCCATGCCATTTTCGGCCACAAACCACTCAATATTTCCGTATTCTTCTTTTATCCTCATCCCCATATCGTAGACAATCTTCGGGTAGATTTCCCAGCCTCTGAAAGGATTCATTTTTCTCCCTGGAAGCTCAAACATATCGTAATAATAGGATGGATGAAAAGGCGTCCCTTCGTTCCAAGCCTTACTCGGCGCCTTGACACGATGCGGATAGTACAAGTTAAGTCCGACGACATCTACCGTATGATTCTTGATGATTTGAAGCTCTTCCTCTGTGGAATCGAAAAGAATATCATGCTTTTTCAACACATCGATCAGTTCCTCTGGATACTCCCCTTTGATGGAAGGATCTAAGAACACTCGATTAAAAAACAAATCATACATACGTGCCGCTTCTTGGTCATGCGGAGCAGACGATCTTGCATACGTCACTTCTGGATTGAGAATCACCCCAATTTTGGCTCCTGTCGATTCCTTCAAACCCATCTCCTGAAACAGCTTCACCACTTTTGCTGTTGCCAGTGCTTTATGATAGTTCCACTGCATCCATTTCTTCGTATTTTGCTCATACGGATATCGGATAGCATCTAGATAAACGCGTGTCTGGACAACAATCGGTTCATTAAAACTAAACCAATGCTTGACCCGGTCTCCGTAGCGCTCAAACACTTTTTCTGCATAGAGAACAAACAGATCAACGACATGCTTTGATGACCATCCGCCGTACTTCTCAAGCAAAACGGCAGGAAGCTCATAATGCTCTAAGCAAAACATCGGTTCTACACCTGCTGCGATTAATTCATTGATCAGATCATCAATGTAACGAGCGTAGGCCTCATCCACTATCCCATTCTCGTAATCTATGAGAAATCTCGACCAATTGATCGATGTCCTGTAATGTGTCAGCCCAATCTCTTTCATTAAGGCTACATCCTCAGGATAGCGCTCGTAAAAATTCGTTGCACCAGCCGGCCCATAGCCTTCGTGCCATACGTGATACCCTTCCTTATACCATAAATCGATGTACGAGTCCTGATGCGCCCGCTTTCCCTTCCAGCCCTCCGTCTGCCATGCAGAAGCCGCAGCACCTAGGATAAAATCTCTTGGAATCTCAATGCTGTTCATGTTGCCGCCTCCCTTTTCTTTGTCTGAATGTTTATTCTGAATCTGGTGCTGCTTCTGGCTTGCGGTTAGACAAGAGAACAAACGGTAAATAGATGAAAACAGCAACCACAATGCAGATAAGCTGTGTGATGACGGCTCCCATGCTGCCAGCGGTTGACAGCCATGCATTCACAAGCGGCGGTGTCGTCCACGGCACCATCACGACCGCTTTTCCAGCGAATCCTGTAGCCGTCGCAATATAACCAATCGTACCTGTCACAAGCGGTGTGACGATAAATGGGATCGCCATCACAGGGTTTAGCATGACGGGTAATCCAAAAATAACGGGTTCATTGATGTTGAACAGTCCGGGTCCTGATGAGAGCTTGGCAATGCTTCGCATCTCTTCCCTTCTCCCAGCAATAAAAATCGCAATCAAAAGACCAATGGTCACACCTGAACCGCCGATGCTCATATACACATCCCAAAACGGCATCGTGATAATATTCGGGATCTCTTTTCCCTCTTGAAATGCTGTCATATTCACTGCAATCGATCCTAATAAGAGCGGCTCCCGGATCGGCTTAATCATCTGGTTGCCATGGATGCCGATCACCCAGAAAAATTGTGCCACAAACATCAACGTTAAAATCCCTGGCAGCCCCTGCACAACACTTTCTAGCGGACGCTGCACAACGTTATACACTGCTTCATGCAAATAAATGCCTGTCACACGATGAAATGCAAACCCGAATGAACTAATGATCGTAATTGTAATGATAGAAGGAAAAAGTGATGAAAAAGACGTTGCCACATTCGACGGAACCGAATCTGGCATCTTGATTTGCAGCCATTTCACCTCAGTCAGCTTACAAAAGATTTCCACAGATACGATCGCAATGATCATCCCTAAAAATAAGCTTTTTGGATCGGAAAATTGTCTTGCCAACACGTCTACAACCTCACGCATCGATCCATCAACTTCAAGAAGAAGTGTCGTTGGAATAACAGATATGAATGAAATCAACGCCATCAATCCCGGGAACAGCGACTTGTGCCCGTTGATTTTCCCAAGCTCAATCCCAATGAGGAACACAGCCCCAATGGTTAAAAAGTTCAGCGTGGCATAATTGATTGCCTTCATAATAGGCTGAA
The DNA here is from genome assembly GCF_056098985.1 of Bacillus sp. 11B20. Classification (NCBI taxonomy): domain Bacteria; kingdom Bacillati; phylum Bacillota; class Bacilli; order Caryophanales; family Bacillaceae; genus Bacillus; species Bacillus sp. 11B20. Next base: position 809,825 of record NZ_JBLZWZ010000009.1, read on the forward strand.
GCTCTGCTAAAAACCTGAATATCTCAAAATGAGCAAGCCCTGTTTCCGGGCTCATGATCATATTTGCCACCAGTACAGCAAAAGCTCCTGTAATGATGATCGGCATCAATGTGACAAATGCCTGTTTAATCGCCATAATATATTTCTGATTGGTGATGCGATAAGCCACATGCCCCATGACATCTGCCGCTTTCTCCTTGAAGCTCATGATCCGTCTCCCCCTTTGCACAAACTCGTGATCATCCTCCTTTTTGATGTTATTTTAAAAGCGCTTTCATTAACATCTAATCTTTTTCCTCACAGATGCGGAAATGGGTGTCGCGTTTTTTCATTTGGCTGCTCCAATACTTGAAGTGCTGCTGTCAGTTCTTCAAATGAAGAGGCTTTGATGAGCTGTTCCACCACTTCCTTCCGTTCTGTCAGCCGCACAAGAAATTGATAAAGCGACTGTAATTCTTTTTGATACGTCTTCTGGATGCTTAACAAGCAAACGACTTGTACTCGATCTTCTCCCCACAGCACCGGCTTTTTTAACGTACAGATTGCACAAAACGTATCGTCTGTTGCCGGCTTAATTGGATGAGGAATCGCAACCAAATGACCGAAAGAGGTGGGTGACACTTGCTCTCTTTCTAGCAATAATTGTTCAAACTCGTCTGAGATTCGATGCTGCTCCTTTAACACGTTCACGAAAAATTGAAGAACCTCTTCCCTTGATTGAAGGTCTTGCTGAAAAAATGTCAGCGCCGGACTCACATACCGTAAAACCCCTGTATCCTGTGAATTTTGAACAAATCGTTTTAGCCGGACAATATCATCGTCACTTAGAATCGTATGTACATCAATTACTGGTACCGGCAATGTATTCTGTAGCGGAATGGTACTAATAATAAAATCAATGCTTCTTAAATCATATGAAGGAAGTTCCCCGGCACTTGCAGTTCCAGCGATTTCCAGTCTTCCGCTAAAAGCCGCCGTGAGCTTATGAAGAAGAAGCTGACTGCTGGCGACACCCGTCGCACACACAATAAGACATGTCTTTCTCACATGCTGTGATTTTGTCCGCTCGATTGCAGCTCCAATATGAAGTGCCAAATATCCGATTTCATCCTCAGGAATCTCAACACCCTCTTTTTCCTTCAGCCACCTGCCCATATAAACACCCGCCTCAAACGCAATGGGATAGTGCCTTTTAATGTCTGGTAAATAGGGATTTCGAATATTCATATCGTATCTAAAACGATGAATGGCGGAACGCAAATGAAGACTTAAACCAACGATCAGCTCCTTATCAAACTGAATATCAAGTGACATATGCTCCTCCACATAAGCAAGCAATTGGTGAGTGAAACGAAAATGATCTTCTTCCAGCAGATGAAATAGCGTATGGCCAGCCTCTCCATATGCCATCATCTTTGCCCCCATTAAGTGAATTGCGATGTACGCCATTTCAGATAACGGAAAATCAATCGCTAATACACGGCGAATATCTTCTGTCATTTGTTGAGCTATCTGGAAAACTGGCTGCACTTGAATTTCTCTCAATTCCGCTTCTGGCATCTGAACCAGCTTTTTTTCTTCTATTCGTTTGCATGCGATGGCAATATGGGTCACTAAATTACTTAAACCGATTTCCGATAAATGAAGCCCGGTGGCTTTTGTACGTGAACGCACGATGTCCTGAATCAGTTGATACGTTTCTTCAGGTAACAGTGTAGAGTGCGCTTGATCCTGCTGAAATACATGCACTGCCATACAATATCTTAATTTCATTTCATCGCCTGTCAGACGCAGTCCATATTTAGGGCGGTGCGATATAGAAAGTCCATGCAATGAAAACAAATGCCTGACAGCTTTTAAATCATTTTTCACTGTGGATTCACTCACAAATAATTCCTCTGCCAATCCCTCTAATTTGATATAGTCTTCTGACAGAAGCAGTCTTTTCAATAGATAAGCCACGCGGTCCTCAGGCTGATTGGGAATGGACTGTTCCTTTTTGTCATTTCTTTCTCTCAGTGAGGTTTTCAAAAATGTACGAAATGCTCCATAATCTTCAACACTCAATGTATACCCTGCCCCGCGTTTAATATGCAGTGCGGCACCATGTTCTTCTAAGATTCTTTTAAGCGCTTTCATATCTGTGCGGATGGTTCGTGATGTGACTCCGATCACACGGGCAATTTCTTCACTTGTCAGTTCCTGCTCCGCTTGCATCAATCTTTTCAGAAGCTCCTCCTGACGTAGAGATAGCATGGGCTCTCCTCCCTTGGCATTTACTTTTGCCTATCATCATAAACGAAAATAGAACTCTTTGCCCAGTTTTTCTTTCAAATCGGGAACCTAGATATGGCTCATTCGTATGAATATGAAACTAGAGGAGGGATGCTTTTATGTTTGTTGTCATTATCATATTAGCTTTTTTAGGAGCCATCATTGCCAGCTTGTTCACACCAAAGGATAAACGTGCATCTGCTAAGCGTTCTGCACATCATAATTCAACGACAAGTACATATACTGATTCGTATACCCATCACGCTTCTGACGCCTCCTGCGGGAGTGATTCAGGTGATAGCGGCGGTGGTGGATGTGACTAAACAAAAAAACAGCCGCCCTTTTATGAGACGGCTGTTTCGTTTATGGTTTTAAAGAGCTTTCCAGCCCCGTTCAATCAAATGTTTAACGTCCTTTGCAAAATCCTCGCCCTTTTCCATCACGTCCTGAGCTCTTCCTGCAAAATTACTGGCAACGGCCAGCTCCATTTTTTTCAATTCAAAGTGTAAGATTTTTTGGTCAATCTCTGTTATATATTTTTCATATTCATCGTTGACGATGTCGTGCATCACGCTGTAAGCGTCTTTTCGGTGGCGATGAAAGTCGGTTCCTCTCTCGCCTTTCCATGACGAATCTAGAGCAGGCTTCTTGATTTCTTTGATATCTGACTGGGCAAGATCTTGTTCTGTTCGAATATTGCTTTTGGCTGTCTTTAACCGAGAGATCATTTCGTCAAATTCTGCACGTTTGTTCTCAATTCCCATATGCAGATGGTGCAGCATCTCGGATAAACTCATGTCATCCACCTCTATCTGACCTCATACGAAAGCACGGCGTGAGCACCTTTGGAAACCATCGACTCACTTGATTTTTCCAATCCTGACATTTCTATCGTTCTGCTTTCATTAAGTATAGTATAAGGTGAAAAGCCTCAGGCTTAAATAGGGAAAAGGTGTCCTTTTAGCGACGCGTTTGGAAGAAAAACGGAATAATACAAGGTCTTAAACCCTGGATTTTATATGAGTCTTTGTAACTATAATTACTTCATGTAAATGATATCCATAAATAAAAGCGATTGTGCTGATTATTTTGCAGCAATCGCTTCGTCTTGTTCTTTTAATGTTTTCACGTTAGAACGTGTATCCTGAACGTTTTTGATTAGAGCTTCTTTAAAGCTTGAAACCATTTCGCTCACCTCTGCTTCACGTGCCGTCCACTTGGTTACAAATTCAAGGCTGTTTTCACCCGCTTTATCTGCTGCCTTTTTCATCGCTAAAGCTTCGACTGCTTGGGAGACTTCATCTAGTTTATCCATGACTGTTTGGTAGTTTAACTTAATTTGTCCCATTGTGATATCCTCCAGATTTGTTCAGCATGAATCTTGTTTACAAGCTGCTCCATGCTTTTGAGATCAAGCGTTTTGCGTCCTCTACTGCGTCTTCTCCTTTTTCAGCAAGGCGTGCGGCGTCTCCAGCTAAGGAACTGGCAAAGGATAACGCAGCTTGTTCTGCTTCTAATGTACTGATTTTGAATTCGATACGGCTCACATAGCGTGGGTATTTATCGTTCACGATCGTTTGCAGCGCATCATGTGCTTCATTTCGGTCTGTTTTGAAATCCTGGCTTCGCTCACCTTTCCAAGAGGTCCCAAGCTTTGGCTGCTTGATTTGCTTTAAATCTGTTTCTGCCGCATCTTGTTCACGTTCAACCTTGCTTTTCGCCTTTTTGAGCCGAGCGATTTTCTCTTCAATTTCTGCTTTTTTATTTGAAATGCCACCGTTAAGGGCAGACAGCATATCCGATAAGCTCATATGGGTTCCTCCTCCTGTCAAAATAAAAACGCTGCTTAGAGTCCCTCTAAACGAGCGTAAGGTGAATAGCACTTTTTCCAATATTGTTATTATAAGGTTCAAAGACTCATGTTTGAATAGGGATTTGTGCCCTTTTTATGGGATAAATATGCTTTCACTCTGCTTCACACTCCCCCTTTCGACCTCTTTTATAGGAGGTCTAAATTCCTGTTCGTTTGCTATATGTCACATATAGTCTCTCGGTCCTAGGACAAACAAAGCCGCCCCGTGCAGGAGCGGCTTTTGGAAACGGCTTATGAGGCCGATTCTTCTCTTTCTTGTTGATCTTTCACGTACCAAATGAATTTGCCCGTATATCCGTAAATGATCGCAAGACCAATGGCGACAAAGCTCAACCACATAAATGGTAAATAAGAGAATGTCGATACGCCAAGAATTCCTGCCATGTAAATACCGTTATCTGACCATGGAACCATACCAGAAGTAAGCGTACCACCGACCTCAGAGTTTCTGGATAAAACTCGTCTGTCTAACTTTAATTTATCGTAGCTCTTTTCCATAATTTTTGGTGTAAGGATTAACGATACATACATCGCACAGCCAAAGATATTGGCGAAGAACGCAACAACGAGTGTAGACAGCGTTACATTCCCTGCATTATGTAATTTTTTCTCAAATGTCGCAACGATGACTTTTAATACGCCTAAATATTCTAATACTCCACCGAAACCAAGTCCGAGAATAATGACCACTAAAGATCCAAGCATATTCACAATACCGCCACGGTTTAACAGCGTATTTAAGAATTCTACATCTGAATTAATAGAGAAACCATTATAAGCTGTACCAAGTGCATCGGCTGGATTCATCCCTTGGAATGCCATTGCCCAAACTGCGCCAAGAAGCGCACCAATCGCAATAACAGGCATTGAAGGTTTTTTCAAGACAAGTAATAGCACAACAATAAGCGCCGGAATGATCATCCAAATATTAATCGTGAATGTATCTTGCAATGCTTGTTTCAAAAACTCTACTTTTCCTTGATCAATATTTTTTCCGCCATACATAAACCCGGTAATGGTAAACATAATGGCAGTTATGACAAAGGCAGGTATGGATAAGACCATCATCGCTCGAACATGTGCGAGCACGTCCACTTTTGAAAGTGAGGAAGCAAGGACAGTACTATCAGATAATGGAGATAATTTATCACCAAAATAGGCTCCAGATAAAACAGCACCAGCCACGATAGGTAATGGAATTCCCAAACCTTCACCAATCGCAATCATGGCAATACCTGCGGTTCCAACTGTACCCCATGATGTTCCTGTAGCAACAGACATAATGGAACAGATAATCAGTGTAGCTAGTAAGAATATATTAGGATGAATAAATTCCAGTCCATAGTAAATTAACGTTGGTACAACTCCACCAGCAATCCATGTTCCTACAAGTGCACCTACTGCAATTAAAATTAAAACAGCTTCTAAACCATTCGATATCCCTTTTGTAATGGCGTTTTGAAGATCCTTATAAGAATGCCCCAATCGAATACCCAACGCAATAACCATAAACCATGAGATAAACAATGCGAGTTGAATATCTAATTTGAAGTAAAGAGTAAATGATAAAACAATTGCTAAAAACAAGCCAAGTACAGCTACGACTTCTAAAATAGATGGTAGACGTGGTGTTTTCATTGTGTTTCCTCCCTTTGTGCGTTCGTTAAGCGTTTTCAAAATATTGTGAAAAAAGTGTGTCAATTCGAAAGAAAGTGAATTGCCTGTTTTTTCTCTTTTTCACAGGCAATTCCACATATTAATAAAATAAAATTTTTGATAATATTATCGCTCTAGGAGCTCTGCACCCGCAATGCCAGGCTTTGTCATCTCAAATGGATTTAAGATAATATCAAGTTCTTCTTCCGTTAAAACATCGTTCTGCAAGCAAAGATCTCTGATCGATTGACCTGTTAAAATGGCTTCTCTTGCAATTCTAGCAGCTGCTTCATAGCCTAAGTGAGGGTTCACGGCAGTGATTACGCCTGCACTTTTTTCTACATATTCTTTCAAACGTATTTCATTTGCTTCAATGTCCACTAAGCAATGATCTGTGAATGAGCGGAATCCGTTATTCATTATACTAATAGACTGAAGCAAGTTAAAGACCAGAACAGGCTCCATCACATTTAACTCAAGCTGGCCTGCTTCAGAAGCAAGACAGATCGTGTGGTCATTCCCAATGACCTGGAATGCGATTTGGTTAATGAGCTCTGCCATGACTGGATTGACTTTCCCAGGCATAATGGATGATCCAGGCTGACGAGCTGGCAATGCAATTTCAGCAAGACCTGCACGCGGACCAGAAGCCATTAAGCGAAGGTCATTGGCAATCTTAGACATGTTCATCATACATACTTTTAAAGCGGCGGATACTTCTGTGTAAGCATCTGTATTTTGCGTTGCATCCACGAGATGCTCTGCGCCTACAAGAGGAAGACCAGAAATATCAGCGAGCTTTTTCACCACGATCTCAATATAACGAGGATCTGCGTTTAAGCCCGTCCCAACAGCTGTCGCACCCATATTGACTTCATATAAATGCTGCTTCGATTGGTTGATCCGCTTAATATCACGGCTCAGCACACGGCTGTAAGCTTCAAACTCCTGTCCCAAACGGATTGGAACAGCATCCTGCAAGTGCGTACGACCCATTTTGATCACATGATCGAATTCTTTTGCTTTCTTTTTGAAGACGTCCTGCATGGCTTGCATCGTTTCAAGCAGAATGTCTAACTGCTTGAGCACAGCAATATGAATCGCCGTTGGGAATGAGTCATTCGTTGATTGCGACATATTCACATGTGTGTTTGGGCTTAAATGGATGTATTCACCCTTTTGATGTCCCATGATTTCTAGCGCTCTGTTTCCAATCACTTCATTGGCATTCATATTCATGGACGTTCCTGCGCCGCCTTGAATTGGATCGACAATAAAGTACTCGTGAAGCTTGCCTTCAATGACTTCGTCAGACGCTTGAACGATGGCATTTCCAATTCCTTCATATAAACGTCCGACTTCCATATTGGCTTGAGCTGCTGCTTTTTTCACGATGGCAAAGGCTCTGATTAGTTCCTCGTGCATCCGATATCCTGTAATCGGGAAATTCTCTTTCGCACGAAGGGTTTGAACCCCATAATACACGTCTGCTGGAATTTCTTTTTCACCAAGAAAATCCTTCTCATAGCGATAAGTTGCTTGAACCATCTCTTATGACCTGCTTTCTATAGAATAGTTAAATCACTAAATCTTCTGCGATTGGCGTTTCCATAATCTTTTTGACTTCTCTTGGATCTGTTGTTTTGCCTAGTGCCCACATCAGTTTCGGCACGATAGCTTCTGTATTCATATTTCTTGAACGTGCCACCAATTCTTGATTGATCTTGCGTCCTACCTCATACACACTCATGTCTTCGCCTTCTTCAAGACACTGAGTGGTGATGACAACAGAAATGCCTTCTTCCAGCAATTCGTTGATCTTTTCTAAAAGGTTTCTTCCTTCGAAAGGAATTCCGCCGCTGCCGTAGCTTTCAATGACAACGCCTTTGTACATGCTTTTGACTGCATCTAAAAACTCAGGCTTAAGGCCTGGGTGCAATTTTAACAGACACACATCTGTGTTCAAGGATGCATCTAATTTAAGCGGTTTCATTGGTGTTCTTTTTACTTTGCTATTGTATTCAATTTGATGGTTTTCAATTGATGCAATATATGGGTAGTTAATGCTTTCAAATGCATCATAGCTTTTCGTTCTTAGTTTGATCGCACGTGTTCCTTGGATGACTCTGCCATCAAACACGACATATACGCCGCCAACACCGTCACATGCAAAACGAATCGCATCTGTGATGTTTTTCTTCGCATCTGTTTTCTTAAAAGTAATCGGAATTTGTGAACCTGTAATCACGATCGGCTTATCAGGATTTTGCAGCATATAAGACAGCGCTGCTGATGTATAGGCCATTGTATCGGTTCCGTGAGTCACGACAAACCCGTCATACTGATCATAATTCTCATAAATGGCTGTTGCGATATCAACCCAGTATTCAGGCTGCATATTTGTACTATCTATACTCATTAGGGACTTTGTGTCCATTGTATATTCTGCATTAATTTCGTTTAAATAGCTCAAAAGATCCTCAGCTTTAACACCTGGAGCTAATCCATTTTCACTCTCTACAGATGCTATCGTCCCACCAGTCGTTAAAAGCAATAATTTCTTCAACAGGTCCACCTCTTTCGTAAAATTACTTCGTTTGTCACACATATTATAAGCTAGCTTGTGCTATTCTATAATATACGCTTTACGCGTACCTTCATTGCCATTATAGTCACATAACGCGAATTAATCAAGAAATTGTTACGCATAACGCGTACATTCTATACCAAAATATGATATACTGTTGTTGTAAATAAAGGAGCGTTCATGTATGATACTCGATCGTTTAACCACTCTTAGAAAAAAGAAAAAATGGTCTCTCCAGCATACGGCAGATCGCCTAGGTATCGCCAAAAGCACCTATGCCGGTTACGAATCTGGGTACCGACGACCTTCGCTTGAAGCAGTGAAGCTGCTGGCTGATTTGTATGATACGTCCATTGATTTTTTACTTGGTAGAACGGACGAGCCAGAGATACAACGCAAAATCTCTGATATCAAAATTGAACTGACGGAAGCAAAAGAAGGAACCATTCATGTAGACGGCGTTCCCCTAAATGATGAAGAAATCAAACAGCTTGTTGCCTTTATTCGGGCGAAAAACACTCTAAAAGTATAAACACAGAAAAGAGAGGCACCTATCAAACAGGTGCCTCTCTTTCCTTTTCCAATCTCAATATGGAGAAGACAGCTGGCTTAATTCCTCTAGCCGCCGCTTCGCTTCTTCTTTATTAAAAGAACTATAATAGCGATAATTCTCCTCATCTAGGATGCGGTAGTGCTGACTAAGTACATTTTGCTGAAGGCGAAACGTGCCTTTTTTGACAGCCGTCCTCCACCAAACCTTTCCGCCAATCGTACGCTCAACTGATAGATGTAATTCATCATGTGCCACAACTTCCAAAATCTCAAGCGGGTCATCCCCTAGTGTCCCTTTCAGAATGTCACTATCTCTGAATAATGCACATACGGCCGCGGATTGCGTCCAATTGAGACGCAGCCTGTTTTTTTCAACCTGCTGTAAATGCCGTTTCGATAGACCAAGTACCTCCGCCATGCGATCCTGCGTATAATCCTTTTCTTTTCGAATCCGTGCCATTTGTTCTGTGACGAGGTCGATTACCATCTCTTTATCCATATCTCATCACCTCTTTCGAGTGTTCAGTCTTTACTGACATCATACACGATTTTTTCGAAAAAGTGGCGCCTCATCCTATACAATTCTGACAAAACAGCTTAGTCGGTCTTCTCTTCTCCTTGGCCATGCTGCTGTCTCCAATTTTCTTGGGCTGCCTGATGTAAATATGGATAGATCTCCTGTTTGACGGTCTGCTCAAATACTTCTTCATCTAAAATGCTGTACGCCGGAATTTTAATCAATTTCCCATCTACTTTCCGAATGAGCACATCCATAAAAAGAAATCCTCTTATACTGTAACGATGCCTGCGCATGTCGATTGATTGAATATCTTGAAAAGGAATCGTTCGCTCCCGGTGCAGCACAGCGCCATTCTCTCCGCGCTGAATCCGAAAAATCACATTTCCCCTCTTCGTAAAAGCAGGCAAAATCATCAAAAAGGAGATCCAGCCATAGACAATACCTAATAGTCCGCCTAAAAATAAAAACAATGTATAGTTCGATTCAAATGTAAGAGCTTCTGAAAATAACCAAATACCGATGATACCGAAGCCGCCCGTTGCTAAGAATGCCCATACTCTTAAAAAAGGTCTGCTCCTTACTTCTATTACTTCACTTGGATTCAAGCGTCATTCTCCTTTTCTCCATTAGAATATAGAACGGAACCCGTCTCGATGAGCCGTCTCAATGCGAAATTGATTTTCTTTTACTCCTGATACAAGCCACGATTGGTTCTCACCTGGAATGACAAATATCATCGACTCCACATCAGGCGTATTATTTTTGTCATAGACGACCTTCATGAGGGAATCCATCTTTCCTTTTCTCGTCTGTACATCAGAAACAAATGCCTTCACGAGCTCTTGATTCTCTGCTTGATTCAGAAAGGATGGCCACTCATTTTTTGCTTCGCTTGCTTGCTCTAACAGCATTTCAAATTCGTCTGCCTGGAGGCTGATGACAGGTTCAGGGTGTTCATTCATCTGTATATTGAAAAAGGCTGTCACTTGCTCTTCTGCCTGCTGATCGCCGCTCAGTTTACGAATCTGATGCACTTGTTGATCATAAAGCGTATGATGCGCATATACACCCGCCTGAGTTGTGTGAAAGGAGGTGCTGACTTCTTCATCTAAATCTCCAAATCTAGACGCCTTGACGGTGTAAGAGGCATCATTCATCGCCTGGATGAAATGACGGTATTCCGCTTTATAACGGTATTGTCTGTTTCGAAATTCCAGTACACCTTTTGCGAGCAAAGAACGGCACGCAATTTCAAATAAAAACCCAAGGCGCTCATCCTCAACATCAGGATAATACGCTTCCTTTAAGGACATGCCTTGTTCAAAATAGCCTTCACTGTAAAAACTAAAGATGAGTTCCTCAATACTTAGACTTAGCTGATCCAACTTGATCTCTCCTTATCCAAAAGAAAATGCACCCTTAAAGAAATCGCCTGCACCCTTTATGAGCGAATCTGCGGTTTCTTTTGTTTTCTCTATCCCTTTATGTATCACCTGATTCGCCTGATCAATGGTATCATTGACTGCTTTCACACCTTGACCCGCCAGTTCGAATGCTTTTTTCCCTTTATCCACGACCGCATGAATCGGGTCCTTTAATTTCACTGCCATCTGTTCAGCAAAACCGGATGTCAGCTTGGCGACTTTTTCTCCAATAAATCCACCTACCGCTGATCCAATGGCTCCGCCAACAACGGTACCAATCGGGCCTGCAAAGCTTCCAAGAGCGCCGCCGACAACGGCACCTGCGACAGAACCTCCAGCGATAAAGACCGTATTGTTCACTGCATTTCCAACAGCCTTTGCATTTTCACGCTTAAGAACTTCTGGCTGATCACCGAATTCTGCATAGTTCTCGGCAATTTTCAATCCACAGCCCACTGTTTCTGTTGCACCAGTGACAACTGTTGCAATGATGGCATTCCCTTTCGCAAACCTTGCACCATTTTTCAGAACAGACTTGATCGCAGCTGTGTCCTTCCAATTAATACTTCCTTTTGTAAAATCACGGACACTGTTTGTGAACGCAACTGTATCGTCAGGATAAAATTTTGTGAATTTCTTATGGACCAAGTCAGCCATCGGCCAGTTCGATCGTTTTAATAATTCTTTTTTACTCAGCCAAATCCTTGCTAACCGGTCAAATCTCGTTCCTTCTACCCGGCTGGTCAGATCAAGCAGCAGCTTCGAATGCTGCGCTGCATATCGGCCATTTTCTTTGATAAAGGTCGTCATCCCAAGCCCGTAATATTTCGCCTGCATCATCACGATACCTGCTAAGCTCGTGAGTGTACCATATTGATCATAGATGCTGTACAATTTCCGCAATATATCATCTGCTTCGACCATTTTATCTGTTGCATGACGAATGGCAATATCATCGCTGCTCAATTTGCTGATTAACGCTTGTCCTGCTCCCCATGCATCCCCGACACCAGAAAAACAGCTTCTATACCGAGGATCGCAGCCTAAAATCAGCCCGTCCAGTTCACTATGTAAATCGCGGTGCTTCGTTTCAATGGCTGACAGCTCGCCTACAAAATCATTCGCCAACCCTGTCAGCTGATCTGGATCAACCACAATGTCACGTGCCATCACATCATCTCCCTTCTCGGTTTCTTTCTCTCCGTTCTTCTCTTCTCTTTCGCTCAAGCTCTTCCATTCTGGCAATTTCAGCTTTACGCTCCTCAATTTTGACCGCTGCATCCCGCAGTTCCTGACTTGTTTCAAGCAAATCCTTTTCAAATTGATCATAGCGTGCCGTTGTTTCTTCAAAGCTTTGATCAAATTTATCTCTTGCTTCTCCCTGCCAGCCTGATCCTACTGCCTTCAGCCGATTTTCCAGCAGCTGCTTTGACTGCCGAATCTCATCAGCCGCTTCCTGAAACTTTTGAGCGAGTGCCAGCGTTTGACTAGAATCCAACTTTCGCACCCCCTTCTCCCAATTTAACGTACAAATGGATGATTTTATATGTCCTCATTATAAATAAAAAGACACCCAAAAAAATCACCCTAAAGAACCATTCAGCACATCACCTAATGAAAGTAGGCCTTTTTCCTCTCTAATTGCCAGAGAAAGCCTTTCTTGTTATGAAGCGCATTCAAGACGTGATAAAATGGACGTATTCTACAAAAGGAGTGACGTATAGATGAAAGAGGAAATGATTCAGCGTTTCACAAGTTATGTGAAGGTAGATACGCAGTCAGATGCAGAAAAGGAAAGCTGCCCATCTACTGAAGGACAATTGAATCTGGCGAGACAGCTTGTTGAAGAAATGAAATCTATCGGGATTCAAGAAGTGACAATGGATGAAAACGGCTATGTCATGGGAACGATTCCGTCTAACACAGACAAAGACGTGCCGACTATTGGCTTTTTGGCTCATATCGACACCGCCACTGACTTCACCGGCAAAAATGTAAAACCGCAGCTTCATGAGAACTATCAAGGCGGCGACATTACCTTAAATGAAGATCTACATATCGTTTTATCTCCACAACAGTTTCCAAATTTACAAAAGTACCAAGGACATACGCTGATCACAACAGATGGCACTACCCTGCTTGGTGCAGATAACAAAGCTGGTATCGCAGAAATTATGACAGCTATGCATTACCTAATTGAACACCCAGACATTAAGCATGGAAAAATCCGCGTCGCTTTTACGCCAGATGAAGAGATTGGCAGAGGGCCGCACAAGTTTGATGTTGATGCCTTTGGCGCTTCCTATGCTTACACAATTGACGGCGGACCGCTTGGCGAGCTGCAATATGAAAGCTTCAACGCAGCAGGTGCGAAAGTATCCATTAAAGGAAACAACGTCCACCCAGGAACAGCTAAGGACAAAATGGTCAGCGCTGCGAAAATCGGGATGCTCTTTCATAACAAACTTCCTTCTGACGAATCTCCGGAGTATACAGAAGGCTACGAAGGCTTTTTCCACCTGACGAAATTTGTAGGAGAAGTAGAAGAGGCGGAGCTGCAATATATTATCCGTGATTTTGATAAAGAGAAATTCAACAATCGCAAGGCATTGTTTGAAAAAATAGCAAATGACTTAAAAGCCACCTACGGAGAAAACAGCATCACCCTCAGCATTCAGGATCAATATTATAATATGAGAGAAAAAATTGAGCCGGTGAAACATATTGTGGACATAGCTCATGAAGCTATGGAAAATCGCTCAGTCACACCGGTCATTGAACCAATCCGCGGCGGCACAGATGGCTCCCAGCTTTCATATAAAGGTCTACCAACGCCAAACATCTTTACTGGCGGAGAAAACTTCCACGGTAAATATGAATTTATTTCCGTTGAAAACATGGTGAAAGCAACCGAAGTTATCGTTGAAATTGCCCGTCTATTTGAAGAAAAAGCATAGACATGTTTACAACCGTTCCTGTTCGGGAACGGTTTTTTAATAAAAGTTTACAATTTTCTGAAACTTTTATGACACTTATTCGTACTAATAGAGACAACCCCAGAAAAAATTCTTCTTGACGAGTGAAATAACTGGAAATATAATAGTTAAAAACAACCAGTATTTTAGACCTAAAATAGCAGATCGAATGAACCTTAAGGACTAAACCGATTCTGCTGCTTATTTTCAGTTATAAACATCACTCACCCTGTCTACACTTAAAGAATAGGATGAATTGGAGGAATGTCATATGATGATTTTATTGATTATCGCTTCACTTTGCTGCTACTTACTATTCTCTTTCAAAAAAGATAACCGCACCCAAAAAAGAAAAAGCGCAGAGCTTTCGGAGTTTGAAATCTTTCGTATGCGCCGCCACTACAACGGAAAACGCCGTCACCCACTAAACGAAGCACCTAAACAAGTATAAATCCAAATAAAAGAGCCTCATGAGGGGCTCTTTTTTGTGTTGGCATAGATAGCAAAAAACGACCAGATTCAGTGGTCGTTTTTCTTTTTATTTATATACCTTCGCAGGAACTTGAATCATAGGAATTCCAACATAATAAGGTGAAATTTCATATGGCTGGAAGACAACAGCAATTCCCTTTTTCGTGAAGTAATACTGTGTGTTGTAGTTGATTTCAATGTCACTTTTTTTCAGGTTCGCATAGAATTTACTTTTATGTTTCTTTGTGTAGTTATAAATATAATCTCTTACTTTCGTACGCTTTTTCTTTGTTTTCACAACGTCAGTCAAGAACAGCTGCTTTGTTTTTTTCTTTGTTAACACATAGTTCATGCTGGAAACCATTGTGTCCCCGTGCATGCTGCCATCATTCATGTAGTCATAGTTTAAGATACTTAGTTTCTTCCCATTGTTAAATTTCGTTTTAAACGATCTCTCGTACGTGATCTTCCCAAAGCCTTCCTTTTTTGCTTCATCCTTTAAGAACAAGTAAGTAGAATAAGAGAAAGCAATATCTTCTTTTAAATCACGATTGATGGTTTTCATATGCGCCTTGCTTAGGTTTTTCACCTGTGCATATTTGAACGTTTTTTTCTTTTTATAATAGTGTGTGCTTACTTTTGCTTTTTTTGCTTGTTTGGCATCCGCAGATCCAACTGGCGCAAACAAGGAAACAATCAGTGAGAAAATAAGCAGGCCGATCGTTAGGCCTTTTTTCATTGTCATAGTAAAAACCCCCATTTTTGTCTATTACCAAATGAGTATACCATGACAAAAGAACCAAAAGAAGTATTTTTTCCATATTATTCTTCATTTTTCCACATCTGGTTTGTTTACCGTTTTCATAAGTTCCTGTATGCTTAATATAGAATGCTAGATGAAGTGTGGTGTTTATCATAGAAGAGAATATTTTTAGTCACATTCGGACGACGTTTCATAGTTTGTCCCCAACCCAGAAAAAGATTGCCAATTACATCTTACAAAACCCTCAGAAAGTTGTGCTTCATTCTATCAGTGCACTCGCTGCTGAATGCAGCACAAGCGAAACGACGATTTTTCGTTTTCTAAGAAAAATTGGCTATGAATCGTACCAAGTGTTTCGTGTCCATGTCGCACAGGATATCGCGACCAATACACCTCAATCCATATACGGCGAGATCGAGGCATCCGATAGTGTAGCTGACATTAAGCATAAGGTCATAGAGTTAACAACAAACTCTATTCAAGATATGAAGCATATTTTAGAGGATCATGCCGTCACACAATTCATTGAACACATGAAACAGGCACATAAAACCGTCTTTTTTGGAGCAGGTGCGTCCAGCTTTATTGCTGGTGATGCTTATCATAAGTTCCTGCAGCTTGGTTTTGAAGTGAGCCTCTGCAGTGATCCGCATATGATGAATATGATTGCAACACACGCCACGGAACACGATTTTATCGTCGCAATCTCCCATTCAGGAGAAAGCAGAGAAATTCTTGACGCCGTACAGTTTGCAAAAGAAAAAGGGGCAAAAATTGCCTCTATCACCAGCTATCCGAAATCAGAGCTCGCAAAACGGTCTGATTTTCATCTGCTTAGCTCTTCCAGAGAGACAACCTATCGATCGGACTCCATGATCTCCCGTATCAACCAGCTTGTGATCATTGATGTACTATACGTCGCCGCTGTTTTAGAGCTAGGATCAAATGCCATTGAAAACGTGAAACGATCTAGATTAGCTGTAGCTAAAAATAAAACATGAACACAAAAGACCGGAGCTGATTCCGGTCTTTTTTTGTGACTTTTTTCATATTTTCCGTTGACACGTTCCTATCACGTCATGTACATTAAATGAACAATAGTTTATTTCCTACTATTAAATTTAAAAGATAGTATATATACTAACAAAAAGAAAAGAAAGCGCTTTTTGTAAGGGTTTTCTATATAGGAGGCGGACAACGTGACAAAGAAGATTGGATTTATTGGACTAGGTATTATGGGAAAACCTATGGCACTCAATCTATTAAAAGCCGGTCATACTTTAACGGTTTTTGACCTAAATGAGGAAGCGATTCGATCGTTACAGAAAGCCGGAGCAAAAGGTGCTGTTTCAGCAGCTGAGGCAGCTTGTGAAAGCGATATCATCATCACAATGCTTCCTAAAGGAGAGCATGTAGAAGCAGTCGTTTCAGGTGATCAAGGCATTTTAACGACAGCCGCATCTGGCACTGTCATCGTAGATATGAGTTCAATTTCTCCTGTAACCTCTAGGGCTTTAGCTGCTCTTGCCAAACAGCATCAGGTGGAATTTATCGATGCACCTGTCAGCGGCGGAGAACCGAAGGCAATAGACGGAACACTTGCCATCATGGCTGGCGGCGAAGAATCCATCTTTGAGCAAGTGAAGGATGTCCTGCTTGCAATGGGCACTGAGGTCGTATTAGTTGGACCGAATGGAAGCGGAACAACAGCAAAGCTTGCCAATCAAATCATCGTCAACTTAAATATTGCGGCCATGTCCGAGGCGCTCGTTCTAGCTGCTAAATCAGGCATTGCCATTGATAAGATGTATGAAGCCATCCGCGGCGGACTGGCAGGAAGTGCCGTTCTCGACGCAAAAGTCCCCCTCATCTTAGAAAGAAATTTTGAACCTGGCGGACGCATCGACATCAACTTGAAGGATTTAACCAATGTCATGGAAACTGCTCATGATATCGGTGTTCCTCTTCCGCTTTCTAGTCAGTTGCTTGAAATCTTCCACGCCCTCAAAGCAGACGGAAAATCCGGGCTTGATCATGGCGGCATCGTTCAATATTACGAAAAAATGGCTCATGTCGAAGTAAAGAAAGGATGAGATGGTCATGAAGCAAAGTACTGACATATTGAATGCCATTCCAAAAGCAGATTCAAAGGCCATTCAATCAGCATACGAACAAGCACTGAGCGACTTTCAGCATAAAGTCATTGTATTAGACGATGATCCAACAGGGATTCAAACCGTACATGGCGTCTCTGTTTTCACCGATTGGTCAGAAGAAAGCATTGAGGCTGGTTTTCTTGAAGACAGCCGCATGTTCTTTATACTGACAAATTCTCGCAGTATGACAGAGAAAGAAACTGCCGCTGCGCACGAAACAATTGCTGCAACCATTGTAAAGGTGGCTGAACGGCTTAATCAGGAATTCATCATTGTCAGCCGAGGAGATTCTACTCTTCGCGGACACTTTCCGCTTGAAACTGAAGTACTCAGAACGACCATTGAACAGCAAAGCTCCCGCCAGTTCGATGGAGAAATCCTTCTTCCTTTTTTCCAAGAAGGCGGACGCTTTACGATCGACAATATTCATTACGTACAGGAAGGACACGAATTAATTCCTGCTGGTGATACAGAATTTGCAAGAGACCGTACATTCGGCTTTCAATCCTCTCATCTAGGAGAATGGATTGAAGAAAAGTCAGAGGGATTGTTCACAAAAAAGAACACGACCTACATTTCGTTAGCTGATCTGCGGGCTTTACGCATCGATCAAATCAAACAACAGCTCATTGGTGTGAAGGACTTCAAAAAAGTGGTTGTAAACGCAGTGGACTATGACGATGTCAAAGTCTTTGTCACCGCTCTCATTGAAGCCATTCAAGCAGGACAGCAGCTGATGTTCAGAAGTGCGGCGGCGCTCACAAAAGTACTTGGCGGTATAGGGGATCACGCCTTATTAACAAGAGATGACTTGATACAAGAAGAAAGCCCTCATGGTGGTCTCATTATGGTCGGTTCTCATGTAAAAAAAACAACAGAACAATTACAAGCGCTTGAGCAAAATAAAGAGATGGCTTTTATTGAATTTAATACCCACCTCGTGTTAGAGCCTGATGCCTTTCGCAAAGAAATTGACCGTGTCATTCAGCAAACTGAAGCACTGTTGGTAGCAGGTCAATCTGTGGCTATTTATACAAGAAGAGAACGGCTTGATCTTGGGGATGATCGCCAAGAGGAAGAATTAAAGCTCTCTGTACAGATTAGTGATGCTGTGACAAGTATTGTCCAGCGCCTCACCATTCGTCCTAAGTATCTCATTGCCAAAGGCGGAATCACCTCCAGCGATATTGGGACAAGAGGACTTAGCGTGAGACGTGCGACCGTGGCAGGTCAAATCAAACCAGGGATCCCTGTTTGGCAAACAGGAGAAGAAAGTAAATTCCCTTTCATGTCTTATGTGATTTTCCCGGGAAATGTTGGGTCAAAGGATACGTTAAAAGAAGCTGTAGACATACTTGAAGGATAAGGCATAGGGGGTGTTTGCGCCCCCTTATGCACCACAAAGGAGGAAAGATCATGTCGTTAGTGTTTATTGGACTTGGCGTTTTGTTATTGCTTTTACTCATGGTTGTCTTTAAGTTAAACGCTTTCATTTCTTTGATTATTGTCTCTTTAATTGTTGCTGTGTTAGAAGGGATGACACCACTAGAAGCGATTGCTTCCGTCGAAAAAGGACTTGGCAGTACGCTCGGACACCTGGCACTCGTTCTCGGTTTTGGAGCGATGCTTGGGAAATTGATGGCTGATTCTGGCGGTGCTCAGCGTATCGCGATGACACTCATTGACCGATTTGGCATCGGAAAAATCCAATGGGCGACAATGCTGACTGGATTTGTGATTGGAATTGCTCTATTTTATGAAACCGGATTCATTATTTTAATTCCATTAGTCTTTACGATCGCTCAGGCTGCAAGACTTCCTGTGCTGTATGTGGGCATGCCGCTTGTCGCTGCTCTCATCACCACACATGGCTTCCTCCCTCCTCACCCAGGGCCGACTGCCATTGCGAATGTCTTTCAAGCAAACATGGGACAAACCTTATTGGTTGGGATTATTTTAGCGATTCCTGCTGTTTTAGTAGGTGGACTTCTGTTTACAAAACTATTTAAAAAAGACCAGTTGCACGCACATATCCCAAAGAACTTATTTAATCCAAAGGAATTCACAGAAGAAGAAATGCCTAGCTTCGGCATTAGCATTTTCACCGCTGTTTTGCCTGTATTGCTTATGACTTTCAGAGCATTTCTAGAAATTTTCTTCCCTTCCTCCCCATTGCTGCCTACCGCTGAGTTTTTAGGCGAACCGGCGATTGCACTATTAATCTCAGTGCTGCTTGCCATCTACACGTTTGGGCTTGGAAGAGGAAAGAGCATGCATGACGTAATGAAGTCCATCACGGATTCTATCGGCTCTATTGCCATGATTTTATTAATTATTGCGGGCGGAGGCGCCTTTAAACAGGTGCTCATTGATAGCGGCGTCGATCAATACATTGCAGGGATCATGCAAGGAAGCACACTTTCTCCCCTGCTTCTGACTTGGCTCATTGCTGCTGTCCTTCGTGTCTCTTTAGGATCAGCGACTGTCGCCGGTCTCACGGCGGCTGGCATTTCTGCACCACTGATTGGCCTGACGGGTGTCAGCCCTGAGTTAATGGTGATCGCAACAGGTGCCGGCAGTATCACGTTCTCTCATGTGAATGATGCAGGTTTCTGGATTTATAAAGAATACTTTAACCTATCAATGGCTCAAACCTTTAAAACGTGGACTTTGATGGTCACCGTGCTTTCACTTGTCGGACTTGCTGGTGTTCTTGTTGCTGATTTGTTCATGTAGGAAATTAAATTGTAAAAACCATTGACTTTTCCCTAAAAACGTTGAATAATTGTGTTTATTAAGAAAATTGAATCAAAAGGTAACCTTATTAAGAGTGGTGGAGGGACTGGCCCTGTGAAACCCGGCAACCGCTGTTCCTAGGAACAGAATGGTGCTAATTCCTTAAGCAAGCAGATGCTTGTTTGAAGATAAGGCAGAGTTCTCACAGTATATGATGCTCTTCCTTATCCAAGGAAGAGCTTTTTTATTTGATTTTTTAACCTGAAGAAAGAAGGGATTCAGCATGACACAAGTAAAAACCATTGGAAAGAAAACAACGAAACCGCCATACCGCGCAGATCAAGTAGGAAGCTTACTACGTTCAGAACGCATCAAGGAAGCACGCAAGCTAAAAGCAGACGGTACGCTGACAGCAGAACAACTCCGACAAATTGAAAACGAAGAAATCACACGTATTGTAGAGAAGCAAAAAGAAATTGGGTTAGAGGTTGTCACAGATGGTGAGTTCAGACGTGCATGGTGGCATTTTGACTTTCTGGAAGGACTCGATGGGGTTGAAGGATTTGAAGCAGATCAGGGCATTCAATTCCATAACACGACGAC
The DNA here is from genome assembly GCF_056098985.1 of Bacillus sp. 11B20. Lineage (NCBI taxonomy): Bacteria > Bacillati > Bacillota > Bacilli > Caryophanales > Bacillaceae > Bacillus > Bacillus sp. 11B20. Next base: position 830,415 of record NZ_JBLZWZ010000009.1, read on the forward strand.
AAAAGCAAGAGGGATCAAGGTAACAGGCAAGATCGATTTTACAGATCATCCAATGTTGGAGGATTATCGTTTCCTTCACAGCATCGCTGGTGATCATACGGCTAAAATGACGATTCCAAGTCCCAATATGCTCTTTTTCCGTGGAAAGCTTGAAGAAGGAGTGTATGACAGCTTAGAGGAATTCCACCATGATGTGGCACAGGCGTATAAGAAAGCCATCCGTGCTTTTTATGATGCAGGCTGCCGCTACTTGCAGCTGGATGATACGGCATGGGCCGTGTTCTTTTCTGAAAAAGGTCACGAGCAAATCAAAGCCTTTGGCCGTGAAGAGGATGAACTTCGTGAGTCGTTTGCGAAGACAATCAATGAAGCTGTTGCCGATCGCCCAGAGGATTTGGTGATTACTATGCACATTTGCCGCGGTAACTTTAAATCAACTTGGGCTGCTGAAGGTGGTTACGAAGCAGCGGCAGAAACAATTTTCGCCGGCTTAGATCTTGATGGTCTCTTTTTAGAATTCGACGACGATCGTTCTGGCGGATTTGAGCCTCTTCGATATGTGAAGAACCCAAACCTTCAAATCGTACTAGGCCTTGTCACTTCAAAATACGGTGAGCTTGAGCCAGTTGAACAGATTAAAAAACGCATTGAGGAAGCGGCTCAATATGTGGACATTAACCAAATTTGTTTGAGTCCACAATGCGGTTTCGCCTCAACAGAGGAAGGCAACCTGTTAACAGAAGAACAGCAATGGGAAAAACTGCGTCATGTGATTGAGATTGCTGATCAAGTGTGGAAATAAAACATCTTGTTCTAAGCTCTCTAAGTTTAAGGGTTTTATTATTAGAAAAGAACTGCCAATAAGCAGTTCTTTTTCTTAGTTTCGTAATCTTGATACGATATTCTCTTGTGACAGTTCTTTCTTCATACGTTTTGTGATAATGTATCGCACAAACCATTTATTCAATAGAACCAAGATAAGTAGAAGTCCAACTGCTGTACCACCAATCCATAGAATGATCTCTCCCGGTAATTGTCCAAGTAGGAAAGCACCCAAGACGGCAATAAATAGTAACGCAACAATATACACTTTTAGGTTCATCTTGTCTATACTACTGTAAAATTGCTTGATCATATCCTTTGGTGACATCCCATTTAAATACAAGGACAATAAATCTCGATTCAAAATGCTAATGAGTGTATGCATCTGACCTCGATAAATAAAAGCAATCACCACAAATAAAATGATTTGAAAAACAACAAGCAGCAAAAATGACAATTTTGAATTAGCAACTAGTTTTTCTAGACCTTGCGCTTGGTAGTATACAAAAACATCTTCTTCATCGAACATTCGATCGAACTGGTTCACAAACTCATAAATATCCTCGGTTTTATTTAAATTAACAATGAGTGTTCTAACACCATCGTAGTTCTCACCAATCTTAATTTGACTACTCAATTTTTTGTACAGATCTGGTGATAGGTAACTGTAATCTTTTAAAAAATAATTCCCTTCTCCTTTGTAGTACTCAATATTCGCTTTTAATGGTTCTACTTCACCATCATATGCTTTTATTTTTTTGCCTTTAAATCTTTCTGGAAGCAGAATAGTGTTTTCTTTTAGATCCCCTTCATAACTCACAGCTTCTTTTGTTGTCGAATTGAATGATAAAGCTGACAATATATCCGTTTCTCCATTTGCTTCAATAGATAACGAGACGTCATATTCGTAAACAATGTCTTTGACATTCGGCATCCGCTTAATTTTATCTGTATCGTATTGATACTCACCAGTTTTCGAATATCCATTAATTAAAACCATTGATAGGCGATCGTTAGTCAATACATTTTTATAAATATTATCAGCAGAAATCAAGATAGTAAATATGGAGAAAAAGATTAACATCAGCAATACAAAATTCAAAACAGCCAATTTTCTCAGAGTCGATCGATGTTTCTTTTTTAAATACTCAAAGACGAATAATTTTTTCATATGGACTGGTCCTTTTTATTCAAATCTTCAAAACGAAGGACAACATCGGCATGTTGCACAACCGTATCAGAGTGTGTAACGACTAAAATCGTCTTCGTTTTCTTCAATTCAGATAACATACCAAGCATCATCTGAATGTTATCTTTATCAAGGTTGTTTGTTGGTTCATCTAATAGAATCAATGAATAATCAAACAGCATGATTTTCAAAAAAGCAGCGCGTTGCCTTTCTCCGCCTGACAGATTACTTACTGTGACATCAAGTTTCTCGCTCATTTTAAGCTTCTTAGCCTGTTCTGCTAATCTTTCATTTGAGACTTCTTGTTCATTAATTAACGAGATGACATGTAAATTTTCTCTGACGGTTAAAGACTCAATCAAGTTCAGATCTTGAAAGAAATAGGCAATTTTCTTGCGGTATTTATCAACCTGTTCTTGATTTGTATAATCAATGGACTGGTTGAACAACATCATCTTCCCAGAACTCGGTTTTTGAATCAATGCAATAACGTTAATAAATGTTGTCTTTCCACTACCACTTTCTCCATAAAGGGCATAAAGACCAGGGCCTTGAATATGTAAAGACAAATCTTTCAAGATGGTTGCATTCCCATATTGAAAACCAAGGTGGTCGACCTTTAGAATCGACGTATCTTCCTTATTATCTAAGTTCACTAGCCATCTCAATCCCCTCTAATAAATTAAGTGTGTGATTTCCATAAACACTTAATTCAAAATCGTAACTTCCTTTAGATGTGCAATAACCTAAGCCACATTGAGAGGCTTGAATTTTTTTCTTAATTTTAACTTTTGGCACATCCAGATTATAGCGTAATAAAATATCCGTATATAGATTGAGAATAATGTAATGATTATCTCCATGATACGAAATAACTTCATTAAACATATCTACCAATTTATTCTTATCATTTTGATTAATGTCTACAATATCATATTTCATAAGAGTTGTTAATAAATCATCTGAATCGCTCCACTGCATAGTACTCTTATCGGCTTTTCCTCCTTTAAGTTTAAAGCAATAGTACATTTCACTAATATTCTCTATGTTTTGACATGTGCCATTAGGAATCAATGTTTCGTCAAACGGCAAGCCTAATTCGCTCGTAATTTGCTTTGCAAAAAACTGATTCTGATAACTACTTAATTGATCTTCATCTTCTAGTAAACCTTCATAACGATTAGTTAAAATTCTCCTGTATTCTTCTGCTTGATCGAGATCAGCACTAGAAAAAATATTCGACATTAAATAAATATTCCTTAAAGAGTCTAATGAGTAAAATAATGAAGGAAAAGGCTTATAATTTGAAGGAATGTTAAAAGTAAGCTCATTCTTTTTTTTATGATTCATATCCTGTAATAACTGAATGATTTGAAAATGAAACCAATATGTAATTTCATCTCTAAACAAAATGGTTTTTTGGTTATCTTCATTAAAATAAATCTTCGTTAAATGTTTCACATTGGACTCTATCTCTAACATGTTCGCCAATATAAGAGATGCATAAAGAATGATAGGTTCGTCATAATCAAAAAGAGATAGACTTGTATACTCTGCCAAATTAGATTGAATTTCTTTTTCTAAAAAAGAAGGTACCTTATGATGAAAATATGATGTCAAGATTAGATAATAATCGTACTCTATTTTATCTTGCGGAGACGGCTTATCCAATTTGGAGAAAGTTTTTTTGACTAGTCTAATGCCGCTAGAATCTTTTATTTTAGTAAAAGTATCATATAATAAGAAAAGGTTTAAATAGGAATCCGCGCTGGTGATATCTTTCTTGGAAAATTTACTTGTATATGTTACTTGAGAAAGTGCCACCTTACAGAAAAATTGATTTTTTTCTTCCCTACATTCTACTTGTTTACTATTGTGACCTTGCTTTTTTTGGTAAAGTGCTAGTGTGTTGTGAATTAGTTCAGATGGTTGTTCTTGTTGACTGTTAACCTCAAAGACTTGACCTCCTGACTCACTCTTCATATAGGAATGAATAGTACGTTCAAAGTCTTTATTATATATCTTTCTTTGCATAGACAAATTCTCATTTTGACTACAACCCGTTACAATCAAGATTATTGAGACGATAAATATTAGTATTCTATACATCATGTATTCTCCTAATATTATAATAATTGTGGAATAACTGAATCGAATAGACTTTTAGATTTAGATTTTGGCTGTAGCTGTGTATGTTCTGCTGCTATTTTGATCTACTTCAGTTGTCGTATACATACCTAGATAAATAGCTAATCCACCTGCACAAACGTTACCTGAAGTAGTGTAGATTTTACCTTTCGTTGACTTACTATAAGATTTACTTGAAGCACTTCCTGTAGCTCCTGTTCCTGGAGCAGAAACACTTCCACCAACAGTATAGAAACTGACATCGTGATGAAGTTTCTTAAAACCTTTACGTGTTGTTTGACTTTGAGCTTTAAACTTACCGCAACCTTTAAGGTCAGACCAATATGGTAAATCCGCTTTAGCCGTTACCTTAGAAATTGTTTTCACTGCTCTATAAGCTTGAGCATCTTGAACATAAAATAATGATGATGCAACTACAAAAATAATAGCTACATATAAAAATTTAATTTTAGACATATTTTCCCCCGATTTCTCGATATAGTTATTCCACAATAGGGATAATTATCCAATATTTCCAAATTTATATCAACCTCTATCACTCGACATATTACGACAATCCTCACAATTATGTAACATTTTTCAACTTATGTGTTTAATTATCCAAAAAGAAAAACCACTCAATGCATTGAGTGGTTTTTCTTTTTTATACATCCAAATGCTCTCCATTCGTCGCAATCACTTGTTTATACCAATCGAAGCTTTTCTTTTTCTTTCTATCTAATGTACCGTTTCCTTCATTATCACGGTCGACATAAATGAAGCCGTAGCGTTTTTTCATTTCAGCCGTTGATGCGCTGACTAGGTCAATTGGGCCCCAGCTTGTATAACCGATCAGGTCTACTCCGTCTGCGATGGCTTCTCTCGCCTCTAGCAAATGGCTTCTGAGGTAATCAATTCGGTAATCGTCTTGAATTGATCCGTCTTCTTCTACTTGATCGACAGCACCCAATCCATTTTCTACGATAAACAATGGCTTTTGGTAGCGGTCATACAGCTGATTCAGTGTTGTACGAAGTCCTTTCGGATCAATTTGCCAGCCCCAATCACTTGCTTCCAGATATGGGTTTTTCACACCTTCAAATAGGTTACCACCAGTAACTTGTTCAAGGACCTTTGGATCTGTACTCGTCACAAAACTCATATAATAACTGAAGCCAATATAGTCAACTGTATGGTTTCTTAAAATGTCTTCGTCCCCGTCTTGGAACTCAATGTTGATGTCATTTTCAAGGAAATAACGTTTCATGTAACCTGGGTAATAGCCTCTTGCCTGTACATCTGAGAAGAACAATGTTTTGCGGTCTTGCTCAATTGCAGCAAACATATCCTCTGGTCTTGAGCTGTACGGATATGTGGTCATCGCTGCAATCATACAGCCAATTTTTGCATCTGGAATGATTTCATGTCCTGCTTTAACAGCCAGAGCACTTGCCACAAATTGGTGATGCGCTGCTTGATATTGAATGCTTTTCTCATCTTCACCTTCTTCAAATACAAGCCCGCCGCCAGTGAAAGGCGCATGTAACACGACATTAATTTCATTGAAGGTCATCCAATATTTCACTTTATCTTTAAAGCGAGTGAACAATGTTTTAGCGTATGTTTCATAAAGATCCACAAGCTTACGGTTTCTCCATCCGCCGTAGTTTTTCACAAGTGCAAGCGGCATTTCATAGTGAGAGATCGTGACAACTGGCTCAATTCCATGCTTATGCAGTTCATCAAATACTCTTTCATAAAAAGCGAGGCCTGCTTCATTCGGTTCCGCATCGTCGCCATTTGGAAAAATACGCGGCCAAGAAATGGATAGTCTGAAGCACTTGAATCCCATTTCTGCAAAGAGTGCAATATCTTCTTTATAGCGATGGTAGAAATCGATGGCATCATGATATAAGTTAAGGTCTTTCATTGATTCATCGAATGGGTGCATAATACCATGCGGTGATACGTCTGCTGTCGATAAGCCTTTTCCACCTTTATTATATGCGCCTTCAATTTGGTTGGCTGCAACAGCACCGCCCCATAAGAAACCTTTAGGAAATGTTTTTTCTAACTTGTTCATGTTGAATACCCTCCTCTTTTTCTTCTACACTGACTGTAAGCAGTGTCTCTTTCACTGTAATCGCTCCATCTGTTTTCGCATCAACTTGAGCATAATCATTTGTGTTGGTCACAATAACAGGTGTGGTCACATCATAGCCTTCTTGCTGAATACCCTTGATATCAAATTCAACGAGCACATCCCCTGCTTGTACAAGATCACCGGACTGCACATGACTTGTGAAATACTTTCCGTCAAGTTTTACCGTGTCAATCCCGACATGAATAAGAAGTTCTGTGCCTTGGTCACTCTTCAAGCCAATGGCATGTTTTGTGTGGAAAATGGTTTCAACCTTGCCGTTGAACGGTGCAACAACGCGTCCAACAGTTGGTACAATGGCTGCACCTTTACCCATGATTTCATTAGAGAATGTTGCATCATTTACTTGATTGAGCGGCTTTAGCTGGCCCTCAAGCGGGCTTTGTACCACTTCATTTTGAAGCGCCGCTGTGTCTTTCTTTTCTTCTGGTTTGTCTGCTTTTGTATCTTCTTTTACTGGTACATCTTTAAAGCCTAGAACAAGTGTCATGATCGTTGCTACAACAAATCCGATGACTAAACCGATGATTGAGTAGACAAATGTTGGTCCAATGAATGTTGGGAGACCTGGGAGGCCTGCTGATCCAGATATCACATATGATTTTACTTTAAAGATCGACATGAACACGCCGCCTGCTGCTGCACCAATGAGGGCTGCAAGGAACGGTTTTTTCAATCGCATGTTCACACCATACATAGCAGGTTCAGTAATACCCATTAAGGCTGTGATACTTGTAGACATCGCCAATGATTTGAATGTTTTGTTTTTTGATCTTAAGAAGACACCGAATGCTGCGCCTGCTTGTGCCATATTCGCTACAAACATCATTGGAAGAATAAAGTCAAAACCGTTTAACGTAATGTTGTTAATCATGATTGGAAGCAGTGCATAGTGCATGCCCGTAATGATCAATGGTGACATGAATCCGCCTATCAAGAGCCCTGCCAAAATACCTGCATGTTTAAACAATAAATCAATTCCACCTGAAAGGCCATTTCCGATAATTCCACCAAGCGGTCCAACCGCGATAAGCATAACTGGTACAACGACAAGAAGTGTGACTGTTGGAACAAGGATGATCTTTAATGATTTTGGACTATATTTTTCCGCAAATCTTTCAACATATGAGCCGAGCCAAATGGTAAGTAGAATTGGAATCACCGATGAAGAGTACACAACGGCAACCACTGGCAAGCCGAGAAATTCTGTATTTCCCGCACCCAGTAAAGCGGTTAACTGCGGGTGCAGTGCTGCTGCTGCAATGGCAGCTGCGATATACTGATTTGTACCAATTTTTTTGGCTACGCTTACAGCAAGTAGAATCGGTAAGAAGTAAAAGGCTCCATCTCCGATAGCTGTTAAAATCGCATACGTGCTGCTTTTATCTGATATCCACTGAAATGTGAGCATCAGTGCCAAAATCCCTTTGATCATACCGGCTCCAGCGATGGCTGGGAGAATTGGTGTGAAGACACCAGAGATAAAATCGAAAAGCTTTGATATCACATTTTGTTTTGATGCTTCTTCTGTACCGCTTGATTTTACATCTGTTGATAACCCAGAGTCAGCAATCATTGCTTGATAGACGTTTGATACATCGTTACCGATAATGACATGGTATTGACCGCCGCTTTGATTCACGCCCATGACGCCGTCTGTTGATTGCAGCTTTTCTTTATCTGCCTTGCTTTCATCGTATAAGTTGAAGCGAAGTCTTGTCATACAATGTGTGACTTGCTTAACATTTTTTTCACCGCCGACAAGTTCTAGCACTTCTTTTGCTGTTTGTTTGTGGTTCATTGTGTTACCCTCCAATCGTCGATTTCATCTTGATATAGAAAAAACCTAAACATCCATTAATGTCCGAGAAATAGCGATTCAGACATTAATCGATATTTAGGTTTTGCCTGCTTAACCAGTAACAATCCTTCATAGCGATTGATCGTTATTTAATTTTTATAAGTCTTTAGATATAAAAAAACCTAAATCATGCCTTATCAAAGATAGGGACAATGATTTAGGTTTTGCCTGCTTGACCAGTAACAATCCTAAAAGATTGTGGGTTATTTAGTTTATAGTTATAAATTATCATGTTAATTTTGTGATGTCAACGCTTTCTTTTTGAATTTATTTTCTTTTTATTACTCTGTCTATATGCAAAGTTAAATATAGCATTTCATCTTCTATGAGACTTCGGTTGTATTCTTTTTGAACATACTCGTTAATTTTTTCTGCACATTGAAAAGCTGCAGTGTTTTTCTCTTTTACCACTTCATACAGAAACTCATTTTGATTTTCCATTTGAGTTTCGTTAAACAGACGCTGCCCAAAAAACTTCAAATGCGTCACAAAACGGAAATAATTTAATGATTCCTCGTCTAAATCAATTTGAAAGTGATATTTAACGATGTTTAAAATATCTTGAATGAGTTTGGTGATTTGAATCACGTTTGGCATTTCCTCATTGAGCTCTGCATTGACAATATGCATGGCAATAAAGCCGGCTTCATCCTCAGGAAGATGGATGCTCAGCTTGTCCTCAATGATCCGAATAGCTTCTAAACCACATCTGAACTCATCTTTATACAGCCGTTTGATTTCCCAGAGCAAGGCATTTTTGATGTCCATTCCTTTTTGATGACGTTCTATGGCAAAGGTGATATGATCCGTCAGCGTCACATAGATGCTGTCATTTAAATTTTTGTTAAGAGTCGTTCTCGCATGCTCAATAATCGCCTCGCACACTTGCATATACTCGATTGGAATATCATAAAGCAGGGTTTTGAATTTTTCTGATATATCTTTATTTTGAATAGAAAATACCTTCTCGATTCGTTCTTCGTCAATCGGGTCTCCGCTTTTCTTTTGAAACGCGATCCCTCTGCCCATAATGACCAGCTCATGCTGCTCGTCATCATACGCACTGACAACATTATTATTGATTACTTTCGAAATGATCAATTGATACCCCCCAGTACATTCCGCTTTTTCGAGCATTTTATCGTTGAATCATATGTCATGTTATTATTATTTTCAAAAAAGAGGACTTTAAGATGATTTTACATTTTTTTTTGATCCGGTCAACTAGTAAGAATGACATATTGCCTCTTAGAAATGACGAAATAGGGACAAAAAAGTCTAAAAACATACACAAAAAAACACTCTATAAAGAGTGTTTAAAGTGTGTTTTTTACAAAATCAGGAGCAGTCCCAATTATAGACAACATTCTCGAAATTTTTTCGTTTGAGGTCTTCTGGTTTGATAAAGAAGTTGGCAATACCGCAATCTCCCCACATCAAATCTACTTCATCATCTGAGTCAATTTGTAATAATAAAACAGTATGTTCTTGATCTACATAGGTACGCGGGTCTTCTTGTGTAAACCCTGGGTACCCGCCCAATTTGTGACCAAAGCCACTCGCTGTTTCATAAAATTCATCCAGCAGGGCATCTGCTTCTTCGCCATTAACACCATCTGCATCTTCGAATAGGTCCCAGCTGTTTTTTCCTGTGACTTTTTCAAAGCGGAAATCTCCTACACTGATCGTTTCGCTTGCTAATTCACCTGTAATTGCGCCTTCTTTCGTTACAGGAAAATAAAAATCATCTGGAATTTTCACAAAAGAAAAATCAGTCAATAACTCTTCTTCTGCCAAGAAAGGTTCCTCAATAAATTTAATTCGAAAATCTTTTTGCTCTGTTTTATGGTCAATATTCATTCCATAAAGATCATCATGCACAGAAATAAAGACTTGCAAAATCCCTGTTTCTGGATAATCCTTTAGCTTTGGCAGCTGACCGAAATTGATTTGTGCCAAAAGTTTCATAGGATGTCCTTCGCCGTCAACTGGATATTCGTCGTTTCTGGGGAAGTAAGGATCACCAGCTATTTTGCTGTCGTATGGTCCTGTTTTTCCTTGTTTCATCTGCAATTGTATCATTGGTTTTTCCGTTTCATCTAACAACGGACGGTAGGGTGCAAGTATTTCTTTCAGCTTCGCTGATTGTGTCACGATGATCTTCCTCCTTATGAATAGGTCTAATCACAAAACTAGTCTCTCTTTTTCTATCATACAGAAGTGTACCCTGCCTGTCAGCGATAAAACGGTCATGATCCTAACAAGTTTCTCACCTTGAAATGATAAAAAAACCTCCGATTCAGCTGGAGGTTTTGTCATTCTTTATTTTACTTGATAGTTCACTAAGTCGTTTGCCAATGATTTCATTGTTTCGTTTGTTTCATGAAGGCCTTCAATAATTTTTGTAAAAGTGCCAACAAGTTCTGCCTGATGCTCAGAGGAAGCGACAATTTGCGCAATTTCTTCTTCCATTCCTTTGATCGATCCCTGCACATCTTTTAGGGCTGTTTCAATATCAGTTGTCGCCTGTTTCGCGTGAGTTGACAGCTTTCTCACTTCTGTTGCGACCACTCCAAAGCCTGCTCCTGCTTCTCCCACTCTTGCAGCTTCTATTGATGCGTTAAGTCCAAGTAAGTTCGTTTGATCAGAGATACCTTTAATGAGATTAGACACTTGATTGATTTTAGAGGAATTTTCGACAGTGGTTTTCGTATTTTGTAGAATTTGTTCACTTGTCGCTTGTAGTTCCTCTGAATGTGCGGCAACCTGCTGTACCATTGCGACTAGTTTTTCGGAAGCCTCGTTGCTCTCCGTCATGATGTGCTCTAATCGTTGTTGATTCGTTTGGTCATAGGCCACACAGAAGGCAGCAACCACTTGACCTGATTCATCAGTAATTGGAACGGCTACGATATCCATTGGAATCCCGTATACTTCTTTCGGAATTTGGATAAACGATGGTTCTCTCCCATTTTTCAGCATCGCAAAGTTTTGGAATCCAGGATCTACTGTATCACCAGCTTTAAATCCTAAATCAATATTCCCATGTTGCTGATAATAAAGAACCTTCTCTTTCCCTAAAACAGAAAAAGTTAGCTGTTCTCTCATAGCAAGTCCAATGATTGGTAAAGCGTCTATTATGTTATCAATTCTCTGTGACATTCGCTTACGTTCATCCTCTCTTTTTCTCAGTACACCTTCTTTATCGGTTCGTTATATGATCTATTACAGCCTGTAATGTGTACTAATATCAATCAAATGACCTAAGGCATATAAAAAGCCCACATTCTATCTAGTGAATGTGGGTGTTTTTTAAAAAAAGTAAATGCACATAAAGACACTGATACCGATGAGAAAAAGATACATGTAGTCAATCCATGAGGTGCTGATGATATGATAATACGTTCGCTCTCTCGTCCCTGTGAAGCCCCTGGCTTCCATCGCAATCGCTAAGCGCTCTGATTTTCGTACACCTTGTGTAAAAAGGGGTAATGCATAACGCATAAAGGCTTTCCAGCTGTTTTTTTGCTTGTAGCCTCTGATTTTATGTGCAGCTTTCATTTGTTTTAATTCACTTTGAAATAACGGAATAAACCGGAAGCCGGCAAGCATTCCATACGCCCATTTTGGGGACATTCGGCATTGGTGAATCAGACTCATCATAAATGCCGTCAAATCGGTTGTGGACGTAAAAAGGAGACCAAATGTCACAAATCCAAGCATTCTGAAAGCGATGGTGAGACCATTTCTTAAACTCTCCTCCGTGATATGAAACCACGCCCACTTCCAAACAGTATGATCCCCCTTGCCGAATGCCGCCATCATCCAAAAGACGAGAATAAAAAAGAGCAGATAAGGGACAAGCCTTGTGATGAGATACTTCATATTCCATCCACCTAAAACAAGTCCAATGCCAAGAGCAAACAGCCAGATGATAAAGGTTGTTTTAGGATCAGATATCGCCATGAGGCAGCCCATCGCAAGCAGGTGAGCGAGTAATTTCATGACTGGATTCACAGTAGAAAGAAAGGAATGATTACTTTGCAATTGTCAGCACATCCTTTCTTTCTGCCACATAGCGATAATGTAAGGGAGCTTTCAGCTGATAAGCATCGACAAGTTCCTGATTTGAGAATAAATCATAAGGGGGACCATCATATACATGCTTGCCTTGATGAAAAAGAAGCACTTGATCGGCACATTCATCGACAAGCTCCATATCATGTGTAACCATCACAATGGTCGTGCCTTGGCGCTGCCGTTCTTTTAAACGCCTCATTAATTCCTTCGCTGTTTTTTCATCCTGACCGAAAGTCGGTTCATCTAACAGCAATACATCTTGATCAAAAAGGAGCATCGTGGCAACACTCAATCTTCTTTTTTGCCCTAAACTTAAGGTGAAGGGATGTGCTTTTACATGCTTCTCTAAACCGAACTCTTTCAGCAGCTGGACCGTTTTTTCTTGTACGACTGATTCTGGCCAGTTGCGCTGTCTGCCGCCAAAAGCAATTTCATCGAATACTGTGTCTTGTATAAATTGAAGCTCCGGATTTTGAAACACAAAGCCTGCTTTTTCATAGAGTAGTCGGTCAGACCATTTTTTAAGGTCTGTTTCTTTTAAGAAAATATGACCTTTTTTAGCTGGCTCTAAGCGGATCAAATGTTTGAGAAACGTACTTTTTCCGCTCCCATTTTCTCCAATAATCGCCACCCAATCTCCTGCTTTGATATCAAGCTGAAGGTTACTCATAATCCTTTTTTTCCCGTAGCTTAATTGAAGATTTTCTGTACGAATCATTGTCTCTCGTTCGATTGACGGCACTTTTTCATGCTGCGCTTTTCTTGCTTCGTAGGTTTGCATAAAGGTTTGACTCAGTGGATGAAATGGATCTTGAATAATCGTGGACCATTTCTCGGGAAATAATTTTGGCCGCCAAATTCCTGCCTCTTTCATTTCTTCCTCATATGTCACGAGCACATCTTTTGGAGCTCCATCTGCTAAAATGCTGCCTTGATCATCTAATAAAATTACCCGATCCATCCATTCGATGACTCCGTCAAGCACATGCTCTACAAAAATCATGGTTTGCTGCTGATCGGCTGCAAGCTGCTGCAGCAGTTGAAATATGTCCATTCTACCTGCCGGGTCAAGCTGTGCGGTTGGTTCATCAAAGAATAGAACATCCGGCTGTAATGCTAGTAAACAAGCAAGTGCCAATCGCTGCTTCATGCCGCCAGATAAAGTGTGAATCTCTGTATGCGGATCGACATCCAGTTGGACTTTTTGCATGAGCTGCTGAATGATGTCATCCATCTCTTCACGTGGGACGGAACGATTCTCTAAGCTAAAGGCAATTTCTTCATTGACGCGGTGCATACAAAACTGAGAGTCTGGATCTTGAAACATGACGCCTGTATGTCTTTGTAACACCACTTCGCCCTGCATGTCTGCTTCCACATGCTCTGGAATGATTCCAGCCAGAACCGAAATGAGCGTGGATTTCCCGCTTCCGCTCGGTCCTAAAATAAGCACCTTTTCCCCTTTTTGAATCGTCAGGGAGATTTGATTTAAAACAGGCTTAGGCTGTTCATAAAAACGGACAGTCAGATCATTGCACGCGAGAAATGAATTCATGCTGTTCACCTTTATTTCGTTTTTCTTTCATGATGGCATATTGATTGAGTACACCAGTTTTGGATAGTGCGTCCACCACCACTTTCGCAAGGCATCCGCCAAGTATCATTCCACTAATGATTTGAGTCACAAGCGTCATAAGTAAAACTTGAGGCGTATAATATCCGAAGCCATTTGCCACGAGACTGTACGCCATCGCTCCGATAGCGGCAAAGGCACCAGACAGCATCAGTGTCCACATGCGGTATCGTTTATACCCAAAAAGAGCGAAGGCGATTTCTGCCCCAAGCCCTTGGCATACACCAATCAGCAGAGCTGAAAGTCCGAAGTGGCTGCCTGTCAATAATTCCACAGCCGCGGCAGCTGTTTCCGCAATCAGGGCAGCCCCCGGCTTTTGAATGATATACGCAACGATTGGACTGGCAATGACCCATATTCCAAACATGATATTGCCTCCTGCTGGGCCAACAAGTGCTGTAATCGGTAAGTAAAGTGTGGACCACCCTAAATAGATCACACCGCACGCAACGGATAAAATCACGGCAAGGACGACTTCTTTCATCTTCCATGTCATGATGTATGCACCTCCAGTTGAACTGGCCACTCTTCAACAGTGAAGGCCATTTCCCAAAACTTGTACTCAAGCTGGCAGCTTAAGATAAAATGCTGTTTCATTTTTTCCTTTTCCTTCTCACTTGCTGCTTCCGCCAATTGGTCGAGCCGCTTGCAAAGTTCACCAGTGACAGAATCGGTTAATCCTCCATAAAACGTGATCCATTCATAAAACGGATGTGACGGGTCTGGCTGCACATCTGTGAGCATTCGTTTCCCTATTTCCCAATATGTCCAAGGACATGGAAGCAGGACAGCGATGATTTCACCCAGCGTACCTTCCTGTGCGACTTGCAGCATGTGATGAATATAGTGATGAGCACTCGGAGCCAAAGAAGCACCTTGGAGCTCATCATACGCTACTCCTGCCACTCGGCAAAGGTTTTGATGAGGGTGCGTTTCACTATCTAGTACAAACGCAATCTGCTGATGAAAAAACGCAATATCCTCTCTGTCTGTACATCTGCTGAGCGCTGCTGCATAAATTTTAATGAATGCTTGTAAGTATTCTGCATCCTGTTTGACATAATGAATGATCTGTTCCTTTTCCAGCTTTCCTGCTGCCAGGCCTCTAACGAACGGATGCTGATAAATGGCTTCAAATAACGGTTCTGCTTCTTTCCTTAATTGCGTAGAAAATGTCATAAAAAAAGCCTCCTCTTCTTCAGTTGAATAAATGAAAAAGCCACCCCAAATGGAGCGGCCTTCTTATCGATTCAATCATGAATAAGACAAGGTCCAGCTCCACTTCCCTCCGCTAGTACGAACTAGATCAGGTTCAAAGGGTCCAAGATTTTCTCTTGTCTCAGTCATACATGACTCCCCTAGTGGACTTTTGTCATTTAATTATCTTTACTCTACACATGTGGCGATTTGATGTCAACCGCCTTTCTTAATTCAACGTTCTGATTGTTGGCAGTTTCTCGATCCCTGCAGCATAGTAGAAATTCAACACACTGAAGAAATCGATCGGCTTTCCTGTTTTTAAATCTACAGCTAAAATATGATCACCGTAATTTGTCATATCATCAATATCTAAGCGTCTTGGTGTCGTCTTCCCAAGTGTATCAACAAAGCTACTATGGTAGTACTGCCCGCTAGCAAACGATGATTCATGATACATAAATAAAGTCTCCACATCTAAGTAGACGAGAATGGCCTCTGAGGAACTTGCGTATGGAGCAGAGTACGACACTGGTGCTGAAATACTTTTCACCTTCACACTGTCAACAGAATGAGTTCTCTGTTCATATTTTCCATCATATGAGAAGTAAAATACACGCTCCCATTTATAATCGGCGGTCTTAGATTGTTTGTTATATACTTTTGTACCATTTGCGAAAACATCCCCATTGGCATACGTAGCGACAAAGTATTGCAATGTTGATGACAGGGATTCAGCACCTGTGAAATTTGGTGGGTTTTTTGCATTCACCTGTAATGTATATGAGTCTCCAAAGTCTCCACCGCTGGTAATACCAAACGCATAATCACCCGCTGGTAAATTGCTTAACGCGAGCAGACTGCCTGCCGGTTGAATAAGATCCGTTGGGTAGGCTTGTCCTGTTTCATAATCAACAACAAACAATTGAACGAAATAATCAGGGTTTGAAGAGGTAATCCGGCTGATGAGTGCCTGAGGTGAAGATGTGCTTAAAAACCATAAATCAACTGGGTCGTCCTCTGTTAAGACAGCCGATTGATTTATGGCTAGTCCATCAATGGAGCGAACGGCAGACGTGCGCATTTTGCCATCTTTAGCAGCTTTTCGTTTGATACTGATTCCTTTCTTCTTAATCACTTTAAATGATTTTTTCACTTGCTTCTGTTGGATAGCGGTTCCTTCATCCTGCTTTAAAAACGACTCTTGCACTTGCTGAATCGCTTTTTCTGTCAGTGGTGATCGTTTCCCACTTGATTTTGGTGCTTCTTCTGCTTTTAATGCTGGTGAAAACAAACCTGTTGCGACGAGTAAAACAGACAGTAAAGCTGCAGTGATTTTGACATAAAATGCTCTCACAGGAACATCCCCTTTTCCTCATTTGGGTTTTTTACCCTGTGATAATTTTACCATTATTCCAATCATTGTTTTGGTCTTTTTTGGGACATTTTTATAACAAAAAAACCAGCCGCATGAGTAACGGCTGGTTTTTGAACGTTTTATGCAATAGTTTTGACAAACAAACGTGCTGTTTCTGCACTTGATCCTGGGTTTTGTCCAGTAATGATTTGTCCGTCAACGACAGCAAATGGCGCAAAGGTATCTCCTTTTTCAAACGCTGCCCCCTGCTCACGAAGTTTTGTTTCCAATAAAAATGGAACCTTTGATGTCAGCTGCACGGCTTCCTCTTCTTCGTTGGTGAAGCCTGTGATTTTTTTGCCTTCGATAAATGATTTGCCATTTTCGTCCTTCACATCAACGAATGCTGAAACACCATGACAAACGGCTCCGATCGCACCATTTTTATCTGAAACCGCTAAGATCGCATCCGCCACCAATTGATTAGACGCAAAGTCGATCATAGGGCCGTGTCCCCCAGCAAAGAAAATACCGTCATAATCAGCTGGATTCACATCTGTAAGCGCCTTTGTGTCTTGAAGTCGTTCATACACATCTTGATATTGCGCTGGGACACCTTCAGGAATTGAATTTTTGTCAATTGGTACAGTGCCACCTTGAATAGAGACAATTTGTACTTCTAGTTCATTTTCTTTAAAAATATGAAATGGCTCTGCTAACTCTTCTAGCCATAAGCCTGTTGGATGTCCATTCATTTCTGGGCTGCTTGTCGATACTAATAACACTTTCTTACTCATCTTGATCATCCTTTCGATTTATCCTGTGGTTATTTTATATTTTGCACAATTAAATATCAAGCAATATGACTTCGGTTCAGTTCTTTATGTTATACCCGATTTTCTAAAAAATATGGTATGACTCAAAATCTAATCAATATGTCACATTCTATTGGTAGGGAATTTCATGTAAAATTGTCATTGAGTGATATAATATGAGGAAAGATTGACAGATCTCTCGTGTCACATGAGGGGATTTTTAAAGGAGTGGAAAAAGAGATGAAAACCTATTCGATTGTGATGATCATCATCACGCTCTGTATTATATTGGCCGTCTTTTTAATGAACCTAACAGGGGTCATGTACGGAAAAATCATTTTGGCCGTTGCTGTTGCCCTTTGTCTGACATCCATTATTCGTTTGATGGGACTTCGAAAAAGATAAAAGCCGCCCTTTCTAGGGGCGGCTTTATTTTAAGATTAGATCGCCAGCATCAGTGCAATTAATGCAAGAAGCGCTGGTACTCCTTGTTTGATGATAATTGATTTATTGGATGTTACACCGCCAAATACTGCTGCGATGATGACACAAAGAATGAAAAATAGCTGAATCATATATCCAACGGTATTCGATCCAAGAATGAGTCCCCAAATGAGTCCTGCTGCTAAAAACCCGTTATAAAGCCCCTGATTAGCAAACATCACTTTGACATTTGGATCTTTTTGCAAGTGTTCTGGCAGCTTAAAAGATCTCTTCGCCATCTTTGATTCCATAAAAAACATTTCTAATAACATGATGACAATGTGTTCTAATGCGACAATTCCTACTAAAATCATTGCTAAAATATTCAATTTAGTTAATTCCTTTCTGATAGACGGTCACGAATCTCTATTTTGTCCGTGTATAAATCGAAGTCTTGTATTAATTCTAGCGCTTCTGTAAAGCGACTTTGTGGAATGTCTTTCATTTTTCTCACGCCGAATTCCTTTTTAATAAAAGCCATGATGGTATTGATATGAAGCTTACCATGACCATCATACTCCAAATGGCTGCAAAAAGTCTGCATCGTCCCTCGAATCACCTTTAATTGCTTGGCAGTGACATAACTCATTGGTAACGCTCATCCTTTCCTTTGTTTTAACAGCTAAAAGAATCATGGTTGAAAGAAAAACCTTCCAGGCTCTATTATATAATGGTTTCATTCGGATATCAAAATAAAAAAGAACAGACATTCGGTTAAAAACCAAATCGTGTCCTTATAATCCTTTTCTCACATATCAAAAAGCCGAATTCAATAGTAGAATCCGGCTTTCTATTTAGTTACTTTTCGAAATTAACACCTTTCCAACAGAACGATCCTTACTTTGTCCAACGACTTTAAAGGATAATCCATAGTTCGGTACATCGCGTCCTGCATCTGGGTTATTTGGATTCACATAGTTCTTTTTATCACTAAATGTACGAGTCGGGCGAATGTAGCGATCTTGCAAAGTTAAGCCCGTTGTTGCTGTATAATCGATATTCAGCTTCGTACTTGGATTCAAAGAGAATGCTGCATCATGTACTTGGAAGCCTGTGGCGGCAATAGAACCGTCACTCCATTTTAATACTTGCTGATCTGCATCTACTACGCCAAGGAAGCCGTTCCCCGGATGCTTTCCAACCCAGTTATCACTGTATGATTGATCGACTAACCACACGACCAAACCGTTATTATAGCTCATCAGACTTGCACCGCGTTTAATATGCTTTAAGCCTTTATCGACATCAGCATAAGAGCGCCACTCTAGTAAATAGTATTGTGCTGCATATTGTTTTCCATTAGATTTTGAGAATCCATTAAAGGTAAAAGTAGATGTATCCTCGGCATCATCTGACCATACGTTCGTTCCATCTGCTTTGACGTTCAGATCATCTACAAATAAACCTGGAAGTGAATAGCCTGCATCGGTTGTGTAACGGAATTGCAGGTCGATTTTCTTCCCTGCATAAGCAGACAGGTCAAAGGATGCATCTACCCAGCCGTCTGATTTTCCATCGATGCCATTGCCTTCGTTTGCACCTGCTTCATTTCGATTATTCGTGATGTTACCCGCGATGGTCTTCCATTGATCAGTCCCTGTTTCACGCACTTCGACATACGCATAATCATAATCTTCTTCAATATCGTACCATGCTTTAAATGTCAGCTCTGCTTTGCTTCCTTTTGACAAATCAATACCTGTTGTCGTCATAGTTGCATTCAAATTGTCACCCGTTCCGCTGAAGTACGAATATTTTCCTTGAGCAGGTGTCGTAACGACAATCTCTTTATCTGGTAAATCGACTCGAACGGCGTCATGGTTCGTTCCTTTTGTTGCTGCTTCATCAATTAAGACGGTTTTGCTTTTCTTTAATGTTTTACCATCGATGGTTTGTCCAGAAAGCCAGTTGCCCCCATGCAGATTTTGAAGCATTTCTTTCGCATATGGGCTAAAGCCTGTTGGTTCCGTGCCAGGCACTTTACCTGCCCAGCTTCCGCTTGACATGATCGACCAGTAAGAAACGGGCTCTCCGTTGCCTGTGTACTGTGTATCGTACTCGTCAGGAAGACCAAGATCATGTCCGAATTCATGTGTAAACACACCTGCTGCGCCATCTTCAGGCTCAATGGTGTAATCCAATGCGCCTATTTTCCCGCCTTGTCCGACTTCAGATTCAGTATCCGGAATTTCAAATACATCACCAAGTGACCAGCGGTGTGACCAAATCGCATCAGCGCCAAGTTGTCCGCCGCCTGCTTCTTCACCAACACCGGCGTGAACGACCATCAGATGGTCAATGATGCCGTCTGGCTCGTTATAAACACCGTCGCCATCAATATCATAGCGGTCCCATTGATCATACTCGCCGAGATCAACATTCGGATCTTTGGCTGCTGCTTCGAGTGCTTCTTTTACCAATTCGCGCGGTCTGCCGTCACTGCCTGAATCGTCAGGTACGTTCCCGCCATAATAAGCTGCTTCATGCTTCGCTGTATACCATCCTGCAACTGTTCCACTAACTGTGTAACTGCCGCCGGACTGCTTTTCATAATATTGCTTCATGGATACTTTTCGTTTCCCATCTGGACCGATGTAGCCATTTTTTCCGAAAAGCATATCTTGATAATGCTGTTGATCAAACTTGTCATAATACATATCAGTCTCTTCTTTTTTGATACTATTATGCTTATAATCTTTAAAATCTACTAATAAAACCAATACCTTATCATTGCGGACGTCACCTTTATACTTTTCCTTTTTGACCGGTTTTACTTGATTGCCTTCTTTTCCTTTATGCTTCTTTAACTTTTTCTTTTTGGCAAGTTTGTTATGTACCTCTTGTTTGTATTCTTTGAGGAATTCAGGCTCTTCTGTTAAAGTGCTGGCACTTTGTTTCATTGCCGATTCTTCTTTTTTCTTTAGATAGTTCTTTAATGCTTTTTGGGTTTCTGCCTCATTGGCATTCTTTTTGATCTTTCCTTGTTTTTTCAAGGCTTTGACGAGACGGTCTTCATTTACGACACTTGAGTCAAATGGAATACCTGAATAATGACCGCCATCAGAGGATGTTGATTTTTCTGTGGTGTGGGCAGATAGAGGGGTGCTGAAAGCTGTCAATGTTCCTAAACTTAGGACAGCGGTTAGTGCAATTTTCGTCCATTTCCCTTGTTTCATATTGGTTCCTCCCTATTTTGGTAATAAATAATATCTAATTCTAGCATATTCCAATATAGTTAAGTCGAAAAACATTTTATTTTCAGAAATTTTGTGGAAAATGCACAATACGTGAATGAAATAGGTGGAACCATATGTCGAAAATAAAAGAACCCTAGGCGATAACCGCCTAGGGTGTTTGTTGTTTTTCTATGAAAGCTGCTGACCTTGAAAGGCAACCACGTCAAGTGGAGCGGCTAAGAATTCTTTTGCCTTCGCTACGAAAGCCTGGAAATGAGCACTTGCATTATGGCTCTGAACCGCAGCGTCATCTTTCCACACTTCTACCATTAAAAAGGTATTTTCCTTATCTGTATCCTTGAACAGCTTGTAGGAAACATTGCCTTCTTCAGCCTGTGAAGCTTGCATTAATTCGTTGATTTCTTCTAAAAATACGTTTTCTTTTTCTGGATGAATGGTCATCCCAGCATGAATAATAATCATTTGATCGTCTCCTTTTGAAAAGATATTATTTCCACTCAGCAATACGATCAACCGGTAAACGGTAAGATGCATAGCCTTCGTCAGCTGCTTTCCCAATTGATAGCAGCATGACTGGTACATAACGTTCTTTATCCCAGCCAAATGTTTCAGCGATTACTTCTTTATCATATCCGCCAATTGGATTTGTATCATAACCGTGTGCACGTGCAGCAAGCATAAGCTGCATAGACACAATCCCACCGTCAATTAAAATTGTTTCGCGATTCACTTGCTCTGGAAGAACTTCAAAGTGTGCAGTTAATGCAGCAATTTGTCTTTCTTTCACTTCTTGCGGCATGTAGCCATGCTCTACTGCTTTTGAGTAAATTTCTTCTAAGTATTCATCGCTTTTCATATCTGCAAATACTGCAATGACAGCTGCTGATGTTGACACTTGTGTTTGGTTGAATTTTGCAAGTGGTGCAAGCTTTTCTTTCCCTTCTGGGCTGTCAATCACCATGAAGCGCCAAGGCTGTGCATTCACTGATGATGGTGCAGTTGTTGCTTCTTCTAAAATCTCTGTCATTTCTTCTTTGCTGATTTTCACAGATGGATCATAGTTACGAATAGAGCGGCGCCCTTTCATAATTTCCATAAAATCGTTTGTTTTTAATGTTGTAGCCATGTGTAACACTCCTTTAGGTTGTTTGAATCTTTTCGATGTTTTGTTGTATACGGATGAGCACATCAGTGAGAAGCCTTCGTTCTTCTTCACTTACGTTTTCAAGCATTTCTGAGATAAATCGTTCTTTTTCTATTTTAGAAGCTTCGATTCTTGTTCTGCCTTCGTCTGTTAAGCGAACAAGTGTGACTCGATTGTCTTCTGGTTTTCTTCTGCGTGTGACCATTCCTTTTGTTTCTAACTGTTTCAAGTGACGCGTCACAGCTGCACTATCAATATTTACTTTTTTCTGCAAATCTGATTGGCTGATTTCATCGGCTTGGAATAACAGCGATAACAACTCAAGTCTTGATTGGCTGATGCCCGTGCATGCTTCGAACTTCACGCCCATCATACGGTTCACGCACTGCAAACGATATAATACCTCTGCCTCTTCAGAGCAAAATGCAGTCAATGCCATCCCCTCTTTTCTATTCGGAAATCAATTACTTGATATATCAATCATTGACTCGTCAATTAATATACACCCATTGTTTGATGATTGCAAGAGGTTTGTTTCATAAAGTGAATTTTTTTATTTCAATAGAAAAAGACGAGCATAAAAAAAGACAAAAGCGACGAATCACTTTTGTCCTTTTTCTTTATTCAGTAATGACTGTGTGGATCAAAGTTGGTGCATCGGCATGATCAGCGATGCGGATGTTGTCATAAATTTTCTCCATGACATTTGCAACATCTTCTCGATTCGCATGCAGAGTCACAAGTGAATCTCCTTTTTCAACACGATCGCCTACTTTTTTGTTCAGCATGATGCCGACAGATAGGTCGATATCGTCCTCTTTTGTTGCGCGTCCTGCTCCAAGAATCATCGCTGCAACACCGATTTCGTCCGCGACGATTTCAGCTACGACACCTGACTCTTTTGCAGGCACTTCGATTTTGTAAGGTGCTTGCGGCAGTTTTTCAGGCTGATCCACAATGGAGCTGTCTCCACCTTGGTTTTCTAAGAATTCCTTGAATTTCTCAAGTGCTTTGCCGTTTTTCATCACTTCAATCAGCTTTTCTCTTGCTTCATCAAGTGTGTCTGCTTTTTTCGCAAGAACGACCATTTGACTTCCTAATGTGAGCACAAGCTCGTTTAAGTCTTCAGGACCTTCGCCTCGAAGCGTATCAATCGCTTCTTTCACTTCAAGGGAATTTCCAATCGCTAATCCTAGCGGCTGGGACATGTCAGAGATGACCGCCATCGTTTGTCTGCCTACGTTATTTCCGATGCGCACCATGGCTTTTGCAAGCTTCTCTGAGTCTTCTGGTGTTTTCATGAAAGCACCTGCGCCTGTTTTCACATCGAGTACAATCGCATCTGCACCAGCAGCAATTTTCTTACTCATAATGGAGCTTGCAATAAGCGGAATTGAGTTAACAGTTCCTGTCACATCACGAAGAGCATACAGCTTTTTATCAGCTGGTGTCAGGTTGCCTGATTGGCCAATGACCGCTACTTTATGACGGTTCACGAGCTCGATGAATTCGTCTTTTGTAATTTCTACGTGGAAGCCTTTGACCGCTTCAAGCTTGTCCACTGTACCGCCTGTATGCCCAAGGCCGCGCCCAGACATTTTCGCAACAGGTACATCTAGTGCCGCAACAAGAGGAGCGAGTACAAGCGTAGTTGTATCACCTACACCGCCTGTTGAGTGCTTATCTACTTTAATACCCTCAATAGCAGACAGGTCAATTGTATCTCCTGAGTTCGCCATAGCGAGTGTTAAGTCTGCACGTTCTTGATCCGTCATATCTTGGAAGAAAATTGCCATAGCCAAGGCACTTGCTTGGTAGTCAGGAATTGTTCCGTCCGTATAACCTTTGACAAAGAAAGAAATTTCCTCTGAAGATAATTCTTTTCCGTCACGTTTTTTCGCAATGATATCTACCATTCTCATTGTTTTTCACCATTCCTTTTTTTAAATTAGAAAATTAGAAAATTAAACCGACAACGCCTGCTGTTAAGAAGCTGACAAGAGTTGCACCGAATAACAGCTTTAATCCAAAGCGTGCGACAACGTTCCCTTGCTTTTCGTTTAAGCCTTTGACTGCTCCAGCAATGATACCGATAGAAGAGAAGTTCGCAAATGATACAAGGAATACAGAAATGATCGCTTCTGTACGAGCACTGAATTGGAAAGCATCACCGGATAGAATTTGCATTGCCACAAATTCGTTCGATACCATTTTGGTCGCCATAATGCTTCCTGCTTGTACCGCTTCGCTCCAAGGAACACCAACAATGAACGCAAATGGAGCAAAGACATATCCAAGTACATCTTGGAAAGAAACACCGATGGCAGCTGTAAAGATACCGTTAATCATCGCAATTAATGCAACGAATCCAATCAACATTGCAGCAACAACAATCGCTACTTTGAAACCATCCATAATGTATTCGCCAAGCATTTCGAAGAAGGATTGTCTTTCTTCCTCAACGACTTCAAGCATGTCTTCGTCCTTAGACACTTCATATGGATTGATGATCGATGCGATAATAAATCCACCAAATAGGTTCAGCACAAGTGCTGTAACCACGTACTCTGGTTTAATCATTTGCATGTACGCACCAACAATCGACATCGAAACCGTCGACATTGCAGATGCACATAATGTATAAAGACGCTGCTGTGGTAATAATCCAAGTTGTTTCTTAATAGAAATAAAGACTTCTGATTGACCTAAAATCGCAGACGCTACTGCGTTGTAAGATTCTAGTTTTCCCATACCGTTTACTTTACTAAGCAAATATCCGATTCCACGTACGATAAGCGGAAGAATACGCCAATGCTGCAGGATACCGATTAACGCCGAGATAAAGACGATCGGCAGTAAAACATTGATGAAGAAAGTAGACGCTTTATCATTCATTAACCCGCCAAATACAAAGTTGATTCCTTCGCCGGCATAGCCTAGAAGCATTTGGAATCCTTTTGCAAAGCCTCCGACTAGGAAGTTTCCAACACCTGTATTGAGCAGAATATAACCTAAAATAAATTGCAGTACAATCATGACAATTACTGGACGGAATTTCACTCGTTTTTTCCCATTACTAGCCAGCCATGCAATGGCCAGAATCACTAGCAAACCGATGATACCAATCACGTATTTCATGTTTTTCCTCCTTGAATGAATTCGTTTACATTAATGCGCTTGTATGGAACAAACCCTATTTCGTAAACAAAACGCGGAAGAAATTCCCAGAAGAGAGGTCCTTCCGCATATGACTTTTTCATCATTTATGAGTCATGAATGTTATCCTACCATAGGATCGTATGAATTAATAGTCTTTCGAAGGAGATGATTGATCCCCTTTGATAATGGAAACGCCTGCACTTGCGCCAATACGGGTAGCACCTGCAGCTGTCATTGCCTCAACGTCTTCTTTTGTTCTCACGCCGCCTGATGCTTTCACACCGATGTCAGGTCCTACTGTTTTACGCATTAATGCGATGTCCTCAGCTGTTGCACCGCCTGTACTAAATCCAGTCGATGTTTTCACAAAATCAGCGCCCGCTTTCACTGAAAGCTCACAAGCTTTGACTTTTTCCTCATCAGTAAGTAAACATGTTTCAATGATAACTTTCACTAATGCTTTGCCTTTTGCTGCGTCTACAACTGCACGAATATCTTGTTCAACCACATCATATTCGCCGTCTTTCAATGCGGCAACATTGATGACCATGTCCACTTCTGTTGCACCGTTTTCAATCGCATCCTTTGTTTCGAATGCTTTCACCGCTGTTGTGTTTGCGCCTAACGGGAAACCGATGACTGTACATACATCAACACCTGTTCCTGCTAGTTCTTTCGACGCAAGAGATACCCAAGTTGGGTTCACGCAAACAGATGCAAATTGATGAGTCTTTGCTTCTTCAAGTAACTGCATAATTGCAGCTCTAGATGTATCTGGTTTTAGTGCTGTATGATCAATGAGCTTTGCTATCGTCATGCTTCACACTTCCTTTTAATTATGATACTTTCATCATATATGACGGATGAACAATTGTAA
The DNA here is from genome assembly GCF_056098985.1 of Bacillus sp. 11B20. Lineage (NCBI taxonomy): Bacteria > Bacillati > Bacillota > Bacilli > Caryophanales > Bacillaceae > Bacillus > Bacillus sp. 11B20. Next base: position 856,517 of record NZ_JBLZWZ010000009.1, read on the forward strand.
ACATGGTTATGAAATTTTGTTCATCTATTTTGTGACATTTAAAAGAGCCCTCGCCGTGTGCTGATCGATGATCAATACATTCGCATATTTCCCTCTTAGTGCACCGTGTATAGAAGCCACCTTTCGATGACCGCCAGCGACAAGGATGGATCGTTCTTTTGTCCTTAGATCATCTAGCTCCACGCCAATTGTGCGATTGTTAATGGCTTCACTGCAAATGCGTCCATCTTGATCATAAAAACGCGAGCAAATGTCTCCGACAGCGGATGCCTTGAGGAGCGCTTTTTCTTCTTCACGGAAATAACCTAGTCTAAACAAAAGTGCCTCATCTCTTACCGTTCCAACAGTAAACACAGCGATATTCGCCTGCTTGCCCATTTCAATAATTCGCTGAATGTGTCTGTCCTGCTCAACCATTTCCTTGACAGCAGCACTATCAAATACAACAGGAAGCGGCAAATAGCGCGGTGCTGTTTGAAAGGCCTCAGCAAACAACTGAATGGTTTCCGCAGAATATGTATTCACATGAGAATGGCTGATTCCGCCCTTGAGCTGGACAACCTCTACACCTTTTACCTGTTTAGGTTGCATCTTTTGTGCAATTTGATACATAGTCGTTCCCCAGCTCACGCCAACGATATCACCGTCTTTCACCGTCTCTTGCAAGTAATCTGCACCAAATCGGCTCAAATAATCGGTGATGGTTGGATAGTCGTCTTTTGGCGAAAACACCACATGAGCTTCGAGCAGGTCATATTTTTCCTTGAGCAATGAAGAAAGCTCGTTTAAATCCTCAAACGGATCCATCACCGTAATCTGGACGTATCCCTTCTCTTTCGCATATTGAAGCAGCCGAGATACAGTCGGTCTCGACAAGTTGAGCTGCTTGGCAATTTCCTGCTGGCTGTAATCAGACAAATAGTAAAGCCTTGCCGCTTCAATACTCAGCTGTTGTTTCTCTCGATCCATTCATACGCCCCCTTTTTCTTCTATCATAACAAATTGTTCACCTCATCATGCACAAATGTTCATTTGAAGAAAACGGTATAAGCGGCATGAAAGGTCTCATTCTTTTCTAACGTTTGAATGCCAAACTTCTCTTTATACTGCCCATTTGTTCCTTCCATATCGGCGATGCCATACCACGGCTCAATACAAACAAAAGGAGCCATCGTTCCTTTTTCTTGATCATAAGGCGACCAAATGCCCACGAACGGAAAACCAGTGAGATCGACCTCAACTCCGTGACCTGCCCTAGAAGTCAAAGACACTCGATTGATATGGCTAAAGATCATCGCATCATGCTGAAAAAGCTCTGGTCGAAGCTGGATCGGCTCAATCTCAATGCCTTTTCCTTTCTCTCTGACAAGTGAATTCCGCAGTTCATATTGCACAGGGAGATGTTCAGTCGAAGGTGTCAATGTGAGTGAATAATCTGCTGCTTGCTCACCTTCAACAAGAGGAACACGAAATGCTGGGTGCCCTCCAATGGAGAAATACATCGTATCATCTCCGTCATGATCAATTTCCCAGGAAATCTTCAGTCCATTTTCTAATAGTTCATAACGAATACGTGCTGTAAATTCATACGGGTATTGCTTCACGTGCCGGCCTCTTGATTCATATTGAAAGGCCACCGTATGCGCCGTTTCTTCATATAAATCAAAATTGACATCACGCAAAAATCCATGCTGCGTGAGCTCGAAGGTTTGATCGTCAATCTTGTATTGATCATTCATTAATCGCCCAACAATCGGAAACAAGACAGGCGACACCCTGCCCCAATAAGCTGGATCACCAGACCACATATAGTGACGCCCGCTTTTCTTGTCAAGCACCTCCCTGACTTCCGCTCCCTTTTCATGAATCTGAACCAATAACTGATCATTTTCGATCGTTCTCATTCAACACATCCCCTTTCCTTCTTCTTTTATTATGACAGGGATTTTGGTTTTGAGTATCAAATTCGACATCTCTTCACCCACCAATTCTTTTTTCGTATGAAAAAATTTTAAAAAAAGACAGAAATTCGCCAACAAAATGTAATGCTGATTCGTCTAATTTTATATAAAATAAAAGAATCGTTGCTCTTTTGAATGAACAACAAAAAGAAGCGTTTGACATTGATGGGGGATTCATTTTCATGAACAGCAAGGAAAATCGTTTTCGTTATATTTTAGGATTAGATGGACTAAGAGCCGTTGCTGTATTGGCAGTCATTGCTTATCACTTACATATCGGACCCGCAAGCGGCGGGTTTCTTGGCGTTGATTTATTTTTTGTCATTTCTGGTTACTTGATTACAACGATCTTGTTACATAAGCAGGATTTAGGCTATCAAGAGCTTTTGCCATTTTGGATGGGACGGATCAGGAGGCTTCTTCCAGCTGCTTACATCATGATTTTTATAACCGTCAGCTGGTGCGCGATTGCAGGTTCAAACGCATTATTGTCCATTCGTGGCGATGCCATATCGTCCTTTTTTTATGTCAGTAACTGGTGGTATATTTTTCACGAGCTTTCATATTTTGATAGCTTCAATGCTCTATCTCCACTGAAAAATTTGTGGTCTTTGGCAATTGAAGAGCAATTTTATATCATTTGGCCGGTCCTGTTGATTGCAGGGCTGAAATGGGTAAAAAACAGATCTCATCTGCCTATGATCACCTTTGGCCTAGCACTTGTCTCCGCCCTATGGATGGCGATTCTTTATTCACCAGATACCGATCCAAGCAGGGTTTATTATGGAACAGATACTCGTGCATTTGCGCTCCTGATTGGGTGCAGTCTGGCATTTGTGTGGCCTATGCAAAGACTATCCAGCAAGAAATTACTTCCTGTTGGCAGACGTATTTTACATATTGCCGGGTTCGGTTCGTTTGCGATTTTCCTTCTTTGTGTTTATGCAGTGGACGATTTTGATGCCTTTCTCTATCAGGGCGGCATGCTTTTATTCTGTCTGAATGCGGCCATCTTAATTGCGTGCGTCTGCCACCCTGCAAGTCTTATCGGGAAATGGCTGTCCTTTCAGCCGCTCGTCTGGCTTGGTAAGCGATCTTATGGTATTTATCTGTGGCATTATCCCATTATCGTTCTGACCACACCGGTCATTGAAATTGGACAGCCTTCCATCGCGCGTGTCACATTGCAGCTCATCGCCATTTTACTAGTTGCTGAGGCTTCCTATCGCTTCATTGAACAGCCAATCCGCCAGCATGGCTTTAGACAATATTTTGCCTCTTGGTCTATTTGGAAAAAAGGAATCAAACAATGGTCTACATCTAATAAGGTGTTCCTGGGAATCACTGCAGCTCTTTTGATCTTATTTATCATTGGCATGTCTAGCTCGTCCACTTCCTCCCCACATGTGAAGGAAGTGACGCAAATTAAGACAGCACCGAAAAAAACAGCCGAACCATCGGAATCAAAAGCGAAGAAAAAGAAAGAAAAGCACGAGAAAAAAGCAGCTGATCAAAAACAATTTCACCAAATTCTTGCCATTGGTGATTCTGTCATGTTAGACATTGCGCCGAATCTTGAAAAAGCATATAAACAGATCACCATCGATGGGAAAGTTGGCAGACAGATGAACGAAGCCATCAGCATCGCCCCTCAATACAAATCATTTAATCAATCTGATGCCGCTGTTATCATTGAACTTGGCACAAATGGTTATTTTACTGAGGACACGCTGACAGCATTCATTCAAAACTTTTCAAAGGCACATATTTTCCTAGTGAATACGAGGGTCCCGAGGTCATGGGAAAATGATGTGAATGCGGTAATTCAGCGAGTGGCAGATCAAGATCAAAATGTCACCTTGGTTGATTGGCATTCAGCCGCTACTGGACAACCATCCTATTTCCAGCCCGATGGTGTCCATCTTTCAAAAAAAGGTTCTGACACATTGACACAGCTCATCACAGCGAGCATCAAGAAAAAAGGGGATGTGTCGACATCATCATAAAAAAACAAGCATCCAGCTTGTCAATGTGAAGAAATTTGTGCAGGTGCTCTACTATGAAGCAAAACGTATTTTTATGGAAGATGAAAAAAAGACATGCTCTCCCATGATGGGGCGTCATGTCTTTTTTTGTGATGGATTGCAGGAGCTTATGCAGCACGGAGCTGCATTATGTTTTACTTTTAAAGGACCAAACTATTGCAGGTATGAGAAATAAAGATAAAATTCCTCCGCTTAAAGATAATGTCGCATAACTCGTATTCGCAGCTACCATTCCTGAAAGAGCACCGCCAGCAGCACCTGCTAACGCAATAAAAACATCGAGTGTTCCTTGGATTTTGGCCCGGGTTGATGGTTCTGTAGAATCAACTATTTGAGCAGTACCACTAATTAAACCAAAGTTCCATCCCAATCCAAGTAAAGACAGAGCAATGATTAATAGAATCATTGAATCACTTGGTGCGAATGCTGCTAATAAACCAGCAAGTAACAATGTTATGCCCGACGCTATGCTCATAGTTGTTCGTCCTAATTTATCTACGAGTACACCCGTGATAGGTGAAGGAAGATACATTGCACCTATATGAAAACCAATAACAATTCCCACTTCGGCTAATCCATAACCATGATGCTGCATATGTACCGGTGTCATGGTCATGAGTGCAACCATGACAATTTGAGTTAAGATCATAACCGTGGCACCTACTGTAATCCCTTTTTTATCTATTTTTTTATCAACAGCATCTGGTTGATTTCCATGCTCATGTTTTGCTTTGTAAGCTGCTATTCTTTGAGCAATAACTAACGGATCAGGACGCAGCAGAATAAAAAGGACAAGACCTGCTACAATAAATGCTGCGGCTGATAAAATAAAGGGACCCGCAAGTGATGGAACACCAATTGATACAGCGAATTTACCCATCATTTCAACTAAATTCGGACCTGCTACAGCCCCAAATGTTGTCATGACCATTGTCATACTAATGGCCGTTGCACGTTGTTTAGAGTTCGCTAAGTCAGTCCCAGCATAACGAGCTTGTAAATTTGTGGCTGTTCCCGCACCGTAAATGAAGAGCGATGCAAATAATAAAATGACACTATTTATCATAGCTGCAATCACAACGCCAATTGCTCCGATCCCTCCAACAACAAAACCTGTCGATAAACCGATGCGTCGTCCATAACGTTGTGAAAGTTTTCCTACAATGAAAGCTGCCCAAGCCGACCCCAAAGTAAATAAAGCCATTGGCACTCCTGCATAGGCTTCCGTTTCAAGCATTTGTTGAGCTAAAAGGGCACCTACCGTAATCCCTGCGGCTAGTCCAGCCCCTCCAAATATTTGCGATAAACTAACAACGAACAATACTCGTTTATATAATTTTTTCAATTTTTGGGGTGAATCTATATAATTCTTAATGATATCTTGTTCTGTATTTAACACTTGTAAACACCCGCTTGAAATTTATTTGCAAAACGTAACCTTTTTATCATTCCCGTCTACAACCCTCAATTTGAATTACCCTATGTTCGTATTCTTTTATGCGGTTAAAAGGCTGGCTTTCAGCGCTAACACACGCTTTTCCTTTGTTTTTTGATCCACCAACGCAAATTCTCCATTCTCATACGCTAATGAAAATAATTGTTCGATATGAAACACACCTGTCTGAAACCGCCTGCTCAATAAATGTAGTGCTGCAGCAGAGGCGACTTGAGCTGTGGCTTGAGACTCATCATGCCCTTTTATTCCAAGCGCTGCTTGATGAATCTTGTTCCTCTCCATTCCTGTCGCCTCCACTTTCACTGCATATTGATCTGTTCCCATTTGAGCCGATTGAATCATGGAAATGGCTCTTCCCTTGATTTTCGGAACAGTGAGAAGTGACGTCATTCCAAGACTCCTTGTGAAGGCAAATGCCCGCGTTGCCGCGCGAGAATCAAAACAAAGCCTTGTCGTCACAGAAGGCACGCTGAGTGTCAAAGGCAATGTCTGCTGATCAGAGAAGGGGAACTGATAGGCTTTCCTCTTTCCAAGTTTCACCCCAAAATCTATACGCTTTCCTCCAGTAAAGCTTTTGACTCTTTTACGTTGATGTTGCTCAGTAAGCACATAGTCAGTATGGACATTGTCAAGCGTCCATTCAATGGCGGCTTTTCCATGCTGATCACCCAATCCAAGCATAATCCCTATATCTATTTGATTCACTGATGAGAGCATAGATGATGCTTTTGCTGCCAATAAATTCGTAAGGCCAGGCGCAAGCCCAACACTGAGTAAAGCCGTTGCACCGATGTACTGCTGATCCAGCTTTGCCACCTGTTCCATGTACGCCCCTTTCGCAGAGATATCTATATAATCAATACCTGACTGCAGAACTGTTTCAGCAAATGACGTGTCTTCTTGATCGAGACACATGATCACCAGCTTTGTGTGATCCACCCAGTCCGAAAATAACGGCTCACTGACATCAAGTTGATAGGGAAGAACCTTCCCTTTTGTCTGGCGTGAAAATTTCTCTGCCTTCTCATAGCTTCTGCCTGCTGCAACAATTTGACCGGGATACACTTCACTTAGCTGAAGACATATTTGCTGTCCAACATGTCCATAGCCGCCTATCACCATCACCTGTGTTCTCATTTCTCATCCGCCTCTCTACGATTCCGCTTGCAAACAAGCCCTTTGATCATTCCTGCCTGAAAATAAGGTCTGATGTCTTCAAATCCTGCTTTGATTAATTGCGCTTTTATTTCTTCCTCGGGAACAGGGTGTGTCGTCTGTCCCAGCCTGTTTTTAAAGGACGTAAACACCTCTTTTTCTAGGCCTTGCCGCTGCATGAAAAGAGAGAGCATGTGAAGCTCCTGTTGAAATGCATGAGACTTCATCTCGCCTTGTATAAATGCCAACATAAACGGTGCTTCTGGTTGAAGCCTGCGGGCAAACTCGTTTAAAAAGAGCTGGCGCTTTTCTATAAAATGAATGACAAGCAAGCTCACTGCTGCATCGTAAACAGGTTCAGCTGAAACCTTATCTAATGAGGCCTCATGCCATGTGACACGCGCCTCCATTTCTAGCTGTGCAACTCGTTGTTTCGCCATGTCCAGCATAGAAGGTGACGGATCGACCCCTGTGATGAGCCAGTCTTCTTTTCTTTGTAACATGTTGATGATCTCTTCGCCCCCACCTGCTCCGACAGTTAGAATACGAGAGCCCGCTTTCTTTATTTCAGTTTCTAATACATCTACTGTTAACTCATGCAAAAGGTGATAGCCGGGTACTTTATGTGAAATCGTCGCTGCATATGACTCAGCAACAGGATCGTGCCAATGCTGGTTTTCTTTCATGTCCTTCTCCTCCAGTTCCTTTCCGCTTTCCATCGTTTCCTGTACACTAAAGATATGACATCTTTATTGTAAAAAGAGACAACAGAAAACACGATCCCTAAAAGTGGGGATTTTTGAGGAGGAGATCATGTGACCAATCCAGCCACTCATTTTCAGCAGCTGAGACAACACATTCGGGACGAACTTGCTGCCGTCCTTGATTTTGATGCCGCCTGTATCACGACCATTGATCCAGCCACTCTCCTCTCGACAGGTTCCTTCACAGATGAACCGATTGAAGAAATTCATGACCAGCTGTTTCAAAATGAGTTTTTAAAAAGGGACGTACATCAGCATGAGTTTCTAGCCAAAGGCCCTGTTCATGCTGCGAGCCTAGTCCAAAGCGGAGAATACCTTAGCAGTGAGCGCTATCAAAATATTTTGTTACCTAAAGGATGGTCTGATGAATTGCGGGCAGCTCTTGTGATTCAAGGGGAATGCTGGGGGATTGCCAGCCTCTATCGTCTAAAGGACAAGGAACCTTTTCAAGAAAAAGATATCCAAGCGGTCATCGAACAAACGCCCAGACTCGCAGCCAAGCTAAGAGATGAACTTTTCAAGAAAAGAGATACTGAAGAAGACGCGGCGGCGGAGCAACAAGGCTTCCTTATTCTTTCGCACGATTACAACCTTCTTTATGGAAATGAGACAGGTCTTCATTGGCTTCAGACGTTTCAAGCCTTTGAACAAATCCATGACAGGGCGATCATGCCACGCCCGTTTAGAGCATTAGGGGCAAAACTTTTATACGGCGGTATTGAGCAAACACCGGCAAGCATGACGAGATTGCCTACGGGGTTGTTCCTCTCTCTTCAAGCCTTTCGATTAGCGCAGGCTGACAGGCAGGAGGAGGCTGTCATGATTCACATCAAACGAGCTCAAACAAATGATATCCTTCCTTATGCGGCGAAAACGTACAGACTGACAGAAAGAGAAATGAACGTCCTCGACTGCTTATTAAAGGGCCAGTCGACAAAGGAAATTGCGAGCACGTTATTTATTTCACCCCATACCGTTCATGATCATGTGAAAGCGATGCTGCAAAAGACGAATTTAAGTAGCAGACGTATGCTTGTTTACTTTTTCTCCAATATATAAAAAAGCGGCTACCGCACTGGTAGACCGCTCTCTCTTTTTATTTTCCTAAAACCAGCTCATGCAGCACATGTGCTACTCCGGCTTCATTATTAGATTTTGTTACAACATCTGCTACAGCTTTGACATCATCAATGGCATTTCCCATAGCGACGCCGCAGCCTGCAAACTCTACCATTGATATGTCGTTCCCGTTGTCACCAATGGCCATGACTTCTTCACGAGGAATTCCCAGCTCCTTCGCTAGAAGCTTCACAGCATTTCCCTTACTCACATCAGGATGCAGGATTTCAAGGAAGAAATCTGTACTTTTCACCATCATATACTTTTCCTTCACTTCAGACGGGATGGCTTGTATCGTTTTTTCCAAACGTTCTGGCTGATCAATATACATCATTTTCGGAAGTCTCATCGATGAATCTGCCTCTTCAACAGGCATATATTTCAGCGGCAGCTTTGTTAAATAGGCTTCATGCACTGTGTATTCACTAATATCGCGATTCGGTGTGTATAAATTGGCCGAATCGAAATAATGCATCGGTGTATCCAGCTGACGGCTCAATTCATATAAAGAAGTTAAGTCATCATAGGATAATGTCAGCTCTGACACCACTTCATTTGTATGGCTGTTTTGAACAAGCGCTCCATTATAGGCGATCACATAATCTCCCTCTTGATCAAGCTGAAGATCAGTTAAATAGCGATTTACCCCGCCAATTGGCCGGCCTGTACATAAAACAATTTTAATTCCTTCTGCCTTTGCCTGTTGAATGGCTTCAAACACTTCATCCGGCACCATATGTTGATCATTTAATAACGTACCATCCATATCAATTGCGACTAATTTATACATTCACTGGTCCCCTTTTCTCAGCAAAAACGTGCTGTCACTATTTTGAGCCACCATTCCCATGATGACAGGTTATTTCATTACTATTTACCTATTTTAGCCTATCGTTTTTTCTTCACGCTGTCTACTTGTTCATATCTGTAACAAATATCACATGAGTCTACTCTATTATAACGTATTCTATTCATCGTGCTGATCCCCCATTTACAACAAGTAAAATAGACCAATTGTTTAGCACTATAGAATGTTTTGAAACTAGCAAATCTAATTGTATGATGGATAGCAAAGAAAGGAGGTGCAGGGAATGATTACGTTTACGAGAGGTAAATTGTCAAAGATGTCTGGAGTACATATTGAAACCATTCGTTTTTACGAAAATGAAGGGGTGCTTCCAGAGCCCAAAAGAGCGCATAACGGCTATCGTCTATATGATAAAAAATATGTACTCATGCTATCATTTATCACCGAAGCGAGAAAGCTAGATTTCTCCCTTAAAGAAATTCGTGAAATTATCAAATCACTTTTCGAAAAACAGTCAAAAACAGAAGCTGAACAGCTGCTCGAGCAAAAAGTCGAAGATATTCAACACTCTATTCAAGAGTTAAAAAAAAGGAAGGCAGCTATTCAATTGTTAACAAAGCAAACATTAGCAAACATCAGCTGATTGTAAGGGCTACCAAAGGGGTGCCGGTCTTGGTCACTGGCACACCTTCGCTCAGGTATCTCATTACACGTCCAATGAGAACATCGGTTATACTAGAGACAGCTTAAACGAGTGGAAGGGGTTTTGGAGAATGAACATCGCAACCATTGGATCAGGTATCATTGTGGAAGGCTTCCTGCAAGCCATTGACCAGCTCGAAGGTGCTTCTTGCCACGCTGTCTATTCAAGAAAGGAAGAAACGGCAAAGAAGCTCGCAGACAAATTTGGGGTGCAGACAACTTATACGGATCTTACCGCTATGCTAGAAGATCCTCACGTAGAAGCCGTTTATATCGCGTCACCGAATCGTTTACATAGCGAGCATGCAACGGCTGCATTGAAACACGGAAAACATGTGATATGCGAAAAGCCTTTCACCTCAAATGTTAAAGAGCTGGAAGCCTTAATCGCTCTAGCAAAGGAAAAGCAGCTTCTCCTATTTGAAGCCATTACGACCGTTCATATGCCAAACTATCATTTAATCAAAAAGCATCTTCATCAATTAGGTAAAATCAAACTGGTTCAATGCAATTATAGTCAATATTCAAGCAAATATAATCAGCTACTAGCCGGCGAAACGCCAAATGTCTTTAACCCTGCGTTCTCTGGAGGAGCGCTGATGGATATTAATATCTATAATGTCCATTTCATCATGAATCTCTTTGGATCACCAGAGCAGGTCCGATATCAGGCAAACCGCCATCCAAACGGTATTGACACATCTGGTGTTTTGACGTTCACTTACAATGATTTTATTGCGACAAGTGTGGGCAGTAAGGATACAAGCAGCATGAACTTTGCATTGATTCAAGGAGAAAAAGGCTTCATTCATGTGAAAAATGGGGCGAATGGGTGCGAGGAAGTGCTGCTGCATGTTGATGATAGGGTCGTCTCACTCAATGCACAACCGAATCCAAACCGTCTGTTTTATGAGGCTGAAGCTTTCCAGCATATTATTGAAACAGAAAATCACGAACAATGCTATGCATGGCTTGATGAAAGTCTCTCCGTGATGAAAGTCCTTGACGCTGCAAGAAAAGATGCAGGTATTGTTTTCCCAGCAGATCAATTTTAATGAAAAAACCGCCTTCGACGAGAGGGCGGTTTTTGACGATTAAATACTCTTTGAATACGCCACAAGACGCTGAGACATGTGATTCACTTCATCGACTGCAGCGTTCACCTGCTCTGTTAAAGCAGCCTGAGTTTGCGTAAGAGCTGTCATATTCGAGATATTTTCAAGAATTTCATCAATTTGTGTTTTCATATCCGTTAAACTAGATTCGATATTTTCCGTTGCATTGGCACTATGCAGCGCCAGCTTTCGCACTTCATCTGCAACGACAGAGAATCCACGTCCCTGTTCACCAGCTCTAGCTGCTTCAATCGCAGCATTTAGACCAAGCAGGTTCGTTTGGTTCGCCACTTCTTTGATTAAGTCAGAAATATTTTTCGTCTCATCTGCACTATTTTTTGCTAAGTGGGCGGCAGACGTTGACTGCTCTTGAGCAACAGCAAGCTCCTGTGCTTGATTTGTCACAGAGCTAATGCCCGATACCATCTCGCTAATAGAACTTGAAAGCTGTTCTACTTGTGAAGCCATTTCATCCGCTGTTTTCTCTTTGTTTTTTTCTAACGTGATGTCACGAATAGTTCCTGCCACACGAAGAGGAACACCTTTTTCATCACGAATGGTTTCACCACCCGCATGATACCAGCGGTACTCACCATTTTTACTCTGTAATCTGTAATCAATGTCGAATGGTGTGCGGCCTGAGTGGTCATTTAAATGATCTGCAAAAGCTTGGAGAGCCATTTCTTGATCCTCAGGATGCAGACGATCGCTCCAGCTGCTCAGAACATTCGGGAAATCTTTTTCATCCGTAAAGCCAAGAGTTGATCTGAACTGCGGAGACCACCAGAATTCGTTATTTGGATTGACTGGATCGCCGGCCTCTACCACCATGTCCCAAGGAGCTTCGACAAGCGCACGGTTGATTAAGTCATATCTTGTGACGAATGCTTGCAGCTCTTCTTCTTTCAATTTCTGATCATGAATATCAAAAAGTGCTCCCGCCACACGAAGAGGGACACCATTTCGATCACGAACGGTCGTTCCAGTTGCTTTGAACCAGCGATAATCTCCGTTTTTTAACTTTAAGCGATATTCGATATCATACGGCGTACGCCCCGAATGGTCCAATAAATGCGAAGCAAATGCATCTAATGTATATTCTTGTTCATCCGGATGTATTCGAGATGCCCAGCTGTCTAATAGATTTGGAAAATCGTGCTCATTTTGAAAGCCTAGCATTTTGCGGAATTCATCCGTCCATGTAAATTCATTTTTTGGATTGACCGGGTCTCCAGCGATGACGACCATATCCCATAAGCCAACTTTAATGGCTTTTGTCACTAATTCCACCCTCATTTGAATATTTTCATTTGCTTCTTGCATCTTTTGCAAAGCTTCATTAATTTGCGCTACCGCTTCTATCGTTTGGCTTGAAGAGAATGCAGCAGTGTCTAGTCTTGCTGAAAGGTCTCCTTTTTCGATTTTTTCTATTAATTGGCTGCTTTCACTCAGAAGGATTTCAGACGATGAATCATTTCCTTTTCTCTTAAACATCTTTCATAACTCCTTTCAACTCTTACGTTTTTGAAATATTTTACAGTTATAAACAATTCTTTATTAGGACTTTAGTAATACAAAAGATATATCGACAAAAACAGACAATTGTTTATGTCATAATGAAGGCAAATGTTTATTTTTTCATGGGATTTCATATGTTGGATTTGGATGAAGGAAGTGTTTTATGGAGTTATGTGGGTAAAATGATAGAATCAACCTCTGTTTTTGTCTGAAAAATCTCTTTTTTTATATTGACACTGGCGTCTTGAAAAAAGAAAATGGAACATAAGCATTTTTAAAAAAGGAGAACGTCATGAGCGCGAATCAGGAGCAACAAGAATTAAAAAAGCTTTTATCACCGCGTCACATTCGCATGATTGCGATGGGCGGGGTCATTGGTACAGGAATCTTTAAAGGAAGTGCCGATACAATTGGTTTAGCAGGTCCTGGGGTGATCTTTTCCTATGTATTTGCCGGATTGCTGCTCCTCATTGTGATGGCAGCATTAGCCGAAATGGCCATTGTGTACCCGGGAAATAATCTACGCGACCTTATACAAATTGCGCTTGGTCAACGTTTTTCATTTGTCGTCGGCTGGGTTTACTGTTTTATGTGGCTCACTGTATGTGTCATTGAGATTATTGCAGCTGGCAGTCTGCTTCAATACTGGCTGCCGAACGTACCGCTATGGTCACTATGTTTACTTTGCTCACTCTTAGTCATCGGAATTAACTTAAATAATGTAAAATACTTTGGTGAAATTGAATTTTGGTTCGCTGGAATGAAGATTTTCGTTATTATTGTCTTTATTATTCTCGGTGCAGCATTATTATTTGGGATCATTCCAAACGAACAAAGCACACCAGCGCTTACCAACTATCAAAACTTCGTCCCGAACGGATGGGGAGCGATCTTTGCATCACTTTTAGTGGTTATTTTCTCTTATGGAGGCTCTGAATTGATCGGGCTGACCATTACTGAAACAAAGGATGCGGAGAAGGTCTTGCCTGGAGTAGTCAAAAGTATGATGTGGCGGATTATCTTATTCTACACATTGCCGATTTTGATCATCTGCGGACTCATTCCTTGGAATCAAATTGACCCAAATAACAGTCCTTTTGTCCAAGTCTTCTCTGCTGCTGGTATGCAAGGCGCCTCTCACTTCATTAATTTCGTCTTGATTACAGCCGTTCTATCTGCGGCGAATTCTGGAATTTATGGAACGACGAGAATGATTCATTCTCTTTCTAAATCAGATGGCGGGCCGAAAAAGCTGGCACAGGTCAACAAAAGAGGCGTACCCATTTTGAGTTTATGGGTCACCGTTCTATTTCTTCTCATTGGAACATTCTTTGCTTACTTATATCCGGACCAAATTTTCAGCTATATGCTGGCTATTCCTGGTTTTGCGGTTTCACTCATTTGGATCAGCATTTGTATGGCACATCTAAAGCTACGTCCAAAATATCCACAGGAGCCGTATTTCAAAGTGTGGCTGTTTCCGTATTTGACTTTATTTGCAGGTCTTGTACTCAGCTTGAGCTTTGTTTTGTTCCTATTCAGACAAGAAAACCTGCCTAGCTCCATTATCAGCATCGGCTTCTTAGTCGCTGCCATCATCGCTTCATTCTTAATGAAAAAGAAGGCTTAAACGCCAAAACCCGCCGAAATGGCGGGTTTTTTCATGAGCTGCTATCTTCTGTTACTTCAAAATCAACCGACGCTTTTGGAATGCCGTTGATGATAATCGTTAAAGTATGGATTCCCTCATAGTGCTTTCTCGTCGTCATATTTTGAAAGGACTGTGACCTGACGAATTCTCTATGTAACGCTGCACTTGTTTCAAACTCTGTGATTTTAAATACCTTTTGGTTGCGGGTACCCCGAGCTTTGACATAGTCTATGGCATACTCTACACGCAACTTTAGTGGCTTAGCAGCTTGAAGTGTAAATTGAAAGATCATTTTCTCTCCAATACGAATTGGATTTTGCACTACCTTCAAATCCGTTACTTGAACAGATGGATCGTCCCCATAACCAAACAAAGCCATGATATCTGGATCGCCTTTTTTTAGTAAGGTACGGGATGCATGTTTGATGATCCAGTTCGTATGTTCATTCGTTCCATACCAGCTTTTAGCCGTCTTCTTCATCAGATCAGGCTGAATTGCAGAAATATCATTTAAGTGGTTCGCTACACTTTTTTGCACATACCGCGCTGGGTCCGACTTCAAGTTTTCTAATATAGGGAACGTAACCGAAGGGTCTTTTTTAAGTGCAGGAACAGTTAATCCCCATGGCAAACGTGGTCTGCATCCTTCACTAGCAAGCCGCCGGATATGCTCGTTTTGATTCTGTGACCATACGAGCATTTGCGCCAGCATTTTGTCTTGATCCTGAATTAGAAAAGGCCGAACAGCAAATTCAGAAGTGGAAAAAGGCGTAAAGAATTCGAGCGCCTTGATCGAGATATCCCAATGTGTTAGACCGTACGTTTCGACGTAGTCTGGAAATACAAGCGCACTAAGTCCTGAAAAATGCGGGGCTGTCTGACGCAGCACCTCAATTGCCTGCTCATAATCCTTAGGTAGACAGGCATGTATTGATTCAGTGACTCTTCTCATTCTGCCTTTTAACTCCAGCTGCTCCCAATCCTTTTGGAGCACAAGCCGCTGGAATTCTTCAGCATCAAATCCAGTCGACGCTTGTGCAAGTTTCTCGGCTAATTCTGCAATAAATAATTCATGATAAACGTGTTTTAATGGTTCGATCTTGTCCGCCTCCCACTTCTCAATATCTTCATTTTACCCCAATCTGAAAAAGGTGGTATGGCTAAAAGCAAAAACAGCCCCATTCCGAAGAATCAGGCTGTTGCGTTTCACTATATAAACATATTAATGATCATAATAAATGCAATGGCACTAACAGAAATGATCGTCTCCATAGCCGTCCATGTCAAAAACGTTTCTTTAATGGTCATACCAAAATACTCTTTAATCAGCCAAAAACCAGAGTCATTCACGTGAGACAAAATCAACGAACCCGCCCCTGTAGCTAACACTAGAAGCTCTCTGCTCACATCCGGCATAGATGCAGCAATCGGTGCGACAATACCGGCTGCGGTCATCATGGAGACCGTAGCAGATCCTGTTGCCACACGAATAACCGCAGCAATCAGCCAGCTAAGCAAAATTGGCGAGATCGGCGAGTGTTTGGCTAAATCTGCAATATAATCACCGACACCTGAATCGATAAGCACATTATTGAAAGCCCCGCCTGCTCCAATGACAAGCAGAATGGAAGCGATCGGACCTAAGCACTCATTACTAAAGGAAAGCACCCGGTCACGGCTCATCCCTTGCACAAAGCCAAGACTGAAGAAAGAATACACGGTTGCAATCAGCAGTGCTGTAATTGGATCTCCAATGTACTTGAATATCTGAAACCATAAACTGTCCTCTGGTAAAATAATATCTGCCAGTGTGGCAAGAAGCATTAGAATCACTGGCACCAAAATCGTAAACATCGTATTTGCAAAGCCGGGAAGTTTTCGATCTTCATTGCGTTCAGTAAATTGCTTTCTCAGCAGCTCCGGAACTGGTTTATGAATCCGTTTTCCAATCCACTTTCCATACAGCGGCCCAGCAATAATAGCTGTCGGTAAACCGACAATAATGGAAAAGAAAATGGTTTTCCCCACGTTGGCATGATAGATGCTGACAGCCGCCATGGCAGCTGGATGAGGCGGCACAAGACCATGAACGACAGACAAGCCAGCAATGAGCGAAATCCCAATTGTCACGAGCGAGATGCCCGTTTCAATCGCAATCGTAAACAATAAAGGAATGAGAAGAACGAATCCGACCTGGAAAAAGACAGGTATCCCCACAATAAAGGCAACAAACATCATTGCCCAATGCACATTTTTTGTCCCAAACCGGCCGATTAATGTGTGAGCGATCCGCTCAGCTCCACCTGATTCAGCCATCATTTTCCCAAGCATGGTGCCAAGCGCTAGAACTATGGCCAATAATGATAACGTATTGCCTAACCCTGTTTTAATGGATTGAATGATTTCCTGCAGGTCCATCCCTGTGGCAAAGCCGACTAACATAGAAGTAATAATTAAACTCACAAACGGATTCAACTTAGCAACTGTTATGAGGATGAGTAAAAGGACAATTGCTGCAATCACGATGAATAAAAGCATGCTCTCCCACCTTTTCCCTGATGTTTAATGATTTTGTTTTAATTGCAGCGCACTGATGACATCAAATTCATCCTTCAGTTTGTCATAGAGGCGCTCATATAAGTAAAACAATTCTATGTATGTTTCATTGTTCTCCATATTTGGTTCATGACGGGCAGAGATTCGAATCCAATCTTGAACCTCTTCTATCTCTTTCATATAACCTAAACTATGAAGTGCGAGGACAGCCGCCCCAAGTGCTGATGCCTCGTAGCTTTCTGGAACAAGTACTTCCCTGCCCATCGTATCCGCTAAAATTTGCCGCCACAGCGGAGATCGCGCAAAACCGCCCGATGCCCTGACATCCTTTGCTGAACCGGTTAAATCCCTTAAGGCAACACCGATTGAGAAAACACTCATAATGACGCCTTCTAACACAGCTCTTATAAAATGCTCCCGCTTATGCTGAAGACCGATCCCAAAGAAAGTACCTCTCGCATTTGGATTCCAATAAGGTGCACGCTCACCCGTTAAAAATGGCAGAAACAGCAGCCCCTCTGAGCCGGCTGGAACTTTTTTCGCGATATCAATCATCAGATCGTAAGGATCCACTCCAAGGCGCTTTGCTACCTCCACCTCCGAGGATCCAAATTCATCCTTCAGCCATCTCAGCATGATTCCGCCATTATTCGTCGGTCCTCCAACCACCCAATGCTTATCAGTCAGCGCATAGCAGAACGTTCTTGATTGTTCATCTGTGATTGGTTTGTCCACGACCGTACGGACTGCACCGCTTGTCCCAATCGTGACAGCCACCTCACCTTTTCCAATCGCTCCCACACCTAAATTCGCTAGAACCCCATCATTCGCACCAACCACAAATGGTGTATCTTCCGCAATACCCATTCGCAGGGCGATCTCTGGCTGAAGACCTCTCAGCTGATGCGTCGTCGGAACAAGTTCAGACAATTGATTGGCTTTAATTCCAGTAATACGAAGCGCCTCTTCATCCCATTGAAGCGTTTCCAATCGGAACAGCCCTGTTGCTGAAGCAATTGAATAATCGACCACATACTGGCCAAAGAAATGATAAAGAATATATTCTTTGATGGAAATAAATTTCGCTGCCTTCTTGAAGACATCAGGTGCCATTTCCTTGAACCACCTTATTTTTGAAAGCGGTGACATTGGATGGATCGGTGTACCGGTTCTTTTATACACTTGGAAGCCATCCATGTCCGAAATGATTTGCTTCGCTTGTTCTGCACTTCTGTTATCTGCCCAAATGATACTGTTCGTTAACGCCTTGCCATCTTTATCCATCACAATCAAGGAATGCATCGCTGTACTAATTCCGATGCCTATGAGACGTTTTGCATCAAATGCTGCTTTCGTCAACACACCTCTTACACTTGCAATGACAGCTTCTAATATATGTTCAGGGTCCTGTTCAACCCATGCTGGTTGGGGCTGAATGAGATCATAAGGAACCGAATGCTTTGCTATCACTTTCCCCTGTTGTCCAAACAGAACCGCCTTTGTACTTGTTGTTCCAATATCCAAACCAATTACCGCCTGGTTTCCCTTCATCTGTATCACGCCCAATCATTGATTTGAAATCATATTTACTGTTTTCATATACCTGTTAAATCCCATTATAGGAATAATTTTTTCGACATTCAACGACTGAAAAGAAAATTTTTTTCACTTAAAAGCTCACAATCGTTACCACAACAGCATTTTTCATTAATAGAAAAATTTATTTTTGAAACCATTACACCCTTTTTTGTGAAATGGTTTCTCTCATTTGTTTTAAATTCGATAAAGTTTCCTGCTGCCTTAAGTGAGCAAGTGCAAAGTATAGTACGTCAATGACAGTGAGCTGAGCAAGTCTTGCAGACATCGCCTCTGTTCGAAAGGCCGTTTCCTGCGTCGATGTATACAATGTAACATCAGCAAGCTGGCTTAATGGAGAGCGCTGATAGCTTGTAATACCGATGGTTTTCGCGCCTTTTTCCTTTGCTGTTTTCATCGCATCGAGTAAATCTTTATTCCGGCCAGAATGAGATATACCGATCACTGTACTGTGCTGGTCGAGAAGACCGGCAGACATCGCTTGAAAATGAGAATCGGTGTGAACAATACAGTTGATGCCTGTCCTCATAAATTTATGAAAAGCGTCTGTTGCAATGAGGCCAGACCCGCCACTCCCATAAAACTCTAAGCGCTTTGCTTCATGAATGAGTTGTATGGCTTTTTCTACATCTTCTGGATTCAACAATTGAAAGCTATCCTTTAATGCGGATATATTCGCCTGAAAAACCTTTTGCATAAAAACGGCCGTATCATCATCAAGACTCATTTCTTCGTCTACATAATCAGGCTTTGTTTGATCTATTTCCTGGGCAATTGCAATCTTCAAATCTTGAAAGCCCTCAAATCCAAGCCTTTTACAAAGACGAAAAATCGTTGCCTCTGAGCTCGCTGTCTTTTTGGCAAGCTCGACAATAGATAAATGAATAATGTCGCCAGGTTCACTCGTAATATGTTCTGCTATTCCTTTCAGCTTTGGCGGCAACCCTCTGCTTGCTGCTCGTATTTTTTCAATACTACTTAAACTGACAGAAGCCAATTGACTTCACTCCTTCCTTTTCATGTGAGCGCATACATTTCCTCATGTTCCCATCTTATAAAAAAGAAGCCTGTTTGCACAGACTTCTTTTTTATGAATTCATCGTTTTGATCAATAAATCAAAAAAAGCTTCAGCATCTACATCCATACACACTTGGACATTGCGCTCCTTCTGCCATTGGTGCTGAAAATCACAGATCATTTGACCGTCACAAAACTCACTCTTCGTCTCCACTTCTACATGAAAAGCCTGTGTGCTTACAAGCTCCTTGTTAATGGCAAGACTTACAGCAAGCGGATCATGCATGGCACACGCCCACACACCATTGCGCTCAAAATAGCGCTGGCGGTAAATGCTTGTACTCTCTCTGATGTAAGCTGCCAACGTTTCATTTTGAATGGCATCGATTCTCCCATCTGTTAACAAGACCTGTCTCGTGACATCCAACCCTACTTGAGTCAATGAAGGGAACCCAGCCTCCAGCACCAATTTTGCCGCTTCTGGATCTGCATATGTATTAAATTCCGCAACCGGTGTGACATTCCCCTGTCCCTGCACGACTCCCCCCATAAAAATGACCTCTTTCACGTGATGAATCAGCTCAGGGCATTTTTTTACCGCAAGGGCTAAATTCGTTAAGGGCCCTGTCAACACAATCGTGACCTGCTTCGAATACTGCAGCACTTGTTCAATGATAAAATCAGGCGCAAAACCAGCATCTGCGGTCTTCTTAGGCCAGGCATCCTTTAAAGCGCCGCCAATTCCATCCTCACCGTGTACCCGATGTTCATAATGAGGTGCTCTTAAAAGAGGGGTTGCTGAACCTTTGATGACAGGAATGTTATCTGCCTCAACCAGCTCAAGCACTTTACACGTATTCAAAGTAGCGGTATCGACAGACACATTCCCGCACACCGTTGTAATCCCCAACATATCAAACTGCTTACTTTTCACTGCCAGCAAAATCCCAATCGCATCATCGATTCCAGTATCTACATCCAAGATCAATTTCTTTGTATTTACCATGGGTGAAATCTCTCCCTTGTTTGTAAGTGTTGTTAGGTGAATGATAGCATATGCCTGTTTCAACTATTTAGGGAATATTAGCAGGTTGATCTTATTACTCTTTTTCTCCAATGTCCTTTAGATACTGTTCACGTTCCTTTTTAGAGAGACTATTCAAAAAATCTTCTTTCACTTGCGGATCAAAATCATCCCAGTTCTCAAAGCGATCTGATAAATCAGGGGAATGACTCATCGAACCTATTTCATTAGATTTGTATATTAATGATGCAGAAAAATGGTATTTATCAGGCTCATTATTTATATATCCATCAACTGTGACATAACCCATAGGGCTTATAGATACATTTTTTTTAAATGTGATGGTTTTGATAAAATTGTGAATATCTTCTTCGTGTAAACGTTCTTCAATTTTTGGTTTCATCTTTTCTGCGAATTCTTCGGCCTTTTCTTGATCGCTTTTTTCTTTTACCTCTACATCTACATTTGATTGACTTTGCTTATTGTGCTGAACGATTAACGAAATCACTGAGACAAGAATGATCACAACTAATACAGCAACAAGTTTTATTGTATTTTTCATATCTAGCACTTCCACCTTTTTATGAATGAAACATAAAAAACAGGCACTTAAATACCTGTTTTACTCTTTTTCTCCAATATCTTTAAGATACTGTTCACGTTCTTTCTCAGAAAGTCGTTTAAGATAGTTTTCCTTTAATTCTGGCTCATCTTTATATTTACCCCAGTCTTTAAAGCGATAAGATAAATCAGGAGAAAAGGTCATCGTACCTACTTCCTTTGATCGATATTCTAATGATGCAGAGAAATCATACTTTTCTGGGTCACCATTAATATAACCTCTAATTATTATATAGCCCATTGGATTAATGTTTACTCCATTATCAAATGTTATGGTTTTGATAAAGTTGTGAATATCTATTTTGTGTAAACGTTCTTCTACTTTCGGTTTCATCTCCTTTGCGAATTCTTCTGCCTTTTCTCGATCGTTCTTCTCTTGCACGATTGTTTTACCTCCTGATTCATTCGTTCTTTTTCCCTTATCTTGTTGAAATATAAGTGATACTATTAGAATAATAACGATAGCAATCAAAATAATTAGAAAAAATTTCAATTTGTTTTTCACAATGGCTCCCGCTCCTTTTAATATTAATCGGTAGGTTTTTATACCTTTTTTTATAGATATTTATCACACTATATCTTATAATATATATGATAAATATTACAGGAGTGTAAATGTTGACCAATAAATCTTCTATTAATAAACTTAGCGATAAAGAATATAATGAAATATCATCAGCATCTTATGACATTTTCAACTACAAAAATTCCAAAGATATACGTTTTAAAAGTGGTAAAATCATGTATGTCGTTGACCATAAAGAAACAAAAGAAGGACTTAACGCACTAACCATGGTATCAGAAGAAGATTTCGATCGTTCAGATGGCGGAAGAAACCTCACCAAAATCAAAAACGCCGTCATCGCCTACCGTGGTTCTGAACCGATTGGTGCAGGCCAATATAAAGATACCATTAAAAAACATGGAAAAAAAGAGTCAGATGATCTTCTTTCTACCATTTTGACGAAGCTGCCTCCTTTTAGTCGGTCGAAGGGTTCACAGGAAGTGACGACTAAGTTGACAACAGGCACAACCGCCTATACAAATGAAATCGTTCAAGATTGGATGGTTTCGGATACAAAGTATCTGATTAAAAATATCCCATTTGAGCATGGTGCAGAGAATCAAATGGTCCAAGCGGATCGATATGCGAAAGAAATCCATAAGAAAATGCCGAATGCGAAGATGTATGTGACAGGGCATTCACTCGGCGGGTCAAATGCTTCCTATGTTCTTGTCAAAAATGATTTTATT
The DNA here is from genome assembly GCF_056098985.1 of Bacillus sp. 11B20. Taxonomy (NCBI): domain Bacteria; kingdom Bacillati; phylum Bacillota; class Bacilli; order Caryophanales; family Bacillaceae; genus Bacillus; species Bacillus sp. 11B20. Next base: position 878,880 of record NZ_JBLZWZ010000009.1, read on the forward strand.
CAAGGCGGGGTCACCTTTGAGAATCCGAATATTTACCCAAATCTATCGGATGGTCTACAAGCTAAAGCATTAAAAGGCGATTACCGCAGTAGATTAACAGAATATATCAATCTCAATGACGGGCTTTCTCTTTTAAATCGGCATACGACAGAAATCGGTCGAGTGAAAGTGATGTATGATGCCGCTCTCCCTGAAGGCGTCGATTACTCCGAGGACTCCTCAAAAGCCGTCCAATTCATAAAAGACCTCCTCAATCGGGCAATGAGTGTGAATCCTTCACTGGATGCGAATTTATTTCTTGAAGCCCTCGCTGGCAGCCATGGATTAGATCGTTATACCTTTTCGCCAGATGGCTCCGTTCAAACCATTGATGATATGTTGAAAAAAAATCCTTCTCTTACTACGGCCATGTTACAACAGTTGGGTCAATCTAATGTTGATCCGCATAGTGTAGTGGCGATTTTAATTAAGTCCCACGTTCTCATGAACACAGGGCGTAAATTCTCGACATATGCTGATCACCATATGCAGCAAATCATTCGCAAAATTGAGAAACTCGATGACAAAGTAGATCAATCGGTAGAACGAGTTCGTTCGAGATACAAACAAATTGTCGGTTTCGGTTCGTATGATCAGCTGACGGCTTCAGATGTAGATGCCGTGATTCGCCACTTAAAAACAGAAGGTCTTGAAAATGAGTTCTATTCGGTCAAAAAGTATGATACAGCGATAGATAGCGCTATGAATATGAAAAGGTGGATGGACTCAATATCAGATGATATGAGCGATCTTGGAAAACAATACCACAATGCAGATACAGCCCTGGCAAAGAACATGGGTATTTCTTAAGGAGTACGATAAATGGAATTTTCAAAGAAACAACCAACTGATGCAGATCGTTTTTTGCAAAGAATGACAGATACGCATACATCAAGCTCCATCTTCTCAAACGCAAACTTTGACACGGAAGACATGACACCAGCAGAGCTGGCAGCTTTGAAAGCAAAGATTAAAGAAGAACAGAAAACAGCACTTATCAGAGCCATCCGGTATCAGCTTCAAAATGAGTTTGCAGATGACCGTCAAGAAGCGGAAAAAATTTTAGATCTAATCGATGAACTTCAGATCAAAGTGTATACACATCAAAATCGCATCCAAACACATATGTCAGGTCAAGCCATTGATGCCTTAATAGAAAAAATTGAACAAAGACTCAAGTTTTACGAACTGAAAGAAGATGTTCGTTCCGCCATCAACTCGATTGGCATTTAGATGAACCTTCCATCCGATGAATCTTTTCCCCGCCTCACTCGTATATACTAAAAGAGTGATTGATTTGAAAGGAGATCTGTTTGTGGGATATATTCTGTTATTTTCGGTTGTGATCGGTCTTGTCCTGACCCTTTTGCTCACACCAATTAGGTTGATTATAAGAAAGAAAGGAACAGAACAGCAGGTGCCGTTCATGTGGATTGCTGGCCTTGCTTTACTGTTTATGATCGGTATTTTTGTTTTCTATTACATCACCAATTTAGATCGGAACCCTTCCTCCCTATGGCTGATTGGTCTTGTTGTGACAGCAGCAGGCGCCTTTTTGTCAGTTGGATTGGAGCGTAAAATCAAAGGCGTGCTGTTCCTTATTCTATTACTGCTCGGTGTTTACATGGCGACAGCTTTTCTATTCAATGCGAATGAGAAATTCGATGTCTCCAAAATGGAGCAAAAAGTAGAAATCAAAGCGTTTGAAGAGACAGAAACACCTGCGAGTGTACCGCCTCAATTTGCTCGTAATAAAATGAAGAAATCGTTCGGACAGGTTCCAAATACAAGCTACTATGAGCTTGGCAGCTTGCAAATTCAGAAGGTCAACGGTGAGTATGTTTACATCGCTCCGGTGGAATTCTCGGACTTCTTTAAATGGATTCGTGCAGGCAGCACGCCGGGTTACTTTACATTAAGCGCGACTGACTCATCTGCTAATCCAAAGTTCGTGAAGACGGAGATGGTTTATACGCCTTCCTCCTATTTCAACAAAGAAATTGAGCGGCATATCCGTCTCCAGTACCCAGATTTGATTTTCTACGGCGATACACAGCTGGAAATCAATGATGACGGCAAGCCTTATTACATTCAAACGTATGGCGATTTCATCTCTGCACGAAACGGCTTTAAAGCTTCCGGTGTGGTCGTTGTTGATGCCAAAACGGGTGCCACGAAGAAATATGCTCTAGATCAAGTACCTGCCTTTATCGACGGTGCTGTTTCACCAGAGGCGGTCAGCCTGCAAAACAGCTATTTCGGAAACTATATTCACGGGTTCTGGAACAGTATGTTTGGGAAGTCAGATGTAAAGCTGCCTTCCGATGAAGGAACGGAAGCCAATGTGAGCCCAGTGTTTGATTCAAAAGGAGATATGTATTACTTCACAGATTTCACAAGTCCGAAAGAGGGCGTTGATTCCATGCTCGGATATGCCCTCACAAATGCCCGGACAGGAAAAGCGACTTATTATACCGGAAATCTTGAAGAATCCTATATGGATTCTCAGGGCGCTCTGCAAATTATTGAGAAACGATTCATCGAGAAGAAATGGAAAGGGCGCATGCCGATTCTCTATAATTTCTATGGTGAAGCCAGCTGGCTCACACCGGTTCTCGATTCAAATGGATTCCTGCAAAACTACTTTATCGTTTCTGCAGCCAATCCAGAAATCGCTGCGTACGCTTCTACACCAAACGAAGCACTGAGAGCCTATAAAACAGCTCTGCAAAAAGGCGGCGGTACCGTTAACAGTTCCTCTAAGCAAGAAAAGAAAGAAGCAGCAGGGAAGGTCAAACGAGTCTACAAAGAAAAGACCGGTGATTATACAACCGTCAACTTCCTGCTAGACGATGGAAAAAGCTACACTATGTCATCTGAAAAAGAACCTCTCGTCATCTATTTAAAAGAGGGCGATCAGGTCACCATGAAATATACAGATACAGGTGAAATCTTCCTTCCAGTCGATGAAATCAAAATCAAAGGGTTATAAAAAAAGAAGCTTCTCCTATTTTGGAGAAGCTCCTTTTTTCTCTTTCCTTAACAATTCAACGAGCAATTCCTTATTTTTATTTCCCCCAGTCATCGGTGACTCGACATAGGAGAATTTTCGTTTGAAATCCATGCCTCTCACAGAAATAACAGCCAATTCACCGCCAATGCTGCCTCGCTGGAGGACATATTTAGATAAAACAGAAAGACCCATTCCGTGGATCACAGCTTCTTTAATGGCTTGATTGCTGCTAAAGGTCACAAAGGTTCGTGCTTTCAGTCCATTTGATTTCAGGACATGCTGTAAATATTCTCCTGTCCCTGATCCCTCTTCTCTCGTGATCCATGTTTCGTTTTGTAATTGATCAATGGTGACATCTTTTTTCTTGGCAAAAGGATGATCTAATGGCGCCACAATATACAGCTCGTCCTCTAGAAAAGTTTCTACAGAAAGTTCTTTGTCATTGGTTTGTCCTTCGATCAAACCGATATCGACATGGAATAAACGGACGTGTCCGGCGATCGCCTCTGTATTATCAATGACCACCTCAATATCAACATGCGGATAGAGCTGATGAAACTCCGCCAATATTTGCGGCAGCACATACTCACCAATTGTGAAGCTCGCCCCGATGGTCAGCTTTCCTCTTGCCAAATGATGATGCTCATAAATGTCCTGCTTCGCCTGTTCATAGAGACGAATGATTTGTTTTGATCGATGGTACAGCATATCCCCAGTTGGTGTAACGGTTAATTGCTTTGGCGAACGATTCAGCAGAACGGTCTGGAATTCCTGCTCCAAGTTCTTTATATGAAGACTGACACTCGGCTGAGAAATCCGCAGCTTTTGGGCTGCTTTTGTAAAGTTCTTCTCCTCCACCACTGTTACAAATGTCTTCAGTGCATCGTAATACATCGGTCCCTCTCCTATCAGAAATCTTAATCCAACACCTTACATATATATATCTTACTAATTCCTTTCCAGCACGTAAAGAACCGCCTAAACGAAAACAATTTAATAAAAATATTTACTAATTTTTTTAAAGACTCTATACTAAGAGGAGATATTTTCTATAGGAGGTGCTGATTTGGCAGCTAAAATAAAGGACATTGCAGAAAAAGCAGGCTTATCCATTGCAACGGTATCTCGCGTACTGAACCAAGATCCCAACCTATCTGTCACCGATCAAACACGCGAAAAAGTATATGCCGCCGCAGAAGCTTTGTCCTACCAAAAGAAGACATTCAAACATTCATTAAAAAAAATCGCCTTTCTCTATTGGATGACCGAAAAGGAAGAGCTTGAAGATATTTATTTTAAATCCATTCGACTCGGCATTGAGGAACTCACCAATACTCGGAGCTTAAATGTCACCGCTTACAATCCTTCTGATGGGCTTCATTCCATTGATCCTGCTACAGAAGGGATCATCGCCATCGGCCGATTTAAAACGTCAGAGCTTGACCAATTATATGCTGTCACTCCGCACATTGTCTTTATTGATACGACACCGGATGAAGATCGTTTTGATTCTGTAAAGCCGAACCTGAAACGAATTGTTGAAAAGATCGTCGATTCTTTTATTGAAAAAGAACACTCATCCATTGGATTCATTGGCGGCACAGATCTTGACCTCAATACGAATGTGCACATTCCAGATATTCGTGAAACGACTTTCCGTGAATACATGCTTGCCCGCCATATGTTTGATGAGCGATTGGTCTATATCGGCCACCATTTCTCAGTCGATGAAGGCTATGCGCTCATGATGAAGGCGATTGATGAGCTCGGTGATGATCTGCCCACCGCTTTTTGTGTCGCTAGTGACCCTCTTGCCATCGGCTGCTTACAAGCATTAAATGAGCGCGGATTTTCTCTGCCGAATCGCGTCAGCGTTTTTAGTATCAACGATATTCATGTATCTCAATATGTGTCGCCGCCGCTCACCACGTATCATATCCATACGTCATTACTTTGTGAGACAGCGATCGATTTACTTTTAGAAAGACTTGTGGACGGCAGAACATTGCCTAAAACTGTTCTGATTGCCTCAGAGCCTGTTTTTCGAAAAAGCACCATATAATCAACTGGAAGCCCCTCCTAATGTGGAGGGCTTCTTTTCTCTCTATATGAGTAAAAAATTTTACTTAATAAATTTAATAAAATATGTTTACTTTTTTTACTTAAGTTGATATTCTCACATTAAGAAAGCGTTTTCTTATCATCTGTGAAAAAAGAACGAGAGGGGATTACCAATGAAAAAGGGAAAATGGGCGACATTATCAGCAGTCGTTGGTACTGCTGTGCTTCTACTTTCAGCATGCGGGCCAGGAGACGACAATTCAAGCGGAAGTCAGCCAGCATCTACAGGTACAAAGACCTTGCTAGTATGGGAGGATGTCAAAAAGTCTGATGGGATTCAAGACGCTGTAAAAGAATTCGAAAAACAAAACGATGTGAAAATCAAAGTGGTCGAAAAAGCGTATGCTGACCAAATCGAAGCTCTCCGCCTTGATGGAGCAGCCGGGACAGGCCCAGACGTCATCACAATGCCTCACGATCAAATTGGATCAGCTGTCACTGAGGGGCTGTTACAGGAAATCAAGCCTGATCAAAAAGTAATCGATTCCTTTACAGACGAATCCATTCAATCACAAACGGTAGACGGCAAGCTGTATGGCCTTCCGAAATCCGTTGAAACGACTGTGCTTTTCTATAACAAAGACCTTGTCAAAAAGGCACCAACTACACTTGATGACTGGTATGACCTTTCGAAAAAGCTGACAAAAGACGGGAAATACGGTTTTGTTGCGAAATGGGATGAAATTTACTATGCACAAAGTGTGTTAGGCGGATCAGGGGGCTATATTTTCAAACAGAAAAGCGATGGCTCCTATGATGTGAATGATATTGGCCTGAACAACAATGGCGCCATCGAAGGCGGAAAATACATTCAAAAATTCTTTAGCGAAGGACTTTTCCCGAAAGGTATCATTGGTGAACAAGGAATCAATGTCCTCAACTCCTTATTCACAGAGAAAAAGGCGGCAGCTGTCATTTCTGGTCCATGGTCATTTGGTCCATATAAAGAAGCTGGAATTGACTATGGCGTAACAGAGCTGCCAACACTCCCTAATGGAAAGCATATGAGCTCATTCTTAGGTGTAAAGAGCTACAACGTCTCCTCTTATTCTAAAAATAAAGACCTTGCTGAGAAATTTGTTGAGTTTATCACGAATGAAAAAAATTCGAAGAAGCGATTTGAAGTAACAGAGGAAATTCCACCAGTGAAAAAGCTGATGAAGGATCCAATTATTACTGAAAACGTCAATGCGGATGCTGTTTCAAAACAAACGAAATATGCCACGCTGACACCGAATACCCCTGAAATGGCAGAGGTGTGGAAGCCGATTGACAGCGCATTAGGCCTCATTGCAACCGGACGAACAGATGTGAAAAAGGCATTTGATGATGCGGTCAATCAAATCGACTCTCAAATCAAAGCAAATCACTCCAAATAATTATCAAACACGGGTAGCCTTTAAGTCTATCAAGCTGCCCGTATTTGATCTAATTTCATATGAAGTAGGTGTTAGACGTGACGGGTAACCTTGAACTAGACCGCACACACATAGTGGAATCAAAGACACACCGGAGACGGGCGCTAATGTTCTCCCTTATACCCGGGATGGGGCAGATATACAATAAACAGTACGGCAAAGGGGCACTTTTTTTCCTATTCGGCGTCTCTTTTATCATCGTATTTTATGATTTATTTAATATTGGCTTCTGGGGGCTGTTCACACTAGGTACGATGCTGCCTCGTGACAACTCTGTTTTTCTTTTGGCAAAAGGGATTATTGCACTGTTAACAGCTGGTTTTGGTATCGGCTTTTACGTACTCATGATGCGTGACGCTTTTATAAACGGAAAAAAACGTGATCAAGGGGTTCCGCTTCATTCCATCCGAGCTCAATATCATCAGCTTATCGACCAAGGCTTTCCTTACTTAATGAGCACTCCTGCTTTCTTTTTACTTCTATTCTCTGTTGTCTTTCCTATTATGTTCAGCTTTGCGCTGGCTTTTACGAACTACGATCTATACCACTCGCCTCCTGCCAATCTGATTGATTGGGTAGGGATCAAGAACTTTCAAAATATCTTTTCAATTGATATTTGGAGAGACACTTTCATTGATGTACTTGGCTGGACCGTCGTATGGACGTTGGCTGCGTCGACCCTTCAATGTGCCATTGGCATCTTTCTAGCGGTTCTGCTCAACCAGAAGGATTTAAAGGGAAAACGTTTTTTTAGAACGATTTTGATTCTTCCTTGGGCTGTTCCAGGTTTTGTGACCATTTTGGTGTTTGCCGGACTGTTCAACGATACATTTGGAGCCATTAACAACACACTTTTTGCATCGATTGGGATTGATCCAAAACCATGGCTAACAGATCCATTTTGGAGCAAAATCGCCCTCATCGCGATGCAGACTTGGCTTGGATTCCCTTTTGTTTTCATTATGACAACCGGTGTTTTGCAGGCGATTCCAGAAGATCTATACGAAGCTGCGACCATTGATGGGGCAAACTTCTTTCAGAAATTCCGGTCCATCACGTTACCGCTTGTCCTTTATTCCATTGCACCTATATTAATCACGCAATATACGTTTAACTTTAACAACTTTAATATCATCTACTTATTTAATGGCGGAGGACCGCCTGTGGCTGGCTCAACTGCTGGGGGAACGGACATCTTGGTTTCTTGGATTTACAAACTCACGATGCAGTCTTCTCAATATGCACTTGCTGCCGCAGTCACGATCTTACTTTCAATCTTTGTCATCGCCATTGCACTCTGGCAGTTTAAGAGAACGAATTCATTCAAAGAGGAGGATATGATGTGATATGGGATCAAAACAAAACAAGCTCATTCGCCTGAGCATCACTTATTTTATCCTTTTCATTGCCTCCATTTGTATTCTATATCCACTGCTTTGGACGATCGGTGCTTCTTTTAACCCTGGGAACAGCCTGATGAGTACCAGTATGTTTCCGAAGAATCCAACGTTCAGCCATTTCACCGAGCTGTTCTTCGGTCAGGGAGCACTTTATGCAAAATGGTATTGGAACTCAATGAAGATCAGTATTGCCACTATGGTTTTAACGCTGATTCTTGTTAGTTTTACAGGCTATGCCTTTTCCAGATTCCGCTTCAAAGGACGGAAAAATGGGCTGATGCTCTTTTTGCTGCTGCAAATGATTCCTCAATTTTCAGCGCTGATTGCGATTTTTGTTCTTGCTCAAATGCTTGGACTCATTAATAGCCACCTTGCCCTGATTTTGATTTATGCAGGTGGACAAATTCCGATGAATACGTATTTAATGAAAGGCTATCTTGATGCGATTCCGAAGGATCTCGATGAATCAGCCAGAATGGATGGCGCAGGGCATTTCCGGATTTTCATCCAAATTATTATGCCGCTCGCTAAGCCCATCTTAGCCGTTGTCGCAATCAACTCATTTACAGGTCCACTGGGTGATTTCATCATTTCCAGTGTTATTGTCCGCTCACCCGAAATGTATACGCTCCCAATCGGTCTGTACAATCTTGTGTCAGATAAAATGGGTGCCAGCTACACGACCTTTGCAGCCGGGGCTTTACTCATTGCGATTCCAGTCGCTTTATTGTTCCTTGTTTTACAAAAACAATTTGTGTCCGGTCTCACACAAGGCGGGACAAAAGGATAAGGGGAGATTTGATGAAAAAATGGTTGCTTGTCACTGTTGCCTTTTTCTTTCTGATAGGGTTAGGTGTTTTGCCTGAAGCTAAGGCAGATGCGATTTCTGTTCAGCCGATCAATGGATTGCAAGGTGATTTCATCAAAGGAGCCGATATCTCTATGCTTGCAGAAGTAGAGAAAAGCGGTGGCAGATACTACAACCAGAACGGACAGCAGGTTGATCCGCTCAAGCTATTAAAGGATAAAGGCGTCAACTATGTGCGTATCAGACTGTGGAACCATCCATATGACAATCAAGGCCGTGCTTATAACGGCGGGACAAATGATCTCAATACAGCCATCGCTTTATCGAAACGTGCAAAAGCACAAAATATGAAAGTGCTGCTTGATTTTCACTACAGTGATTTCTGGACGGATCCTGGTAAACAATTCAAACCGAAAGCGTGGGCGTCCCTCTCACAAAGTGATTTAGAAAAAGCAGTCGGCACTTACACAGGCGATGTGCTCAAAGCGATGAGAGCGCAAAATGCCTTGCCGAATATGGTTCAGGTCGGGAATGAGTTGAACTCAGGTATGCTGTGGCCAAACGGAAAAAGCTGGGGTGAAGGCGGTGGTGAATTTGACCGGCTCGCTGCTTTGCTAAAGGCTGGCACAAATGCCGTCCGCTCTGTCGATTCAAACATCAAAATCATGCTTCACCTTGCACATGGCGGAGACAATGGTGCATCCCGCTGGTGGTTTGATGAAATCACAAAACGAGGCGTCTCATTCGATACAATCGGTTTATCTTATTACCCGTATTGGGACGGCGGCTTTAGCGGTCTTACGTCCAATATGAATGATATTAGTGCCCGCTATAACAAAGACGTCATCGTGGTGGAAACTGCTTACGGCTTTACGACAGCAAACGGTGACAACCTAGATAACTCATTTAATCAAGACTCTGTCAACACAGCCGGCTATCCAGCCTCACCTCAAGGCCAGGCATCTTTTATACGAGATCTATCCGAAAAGATTTCAAAAGTAAACAACAACCGCGGAAAAGGATTCTTTTATTGGGAGCCGCTTTGGATTCCAGCGAAAGGTGCTCCGTGGTCTAGTCAATACGGGCTCGCTTATATTCAAACCACCGGTACTGTCGGAAATGCGTGGGAAAATCAAGCGATGTTTGATTTCAACGGAAAAGCACTACCTTCTCTTGATGTATTTAAACAAATGACACCGTAACTAAAAGGATAGGACGTGACAAAATGGGAAAGCGTTACCCACTCGTTCACCCAAATGTGAAAGGCTTTTTGCATGGTGGCGATTACAATCCAGATCAATGGCTCCATATGCCAGAGATCATTGACGAAGATTTTCGATTAATGAAGCTTGCACACTGTCAAACATTCTCCATCAACATATTCGCATGGAGTAAGCTAGAGCCAAAAGAAGGTCAATATGACTTTGCTTGGCTGGATGACATTATGGACCGCTTGGCAGCGCAGGGGGCACACGCCATTCTCGCTACGCCAAGCGGGGCAAGACCTGCTTGGCTGTCGCAAACATATCCAGAAGTATTGCGCGTCGAAGCGAATCGTCAGCGTAACTTACATGGACTGCGCCATAATCATTGCTTCACCTCTCCGGTTTATCGAGAGAAAACGAACACACTCAACCGGCTGCTTGCGGAACGCTACAAGGATCATCCAGCACTGATCATGTGGCACATTTCAAATGAGTACGGCGGCGAGTGTCATTGCGATCTTTGCCAGGAAGCATTTCGAGACTATTTGAAGGACAAATACAATCATGATCTTGAGGCTTTGAATCAAGCATGGTGGACAGGATTTTGGAGCCACACGTATAGTGATTGGTCACAAATCGAGTCTCCCGCACCACACGGGGAGCACATGATTCACGGCATGAATCTGGATTGGAAGCGCTTTGTCACAGCGCAAACGATTAATTTTTATCAAAATGAAATTAAGCCACTGCGGGAATTGACGCCTCATATCCCAGTAACCACGAACTTTATGGGTGATTATCCGCATATGCGTCCATTCCTTGGGCTGGATTATCATCAATTTGCTAAAGAGGTCGATGTGATCTCGTGGGATAGCTATCCTGCTTGGCATAGCGGCAGAGAAACAACTGCCGAATTAGCATCAAACGTCGCCTTTGTACATGATTTGTATCGTTCATTAAAGGACGGACAGCCGTTTCTCGTCATGGAGAGTACGCCGAGCCTTGTGAACTGGCATGAAGTGAACAAGGTCAAACATCAAGGCATGGCACACCTTTCTGCCATGCAGGCCATTGCACACGGATCAGACTCCGTGCTTTATTTCCAGTGGCGGCAAGGCCGAGGCGCCTCTGAAAAATTCCACGGTGCCGTTGTTGATCATTCCGGTCATGAACATACGCGCGTGTTTCAAGAGGTGGCTGATCTAGGAAAACAACTGGAGCAGCTGCAGCCAATTGCGGGCACATCCGTTCAGCCAGAGGTTGCCATCATTTACGATTGGGAAAACCACTGGGCCATTGATGATGCGCAAGGCTTAAATAATACAAACAAACGCTATGTAGAGGCTTGTCAAACTCACTATCGAAGCTTTTGGAAAAAGGGCATTCCTGTTGACATTGTCGGAATGGAAAAGGATTTCTCATCCTATCGTGTGCTTATTGGGCCAATGCTCTACATGATCAAACCAGGCGTTGCAGAAAAAATTGAAGCCTTTGTCAAAGCGGGCGGCATTTTTATTGCGACTTACTGGAGCGGCATGGTCGATGAAAATGATCTCTGTTTCCTCGGCGGTTTCCCTGGTCCTCTCCGCCATGTACTTGGCATTTGGGCAGAGGAAATCAACACATTGATGCCAGATGAACATGTGTTAATGACGACAGGAAATGGACGCACCTATCATGTCGGACAATATTGCGAATCCATACATCCTGAAACGGCCTCTGTGCTAGGGCATTTTGAGAATGGCTGCTACGAAGGACAGCCAGCCCTGACTGTACGTTCATTAGAAAAAGGGAAGGCATACTATATGGCCTCAGAAAATGAACAGGCTTTTTATGATGAGTTTTACGAAGACCTTATCGCAGGCATTGGCATACAGCCCGTCCTATCCACTGCAATTCCAGAAGGAGTCAGTGTACAAAAACGAACAGACGGTACGCAGGACTATGTGTTTTTGATGAATTTTTCAGAAGAGCAGCAGAACATGTCACTAGATTCAGAGGCAAGCTATGAGAATATACTGACTGGCCAGCAAGTGCCTGAGCAGCTTCAACTTGATCCTTACGAGTACGTCATCCTGAAAAAATAATTGAAAGAAGCGTCCATTTATTGGGCGCTTTTTGATTTTAATGAGTATATATACCCATATTTATCGCTGTGAATTTATTAGTTATTTTTTATCTAAATTTTTTTGCAATATTTGATGCCGCATTACGACTGGTCTCTCCATCCTTTTTTACCATTGTATAGGTATGAAAGCGGTTGCTTCATACTCATAAATTTGATAATCTTTTTTTTCAATGCACCTATGGGAGTGCATTGGATGAAAAGAATAGATAAATGTAAACGGTTTATTTGCAGGGGGAGGGGCTTATGTTAACGTTTGTTGGATTGTTGATTATTTTAACGATTGTTGTGCTGCTGATTTGGGGGAAAGCAAGTCCAATTGTCGCCATGGTCATGGTGCCTTTAATAGGGGCACTCATCGCGGGATTTGGGATCAATGACATTCAAACCTTCTTTGAGGAAGGGATTATCAAAGTATTACCGGTGGCGACCATGTTTATCTTCGCCATTTTATTTTTTGGCATTTTGCAAGATACAGGGTTCTTTGAACCTGTAATTAAAGCTTTAATCAAGCTGACAAAAGGAAATGTTGTCACAGTTGCAATGGGAACTGCTTTGATTGGGGTTATCGCACACTTAGACGGAGCAGGGGCTACGACCTTTTTATTAACTGTACCTGCACTGCTTCCGCTTTATAAAAAATTACATATGAGTCCTTATTTACTGCTGTTATTAATCGGGACGAGTGCCGGATTAACCAATATGATTCCATGGGCCGGACCGACTGGACGGGCAGCAAGTGTCCTGAATATGGATCCCTCTGAACTCTGGGTGCCGCTCATTCCAATTCAGCTCATTGGCGTTGTGCTCGTATTAGGGATGGCATTCATTTTAGGAAAAAGGGAAGAAAAACGAATTCGGGTGAAAATTGCTGCAAATGAAATAGCTGCGGTTCAACTAGAAGGCGCAGATTGGGATCGTGCGATTCAGTCTATTAGTGAAACGGGAGACGCCTCTTTAAAGCGTTATCATCTCATTTGGGTCAACCTTATCCTATTTGTATCTGTTGTCGTGCTTCTCGTGTTGAACGTGATTCCTGCTAGTTTTATGTTTATGATTGGCCTGTCACTGGCACTATTGATTAACTTTCCGAATGTGAATCTGCAAATGGAAAGGATTAAGGCACACGCACCTAGTGCGCTGATGATGGCGGCTGTCATTTTCTCCGCAGGGTCATTTTTAGGAATTCTTGAAGGCACGGGGATGCTGAAAGCCATTGCTGTGGACAGTATTCACATTTTACCAGCCTTCTTGCTGCCATTTTTACATATCATTGTTGGGCTGCTTGGGGTGCCTCTGGATATGCTGACAAGTACAGATGCCTATTATTACGCCCTTCTGCCAATTGTTGAATCCATTACATCTGAAGTTGGCGTACCAGGCACTTCTGCGGCATATGCCATGATGATTGGGAACATCATCGGAACCTTTGTCAGCCCGCTTGCTCCCGCTGTTTGGCTCGCTGTAGGTCTTGCAGGGGTTGATATGGGGAAACACATCCGCTACTCTTTCTTTTGGATGTGGGGATTCAGTATTATCCTTCTGTTCGTGGCGATGCTGATTGGCATCATTTAAAAAGAAAGACATGCGCGGATATGCGCATGTCTTTTCTATCATTATGAAGGATATTCACTTGTGTGAATGTCTGTATTCGGCTTTCTAATAAGAGACATTAATCCAATGATAAACAATAGAACCATTGGAACGAATGCAAGGCCAACTGTTCCAATTAAAAGAGTCACAGCAGAAACCAAGAAAAGAATACCTGATAGCACGGCACGACGGTCAGTTTTCAAGAAAATCACACCGACAATCGACAGCACAGCCGCAATTGTGGAAACGACCATGAACTGAGTACCAAATGCATGAACCGAAGCCTGAAGCGTTTCGATCGGCAATGTTTCTCCTTCCTCTTTTAACACTTCATTGATTTCATCATAAAAAGATGGACCTACAGAAAGGATTAATGCCCCAAACCCAACACCAATGGCATTGAGGACAATACTAATAATCCCCATAATTTTTTCACCTTTACGTTTCATCATGTGTAAACCTCCTAAAAAGTTAAATTAACCTGTTTTCACTTCACGCTTTTGGAAGACAATTAAGGCAATGGCTAAGAAAATAGCCCAATAGATGACTAGGACGATTAATGAGAATCCTAGAGACATACCTTCGATAAAAGTAGGTGTGTCCGCGAAATATTGTGCAGGATCGTTGGCAAACAATAAGTATTTCGCCCAATCAAAGAAGAACATCAAAATGCTTGTGATGGATGCTCCAACAATATAAGCTAACACACTAATCGCAATAGAAAGGGCCTCACTTCTAAATACCGTTGAAATGGCAAAAGAAAGTGTTCCTAGTACAACAAACATAGCACAATGTGCCAAATAATATGACACCATATTTGTAAGCTGAGATTGTTCAATGACTTTACCATTTTGATAGGACAAGTACACATAATCATGATTAAGTCCAAAGAAGATCGCACCTAGAATAAATGACAGGATAAATAGGACCGCGATCAGAAATAGAGAGTAAAGTTGAACGGTAAAGTATTTAGATAAAAGAATTTTCATTCTTGATGGTGGACGGATGAGTAATAATTTAATTGTACCATGCTTATATTCAGCCGAGACAATCGTCGCTGCAATGATAATCACAAATACACCGACCAGCTGAAGCAAATCAGCATTGATCTTCACATAAGTCCATGCATTTTTACCGAATTGATCTACAGGAGGTAAATTATGCTTGATTCGATACTCATTGATTGCTATTTCGCTTTCAAGGGATCTCTTATAAAATCCTATATTATCCTCTTTCAATTCTTCCTTGTTTGCTTTATTGATCGCTTGCAGTTCAGTCTTCCAATCACCTGAAGCTTGATCTTTGTCATTTGTTTTCACTGCAAAGATCAGCGTGGCAACCATACCTAATACAAGAAGCCCAACCATAATCCAAGTACCAATACGATAACTGATCTTCATCCACTCGTTTTGAATGAGGCGAATCATACGTCTGCCTCCTTTTTACCTGTTAAGCTTAAGAACTTATCTTCTAAGGTTTGTTTTTCGATTTTGATTTCGTACAAATGAATAGACGCGCTGCTCAAATGACGAATTAATTCTGGCATTTTTTCTTCTAGCATAGAGAAAAATAAGTACTGCTCTTCTTCCCTTACAGTGACGCCTTCCTCAAATGCACCAATGAGCTTCTGTGCTTCTTCAAGCTCACCAGCTGCTACCTTCATTCGATAATTAACCAAATCATCCTGCTTCGTCTCAGCACGCTGATCCTCAATGGCAACTAGCTTTCCTGTTTGGATAATCGCAAAGCGATCACACATCAATTCCATCTCTGACATGAGGTGGCTTGAAACAATAACAGCCAGCCCTTCTTCCTTCGCAAGCCTTCTCAAGTAATCTCGTATCATTCGAATCCCCTCAGGATCAAGCCCATTGGTTGGTTCATCTAAGATTAGCAGTTTCGGTCTATGTATGAGTGCCTGCGCAATGCCCAATCGCTGTTTCATTCCTAATGAAAATGTACTCACACGTTTATGTTTCACATGTTGTAAGCTGACTAGCTCTAACAGCTCATCAATTCGCGCTTCATCCACTTTCCCATTCATTCTGGCAAAGTGAACAAGATTTTGTCTTGCCGTTAAGTGATTATACATTTCTGGGTTTTCAATAATGGCACCGACATCTTGGATGGCATGCTGATAGGAGGTTTGAATACTATGACCATTAATCAGAATGTCACCAGATGTAATGGGAGAAAGACCGACCATCATACGAATGGTTGTTGTTTTCCCTGCACCATTTGGTCCTAAGAAGCCAAAGACTTCGCCCGCTTGGACAGAAAAGCTCAAGTCTTGAACAATCTTTTTCCCGCGAATATGCCTAGATACATTATGCAGTTCTAAAACGTTCGTCACGTTACCTCTCCTTCTTTGTCTAAGTATCATCTATCATTCTATTTCCTGATAAACACCATGATCCGTCAAAAATAGAAATACACTTCCATATGGTACAGCAATGCCCAAAAGTTGTGAAGGGGATTAGCCAAAATTTAGCGAATCATCTGCCTTTTTTAAGGTAGGGTTAAGGTAATGATTTAAAATACTGTTTATAGAATGTGGGATTCAAAATGATGATGCACTTATAGGATCCCCGCTTACTCTCTTAACATAAATATATAATAGAGGCATGCGATAAGATGTAAAGATAAGTCACCCTGCTTTTTTTCAATATTAACTGTTACAGGAGGTATTATTTTATCGTATGTAATTTCAGCTATCGTCTGCTCTGAGTTTTCTAATCTAACACGTTTATTGGAAAAATCTTTCTTTAGATAGTATATAGTTTCATTTATTATTAATTTCATAGTTGGATTTATTTTAATTTTAGTTCTATCTTCTAATAATAACCTTCCTTTATCTTTACATTCTATCACCCAATTTGAACGTAACATTGATTGGAGAGATTTATTTTCAATAGCCTTTACAATCATATTAGAATTCGAATCCATTACTTCAACATTCACATAAAACTCATCAAATATGTGATCAATCAACTTTTCAACTTTGTTTGTATAAAATCTTTTTATAAATCCAATGGTGATTTCTTCTTTATTACTATTGGTATACATTTGGTCGTTTTTTTGATCACAGGCTTCTTAAAATATCCAAACTCCATTTTTATCTCCCATTTATTTTTAGACTCAATTAATTTATGAAATGATAAGCTTAAATTATTCCAATAATATATACGGATATTCCTTTGAATAGTTCCTCATCATTTTAAAAACTGTATAAAAATATAAAACACCTAATTTATTAAGGGATATGTTTCCTTTAACAATTTAGGTGTTTTTTGTACAACTACAACATTCTTATACTTATTTCTTGCTCAGATTTAGCAATTTCTAATAGTATAACTTTTTTTGTTTATATCTTCTTCACAAACTCTGATTTTAATTTCATTGCGCCGAAGCTAGGAATTTTACAATCAATGTTATGATCGCCTTCCACTAAACGAATGCCTTTGACCTTCGTTCCTATTTTCAAAACGGATGAAGAACCTTTTACTTTTAGGTCTTTAATGACAGAGACCGTGTCCCCATCACTTAACAGGTTCCCATTCGCATCTTTGACCACAAGCTGTTCCTCTGCCGCTTGCTCTTGTTCAAGTGACCATTCATGCGCACACTCAGGACAAACCAGCAGACTGCCGTCCTCGTATGTATAAGGTGAGCTGCACGAAGGACAATTCGGTAGATTAGACATTTTTGTTTCCTCCAACTTTCTACATCATTTATATCGATTTTACCACATTTCTCATAGAAGGAATGTGATAGAAAAGGAAACATTTTTCACCTTTTACTTTTTTATTCCAAATTCTAACAAAGCTGCGATATTCCGAGCTGTTCTCTCTACATGAAGATTTGCATCGCGTATCGCCTCAGAAAGAGAGGTAATACCTGGAACAATACTAAAAAGTGCATCAATTCCATGATCATGTACGACTGCACTGTCTTTTGAAAGAGAGCCTGCGATGGCAATCACGGGTAGATTATACTGCTTCGCTGCTTTGGCTACGCCGATTGGCGTTTTTCCATAAATGGTCTGCCGGTCAATTCGGCCTTCTCCCGTAATGACAAGGTCTGCCTCCTTGATGATGTCATCAAAATGAACAGCTTTCAGCACAATATCGATTCCTCTTTGCAAATCGGCTTTTAAAAAGCCTAATAAACTCGCACCAAGTCCTCCAGCCGCTCCTGCCCCTGCTGCATCTTCAAAGGATACATTGAACTGCTTTTCAGCTACTCGTGCAAAATGAGCTAGGTTCTTGTCTAACACTTGAACCATTTCTTCATCTGCTCCCTTTTGAGGGCCGAAAACGGCAGACGCTCCTCTCTCACCTGTTAAAGGATTATCCACATCACAAGCCGCCTCCAGCCGGACGGATTGCAGTCTTGGATCGAGTCCAGATAAATCAATTGAAGCTAATTGATGAAGTGCCCCGCCGCCTGACGTCAGTGCATGTCCTGTTTTATCAAGGAAAGCTGCACCTAATCCTTGCATCATTCCAACACCGCCATCATTTGTTGCACTTCCGCCAAGCCCAATGATCACATGCTTCGCTCCTTTATCCAGCGCTGCAAGTATTAATTCACCAGTTCCTCTCGATGTCGTCCATAACGGATTACGTTTTTCTCGCGGAACAAGGTGTAATCCAGAGGCTGCAGCCATCTCTATGACAGCAGTCTGACTGTCTCCTAACATGCCAAAAAAAGCATCCACAGGCTCACCAAGCGGGCCCGTGACCACTTGATGAACAATGTGCCCGCCCGTCGCATCAACCAACGATTGAACAGTTCCCTCTCCGCCATCTGCCATTGGCAGTTTGATATACTCTGCGTTTAGTAAAATAGAACGAAATCCTCGTTCAATGGCACATGCTGTCTCATAAGCAGACAAACTTTCTTTAAATGAATCTGGTGCGATCACAATTTTCATCCTATCAGCCCCTCATTTCTTATCATGTCCTTTAGCCAAACAGCTGGAAAACGCCAAAAATAATGGTCGATACAACGGTTAACGTCAAACCGATTAACGATTCAAAAGGCATGAGCTTTAAACGCTCTTTAATATCCATTTGAACACTTCCTGCTGTTGCATGGAAAAAGCTCCCGTGCGGCATATGGTCAAGTACTGTTGCGCCAGCATGAATCATGGCTGCCCCTGAAAGAGCAGACACACCAAGCCCAATCAGTGTTCCGCTAAACACACCACTCGCTACCGCCGTGCCAGCTGTTGTCGAAGCAGTAGCGGCTGACATAAATATCCCTGAAGTTGGTGCAAGTAAATATGGAGGTAAACCCGATGCATCAAGTGCCTGAATAAACACATCTTTTAAGGTAGAATTCGATACGATTCCTGCTAACGTACCTGTCCCTAATAACATAATCGCGACACCTGACATTTTATGAAGCCCTGACATCGCATAATCATTGAGAAATTTCCCTTTTTTCATGAAAAGAGCGCCTACAATCCCTCCAATTGGTAAGGCGATCATTGGATCTATATTGATTTGAAAAAGCGGCCTTAAAGCCAACAATAAAATGGTAACGAGCGGACCAGCCAGTGCTTGAAAA
Source organism: Bacillus sp. 11B20 (assembly GCF_056098985.1). Lineage (NCBI taxonomy): Bacteria > Bacillati > Bacillota > Bacilli > Caryophanales > Bacillaceae > Bacillus > Bacillus sp. 11B20. Next base: position 898,176 of record NZ_JBLZWZ010000009.1, read on the forward strand.
AAAGCAGGTATTTGAACTTTACTTTGCCCGGTTTCCTCTTCAAGAACGGGTGTCCCTTTGTTTGCAAGCTTTTTAGCTAATACATATGTAACCGCCAGCCCGAACATAGCTGGAATGACACCCGCAGCCATCATTGAAGTCAGAGGTACACCAAAAGCATCTGAAGCGGCAATGGCATTCGGATTCGGTGACATGATATTTCCTGCCTTCCCGCCTCCAATCATAGCAAGAAGAATTCCCGTTTTTGAGAGCTTTGCGCGTTTGGCAATGGCAAGTGCGATGGGCGCTACCGTAATAACCGCAACATCTACAAAAACGCCCACTGTTGTTAAAATCATCGTTGCAAGTGCGAGTGCTAATAGCGCCCTCGCCTCACCAAGCCTTCTCACGATGGCCTCAGCGATCGATAACGCAGCACCCGACTCAATGAGAACACCAGCCAATACACCTGCCGCCATAATTCTAAGGACAGCTGGAATCATGTCCTTAGCACCTTCCATCATGACGTTGACGGTCTGAACAATATCTACACCGCCAACCAAGCCGCCTATAAATGCACCTGCCAGCATGCCATAAGCAGGTGATACTTTTTTTAGAATGAGAACAATCGCGATCACAAGCGCCGCCAGGGCTCCCAAAGTACTTACCGTTACATCTCCACTCATCCTCAATCCCCCTAAAAATATCTTTCTCCAATTGTAAGCGTTTACCCAAAGGGATTGTGTTGTGAATCTGGATGAACTTTTTTCATCTATCACTCTACTCAATTGTGCATTTGCACAATCAAGATAATTGATTCATTAGCTGCGCCATATAAAGCTCGATTAACTGTTTTACATGACGAGGGTCTTTTCCAGTCAATTCTTGAATTTTGTCTAAACGATAACGCAATGTATTCCGATGAATAAATAAACGATCAACAATGCTCTGCAAATCACCGCCCTCTTCAATGTAAACCCTTAATGTATGGGCGAGCTCTGCTTCTTGTGTCAGCGGCTTGTAAAAGTCAGTCCATCGACTTTTCTTTTCAGCAATTCCCGCAATCATGAATAAGCTTTCCAGCTGATAAGACTCAAAGAAATACATACTTTCTTCCGGATCAAGAGCTTTCCCTAATCTCAGGGCTTCTCTCGCATGCTGAAAAGAAATTGGCAGCTGGCTGATGTCGTCAGCGACAGTCCCTATCCCCACTAGCACTTGGCCTCCTATTGCTCTTTGCATTGTTCTTTGCAGATGACCTGCCATCTGCTTTAATTGATGTTCAGGTATTGAATGACTTAAAAGAATCAATTCATGACAAAAGGTCATACCAAGTAAATCATCCGACTTCTTATCATATTGAATCGCATGCATCAATTTATGAACAGCATCCTCTGAGGATGGAACTGGCTGAAAAACAATAGCCCTTCGGCGCTTGTCTAAATCCATTCCCAGCCAAGCAGCTCGATTTTTCAGCTGATGATCCCCAACATCAGAATATGAAATCAACTGATTGACAATTTCACTTTCTATTCGATGACGCCATTGAACCCGTTCGAGTAGAAAAGATTGCTCTAACACCAGTTCAGCTGCCATCTTCACCAGCTCGGCATGATGCCGAATGTCCTCTGGCTCACCAGTAATCCCAATTACACCAACTACTTGTTCATGAAAGCAAATAGGCAGGTTGATCCCCGGTCTCACTCCTTCTAAGCGCAAGGAGGTCTCATGGTCAATTTCCACACTGTTCCCGCTTGTCAGAACAAGTCGTGCACCATCATGTTTCTGGCCAATCCTGTTTCGTTCACCAGAACCAATAATGACACCATCTGCATTCATTACATTGATGTTTTTATGTAAAATATGCATCGTACGTTCAACCATTTCTTGAGCCAATTCACTGGTTAAAAATTGCATGAGGCATCTCTCCTGAAGGTGTTTTCATTCAATGTATCATAGTGTCTTTGAACAATAAATGCAAAGTGTTTAAAAACCAGCCATTGACAAAGACACCCTAAAAAGTGTTTAATCAAATCAAAGACCGACCGACAGTCTAGTTAAAAGAAAGGATGGCTTTATGAGAACCGTTAAACATCCTGAGGAACGTAAAAATGACATATTAAACGCAGCAGAAGCGCTTTTTTCAACCAAAGGCTATCAGAAAACAACGATTATTGACATATTAAAATCCGTTGGCATTGCAAAAGGCACCTTTTATTACTACTTTGCATCCAAAGAAGAAGTAATGGATGCCATTATTGACAGGATCATCAAAGAAGATATCATCGTGGCAAAGCGTATTGCGGCTGATCCAGACCTTCCAGTCGTTGACAAACTATTTCGTATCATCATGGCGCAATCACCTCAGCAAGGAAGCCATAAACAGGGGATGATCGATCAGTTCCATCAGCCTTCTAATGCAGAAATGCATCAAAAAAGCTTAATCAAAGCCATTAAAGAACTATCACCAGTGTTGGCAGATGTCATTCAGCAAGGTGTAGAGGAAGGGACATTCAAAACGAAGTATCCGCAAGAGACGGTTGAATTCCTTCTTGCTTCTGCACAGGTCATATTTGATGAAGGCCTGTTTCAATGGACAGCCGAAGAAAGTATACAACGCGCTTTAGCTTTTATCGATATACTCGAATCCTCATTGCATGCAGATAAGGGGAGCTTTTCCTTCCTGCTGAAGCGATTATCTGGTGAGCAGGATGAAAATAATCAGTGATTGGTCACTTCAATACCAATCCTGCATACATTATAGACTGACGGTCGGTCTAAAAGGAGAGTGATATTTATGACTGTATTATTCAAAAGAGATTCATCTCACTTTATCTACCTCGTTCTCGGACAGATTATTTCCGTTTTCGGATCTTCTCTCATTCGATTTGTTCTATCTTTACATGTGCTTGATATGACACAACGAGTTGATTTATTTGCCTTACTTTTCGCTTTATCCAATATCCCGTTCCTTCTCTCCCCATTAGCTGGTGCAATCGCTGACCGGTTTAACAGAAGGAACTTGATGATTTTATTTGACGTCCTCGCCGGCATCATGATTCTGGCTTTTTATTTCTGGTTACTATCTGGAAATGATTCACTCTACATGATCGGAGCTGTTATGATACTTCTTGGTGTGATGAGTACGTTTTATGCACCTACTGTGATGTCCAGCATTCCACAGCTAGTGAAAGAAGAGCAATTAGAACAAGCGAACGGCATCGTCAATGGCGTTCAGGCACTTTCAGGTGTTCTCGCACCTGTTATCGGTGGTGTTCTATACGGAATGATTGGAAGTCAATTCATTATAGGTGCCAGTGCCATCATATTTTTCCTATCTGCGTGCATGCTCTTACGATTAAAAATACCCTTCTCCTCTAGTCCGCTGACAGATTCTATGGGCAAAGTGCTCATAAAAGATATGAAACAAGGATTTTCTTATATCGGCAGCCAGCCGTTTCTAAAAAGAACCATGCTGCTTGCTGCAATGTTAAATTTCATCCTTACACCATTTTTTATCGTAGGTGGCCCAATCATTTTAAGGGTTACAATGAAAACAAGTGACATCATGTATGGAGTAGGAATGGGCTTGATTGAGTTCGCTGTCATCGCAGGTGCTCTGCTAGTTGGACTTGTAGCGAAGCATTGGCGCATTCCTACTTTATATCGCTGGATGCTTGTCATCGCTATCATCCTGCTGCCTGTGGCGTTCTCAACATCGACTATGGCTCTACAATTTGGCACTTATCCAGCTTATTTCCTCTTTTTAGCAGGATGTCTTCCAATTGCTATGCTGCTTACAATGATCTCGGTCGTTGTGATATCACATATTCAAAAGAAAACACCAAATCACCAATTAGGAAAAGTGATGGCCAACCTAACAATGGTTTCTCAATGTGCTGTCCCGCTTGGTCAAATGATGTATGGGTTCTTGTTCAATACGTTTTCAGCCAACATGTATGTGACTGTGTTAATCGTCAGTGTTTTCATGTTTGCCCTAGCCTACCTAACAAAAAATATGCTGCAACATGAAGGGGAATCAGCCTCATGAGATTCGCCTTTATAAAGAAAGACTTAACCCGCCACCGTCTTATTTCAATTGGTTTAACTATTTGCATCATGATGACTTCATTTCTCGCAGCAAGTGCCGCTCAAATGACAGTACAGCTGAATGGGTCCATTTCTGGCCTGCTCCATTCTGCTAAAGCGCCAGACTTTGTCCAAATGCATGACGGCGACCTAAATGAAAAAGACATTGAAGCATTTTCAAGTAAGCAGTCCATGGTAAAAGCTCATCAAATCGTCCCTATGATACCAATTGAACATGCAAACATCAGGTTCGGACATGAGCCTGCCAAAGCAGGTGTGATGGATCATTTATTTGTGAAGCAAAATCGCAATTTTGATTTTCTTTTAAATCAACAAAACGAGAAGCTCATTGTCAATAAAGGTGAAGTGGCTGTCCCAATTTATTTTCAACAAAAGTATCATCTCAACATAGGTGAAACATTACTGATTGAGAAAGGAGCTAATCAATTCACCTTTCGCATTAAAGCGTTCTTGCGAGATGCACAAATGAACCCCAGTCTAGTCAGTTCAAAAAGATTTCTTCTTCATAACGAGGATTGGGACGCAATAAATCAAGTGTTTCAACAAAAAGAGTACTTAATCGAATTTTTACTGCATGATGCCGCGCAGACAGATGCTTTTCAAGCAATCTATCAATCATCACAGATGCCACAACAAGGCCCAGCTGTCACACTGCCTTTGCTGCGCATGCTGAACGCATTGACAGATGGAATGGTGATTGCCATTCTTTTGCTTGTTTGCCTGCTGCTCATTAGTATAGCCCTTCTCTCACTCCATCTTGCTATGACGGCTTCTATAGAAGAAGATGAACGTGAAATTGGCATACTGAAGGTACTTGGGATTCCTTTAACAAAAATTAAGCAATTATACGTTGGAAAGTATGCCGTGCTTGCTTGTGCAGGATGTATAGCAGGCTATGTGTTAACACTTATATTTGGTGATATGTTTACGGCCAATATTCAGCAATACATGGGGAATCAGCCTTCTTTTGATCATTTGTTAATCCCGCTTTTTGTTTCTATTGTGACAGCAATGATCGTCATCTCTTGCAGCTATGCTGTCCTAAGAAAGTTTGGTCAAATATCAGCTGCTCAAGCCCTTCAAGGTGGTATCCATTCATCGAATCATAAGAAAAAAATACCTATGCACCTCAAGAAAAGCAGGTTCTTACCAATCCATATTTGGCTTGGTTTAAAAGACCTGATATCACGAAAGAAGTTGTACACAACGATTACTTGTATTATTGCACTTTGTACATTTTTAATGCTGATGCCTATTCAGCTATGGCATACCTTACAATCACCGAATTTCATCACCTACCTTGGCTCGGGTAAAAGTGACCTTCGAATTGATATACGCCAAGGAAATCAACTAACGAAAAATACAAACGAAATAGAATCAATGATTCGTGAAGATCGGAGCATTCAAACAGCAGCCATCTATGAGACTGCTTCTCTTCAGGCGAAATCAAAGGAGAATTCATTAGAAACGCTCTATTTAGAAACAGGTGAGCTCTCAGCATTTCCCCTCACCTATTTACAAGGCCGGCAGCCTTTAAAGAATGATGAAATTGCCTTATCCGTGTTAAATGCAGATTCACTTCAGAAAAAGATAGGAGAAAGAATCACTCTCGTAACTAACGGGCATGAAACCCAAAGAACGGTGACAGGTATTTATCAGGACGTCACCAATGGAGGCAAAACAGCAAAAGCAATATCACAGCCATTTCCTCAATCAGCTCTTTGGAAAACCATTCAAATCCAACTAAAACCAGGAGTAAATATTGCAGAGAAAAAGGCGATATTTGAAAAAAAGGTATCTCCTGCAAAAGTGACAGATATGAAAGAATACGTTCATCAAACGATCGGCAGCACAGCAGCTATCGTAAAAGTCGTTGCATTTTTTGCTACATTAGCTGCTTTTGGGACCGCCAGCTTAATGCTGTTCATGTTCTTGCACATGTTAAAAGCTAAAGATTCAAGCCGGAACAACATGTTAAGAACAATTGGGTTTTCTATAACAGATATAACAGCACAATATATAACAAGTTTTATTGTTGTTCTCTCTTTTGGCGCCTTTATTGGAACAATCGCGGTCAATACAATTGGTCCTGCTTTGATGAGTATAGGTGGAGCATCATTAGGGGCGTCGAGCCTCCAGTGGCTGTCATCGCAATGGGTGTCGGTTGTGTATCCACTCATACTATTTATTGTCAATTTAGCTTTGATCGCCTGGTTATTGAAGACGTTTTTTTCTAGCCAAACGACAAGGCATACACTTTAATAAGGAGTTGTTTCACATGGAACACTTGATTGAAACGAAGCGATTGTCATTGCATATCAATTCATTAAAAGGACAGAAACAAACGATTCTTAAGGATATTCATTTATCGATAAAGCGCGGGGAATTCGTGACCATTATGGGACCTTCTGGATGTGGAAAAACATCCTTACTTTATCAGCTTAGCGGCATAGAAACAGCTTCAACAGGAGAGATCAAATATAAAGGCCGAACACTATCAGAAATGACAGAAAAACAGTTAAGTGCTCTGCGCTTAACTGAGATGGGATTTGTCTTTCAGCACAGCCACTTATTAAAAAAACTTAATCTATTTGACAACATCATTGCAGCAGCTTATTTAGCAAAGAAAAAGCCAAGACAAAAAGTGAATGAACGAGCTCAATATTTAATGGAAAAACTTGAAATTGATCATTTGGCAAATAGATATTTGACAGAAGTATCGGGAGGACAGCTTCAAAGAGCCGCTATCTGCCGAGCGCTCATGAATGAACCAGATATACTTTTCGCTGATGAACCTACAGGTGCTCTTAATTCCAGTACAACAAAGGAAGTAATGAATATTTTTTCAAGAATCCACTCTGAAGGAGCAACACTGCTACTTGTTACACATGACCCCAAGGTGGCTCTTCGTTCTGAAAGAATCATGTTTATGAATGACGGAGAAATGGCAGACAGTTTACAATTAGGAAGATATGATCATTCAACTGTCGAGAAACGAGAAATGAGATTAAATCATTGGCTGCAAGATTTAGGTTTTTAATTTGAGTACAAACAGGCAGAAACTGCCTGTTCTACTTTTTCTGGCACTCAAACGAGTAATCCATAGACAAACTATTTGTTTCTAAGATGATTTTGCCGCCAGCTTGTTGACAAGATTCTATCAACAGCTCAATTTCTTTGCTATAAAAGTATCTCTTTGACATATATAGAGTCACTAAAACAAGTAACAGAGTCGTGATAATGACTGTGATTTGTCTGTTTAAGCTTTGAAATCTTTTTTTCATTTCAACATCCTTTCTTAAAGGTCGGAGTTTGTGTTTAATACTTACTTTTGTCGTCATCTATCAGTTTCTTATCTCATGATCTAGCAACATCATACCTGATTTTCTTTCCTAGATCGACCTTCCATTTCCCCTCTTAAATAGCTAAAATTTCTTTATATCAAATATATGAGCGGTATTTTCGTACATTATCTTAAAACCCGTTGTATATAACCCTTTTTTAGATTTCTAAAAAGAGATTTTATTCATTTGTGTTAACAAGCATTCTCCCTTACAATATCGTACATCACATGACCTTAGGTCCTTTTTATTACCCCTTGTCAATCGCCTCACCGAAACGATTATATTTTACCAAAAATTGTGATATCGTTTTTTATGAAACAGGTGAAAGGATCTTAAAGAGGTGAAATTTCCATGGCTATCATTTCTGCTGAACAGGTGGGGAATCGTTTAAATGATTGGAGAATTGCAATTCGCAAGCATGATGTACACAGTGCAAAAGCAATGTATACAGAAGTAAAGGAATTACTTCAAAAAATGGAAGAGAATCAGGAGGTCTTGACCTATTACTCATTGCTAGAAGGCAAGTATAAGCTCATGTTATATGAACGAAGAGGTACGAAACTGAAGGAACAGCTAGAGCCAGATTGCCCCTCTAAAACAAACGACTTAATTGAATACTATTTTTACCTATACAAAGCCCTTTACGCGTCATATAAAAGAGACTATGCATCAGCCATTGGACTGTTTAAAATTGCCGAGAAAAAACTACAACACATTCCTGATGAAATAGAAGTAGCAGAATTCCATACGAAAATTGCCAACTTATATATGCTGCTTCGTCAAAGCCTAATTTCTCTACACTACATTCAGAATGCTATTGATATTTTCAAAAGCCATGAAGGATATGAAAGAAGACTAGCTGCAGCCTTTGTCATCGCCGCTGCTAATTATATGGACATTGGCGACTTTATAAGGGCAGAAAATTACTACAAAAAAGCATTACACATCGCAGACAGTCTAAACGATCATTTTCTAACATCACAGCTTTATCATAATATCAGCATTTTGTATGCCGAAGCTGGCGAATCAAAAAAATGTATCGATGCCCTAGAAAAGGCTCTTAGTGACGAAGACTATTTCTCATCGTGTTACTTCCATCACTCCATGTACATGTTAATGAAGGAGCTACTCTCTATCGATGAAAGGACACAAGCTCTCTATTACTTCGAATTGGTTAACCAAAAACATGAATCAGAGAAATGCCCCATCTATACAGCAAAAATGAATTTGCTTTACCATCTATATTTCACTGAAGATATGGCTCAAAAAGCTCAAGCCTGTTTCGATGAAATCAGCATTCTTAAAAAATTAAAAGATGCTGAAGGAGTCTGTGAATTAAGTGCGTTAGCAGCAAAACACTTTGAAGAGCTGGGAGCAATTCATCAAGCCTATCTCTTTTTAAAGGAAGCTGATAGCATGAAACATCCTATCATTGACTGGGGGAATTCTAATGAAAAAAATGAGTTTATTGATTATCACTTTGACCATCGTTGTTTTAGGACAAACAGGGACTTTCAATTCATTAAATGATGAAAATGGTACAACAGAACGACCTATCGGAACTTAATATAAACATTTGAAATAAAGAACCACTCGCCTCATCAAGGCAAGTGGTTCCACATTTATTTTAGTTGCTGATAAGAAATAAGGCGGTGTATATGTACCGCAAGATAAGTAAGCTCATCATTAGGAATGATGATACTATGCACCTGTTTAATATAATCTTTGATCTTAAAAGCAACATCCATCGCTTGAGGATATAAATGTGCAATTTGTTCAAATAACTCATTTTCCTGATCTGATAATAATTTATCAGCATAAAATCTCTCTACAAAGAATTTCACATGTGTAATGAACCGACTGTAATGAATATTCTCTTGATCCATTTTCATATTCAACGTATAGCGCACAAGATTAACAATACTTCCGATCATCTTGGCGTATTTCATACCATCTTTGGACTCGGACTCTTCACCTAATGCATTAATCAAGTGAAAGGCGATATTGGCAGCTTCTTCTTTTGGTAATTGTATGCCCAATGTGTCATTGACTAACTCAAGTGCGTAGTTCCCTACTTCAAATTCTTCTGTATAGTAATTTTTGATTTCCCAATACACACGATTCGTAATATTAATATTCTTTTTATGACGTTCCACTGCAAAATTCAAATGATCCATTAAGGTAAAATAAACACCTGAATTTAAAGTTGAGTTTAAACGTTTTTCTGCATATTGGACGATTTGCTGAGTTAAATCGATAAACTCCTGAGCCATTGAATCTAACAATTGAAGAAATTCTTTTGCTCTCATGTTATCGACTGACATAAAGACTTGGTCCGCTTTTTTCTCTTCTATCATTTGACCTGGTTTCTGGCCATAGCCAATTCCTCGGCCGAACAAAACCATCTCCTGTTGGTTCTGATCTTCAGCCAGGACCACGCTCGAGTTTAAAACTTTTTTGATTTTAAACATCGTCATCACCTGTTTTCATGATTGTGGTGTTCAATCAAGCGATTCACCATTTGTCTCAATGACTTTTTGGTACCAATAAAATGAGTCTTTTCGAGATCGTTTTAATGTCCCGTTCCCGTCATCATCTTGATCTACGTGAATGAAGCCGTAACGTTTTGACATTTGTGATGTACCTGCACTAATAATATCAATCGAGCCCCAGCTCGTATATCCAAAGAGATCGACGCCTTCTTCAATAGCTTCTCTCATCTGACGGAAATGCTCTTTGAAATAGTTAATACGATAGTCGTCATGGATTGAGCCATCACTTTCAACTACATCCTTTGCACCCATGCCGTTCTCGACAATGATAAGAGGTTTTTGATAGCGATCATACAATTCGATCAAAGAAATTTTCAGACCAACCGGATCAATTTGCCAGCCCCAATCAGTTGAAGGAAGATAAGGGTTTTTGACTCCACGAATGGTATTCCCTTCTGTCTCTTCTAATCCTTCTTGGGCTGATTCCGTTAAAGACATATAGTAGCTAAATGAGATAAAATCTACTGTGTTTTCTTTTAAAATGGTAAGATCATCTGCTTCCATATGAATATGAATATCTTTTCTCTCAAGCATACGCTTGATCAGTGGCGGATACTCGCCAAACACCTGAACATCTGCATAGAAATAGTTTTCTAAGTTTTGTTTCAAAGCTTGTTCTACATCATTCGGGTGGCACGTATGCGGATACGTTGTCAATTTTGTCAGCATACATCCTACCTGACTGCCTGGGATGATACGATGGCAATCTGCTGTTACGAGAGCAGATGCGACAAATTGATGATGAAGTGCTTGGTACACCGTCTCTTCTACTTTTCCTTCTGGGCAGCGATCAGGAATAATTCCCGCTGTAATGAAAGAGTGGCGGTGAATACTATCAATTTCATTAAAGGTAAGCCAATATTTCACATCATCTTTATAACGTTCGAAACAAACATTGGCGAATTTCACAAAGAGGTCAATTACTTTTCTTTCAACCCAGCCGTTATATTTCACACTAAGGGCTAAAGGCATTTCATAATGAGAGAGAGTCACGATCGGTTCTATGTTGTGTTTTTTCATTTCTGCAAATACACGATCGTAAAATTGCAGCCCTTTTTCATTCGGTTCCGCTTCTTCTCCAGTAGGGAAGATACGACTCCATGCAATAGAAATTCGAAGTGTTTGAAATCCCATTTCAGCAAAGAGAGCCAAATCCTCTTTATAGTGATGATAGAAATCGACACCTCTGCGTTTTGGGTATTTTTTATCGTCTGGATCTTTCATCGCACGATCTATATTTTCAGTGGTAACTGCAAGATGGCCTTCATAATCTTCTACACTCAAGTTGGAACGGTACATTGCAATATCTGCAACAGACGGCCCCTTTCCATCTATATTCCAGGCGCCTTCTGCCTGGTTAGCAGCAATGGCGCCGCCCCATAAAAATCCTTTTGGAAAACCTTTGATTTTTGTCATATGATTAGCCTCCTAATTGTGTAACAACCATCAATGTATCTTGACGATTGACCTCTTGTAATGGCTGTACCTTAATATCATATTGATCTGTATTTGTGACTACAGCAAGTGTTACTGGATCATATCCTGCTTCCATGATTTTTTCTAGATCAAATTCAATCAATAAATCACCCGCTTGAACACGATCTCCAGCCTGTACTTTTGGATGGAAATACTGCCCTTCCAACTGAACGGTGTCAATGCCGATGTGGAATAATACTTCAACTCCATGGTCCGTTTTCATACCAAGTGCATGGTTTGTTTCGAACAGCAAGGTTACCTCTCCATCTACAGGTGCATAAAGTGCTCCTTTTGAAGGTACAATGGCAATTCCTTCTCCCATGACCTTTGAAGAGAAAATATCATCTTTCACTTCAGATAGAGAGATCATTTGGCCAATCACAGGGCTCTTGAATGTTTCGCCTGCTCCAATTTTTTCAGCAAACCCAGCTTGGTCCTTTGTCTTTTCTTCTACTGTTCGATCTTTACCTAATACAAAAGCAGCGATAAAGGCGACAATAAACGAAATGACCGCTCCAATGATAGCAAACATCAGATTTCGCGGTAGCTCATCTGATATAAACATCGACATGCTTGCTAAACCAGGGCCAACAAGCACAAAGGCTTGTATACCAACTAATCCAATGAAAATTCCGCCAACAAACGAACCAATCATGACACTTCCTAGAACTCGCTTATTTTGCAGTGTCACACCATACAACGCTGGCTCTGTGATGCCAAAAAAGGCTGATATCCCTGCCGAAATGGCTGTTGATCTAAGTACCTTGTCTTTTGTTCGAAGTGCCACAGCGAAACACGCTCCACTTTCCGCAATATTATGCGCAAGTGATGCCGGCAAATAAAGTGCTTCTTTCCCAAGGGTTCCCATCGTTGTGACTGCATAAGGAACCATTGCTTTATGCATGCCTGATGCCACCATGAATGGGAGGACCGCTGCTAAAATGGCGACAGCTACCCAGCCTACCGTATTAAACATCGAAAGAATAATAGATGAAAAACCTTGCCCCGCTGTAAAACCAATCGGTCCTAACAGAAGTAGCGTAACTGGTACAGTAATGACCAATGACATCATCGGAACGAAGAAAATCCGAATTGGTTTTGGTGAAAACCGTGTAAAGAATTTTTCCATTTGCGCGTAAAGCAATACAGAAAGGATTGCCGGAAACACTTGATACGCATAAGCTATATTTTTCACATCGAATGACAGTAATTGTGCACCTTCTGTAAGCATCGCCGTCATGTTCGGCAGAAGAAGCGCACCGACTGCTGATAGTGCGACCAGTGGGTTTACTTTTAGTTTATTCGCCGTCGTTACAGCAACTAGTAAAGGCAGAAAGTAAAGTGGTGCGTCACCTACCATGTTCAGTATTTGATAGGTTTGTCCCTTTGCATCCATCCAGCCTAATAAAGAGAAAAGGAGAAGAAATGATTTTAAAATTCCTCCGCCTGCGATAGCTGGTACAAGCGGCTGAAAGACACCGACAATGAAATCTAACAGAACTGTGCCTGCTTTTCTTTTTTCTTTTGGCTGATTGGATGGCACGTCTTGGCTTGATGAGCTGCTGCCTATTAAATTTGTTACCTTTTGATACACTTCAATGACGTCATTCCCAATGACTACTTGGCATTGTCCTGTCATTCTGACAGCTATGACACCCGGTGTTTTTTCCAGTGCTGGTACATCTGCTTTTTTCTGATCAATGAGTGTGAAGCGAAGTCTTGTTGAACAATGCTCAAGGTGCGCAATGTTTTCTTTGCCACCTACATGCTGTAAAACGTCTTTGGCAACTTGTGTGTAATTCATTTTTTCTCCCCCTTTTCTCATACACGAGACCTATATTTTGGCAACAAAAAAAGGACCTAAAACGACAAATAAAAGAAAAATTCATCGTTTTTAGATCCTGCCTGCATGACCAGTCACATGTCTAATTTATTCATATTGGATTTGTTTTTAGTATATACGCATTATATGAAAGCGTCAACATTTATTTTTCTAAAAATTATTAGGGTCTATATACCTAAAATACTTTTCTCTATTCACTTATAGGAAACCTTCTACTCTTTTGTTCCTTCTATCATCAATCAACAATATTTTTCTCCACAAAAAACCAGATAAGTTGATTCACTCATCTGGTTTAAATTCATCTATTTTTTCTTTTCTTCTGCCCTCTTTTTAAATGCTTTCGCTTGTTTTTCATACTCCTTTTTCGTGACAGCTTTTAACTCTATTGAATCGCCTGTCATGATATATGGTTTAGGGAGTTTTTTATATTCCTTCCTCGTGAAAGCTTTTAACTCTACTGTACCGTCTGTCTTTTTAATTGGCAGCTTTACTGATTTTGCATCTCGATCAGTCGAACCTATAATGACACCATCTTCAATTATAGGATCATAGCTCATTTCGAAAAATCCTGCCCCATCAGTAAAGCCCCCGACCTCTATTTTCATTTCTTTATAGGGCTTACAACCTTCTTCAGTAACAGTTGTTATTAAAAAGGAGCCGTCCCATCCATTCTCAACATGCATGCTTTCCACTTGTAAAAATAGTTGTTTATCCTCTGCCGTATATAGAAAACCATATACTTTCGCCACTTTATCCCTGAAGTGTCTCATATTTTCATAATATCTAGTTTCTGATGAATCAACTAGATTTTGATGTCGATTTTGAATCTTTTTTTGATACGTTCCTAGCTTTTTTTGATTGATTGCTTTATAAATCGTGCTTTGCTTCTCGCCTTGTTTTTTCACAGAAAGGTTTTTCCCCGAAAAATGAACTTCGTATATGATCGTTTCTTTTCCTTTTTTCATTTGAAATTCATACCCATTTTCTTTTGAATGGCCGGTTATGACATATTGTTTTTTATATAATTGAGGGTCCCACCAAATTTCTTCTATATAGCTTTCATTCAAATGACCTGTTACTTTGCCTTTATTCTCAGATATCTCGAACCAGTTCAGTCTATCCTTAGTTTTATACGCAAATGCATAGGAATGATTCAATGAATTTTTTTGTGCGATTGCTTGATATGCTGTCCAGCCGCCTCCACCCAAGATGAGTACGGCTAGGATAGACACGACCCAGATTTTCAATTTGCTCATACGTACCTCCTCTAATATTTAATTTGAGAAATCAACATCAACAATATTTTACCATATATTCAACTAAATTCTTATTCACTTAAAAGTAGATACTAGAAAATTTAGATAATTATTTTAGTAATTATATCTTACATCTATGCAAATAATATCCTTTTTTTCATGGAGAATTCAGATATGTTATTAACCCTTATTCACCTGGTCCAATACGATCTATTTTTTCTTTTCTTCAGCCTGCTTTTTAAATGCTTCCGTTTGCTCTTGATATTCCTCTTTCGTGACAGCTTTAAATTCTATTGTACCGCCTGCCATTTTAAAGGGAAATCTAATTGATGTTGCGTCTCGGTCAGTTTCCCCTAAAATAAAACCCTTTTCAATTGCAGGATAAGTACTCAAATCAAACATTATCCCATCTGAAACACCCCCGGCTGTATGTTTCGTTTCTTTATAAGGTGCTCCACCATCTCCTGGGACCGTTCTCATCAGAAAAGAACCTGCCCATTCAGACTGCATATACATTCGTTTTACTTTTAGAAATAGCTGGTATGAACCATCCTCCGCCGTATACAGATAACCATAAGCGCCTGTTACTTTCTTAATGAAGTTTCTTACATAATCATGAAATCTATTTTCAGTGTCCTCCATCAGTTCTTCATATAGGTCATGAATGTCCTTTTGAACAGCACGTAGTTTTGTTTGATCAACTGCTTTGTATGTGATGCTTTGTTTTTCACCTTGTTTTCTCACAGAAAGATCTTTTTCAGCAAGGTGAACTTCATATGTGACCGTCTTTTTCCCTTGCTTCACTTGAAATTCGTAACCGTTTTCAATCGTTTTGCCGGTTAATTTATATTTGTTGATAAATAGATTAGGATCAAAATGCCTTTTTGGGTTTTCCTCCAAAATGGTTTCATTCAGATGACCTGTTACTTTCCCTTTTTTCTCCGTTACTTTGAACCAGTTCACATGATTCTTGGTCTTATATGCAAAGGCGTAAGATTGATTCAATACACTCTTTTTTGCATTTGCTTGATATGCTATCCAGCTGACAGCACCCATGATTAGTACCGCTAGAATTGCCACGATCCAGATTTTCGATCTATTCATACATACCTCCACCGACAGAATTTCATTTTTTCTATCAATATATGAGTGAGTCACCTCCTTTATCGAATTTATTTTTCAACAACCCCTTGTATCTGCCACTCCCCATCATATATTATATATCTAAATGATATATCTTTTAGATAGGTGTGCTGATATGAAAAAATACAATGATACGACGTATGCGATTTTAGGTATTTTAACGACAGATTGTAAGTCAGGGTACGAAGTGAAGCAATTAATTGATAGGAGCTTGCATCATTTTTGGAAAATCAGTTATGGACAAATTTATCCAGCTTTAAAGCTAATAGTCGAGGAAGGCCTTGCGGAGGTTTCACCTGCTGCTAGCTCTGGTCGCTCAGACAAGCGGGAATATCATTTGACTGAAAAAGGACTGGACACGTTAAGAGAATGGCTGGCGCAGCCGCTCGATCAGTTACCAACAGAGCGGAATGAGGTGTTATTAAAATTATTCTTCGGTCAATATCTTTCGTTTGAGAAAAAACTAGCGCTTTTACAGGATTATGAGAGGCAGCTCCGTATTCGTTATGAGACATATGTTGCGATTGAACAAAACATTCAAGAGCTGTACCCAGATGAAGCGGATGCGAAGTATTGGCTGTTTACTTTAGATTATGGGAAAAGAGTGGCTCAAGCTGGAATTGATTGGTGCGTGGAGACATTCCATTCGATGAAGAAGGAAGGGTAAATGAATGAAAAAAGACATACGTGCTGGCAGATTTACAACGGACAATTCTGATTCGATTGTGGTGTTCATTATCGGAATGAGGATCAACAAACGCTGGGCCATTCATCAATGGATGCCTGTGTTCATGGCGATGCCTGGCATGATCAAGGAGCTGTATACCCATCAAGAGGAGCTAGGGTTTCTTGGAACAGAGAATTACTTTGGATTACGCACGACAGCGATGATTCAATATTGGAAATCAACAGATGACCTCCTTGCCTATGCCAAGATGGAGAAGCATTTGGCTGCTTGGAAAAGATTTAACCAAATGGCACGAAATAATGATGCGGTCGGCATTTATCATGAAACATACCAAATTCAAGCCGGCTCGTATGAATCCGTCTACGTGAACATGCCTTCCTACGGATTGAGCCAAGCGAGAGCGCCTATTCCAATTGGTAAAGGAAAACAAACAGCGCAGGAACGGCTGAATACAACAAATTCCTAGAGAGCGATTCTCTAGGAATTTCTTTTTGCAACGGTCACAAAATGCTTTAATATGCGGGCTGTTAATCCCCATATGGTGTAGTTTTCGTAATCATAAAACCATTCCTCAATCGAACGGCTCCCCCAGCTGTATTTTTCACCATTCATGATTTTTTCATAAGGGAAGTCCTCTCCTGGTGTTGGCTGAACGGATACATGATGTAGGTACGGCTCATATTGGCTGAGCCATGATAGAGGCACGGTAAAGGTCTCTTCTACTTCTTCTTGATTATAGGAGTGTTTCACTTTTTGCTCATCAATGATACCGACATATGGGTATACGACAAAGGATGGAGAAGCGATATAAGGACTGAGCTGCCCAACGATTTCGACCGATTCTGGCGGAATGCCCAACTCTTCATGTGTTTCTCGCAGTGCAGCCTCCTGTGCTGTTTCGCTGCCGTCGAGCTTGCCCCCAGGAAAACTAATATCACCCGGCTGTTTTCTCATGGTGAGCGATCGTACCTCAAATAATATATGCCATTCTCCATTTACTTGTACTAAAGGGATCAGGACTGCTGCTTTGAACGCTGTCTCTTCTCCAATGAACAACGGTTGTGATTGATGTAAGTCATTTTTTAATTGATCAATGAACACGGCCATCACCTGTTTTCTGTTTCTCTTTCCTTTAGCGTATCATGGTTCACCTTTTCAATAAAGATGATCTTTCTGACAATTATTTTTATCAATTTGACAACTTTACTTGTCAAATTGAATATAATGCTTTACAATCAAGGAAAGATTTCAATTAAAACTTGAGGTGACAGAATGAAAAATCGGTTAAAAGAGCTTCGTGCGCGTGATGGTTTAAACCAAACTGAGCTTGCGAAACGTGCAAAGGTCTCTCGTCAAACCATCAGCTTAATGGAACGTGATGAATTAATGCCGTCTCTCTTGCTCGCTGTTAAGCTTTCACGAATTTTTCAGGAACCCATTGAACGTATTTTTCTATTCGAGGAGGATGAACTATCATGAAAACTGTATACAAAATGCTCTTAGGTGCTCTCCTTGGCTTTCTCGGTGCTTACTGTCTGCTGGCAGCCGAATTTGAGATGACACTTATTGATATTGCATTTGAAGCGACTCTTGTCATCAGTGGAGTGACAATTTTATTGATTATTTATTGTTTTTCAGGGATTTCACGTATGAAAAAAAGAGTGTCTCTTTCGGTCTCTGGAGATGAGGAAGATGAACTGGAGGCTAAGCAATATCGGACCTTTACTGATTCGACATTAGCCAATACGGTGAGTACGATTTTGTCCATTATTGCCATCGGTATAACCATCGTCACCGAGCAGCCACTCTGGTTGATTCTGGTCAATGCTGCTTTATTTATCGTCACCATTATTAGTTCTTATGCAGCGATATCCGTCCTCAAACTTGTCTATCCTAATCGCAATCTACCAAATCCGTCCGACAAAGACTATAGTAAAAAGCTGCTCGCCATTTCAGACGAAGGGGAAAAGCATGTCATGCTTGGCGGACTGTTTCACACGTATCAAATGATGAATATTCTATTGACTAGTGCCATGTTTATTTTGATTGTGTATTCGCTTGGAGCCAATCACTCTCAACTGTTCTCGATCGTGGTCATTGGGATTGTTTTGATCATTTTGAATGCAAATTATGTGTTGAAGATTAGAAATCGTTAAATGATAAAAAGCACAGCTCTGTCAAAAGGCTGTGCTTTTTCCGTCCGTTACGATGCACGGCGTTTCTTTCGTGCATAAATCAAAAATAAGAAACCAAACCATACCGGTGTCAATAGCAACGCAGGACGTGTTGCATCTGCGAAGAGCATGATCACGAGAATGGCTGCAAAGAGCGCAAGAACGCAAATATTCACAAAAGGTGTGAACGGTGCTTTAAAGGTAGATGCTGCATGCAGTTCAGGCCGTGTTTTTTTATATTTCAAATGACAAATTAAAATAATACTCCATACCCAAATGAAACAAATGGCACTGATCGTGGTAACAATCCCAAAGGCTTGTTCGGGAATCAGCTTGCTTAAAAGTGCACCGACCGATACTACAATCGTTGAAACAAATAGCGCATTACTCGGGACAGCGTGCTTGTTCAAACGTCCAAAGGAAGCTGGCCCCTGCTTTTGATGACTGAGATTATACAGAATACGGCTTGTCGAGAACATGCCGCTATTACAAGCTGATGCCGCAGACGTCAACACAACAAAATTGATAAGCCCCGCTGCTACTGGTATCCCAATGAGCCCAAAGGTTTTCACAAAAGGACTTTCTGATGCACTGAGCTCAGACCATGGGTTGATACATAGTAAAACAAAGATCGCACCCACATAGAAAAATAGAATTCTTAATGGAATCTTATTAATCGCAGAGGGAATGTTTTTTTGCGGATTAGCTGTTTCTGCTGCGGATACGCCAACCAGTTCAACTCCCACATACGCAAAAATCACCATCTGGAATGACAGCAAGAAGCCTGTGACACCATTCGGGAATAACCCGCCATGAGACCATAAATTCGTTACTGTCACCGGTCCGGCATCGGTTTGAAAACCAATGATTAAAAGAACAATTCCAACACCGATCAGTAATAGAATCGTAATCACTTTAATGAGTGCAAACCAAAATTCCATTTCTCCGAAAAGCTTCACCGTTAATAGATTCAATCCTAGTAAAATCAACAAACAAATGATGGCAGGAATCCATTGCGGGATATCAAACCAATACTGCACATACACTCCGACCGCAATGACATCCGCCATCGCTGTCATAATCCAGCAAAACCAATATGTCCACCCTGTCACAAAAGATGCCCACGGGCCGAGATAGTCCTCTGCAATATCGGTTAATGACTGATAGCCCGCCTTCGATAAAAGCAATTCTCCAAGTGCCCTCATGACAAAAAAGATGGCCATTCCGACAATTAAATAAGCAAAAATGATTGATGGACCTGCCAATTGAATGGCTTTTCCAGAGCCTAAAAACAGCCCTGTTCCAATGGTTCCGCCAATGGCAATCAATTGCACATGACGGTTTGATAAATCTCGTTTTAATTCTTGTTGTGCCAATGCTAACACCCTCCTACGACACGATCTTATACTGAAATAATGAACTCTTTAAAAAGTCCATAAAAAAAGAGATTGGATGCGCTCCAATCTCACGGTCATAAAAGAATAGCAAAATAGAGAAAAGTAATACACGGCATCATCCATGCATCACAAATACAATATTTCGTACTCTTCTGTCCTTTTGCCTGAGATTGTGAACCCTTCGGCGCCGCACATACATGCGGTCTCTCCAGAAGCTGCTCCTGCTATAGTGTGACCCACAGCAATCATAGCCTTCGTTATTTAATTAAAATGTTGCTATTTCTGAATAATTTTATATTTTACGCCTCAATCAGAATGCTGTCAATGGTAATCTTTTATGATTTACGGTGATACCCATATGTCTTCACTTCATCAATCCCCCCTAATTCATGTATAATAAACCAAAAGATGTTCGGCTCGTCTGATGGAGAAATCCCTCTTGATCATGAACAAAGTTAGGCAATCCATTGAAGTTGGTGAAGATAAATGAAAAAAATGAACAAACAGCGTGTCACATTACAGGAAGTCGCCAAGCATGCCGGTGTCTCGACTTCAACGGCATCACTCGTTGTTCGAAACAATCCTAGAATCTCTGAAGCCACTCGAAACAAAGTACTGCAATCCATGGAAGACTTAGGATACGTATATGACCGCGTTGCTGCCAACATGCGGTCAAAAAGCTCAAATATCGTTGGTGTGATTGTCACAGATATTTCTAACACCTTTATTTCGGAATTTTTAATCGGCGTGCAAACCACGCTTGAATCACTAGGCTATACCGTTTTACTTGGTACAACCTTTGACAGTGTCGACAAACAGGAGCGGCTCATTTCCACCATGGTAGAGCACCGAGTGGGCGGAATTATTTTAAACCCAGCTTCGAAAAGCTCTGCTCGAACCGTCAAACAATTAAATCAAATTCGCACCCCAAAAGTACTTGCAAATCGTGAGTTATCAGATGTGCAATGTGATTATGTCGGTGTTGATTATGAACAAGGCACTTGGATGGCCATTCATCATCTTCTTCAGAAGGGGCATCGACGTATCGCCTTCTTAGGCGGCATCAAGACCTCATCGACTTGGATTGAGCGGATGAAAGGTTTCAAAAGAGCTCATGACGATGAAAACCTGACGATTGATGATTCCCTTATTATTGATATCGTACCTACTCGTGAAGGCGGGAAAGAAGCACTCGCTCAAGTGATGGATCAACCCGAGCCTCCTACCGCTATTTTTTGTTTTAGTGACTTAGTTGCATTTGGAGTCATGCAAGCACTGTCAGCACGGGGCATCCAGCCAGGTGAAGATATTGATGTGGTTGGATTCGATAATGTTCCTGAAGCGGAGATGTACCATCCGCCGCTCACCACTGTTTCTTCATTCCCCCGATCCATCGGGGCAAAAGCAGCGAACCTTTTATATCATAAAATGAACGATCAGGATGAAGAGCTGCAGAGATTGATTTTAAAGCCTCAACTTCATATTAGAGAAACCTCTACCTGATATGGAAAGGAGAATTGTGGACAGCAATTCTCCTTTTTTTATTGATCAAGTCAACTATTTCTTTGTTTCAATTTTCTTTTTTTAAATCACAAAGTCATAAACTTGACACATTTAAAATGCAGGAGTATATTTATCTCGTTGCTTCTTTTAGTATATCGTTATACCTATTTCGTCCTATCGTTATTTCTATCAAAAAACAGTTAAAAGTGATTTTTTATGATTCTGATCAAATCATGAAGTTTCACTTCCTAATCAAGGCTGTTATTATTTTTTAAATTTTAGTAGAACGATGTACTTGATTGAAGAACAGATGAATATTCATTATTTTTTCATCAATCACATAAGGGGTGTTGTGATGGGCTTCATATTATTCATTTTGAAGGAAACAATAACAAAGGGTATACAAAGAATTTGACCTTAAAGGGGTTTCAAATATAGGAGTGGGAACATGAAAAATCCTTATATTAAATCGTCACTTGGCATGTATTTAAACTACTTCATGCTTGGCATGATCAATATTATTGTAGCTTCCAACATGGACAGCTTATCTGAGCGCTACCATGTAGATATTCCGAAAATCAGCTTGCTTGTATCGGCGATCGGAATTGGTAAACTCATTGCTCTCTTTTTCTCAGGTCGGTTAGCCGATAGCTGGGGACGTAAGCCTGTCATTATTACAGGAAATTTTCTTTACTTATTATTCTTAATCGGTATTCCAACGACAACGAGTTATACACTGGCATTTATCTTTGCGATTTCAGCAGGTATTGCCAACTCACTGCTTGATTCAGGAACCTACCCTGCTTTGACAGAGTCATTTCCGAAAAAAGCAAGTTCGGCTTCTGTTTTAGTAAAAGCGTCTGTATCCATTGGGGCGACTGTTCTTCCATTTATCTTGGCGTACCTAGTGGCACATGACATCTTCTGGGGCTGGGCGTTCTTTGGACTAGGGCTTCTTTATTTACTTGTAGGAATTTACTTACTCTTTATGCCATTCCCGAACCATAAGCAAGTTTCTTCACAAGATGCTCTTCCAGTACAGGACCAGCTGAAGGAAGAACCAAAAATGCTTGGTGAAGGCTTAGCCGTTGTTCTTATGGGATTCACGTCGACTGCATTGTTTGTCGTATGGCAGACATGGCTTCCGCAGCTCGGGTTAAAATTAATCGGACTTGGCACAGGACAAGCCACACAGCTTCTATCTTATTTTAGTATTGGTGCACTCGTATCTGTTCTCTTGCTTTCGATCGTCTTAGATAAATTCATTTCACCAATTATGGTGGCAATCATTTATCCAATTGGGGCGTTCCTTGCAATGCTTTCACTTTTCCAAATCGAAACGTACAGCATTGTCATTGTCAGCACCTTCTTCTTAGGTCTATTTACAGCAGGGATCTTCCAGCTTGCGATGAGTATCATGATGAAATTGTTCCCGACAAACAAAGCAACGGCTTCATCCTATGTCAACATTGCGGCAAGCTCAGCGTTTATTCTCGTGCCGCTCATTACAAGTGGGTTGGTCAGCACGTACGATATTAAAATGACGTTATTCTTCGATATGATCATTGCGGTTATTAGCGTATTACTAGCGGTCTTTGTTCTTGGACGCATGAAAAAATTATTTAGATAACTAAAGGAGATGTCAATCATGACAAACATACATGAACGAAATATTGATGGAAAAACAAAATTAGTCGGTCTTCTTGCTACACCAATCGGACACAGCCTTTCACCACGTATGCATAACCTTGGCTATACACTAACAGGTATCAACTATGCCTACCTCGCATTTGAAGTAGGGAATGATGAACTAGAAGCAGCCGTAAACGGTATGAAAGCAATGGGTGCAGCTGGATTTAACGTCTCTATGCCGAACAAAATGAAAGTACTAGATTACTTAGACGAACTAGATGATTCTGCAAGATATACACGTGCAAGTAACACTGTAGTAAACAAAGATGGTAAGCTCATCGGCTACAACACAGATGGTCTTGGATATGTGAGAAACTTGATTGAGCATGGCGTTGAATTAGCCGGCAAAAAAGTCACACTTGTTGGCTCTGGCGGCGCGGCAACTCCGATTGCGATTCAGCTTGCACAGTCCGGCATTCGTGAAATTAGTATTTTTGCTCGTAATGACCAATACTTCGTTCAAGCAGAAGAAAATGTAAATTACATCAACAACGAAATGAAATCTTTCGGTGTCAAAGCAAACATTTTCCCACTTGAAGACAAAGACGCGTTCCGCCGTGAAGTAGCAGAAAGTGCGATCCTGGCAAACGGGACAAGCCTTGGCATGAAACCACTAGACCAGCTCAGCATTATCGATGATACACTTGATGTACTTCGTGAAGATTTGATCGTGACAGACGTCGTATACAACCCGCAAAAAACAAAGCTTCTTGCACAAGCACAGGAAGCTGGCGCCAAAACGATTAACGGTCTTGGAATGATGCTATGGCAAGGTGCACTTGCTTACAAACTCTTTACTGGCGAAGATATGCCAGTTGATCAAGTAAAACAAATCCTTTTTGAAAATGACCGTTTCTAATACAAAAGAAAGACGACTTCCTAAGCGGAGGTCGTCTTTTTTTTTAATCATGTACCATAACTTGACGGTAGCGATACAGGATATACAGTGCGCCGATAATGGCCGCAACAGCCACCACTGCATCGAACATAAAGATTTGTAAAATGGACGCGTGACTCTGAATTAAACCTGTTACGACCGGGATGACGATAGCCGACACGCCGCCTGCTGTGGAGATAATCCCTGTCATCGTCCCTTTGTTTTTCCAGAAGAATTCAGCCATCACAGTTAACGTCAGCTGAAAAACTCCTGCTGTTGAAAATCCTAATACAAAAGCATTGACGGTTCCTATGACTGGCGATTTCACGACCAAAAGTACACAAATAGAAACAAGTGTAATGATTGGATAGATCAGCAGTACAGTGACCGGACGGACAAAACGGCGCAAAAGAAACGCGAGCATCACAACAGACAGCAGCCCGCCCATACTATAGTAACTGAGCAGTTTCACAGCACTGCCCGATGCCATCCCCAAGATAGCCTCACCGTAAGTAGGAAGCCAAATTTGCGGCAGCGCATACAGCCCATTTGATGTAAAGCTGATTAAAATGAGTGCGATCCCTTCCCTCCAAAATGTAGGCTCTGTCGAGAAGCGCGGAAGTCCATCATGCTCCGTTACCTGGACTTGCTCCACCTTGCGATGATTCGGAAATGGCAAGGTCCACAGCATCAAGACATTCACAAGATAGATCAGAGCAGGAACAAAAAATGAAATTCCATAAAACAAATCATGCTCTGCTAAAAAGTAAATCGCCAGTGGCAAAATGGTTGCCCCAATGGAGATAAAGGCCTTCACCATCACATTCGCAGATCCCGAGTTTTGCGGAAAAGCCTCCATTAACGCAGGATACGTTCCTGCATCCATTGCCGAATTCGCGACCCCTGCCAAAATCGCAAACGCAAATGCGATTTGATAATTCGGTGACAATGGGATTCCGATGAGGAACACCGCCATCAGCACACCAGAAACCAAAATGACCGGCTTTCGCCCAAAACGATCTGACAGTACGCCTGATAAACCATACGTGAGCACCCTGCCAATGCCAAGCGCCGAAATCATATAACTAATTCCCGCACTATTGGTATCTAATTGTTTGATTAAAAATGGCATATTTGAAGCCAAAATAATATTGACCATACCTAATAAAAAGTAATTAATATACAGACTAGAAGCCGTTCTCACATACGGATTCCTCATCCTGACACACCCCTCAACACCATCGCAATGAAGTGACAAATAATGGTTACGCTTACAAGATCTCATATGTGAGGAAGAACAGCTTTGCAGCCTTCACGTTCATACATCTCATCATGTCATGCAGCTCACAGCTTACACGCCCTTCATGTATCAAGCATTTCTTCAATTTTTCACTGCTCTTATTTTATACGAATGAGAAAGGTAAAGATAGTGAATTGCTTAAATTTGAGGGGAATTCACCGATCAAGCGTATGACACCATCGATCGAAAAAAGGAGTGGTTAGCTGCCACTCCTTAACTGATGTCTCATTTCTGTTCATCGTTCATTTTCAACCCATTTTGACGAATGACTTCTTGATACCAGTAAAAGCTTTTTTTAGGTGTTCGATTTAACGTTCCGTTTCCATCGTTATCTTGATCAACATGGATAAACCCATATCGCTTTTCCATTTCAGATGACGAGTAACTAATTAAATCAAGAATTCCCCAGCTGGTGTAACCTATTAATTCGACTCCATCCTCAATGGCTTCCAGCATCTGCTGGAAATGCTGCTCATGATAGCTAATCCGATAATCATCATTTATCTTTCCATCTTCCACCTTGTCGTATGCACCTAATCCATTCTCAACTATAAATAGTGGTAGTTGATAGCGATCGTATAAGTCATTTAAAGAGATACGAATTCCAATCGGGTCGATCTGCCAGCCCCATTCACTCACTTCTAAATATGGGTTTTTCACTCCACCTATTGTATTGCCGCTGACAGTTTCCATGCCTTCACTATTTTCAGTAGCAACCAAGGAATTGTAGTAACTGAATGAAATAAAATCAACCGTATGCACCTTTAATAATTCGTCATCTCCCAGCTGTTTCTCAATGTGAATATTTTTTTCTTTAAACAGTCGATTGATAAAACGCGGATACTCACCACGCACCTGTACATCTGTGAAAAACATATTAAACTGATTGTTCTTTGATGCCTTCAGAACATCCTTTGGATTACAAGAATACGGATATGTTGTTAATTTCGTCAGCATACACCCTATTTGTGCCCCCGGAATCATTTCATGACAATATTTAACGGCCAAAGCACTTGCAACAAATTGATGATGCAATGCTTGATAAACTGCCTGTTCTACATTGTCAAAGCGCTCTGAAACGATTCCACCACTTGTAAATGGATGTCGGACAATACTATCAATTTCATTGAAAGTCAGCCAATACTTGACTTTATCTTTATATCGATCAAATACAACTCGACTAAATTTCACAAAGAAATCAACGACAATGCGATGAGACCATCCTCCATATTGATTCACTAAGTATAGCGGCATTTCATAATGAGATAACGTGACGAGTGGTTCAATATCATGCTTTTTCATCTCATCGAATAGGCGGTCGTAAAATAATAATCCCGCTTCATTTGGCTCTTCTTCATCACCGTTTGGAAAAATACGTGTCCATGCAATCGAGACACGTAACGTCTTCAATCCCATTTCTTTGAACAGCGCCATATCTTCAGGATAACGATGATAAAAGTCTACACCTCTTCGTTTCGGATAACCTTCAGCGGTATCTGCACGCATCGCTTGCTGAATTTGTTCTTCATCCACTTTGTTGTGCTTTTTATAATCAGACTTACTGAGACCTTTTTTAAAGATCGCCACATCAGCAGTCGATAGCCCTTTTCCGTCTACATTCCATGCGCCTTCGGCTTGGTTTGCCGCGATGGCGCCTCCCCATAAAAATCCTTCTGGAAATTTCCTGATTTGATTAGACATGTTTCTTCCTCCTCAAGACTATGCGTTATTTCTTTGAACCACTCGATTAACGTGAATAATTAAATACATTTTTTCGTCACTGGATATCGTGTAATCCACATTTGTTTTAATATATTTCTCGATTTTCTCCACACATTTTACTTCTTCAGGATACTTCCTCATGATTTGATCAATGAGATCGTGATCATCTGTTTCAAGCATTTTGTTCTCAAGTAAACGTTGAACAAAGAACTGTAAATGTGTTAAAAACCTGGAGTAATTAATCGTATCTGTCGGAATGTCGATCTTATAATGCATTTTGATAATATTTAAAATGTCTTTGACCATATTGGTCATCATCACGATTTGATTTAAATTATCTTTGGTCTGCTGCGCATTTACTAGATGAAATGCAATATTCGCCGCTTCTTCTTCAGGCAGCTGAATGCCTAACTGTTTTTCAATCAGCTCTAGTGCATGCAGACCAATGCTAAATTCCTCGGGGTAAAATTTCTTCACTTCCCACAGCAGTCGATTTTGTATCGTTAAATTTTCCTTAAAGCGCTTCGTAGCCATAAAAAGGTGATCGGTTAAAGAAATATAAAGATGCTCATTTAGGTGTGTAGATAAACGGCGCTTCGCATAGGATATAATCTCATCTGTCATGATTAAAAATTCCTCTGGGGTCTCCCTCATAAGCTCAGCTAAATCATTAGACGTACTTTGATCTTCTAGCACATAGATTTTTTGAATATCAGACTCTTGAATAAGACTGCCTGGCTTATTTTTAAATCCAATCGCCTTACCCATTACGATGATTTCCTTACCGTCATCTCTTTTAGCGAGAACCACACTGGTATTCAGCACTTTTATAATTTCCATACCATATCACCTTCCTGGATACATTCAAAATCGATTTATAAGACCGTTAAAAGTGGCTGCTGATGACCAGAAACAGGATTCGTTTTTCCCTCTTGGGGTAAAATTTCTAAATAATCAGCTGTATTTGTAATAATGACTGGTGTTGTTGTATCATAGCCAGCCTTTTGTATATTCTGTTGATCAAATTCAATCAGAAGTTGACCTAGTTTCACTGTATCACCTTTTTGAACATGTGAAGTAAAATATTGTCCATTTAAGTTTACAGTATCAATACCAATATGAATCAGAACTTCCACACCAAGGTTGGATTTTAAACCAATGGCATGATTTGTATGGAAAATCATTTCTACTTGTCCATCAAAAGGAGCAAATACTTTCCCTTCACTAGGTTGAATCGCTGCCCCTTTCCCCATCACTTCTTCAGAGAATACTTTATCATTCACTTTTGTTAAAGGAATGATGTCTCCTTTAATTGGTGCATAAATGACTTCACGATTTCTTGTGCTTTCTGATGTGGAAACAGGCTCATTTTTCTTCTCGATGTTTTCAGTTTCTGCATCTTTAAAGCCGATGATGTAAACAGCAATAAACGCAACGACCGCTGAAACGACTGCACCAATAATGGCAAACGTAAAGTTTGAAGTCCCTTTTTCAATGAAAATCGGCATTGTTGCGATACCAGGTGAAACCATGACAAACGCCTTTAGCTTAATCAATCCAACAAAAATACCTGAAACCCCTGCTCCAATCATACATGCGAGTAATGTTTTCTTAAGTTTTAAATGAACGCCGTATAATGCAGGTTCTGTTATACCAAATAAAGCAGAAATTCCTCCGGACATCGCAATTTGTTTTAACTTAGGATCTTTGGTTTTAAATGAAACAGCCAAAGCACCTCCACCTTGCGCAAAGTTCGCTGCTAGCATAGCGACCCCAATGAGAGCATCGTATCCTGGTGAAGCAAGGGACGCGATAACAACTGGATAGAACACCTTCTGCATCCCAAACATGACGATAAAAGGTAAGAAAACGGCTAAAATCGCAACAGCTGCCCATCCCGCAGTTTGCTGGATCCATAAGACCCCTGCAGCTAAGCCTGCACCAAGATACATACCGAGCGGCCCTAAAAACAGTAAACCAATCGGAGCGACAATAATCATCGTAATTAAAGGAACCATAAAGATTTTGACAGGTCCCGGTGATAATTTATCTGCCAGCTTTTCTACATATGACATCAGCCAGACAATGAGTATGATCGGAATAACCGATGCACCATAAGAAACAGCTTTTAGTGGGATGCCCGCAAAGACAACTGGATCACCACTGCTAAACAGGGCTGTTAAGTTCGGATGTAACAAAACTCCAGCCAAAGCCATTGATACCATAGGGTTTGTGCCAAATTTTTGTGAGCTTGTATAGGCTAACAAAATTGGCAAGAAGAAAAACGCTGCATCTGAGATGATTTTCAATACCAAATAGGTTTGGCTGTCTTCTTTCATCAAGTTCAGCATCGGCAATAAAATTAATAGAGCCTTCAACATTCCTGCACCAGCGATCGCAGGGATGATCGGTGCAAAAATGCCAGTGATTAAATTGGCAAAACGATTGAAATATCCTTTCAAGCTATGATCTTTATTCTGTACAATCTGTCCGCTTGCTTCCGGATTTTGATCAATCAGTTTTGCAAACTCTTTGTAAACATAACCAACATCATTTCCAATAATAATTTGATACTGACCAGCTGTATCTGCTACTTGAATGACGCCATCAAGACGGCTAATTTCTTCAGAGTTTGCGCGTGAAGAATCTTTTAAAGTCAGCCGTAATCTCGTCATACAGTGGATGGCATTTTGAACATTTTCGCTTCCGCCAATATGTTTTAGAATGTCTTGAGCTAAGTCTTTATGATTCATTAAAGTCACCGCTTTCATTTTTGATTATAGGCGCTCAGGGAACAAAAAAAGACCTGGATTGGGTGGGAATATACAAATACAGATATCCCATCCAATCTAGGTCTTGCCTGCCGAACAGTAACACGCCTTATTGAATGTACGCATTATTCTATTTTTAAATTTTCATCGTTTCATGAAACCGCTTTTAACATGTTAATATCTTTATAGTAATTAATTATCTTCACAAAAGCAATGTTTTTCTTACAAATCAAATCATAAATTTATTAAATATAGATCAAAGAGCACAGTTATATCATCTAATCGTACCTTTTTAGGATTCGTATTGAAGGCGAGAGGTATTGTTTTAACTAGAACAGTCAGGTGATGACATCTTCGAATAACACCCAGCCGTTTCTATCAACATATCCCTTCTAAACTTCACAGCCACAAGTACTGAACTCATAAAAATATTCCGTTCTCTCGATGCATAATCCAAAACGGAAACCCTCTGCCACTAAAATAAAAAATACCCACTTAAAAATTTTGTTTGCTCAAGAAACTTCATTCAAATTCACTTCAAGTGCTTCAATTTCATGCTCTATGTTCTCTTGATTGAAGGTAAGCAAACACCTTCTGGCAAAACACATGTGAAATTGTACCATTATGGGGAACATCATCGCTTTCATCAACAAGTTGGAAGACGGTAAATATCTGAATATCAAGAAGAACATGAGAAGTTAAAATTAGGAGGTTTCTATCATCTCCACCATCTGACAAACATTACGCAGCGATTTTATAAAATCCATATACCACTATTCGAATTCTATGGAAATTAAACAACCAGTCATCTAAAGAGTTTCGACAACTGGCTGTTTCATACGGTGTTTTGATCCCAGTCTCTTAAAAACGGGGGATCAGTCCCGAATGTGGAGATTGTTTAAAATATTACGGATCATTTTGAAGATACTATGAATGGCTTTGTATTCGCTCCTGTATTTTCTGGGTATGATCTTTATTTAAAATCATTGCCAATTCGGCCTCATTTAGAACAGATCCCCATCTAAAGATAATTTCACTATTCAAACCATACTTCAAGAAAAGCGCTTGATAATCTACTTCATTACTATTCTTATCCAATCCTGAGTAAAATAAATCTTTTATAGATTCCTCTGAGAGCATAGAATTCCTTCTACTGGCAATCATGAAACTAGATTGATACTGATCCATTATTCGCAATGCTTTATCTAAATCATGTTGAGGAACCTTGGCCATACTGACATAAAAATGATTTTCATGTTCATCTAAAAGTAATTCTGGCCCCTTTTCAAAACCTGATGTATTTATTTCTGAATCAATAGATTTCCATACTTTTCGGAATTTTTCTATTCGAGAATGTACATCACTTACTTTCTTACTCAGAAAGATATAAAAATGGTAATTAGTCAATTGATCGCTAAAAATTTCGATTAGTTCATTTTGACAATAACTTTGAAAAGTCTTAATACCACCATCATCTAAAAAGTAATATCCATTAATACTATATACACTTAACTGTTTGAGTTCATTTATTTTTTGATCTAACCACTTATAGTAGTTTGTCACTTCTTGTTCGAATTCAAGTTCTATTTTCATTTATAATCCTCCAATGATAACTATTTTTCATAGTCATAGTGGTTTCCATAAATATCATTAAAATGAGCATCTCTATTCTGACTTAAGTCGTCTGGATAATAATGACCTCCTGCATGATCTCTAACCACTTTATCATCTTTAAAGAAATAATCCTTACCAGGGATAGGGTTACCTCTTTTGTCCACTGCTGGTCTAACTTCTATGGGTTGTTCACTTACTGGTATACCACTTGCCCTTTTAGATTCTCGATAAGCCCCTCTTCTTTTGGCTCCTTCAGGTGAAAAATTAGGAGGACGCTGCCCATTTTCAGCTTTCACATATCTTTGATAATTTTCTTTTTTAGTTATTATTTCTTTTGGTTTATGTTTAAATTGAAGTTGTTTTAAACTCTTACTTCTATATGGCAATAGCATTCCAAGTGCCGCGTTCATACTCGCTTCCTGCTGTTCTTTTGAGATCTTGTTTCCAAACATATCGCGGCCTGTGATTGCTTCGCTGAAACCGTTTGTGGCGGTGAGGCCATATAAGCCTTTTTGAGATGTTTTCAGGGCGTCAAAGGATTTTTGAGATGTCTTGTAGATGTCGACTGCTCTGACTGCAGCTGATGTGGCTTGAGTCGTTTTATAGACCGCCTTTCCGCCTTTAAAAATGCGGCCTGCCCAGCCTACGATTGGGATATAGCCTGCTGCTGCCATGCCGCCTGCCGCGACTCGCTGGCCTGCGGTGAGCTCTTCCCCTGTGATTGGATCAACGCCTGTTGCGGCACGTTTTGCATCGTTCACACCTGTCAGTTCATTGACGATATTTCCACCGTAATCGAGCGCTTTTTCATACCAAGGACGGTTGGCGAGGGCTTCTTGTTCTTTTGCGATCTCGCGGGCTTCTTCTTGTTCTTTTTTGATTTTCAGATATTCAGAAGTTTGCTTTTCAATATCGCTTTTTGCCTTGTAGATTTCGCTATTTTGATACGCTTTCTTGTCAAAATTCATAGGCGAAATCGCTTTTCCGTCATTTGTCGCATTCATCATTTCTGCGTACAATGCCATTGTAGCTTGCTGCTCCGTTTCTGACAAAGCATATTCATCTTTTAAATTTTGATCAAGCTCTCTCAGATCTTTGACCGTCTTTTTTCGTTCATCTTCCGCATCTTCTATTTTTTCATCAAAGGTTTGGCTATCAAATACCTCTAGGGAAATGAGGTCATCAATGTCTTGAAAAATGGTTTTGAGTGCCTTTTTTTGATCCTTCACAATGCTTTTGGCATTCTTGATGCCCATATGTACTGCGTTGTCTAAAAAGTGTTCTTCTACAAAGGTGTCGCCGCCAAAGTTTGTATCATCAAGTGTCCCAGAAACACCTTCATGAAAGGCTTTTTGCTTATCAATGAAATTGATAAACATATCAACATTACCCGCTAGTTCTTTATAAAAGCTTTTAATGTTATCGGCACCTTTTCCAGTAAAATCATCACCGAGGTTGGCAACACCTTGTAATGCCTTTTTTAAATCTACCATTTGTTCGCGGAGTTCCTGGTAGTGTTTTGCTCTTGTGTCCATGGCACTGGTTAGTGCTTTTGCATCAAGTATCTTACCCAGAAGAAGTCACTCCCTCCATTATTGATCATAAAGTCTATTTTACCGTGCCCCTCAAAACGGAAAAATAGGCTAAATGACACAAAAAATGGGATAGACTCTCTATTTAAAGGTCAAATAAAATAAGCTAGACAATGCACTTTGCTCTGTCTAGCCATACATTCATTTTATTTATAATCATTGATTGGTCCTTTATCCATCAAAACATCAATTTCATCAGAAGACTTCATTTTTAATTTAGGTCTACGCTCGGAATTTGGTTTGCTGTAAAGCTCCAGCGGACGTATGATCACACCATCATTTGTATTTTGAAGCATACCCGGCACACAAGAATAAATCCGATCATTATCATTCGCATGTTTGGCATGAATTGTCACAGATGTTCCTTGGTGATTATCGATACTCATAGATACCCTATATCTATAAAAAGAACCTGTTCCGTTTGATTGAGCAGAATAAACAACCGGAACGATAGCAATGATATCGTCATTTAACCGTAATTTAATGACTTCTGTTTTCATCGATTCACGGTCTCTACCGACATCTCCCATATGCTCTACAGCTCCGTTACCGTAACTTTTGAGAGCAGGAACACCTTTTGCGCCAAACATGGCCACATCTATTTGTTTTCCTGACTTCGTATAGACCAATGCATAAATATCATAATCGGTTCCAGACTCCCAGGATACTGTAGCTGTAATCTCAGGCGTTTTTTCAATGATGATCGGTTTATGACCTTTGTCTAGACTAATTTTACCTTGAACTTTCTCTAAGCTAATTGGTGCAGCGACTTTCTCTTTAGCAGCTGTCTTCATTGGAGGAGCAGGCTCATCAATTAATTTTTCAGAAGTCATTTGAGGAGGTGTAGAAACATCCTGTTCATCAGGTTCAACCTCTACCCCAAAAAGCTTACATAACCCTTCTAATCCAGAATCGAAGCCACGCCAGATGGATCGTGCTTTCGTTTCACCATTTCTGATATATAGCTCTACTACGACAATACCCTTTTCATTTGTAAAGCTTACTGGTGTAAGGTATAGTACCTCATCGCCTGTTTGAATTTCTGCTTGCAGATTCTTCACTTGAGAAAAACCAATTCCTTGATCCTCTGTTAGTGTAATCGCCACCTTTGTGATTCCAGCAGGCACTTTGCTCATATCAAAATTCAATTGATGCCTTTTCAACTGACCTGATATCTCTGCTGGTAAAAGTGTCGCGACACCCGTGGCACTCTCCGGCTGATTGTAAAAAATAATGCCATTATCTCCTTGAACTAGATCTGAATCTGTTAAGAGAAACGCTGTTAAAGAAATATCAATTGCAGATGATACTTCATAACTGATGGATACTTGTCCCTTTGGAGAGTTTAGTACGGTATTGGCACCCATTTGCAGAGTTTGATTCATTTCAACAACTCCTATTCTTTATCTACCATTTATCTCTTTTATAGATCAATTATACCAAATTGTATAATAGAACCTATGAATATCTTTATCTCATTACAATCTCTGCATTGATATGAGACAATGCCAATGAAAAACAAACTACTCTCGAAAGGAGAATCATTGTGTATAAAAAAATCATTCCTGCTGTTATGGTGATATTCGGCTTTTGGATTCTTCTTCAAATTTCCTTGAACATTAAGATCTTTCACAATCCAATGAACTATTTTGTCGCTATTACTCTCTTTTTTCTTTGTATTCAGGCATTAATAAAACATAAACAATGAAAAACCCGAACAAGCATATACCACGCTCGTCCGGGCTTCTATTTTCCTTTATTACACTTCTTCACCATTCGTTGCGATGACGTTTTGATACCAAGTAAACGAATCTTTTTTGAGGCGCTTCATTGAGCCGTTTCCTTCGTTGTCGCGGTCAACGTAGATCATGCCGTAGCGTTTTTTCATTTCGCCTGTTGTGAATGACACGATATCAATGATGCCCCAAGGTGTGTAGCCAATAAGGTCGACACCGTCGTATTCAATGGCTTTTTTCAGTGCTTCGATATGAGAAGCGAGATATTGAATTCTTTCTGGATCGTGAATAGAACCGTCTTCTTCCACTTGATCTATTGCACCAAATCCATTCTCTACGATGAATAACGGGATTTGATAGCGATCGTAAAAACGATTCAATGTATATCTTAAGCCTGTCGGGTCAATAGACCAGCCCCAGTCACTTGATTTGATATAAGGGTTATCTACACCATGCGGCAGGGCTCCGTTGACAATGTCTCCGTTGTGATCAGACACCGTATCACTTTTAACCGTTGTCGACATGTAGTAGCTAAAGCCTAGATAATCCACTTTCCCTTTTCTTAAGCTTTCTTCATCGCCATCTTCAAATGGAATGTGATAGCCTTCGCGTTCGAATTCTTTTAATGCATAGCTCGGATAGTAGCCTCGCACCTGTACATCTGGGAAGAAATAGCGCTGTCTCATATATTCCTCTGCCAGCATGACATCCTCAGGGTTTGAGGAATATGGATAGATTGGCACGTGAGACACCATCGCTCCAATTTGGAAAGCAGGATTAATTTCTTTTCCTTTGGCTACTGCCCATGCACTTGCAAGTAATTCATGGTGTCCTGCCTGATACATGACTTCTTTGGCATTTTCGCCTTCTTTGACTGATACCCCTGAATTTGTCCAAAGGAACAGCGGGTTGTTGACATCCATTTTGTTATTGATTTCATTAAATGTCATCCAGTATGTGACCTTGTCTTTGTATCGATTGAAGCATACTTCTGCGAATTTCGCGAAATACTCAGCGACTTTTCGGCTGCGGAACCCGCCGTACTCTCTTGCTAAATGGAGCGGCATCTCAAAGTGAGACAGCGTAATCACAGGCTCGATGCCATGCTTGAGCAGTTCATCAAATACATCATCATAGAATTGTAACCCTGCTTCATTCGGTTCTGCTTCATCTCCCTTAGGGAAAATCCGGCTCCAGCCAATCGATGTACGTAAACATTTTAAACCCATTTCGGCAAACATTGCGATATCTTCCTTATAACGATGGTAGAAATCGATCGCTTCATGGTTCGGATAAAATTTATCTTCTTCTATCGTTTCAGTTATTTGTCTCGGTACTCCATGAGCACCTGCTGTCATCACATCTACAACACTTGGGCCTTTTCCTGCTTCATTCCATCCACCTTCAAATTGATGTGCAGCTAATGCTCCGCCCCATAGAAAATCTTTTGGTAATGTCATTATTCATTCCTCCTATTTCACAATTGTGATCATGACGTCTGTTGACTGACATGTCGATTGTTCTTCTACAATCACATCTTCGTACGCTTGTGTATTGGTGATGATGACTGGTGTGATTGTTTTTAATCCTTTGCTTTCAATGGCTTCTTGATCAAATGTCATCAACAAGTCACCCTTCTTCACCTTGCTGCCTTCTTTGATATGCAGAGTAAATGCTGAGCCATCTAGGGAAACCGTATCAATTCCTACATGAACTAGTAACTCCACCCCGAATTCTGAACGCAGTCCAATTGCATGCTTTGTTGGCGCAAGCATGACGACACTACCGTCAAACGGTGCATACAGCTTGTTGTCTGTCGGTTCAATCGCAAACCCTTTGCCCATCGCCCCCGAGCTAAATACGGCATCTGGCACTTCAGATAACGGGATCACTTTCCCTGCAAGCGGTGCAGGAATGGTTTCTTCATTATTCATCGAAGCATTAATTTTTTCTCCAACTTGCTCTTTATCAGACGTTGCACCGGCTGTCTGTTCCACTGTATCTTCCCCATAACCAAACATTTGAATAAGCACAACTGGTAAGATCAGCGCAATTGCGACACCAATCAATATGCCGATGACCGATGTTGGATAATCTGAACTAATTCCGTTTACAATCGTCAGTGGACCAGGCAAACCTGCATACGCAAAGTAATAAGGCGTAAAGAAGCTGGCAGCAATGGCACCGACCGCTCCAGATATACATCCGAAAATAAATGGTTTTTTGAAACGCAGGGTAACCCCATAAATCGCAGGCTCAGTAATTCCAAAGAGACCCGTGATTCCCGCTGAAACCCCGACTTTTCGTGTTTCGCGGTTTCTTGCTTTTAAAATAACCCCTAACACTGCGCCGACCTGAGCGATAACAGCGATGGTTTGATATGCCTGGAAGGAGTCACGTCCATATTGTTCAAAGTTGGCGAGCACCATTGGTGTAATGCCCCAGTGAACACCGAAAATGACAAGCACTTGCCAGAATCCTCCGATAATAGCACCTGCTAAAGCTGGTACATTTTCCGCTAAGACATTGTATCCGTTTGCAATCCCATTTGCACCGGCTGTTGAAAGAGGACCAATTAATAGAATCGTTAACGGAACCATGACAACCATACAGATAAATGGCACAAATAACGGTTTGACCACTTCGTGAATGCGTTTGTTTAAAAATCTCTCTACATATGAAAGGATCCATACCAAGAATAGCGGCGGCAAAACAGATGACGTATAAACTGTTTCAGATAACGCTATGCCTAAAAAAGTAACGCCTTCCCCTGATGCCACGCGTCCAGCAATCTCCGTCCAAGCTGGACTGACAAGCGCTGCTGTACACGCTACGGCGATATACATATTCGTTTTAAAATGCTTGGCTGCTGTGATGGCGATAAAGATAGGCAAAAACGTAAACGGCGCCCATGAAATAAAGCTAAAGACTTCATACGTTCCCGTTTTCGAGAAGCTTGGAAATAATAAATTAATGAGGATAAGTGCACCTTGTAAAATACCTGCTGCTGCCAAAATATACACAAATGGCGCAAACACAGCAGACATGGTCGCGATGACACGGTTCAGCACCGTTCCCTTGTTTTCATTTGGCTGATCATCATCAGACGGCTGCAGCTGAACAAGGCTTGAAAAATGCTCATATACCTCACCAACATGCTGACCGATAACGACCTGAAATTGACCGCCATTTTCCACCACGGTAATGACGCCAGGCATCGCATTGACTGCTTCCTTTGCCTTTGGATTCGAACGTTTCAAGACCAAACGCAGCCGCGTGGCGCATCTTGCAGCACTCACCACATTTTCTTCTCCGCCAACTGCCTCTAAGATGTCTTCTGCAAGCTTTTGATAGTCCCTCACTTTTGACATATAAAACCCCCCTTTATCACTACTAGTATATGTACATTATAATTATACCGGTACAATTTATCAATACATATATAATTTTAGATAGCATATCAAAGGAAATTAGGTATGTGCTATAATACAAAGACAATAAATCGTGAAAACAAAGAGGAATAGCCATGTTAAAGTATCAACAAATTGCGAGCGATATTGAAAAATATATTGTCACCCATGAGATGCAACAAGGAGATAAGCTCCCTGTACTCGAAACACTCATGAGTCAATTTGCTGTGAGCAAAAGTACCATTATCAAATCGTTAGAATTACTCGAAAAAAAAGGAATTATCTATCAAGTGAGGGGCAGCGGCATCTTTGTTCGAAGACACCGGCGCAAGGGATACATCAGCCTTTTATCCAACCAAGGGTTTAAAAAAGATTTAGAGGAATTTCAACTGACCTCAGAGGTTTTAATGCTAGACACCATCAAGCCGTCCGAAGAAACTGCACTTAATTTGAACATTGAACAAGATGAAGATGTTTTTTACCTTAAACGCATTCGTTACATCAACGGACAAACCTTATGTTTAGAAGAATCCTATTACCGAAAAACGATTATTCCTTATCTCAACACAGAAATTGCCGCCGATTCTGTTTTTAAATTCGTCAGTGAAGGTTTGGGGCTCAAAGTCGGTTTCTCCGATATGTACTTACAAGTAGGCAAATTGAATGAAACCGAAGCGACGCACCTCGGCCTCAAACAAGACGATCCCGCCCTCCGCGTCGAGACGGTCTTTCACCTCACAAACGGCCAGCCCTTCGACTTTTCGAAAATCACATATAACTACACACAATCCCAATTTTTTATTCAAGCCAATAATTATTATGGGTGATGGACGGAAAAAGCCCCTCATAAACTGAGGGGCTTTTTGCAAATAACCTATCACTTGTAATAGTTATAATCATTGAACGTCGCGATCATATCTTCTTGTGTGCCTTTCTTCCCGCGATTTGTATTAAAATATAACGTTCCGTCATCAAAATCAACAGCTTCTATTTCAAAAAGAGTAAATGCACTGCTCGTAATTCGAAATGAAAGGTCTTTTCTAGTAAACAACTCTTTTGAAAAATCTTTTGCAGGTGTTTCCTTTTGCTCTTTCAGGATTTGATTGATATTTAATGGATATGTGAGAATGACACTCACATTAGAAGCCCCTCCATTGGAGTCTGGCTTAGATAATGGTACATATAATGTTCCTTGATAGAAAGAAATGCCTTGAAGAATGTACTTAGAAACATCCACCACTGATTGATTTACAATCGCTTTCGTATAATTTAATGTAAACGTTGCCTCATATTCAAATTGTCCTTTTTGGTCATTAAAATTCCCAATAAAAAAGCGATTGCCAGACCTGACAATAAACTTGTCCGCTCCAACAGAATATGTGATGCCGCTAATTGATAAATTCGCCCCTTGGTACTGAAGGACATAGGATTTAGCCACTTTGTACGTATTTTTCTTCGTGTTCACACTTAACTTCACTATCTTTTTTACATACTTTACACCATCGGCCATAGGCGCTACATATAAGCTAACTTGCTCATCACCTTTTTGAGCTTTCACAGCTAAGTCATTAGCATGTCCTAAGTCATTACTAGTACTGTTGGTGTCAGAGTTTTTAAGGAGCTTAACAGTTCTATTGCTTGAAGAGCCGTTCATTTTAATAGCGTACAATTGCGTCAAGTGATTTGACGTATTTATTTTTGCAGCATAAATCATATTATTATTACGATCTACAGCCATCCCTTGCATAGAAGTGTAGAACCCAGAACCTGACATTGCAGAATACGTTGTATATGTGTTGAAATATCCGGATTGTGCCTGAACAGTCGCGGACCACATACTGCAGCAAAAGATGACAGCCATTAGGATAAAATACTGCAATTTTTTCAATATAAACACTCTCCTATCATTGGAATTTATATCGTTTGGCTATTAAAAATAAAATCGTCACCATAGAAATGAATGACGATTTTTTTAAAATGATCATTAAGCTTAAGCTCTACTTTTCAGCTTTAAACGCCTTTACAGTTTTACTACTTTCCGACATGCCTTTCCCAGTGACGGTGAAGTAGAGTTTTCCTCCCTTAGCGCCTAGTTGTTTAAAAGTGACTTTTACAACTTTGCCTTTAGTAGCTGTTGACTTCCCAATAAGCTTTCCCGAAGAATGATAGATTTTGACAACATCTTGATTGGTGAGTTTACTGACCGTAACCACGTCTTTTTTCTTTTTGTTGTTCACAATGTTGATTTGGTTGCTTTTTAACGAAGCAGACGGCTCACCTTTAAAAGAAATGGTTTGCTTTCCGCTTTCCAGCATCTTATCGCTGCTACGCGTGATATACACTTTACCGCTCTTAGTCCCAACTTGTTTAACGTACAATTTGATGGACGAGCTGGTAGCTGGTTTTGATGCAGCTAGTAATTTCCCGCTTGTTGAGTAGACTTTAATTACATCTTTTTTTTTCAATTTACTCACTGTAATGATGTCATTTTTATTTTTAAGATTATTGATTTTGACTTGGCTGGCTTTTAAAGCCTCTGACTTTTCACCCTGATAACGAATTGGTACTCGATTTCCCTCTTTTAAACCAGGCTCTTTTATACTGATATAAAGCGTTCCACTTGTTTGACCCAATTGCTTCAAGGAAATCGTCAGGTTCGAGCTAGATGCAGCCTGTTGGGCAATCGCTTTTCCACCAGAAGATTGTTTAAAAACTTTGATGACTGATTGCTTTTTGATTCCTTTTATCGTCACCGTATCATTTTTCCCTTTATTGTTCGTCACCTTCACTTGGGATGATGCAAGTGGAGATGTGACGACTTTTTTGACGGTGAAGGCTGGCAAGGCGACCTTTCTCTTTCCACTCTGCAACGTGATTGTTACTTTAGATCCTTGTTGTAATTTTCCCGTTTTCAATTTAAAATCTTTGCCCGGCGTAATGTTGAATGGTCCAAATTTCTTTTTCGTTGTGCTAGCGCTGAGTTTCGACATTGCTTTTATTGTGTTATTCGTTGAATCAGATTGCACCTCTACAATAGCTTGATCGCCAAACGTACTCATGCCATTAATGGTCTCACTTGAATCATCGATTTCTTCCACAAAAACTTTCTGTACATCTTCCTGAGATTGATCCGTTTCACTCGGATTATCAGCCATGAACGACTTGACTGTAATGAAGTCACCACCGATTAACTTTGAAACAGGAACATCATAGACGCCATTAGAGTCTGTCTGACCTTCCCCAATGACTCTTCCCTCTCCATCTAAAATATTGATCATACTTTCAGGAGTTGCAGTTCCGCCCACTGAAGTTGAAAGCTGAGTAAAAGGATCAATAGTCGGAGCGGTTGATCTCAGTTGGAAAGTGGTCTCATACAAAGCATTATCATAAGAAGGTTCCAACACTTGAAATTTACTTTGATTTAATGACTTTATTGTGTTTTTGTCTAAATTCAACTCAAAGTTGCCATCACCATCTGCAGTCATCGATTGAATGATGTCACTTGATTTTTGATTTTTAAAGACGATCTTTGCATAAGGAATTCCCGTTTGGCCTTTCACTGATTTAGACCATTTTGTCGTAGGAATAAGTGAGATTTTCTTAGGATTCACAATTTTTTTGTAAACGTCGATATTGCTGCCAGTCGTCATTTTCACTGTTAGGAATGTCCCTGCACTTAGGGCAGGCAGCTTCAAATGAATGGCATCATTGAATGTGCCTGAGGCAATTACTTTGCCATCTTTCATGACCTCTACTTTTGTGTTCTTCACAGTTTTCCCAGTTAACTCCTGAGAAGTATCATATATCGGATCTAATGAGCTAAAAGATTCCTTGAAAACATACACTTTGTTTGAAGAAAGCATTGTCCCATTTTGGTCATACGTATCTAACTCCGCCGTTTGACCTGAACTAATGTTCCAAGAAAACAACTTAAAGTTTCCATTACTATCTGCTTTTGCGTAGTGCATATATTTAGATTTCCAGTTACTCGGAACACCCCAATCTACGAATGCAACGATTGCGTTTGGCGCTGTTTTACCTGTCAGATAATTATCACCATATTGATAACGATCAACCGTTGTTTTCGTTCCACCCTCTGTGGCACTCACACTTTCTTGTATATGAAAACTCAACATCATCACACATAGAATAGAAGCTACTAATTTCAGGACCATTTTCATAAATATATCCTCACTTTTCCTATTAATGTTTTTATATACAAATATTATACATTTCATCTAGTATAGATACAAGAGTTAATAACATGACTAAAGACTTATCAAACTACCAATTTAATAGGTACAGTGAACCCCCCTCTCTTACATGAACATCTCCGATTTAAAACATCAAAAAGATTCATTTTACGAATGCATCAAACAAACTTATGATAAACGTAACAAAAATGTATAGGAGGGTTCGTCAGATGAGAGACATTAGAGTGTATCATGTTGATGCGTTTACAACTGAGAAATTTGGAGGAAATGCCGCTGGGGTGGTGTTGGATGGTGAGTTTTTAACAGAAGATGACATGCAGAGCATCGCCAAGGAGTTGAATTTACCGGAATCCGTCTTCTTGCTGCCTGCCCATGATAAGGAAGCCGATTATCGGGTCAAATACTTCACGCCGACGGAAGAGGTCAATTTTTGCGGGCATGCGACTGTTGGATTGACTTGGCTTCTGGCGACGGAGCTAGGGCTGGCTAAAGAGAGATCAGGGGTCGTGTTAGAAACAAAGATCGGCAAGGTTCCTGTCGTATGGCACGAAGAAAATGGCAAGGTCGTTGATGTGGAAATGACTCAGGTGACACCGAAGACGCGAGATTTTGTCATTGATTTAGAAGAGCTTAGTGACATGCTTGGTGTGAGCATTGACCGCATTGATCCATCCTTTCCTATCAAATTAGCAAACACCGGTAACTGGCATCTGCTTGTTCCGATGAAGGACCAACAGGACATTGATCAAGCAGCACCAAACTTAGCGGCTTTAGCTAGAATGAATAAAGAGCATGTCATCTCGACAACCCACCTTTATACGTTCCACACCTCAAAAGAATGCGATCTTTATACGAGAGATTTTGCACCTGGGATTGGTATACCCGAAGATCCTGTGACGGGGGCAGCAAACGGGGCATTGGCTGGATATCTTTATTTGGAGGGCATCATTTCTCAGCAAGAAATCACTCACCTGAACATTGCCCAAGGCGATGCCATCGGCAGACCTGGCTTGCTTCGTATCACAGTCATTCCAAATGAATCAAAGCCGGTGATCAAAGTGGCAGGCGCAGCTGTCATCACGATCCGCGGCGTGTTGTCTTTATAAAACACCAGCTTGAATGGGGACTTCCTGTTCAAGCTGATTCTATTTAAAATGATTTTTGACCGTTTCGATCCACCTCTTGGTCGATGGGGAAGCTGCTTTGAACGATTTGAGCGCCAAGTTGACCTCACGAAAGACGCTCGTCTCCAGTGGAATGACTTTCGTATGAGGTATGTGCGGCGGTAACACTAATTTTGGAATAATCGTGACCCCAAGCCCTTCTTGCACCATAGAAATGAGCGTATTGTTGTCTTCAATTTCAAACAAAACATGAGGCTTCACGCCGCCTCTTTCTTTTAACAGCTTCTTGACGAGTATGTCGCAGCCCGCTTTCGGCATGATAAAGGCTTCATCATGTAATGAATCAACTTCGATCACATTCTTCGTATGAAAGCGATGATTCTCTTGTATGAGCACCACCAATTCATCTTGAAAAAGTGGAATGGTCTCGAATTCCCTCGATGACTGCGTTAAAAAACCAACATCAACCGTGCCTGAAGCGATCCATTCCTCAATCTCCTCATAACCGCCTTCATATAACTCCAGCTTGATATGCGGATAGCATTGCGTAAAACGGTGAATAAGGCGTGGTAGAACATTTGAAGAAAAACTAGGAAATGTCCCAATCTTGATGCTCCCCACTTCCATCCCTTGAATTAGCGCCGCCTCCTGCTCAAGCAATGCCGCATGATGCAAGATTTGCCGGATATGAGGCATCACCCGCTCACCTGCGTCTGTCAACGACAGCCCGTTTCGATTCCGTCGAAGCAGCACAATCCCGAGTTCCGCCTCAAGCTTCGCAATATTATGACTCACCCCAGACTGCGTCAGCCCAAGCTTCTCCCCGGCTTTTGTA
This sequence comes from Bacillus sp. 11B20, assembly GCF_056098985.1. Lineage (NCBI taxonomy): Bacteria > Bacillati > Bacillota > Bacilli > Caryophanales > Bacillaceae > Bacillus > Bacillus sp. 11B20. The sequence continues at coordinate 942,528 of NZ_JBLZWZ010000009.1, forward strand.
AAACTCCCGCATTCGACGACTGTTAGAAATACTTTGTATTGGAATGTGATCAGTGTGCTCACCTCACTTATTAATTCGTCGTTGCCGACGACGAAGACCTAGACGCTGCTTCATCAGCTTTCACACAATCAATCGCAACAACGAGCGCAATCATCACAGGCTCCATCTCTTCTTTCAAAATATCAACCTTATAGCTGTCACCCCAAGTAAACCATTCCTTCTTCACCTGACCGATCACTTCGCCATTCTGCAGCACTTGGAAATTCATATCCCACCAGTTACCTTGCACTTCGATCCCAGCAGCATCAATTGAATATTTTGCTTTAAAAAACGTAAACTCTTTTTTAATCGTCAATACCTCTTGACCATCAACTTCTACAAAAAACTTCGGTAAAAAGGTAAACATTTTCTTCGTAATCACAGCGATTTCATCTCGTTCTGTATTCAAAATGGTAAACGTCTTCGGCATCTTCATAAAGCTGCCTTCTACCACATACACATCCTTCTCCTGTTGATCCTTTACCGTAAATCTGCCGCTCAGGCTAAATACTTTCTGCTTCATGTAAAGCTGTTTCATATGTACCTCCGATTCAGTTCAAAAATTTATCCGTTCTTACATTACCTCTGATTATACCAAAAAATAGAATGTACAAAAAACCACCTGATAGCAGGTGGTTTTCGATTACTGATCCATTTTCAGAGACTCTTTTTCATATGTTTGAAAAGCATTTTCCATTCCCATGATGACTTCTTTAATTTTGACATAACCACTTGTGTAAGGAATAGAATCCCTAATCTCTTCCCACATAAAATGATAGAACTTCAGGTCTTCCGTTTCACACATCACAAAATCTGTGTAATCTTTACCTGGAAGAGCTTCAGCATCAAAAAAGCGCACCGTCACATGTTCCTCATATTTCTGCATCAACTCTTGCAGCGAAGCCGCATGGGTTCTGCGCTCCTCTCGTGGTAAAGCAAGCCAAGATGGGTAGAACTCTAATAAAACAACCATCATATATTTCATCATCATACCCCCGATTCTTCTATGATGTGATGATTGTACGTCAGATCTAGAGAATGTGCATTAACATAGGTTAATGTTCAGCAGGATGGAGCAGCCTGCTCAACGAAACCGGAGAAATACCAATATATGAGGCAATATGATATTGAGCGATACGTTGATGTAACCCGGGATATTTCAATAAAAACGCCTGATATCGCTCAATTGCTGGCAAATAAAGCAGTTCCCTCTCACGCTCTTCCTTTCTCGTATACAGCCTCTCTACACTAACCCGAACAAACCGCTCCCACATATGACTTCTATCCATCAACATTTGAAGCAGATCATACGGAATTTCAATCACAATAGAATCCTCCATCGCTTCAATCGAATAAGGAGAAGGCTGCCTGTTGATCATACTTGCATAAGAAGTAGCAAAATCATCTTCCAACGTAAAAGCCACGTTGTACTCCCTTCCATCCGGTAACAAATAGAAGAGACGGAAGAGCCCCGTTATGCAGAAATAAGCGTGTTTCACAAGATCGCCAGCCTTGACCATGCATGTACCCGCTTTTAATTGTTTAATTGTTGTTCCATCTTTGAAGGCTTGCCAATGATTTTGTTCGATTGGATATTTGGATATTTTGGTTTTGAAAGTGTCGTATGGGTCAGTTATTTTGTCCATCTGTTTTTTACCTCCTAATAAGGAAAACTCAAACCTACTTGGGGATTGTTTTTATGATCAATGCTAAAAATAAGTCTGTCACAATACGTGATGCAAAAAAAGTCTCGTTTGAGGAAAATCACTCAAATGAGACTTTTTTTAGTGTTTATTTAATACCCATTTACAAAGTAAGCAATGGTTTCTAATTCATCTTCTTTCAGTTCTCTGTTCACATAATGTTGATATTCTTTCGTGATTTTCTGCTTATCTCCACCAAATAGATCAGTGAATTTCGCTATCATCCGAAGTTTGTCTGTTTCCTGACGAAACTCCTCTTTTGTCAACGGTCTTTGGTGTGAAGGAATATACATATCAGCATCAAAAGCATCTAACTCATCTAAAAGACGCAACGTTTCCTTCACCGTATAATGTACTTTTTCGGCATACATTTTAGGATAAATACAATCACCAAGAAACAGGATTTTCTCTTCTTTCACATACACGATCACGGAATCAGCAGCATGATCGCCTCCAACATGTTGCACGACGCAAGTGACCCCACCAAGATCAATCTCCATCCGCTGGTCAAACGTCACATCCGGTAAAACCACCTGAATATCTCGATGATCCTGATATTCTTCTTTGATCGCCTTCGCACAGAACTCAATCTCCGTTCCTTCCCTCACCCGCTCATCAATCGCATCATCTGACCACGAAAACGGAACAAGCTTCTCCATTTCCTTTCTGGTCTTTGCAGAAGCAATCGAAACCGAATCAGACAGCGCTGGCAGACCAAAAATATGATCCCAATGCCAATGCGTGAGGACAACGAGATCGGGCTTGGCGTTCTCGTGTTTTATGGTTTCTTTGATAAAGTATTTGGCATGATCTTCCGAGTTACCAGCATCGATCATTAATGTTTTGTTATTGCCTACGACCATACCTAGGATGGGGCGGTCGGTGAGTGATACTGGTGTGATGTAGGAGAAGGTTTGGCCTATTTTTTTGATTGTGTGCATGGTGTGCCTGCTTTCTAAAATTTTTTCCCCTTCGTTAACATTAACACTGTAATGTTTTTAATCATTTAGATATTAGCAGCTGGATGCTATTACTCTAGCTCACTTAATGCATGGGATGGTAAAGTGAGGTGAGTTCCCATTATTTGATAAAAGTACAATATGAATAAATGTTAACTCTACACTTTGATGTTTATATAATTCTTAAAAAATATATTGTAGACAAGTTACTTTATTATCTGAAAGGTATTTGGTAGCCCTCGGGTGTTCCAATATTGATTTATTGCCAAATACTCTCCCAAATCACCTAATAATTTCTTACTTCTAATAATTCTTCGTTTTTTAAATTCCTTAATACTTCTCCATATGCTTTAATCAATTCTTCGTCTGATAGTTTACTGATTAAATGCATCCTTTTTCTCCTTAATGAAGTATATCATTTCTAATAGAAAGAATCTCAATTAGGTTTATATTATACAATCCTCAAACCATTTTAGAGCCATATTAGCCATAAAATATTCTTCCTCTTGAATATTTTTAGCATGAGCATCAACTCTATAAATATTTATAATATCCATATGCATTTTAAATTTTACTTTATCTTCAAAAACTTTAGAAAAATCTTCCCAATTCTTATCAATTAAAACTTTCAATTCAGGAAAATAATAAGCCTGTTCCATAAGTTCATTTGTTGGTATACCTTCAAACCTTGTTCTTTCATCTGTTTTTTTTGCTTTTAAAATCTTTTCTCTAGCTTCTTTTTTACCATATTTAGTGACGAATACTGTGTGAATTAAATTTCTTAACTTAATCTCTATATTGTTTCTACGCATACTAATTGCAGTTCTTTTTGCTTCCATAGAATCATCACTCAGTAAAATACTATTATTTTTCAAGTGAATTGATAACGCTTCTATAGTAATAAAATAACTCTCTTTATATTTCTTTAAAACTCCATAACCAACTAAATGTTGTATAGTAGCGAAATTACCCATTCCTAATTTTGTAAGAAATATATCATTTCCTTGAACAGCTAAAGATTCTAATAAAGCATATTCATTTGGATAAGAGTTTTTTAGTACTTGTATTATTTGTTCGATATATTTCGATATCCCAATATCATAATTTTCTTTTTCTCTTAAATAATCATATTTATTAACTTTAATTGGCCTATCTAAAGATGCTGACTTATTAATTAAACTACAAATATGTCTAATTAGAAATGGATGTCCTCCATAATCTTCAACTAGCTTTGTATATATTTCCTGTTCAAAATCTAAACCCATGTATTTTCCTATGCTACTAACCATATTTTTAACATCCTCAATACCAAATAAATCTAAGTAAACTGGATTAATCATAGAAAAAATAGGATTATCAATTCCCTGAATTGATGCCACTTCTACACAATGAGGATTAACTCCTGCAACTAAAAAACATATCTCATTTTGATGTTCCTGATAAAACGCTCTAATAGTTTGCCAAAAGTAAACAAAATCTAAACTATTTCTCCAATGATCTGAACTAGCAGTATCAATAGAAATCATTTCTATTTCATCAAATATTAAAAGTATTCTTTTCTCATCTAATTCTTTATAAATTTGTATCATTATTTTTTCAAAACTAAAGGCTGCATATTTTTCGTCAAAAATAAAGTTTGAAATATCTAACTGAATCTCATATTCTTCTATAAGTTTATTAGTAATACTTTGCAATAATTCATACCATCTTAATGCATGTACGGATGGGTTTTGACAATCAATAAAGATATATCTACCATCTTTAGAATCTATTGTTCTCATTAAAGCATAGAGTACTGAAGTTTTGCCGATTTTTCTCAGACCAAATAAACCACCCTGTTCACCACTTGTATACTTAGAGTAAAATTCTTGTACTATTTTCTTCCTACCAAAAAAATAACTATCATTTCTAATAGGAGATTCTATAGCAAACAAATCACGACTATAAAAATACTGTCTTAATTTATTTTCAACTTCTTCTTTAGTAAGTTTACTTTTTGTGAATTCATCATATGTAAAAGGAACAATTAATTTTGAATCCTTATTTTCGTTATTTAAAGCCGCAATTTTATTAGTAATATTTAAATCCCTACTTACTAAGAAAATGCATACCTTATCTAATCTATTGTCATAATCTGTAAGCGTTTTATCCACAAAGTCTAGTACCCTTCTATCAAAATCTTGAAAAGGAGAAAATAACAAGAGAAATTCATTATACATATTGAATTTCTCTCTATATTCGTCACCGGGTTGTAAAAAACTAAAATTATATTCAGTATTCTTGAATTTTTCTATTTTAGAAAAAGTTACACCAAAAAATCTAGAAAAATTTTTTACAATGTTTCTCTCAATATCACTTCCTTTTATATTTAATTTATACTTAATACCTTTGATAACACGACCATTAGAAACTACATTTTGATTCATACTCATCACCTCAAGTAATATAATATAAATTGCAAAGACCAATTTAGAAACTTATTCCGGAAAAAGGAATTTTATAACAAATTAAAAACCCCACTCACTTATGATAAGGCTCCCCTCGCACAATCCGAAACGCCCGATAAATCTGCTCCACCAACACCAGCCTCATCAACTGATGCGGGAACGTCATCTTCGAAAACGACAGTTTCTCATTCGCACGCTGCATCACAGCATCGCTTAAGCCAAGGGATCCACCTATGATGAAACATACCTTACTTTTTCCGTATGTTGCTAGCTTATCTATTGTATCGGCTAATTCTTCGGAAGTTTTCATCTTTCCTTCGATGGCGAGGGCGATGACGTGGGCGTCTGGGTTGATTTTGCTTAGGATGCGTTCTCCTTCTTTGTCTTTGATGATTTTCATGTCTTGATCGCTGAGATTCTCGGGTGCTTTTTCGTCCGCAAGCTCAATGATTTCGATTTTCGCATAGGCTTGTAATCGTTTTGTGTATTCGGCTATGCCTTGCTTTAAATATTTCTCTTTTAATTTTCCTACTGTGATAATTGATATATTCACAGGTCATCCCCACCTTAAGAACAAGTTATTCATATAAGTTATCAACAATTGTGGATAAAATTTGTGTATTTTGTGTCCGATCATTCGTTCCCCACTATATATATTGCAGGTTCATCACACAATTCACAGGTTGTGGATAAACTGTGTGTATGTTCGATTTTTCTGAATTCTGGTGGCGTTTCGTGATCATCTATGTACATGTCTAATACGGTTTCTATGTGTTCTGCACAAGCATAAAGTGATTTGTTCATAAGTTTCTGATTCCTCCAATTTGTTGTCTCGTTATTCACAAGTGTTTCGCTCATTGTTCAATATAACCGATTTATTCACATGTTAATAGTCTTTTACCATTTTCCACACCTTTTATCCACAAACTAAAGAAAGAAGCCTCCACTCCTGTGAAGGCTTCTTTCTATAAAAATGGATTATAAAATCTCGTTCCTCTAACAAATGTAATCACTAACGAAACAATCAGTACCGCACCAACAAATATGAACGCCACATAATCTGCTTTTTGAAAGTCTTTTGCCGTAAACCATGTACGCTTTTTATGCTTTCCAAACCCGCGCAGCTCCATTGCATTGCTGATCGTTTCAATCCGCTCCAAGCTGGAGAAAATCAGCGGCATGACAATCGATAACGCATTTTTGATCCGTTTCCCCAGCTTTTCATTCTTTGATAAATCAATTCCTCTTGCTTGCTGAGAAATCGCGATCGTGCGAAAATCCCGCTGAATATCTGGAATATAGCGAAGAGCAATCGCTACCGCATAGGAAATCCGGTAGCTGACCCCGATTCTGCTGAGCGATGAGGCAAATTCACTTGGATTTGTTGTCACAATAAATAAAAGCGCTGCTGGCATCACGGTCACATATTTTAGCGTAATGTTCAACTGATAGAAAAGCTGTTCAAGTGTGACGTTGTACCAGCCGGCAATATGAAACAGCTCATGCTTTGCTCCGTAGATGGCGACACCTTGCTGAGGCGCAAAGATGTAAATGGCGATGTTATTAATCACTAGGAAAATCGCCAGGACGATCACCACGAAGGAAATATCACGAAATCGCACGTTTGATAGCTGAAAGAACACGATACTAGCAACTAGCATAAACACTAAAACGCCTGTATCATACGTGAGCATCGCTGCGGATGACCAGAGGATAAAGCAAATGAGTTTGGTGGCACCTGTCAGCCGGTGAATCGGCGACGGGCGATCGATATAGGACAGCATGTCTACAGCCATGTCATTCGTTCCTTTCTGTCAACCTCAATGAAGCGATCCACGAGTTCATTTGGATTCGGCCAATCAGCTTTCAGCGCCAGTTCATACAGCGAAGTTTCCTTTAAGCTCGCCTTTTGGACAAGCAGCTGATCTGTCAGTACTTTGGCTGGTGTATCATCTGCGATTTTTTCTCCATCTGAAATGACAATGGTTCTTGTTGTGTATTCTAGCATTAAGTGCATATCATGGGTGATCATGAAAATCGTGACACCCTGCTGATTTAATTGTTCTAAAAACGTCATCATCTCTGTGTAATGTTTAAAGTCCTGTCCTGCGGTTGGTTCATCTAGGATGAGGATTTCTGGCTCTAATACAAGAATTGACGCAATGGTGACGCGTTTTTTCTGTCCAAAGCTGAGCGCTGAAACCGGCCAGTTCCGAAATGGATACAGCCCACACACTTTTAGGACCCGCTCCACCCGTTCTTTGATCTCTTCTTCCTTTACGCCTCTTAAAACGAGACCGAGTGCGACTTCATCAAAAATCATTTGTTTTGAAATCATTTGATTGGGGTTTTGCATGACGACGCCGATTCGTTCGGAGCGCTGTTTGATCGTATCTCCTGTGATGTCATCACCATTTAAAAGAATTGAGCCTTTCGTTGGCTTTTCAAACGCACAGAGCACCTTAGATAATGTTGTCTTGCCTGCTCCATTGGCTCCTGCGATGCTGATCATTTCTCCTTTTTTGACCGTAAAAGAGATGTTTCTCAGCGTGTTTGGTCTTGTTGGATAATCAAAACTCAGCTCACGCACTTCTAGTAAATCCTGTGCTGCAATCTGCTCTACTGATGGTTCAGACGCTTCCATCCACTTCTCAATTTTCTCTTTTGCCTCATCGTCTAAGATGAGACGCTGTAAATCAGCGATTTGATCTCCAGGCGCGACCGGAATGCCTGCATATTTCATCGCCTTTACATATAAAGGCTCACGTAAATACGCCGCTTCTAGAACATTTGAAGCGAGCAATTCATCTGGTGTCATATCCGCTACAATCGTTCCTTCATTGACAACGATGATGCGATCCACATGACGGAAGAGGACGTCTTCTAATCGGTGCTCAACCATCACAATGGTTTTTTTCGTTTGTTTTTGCAGCCGGTCAATGAGGTCGATGACTTCTTTACCTGTTGCGGGATCAAGGCTTGCAAGTGGTTCATCAAACAGTAAAATGTCGACATCGTTGACAAGTACACCCGCAATGGCGACACGTTGTTTTTGCCCGCCTGACAGCTCATGCACGGACGATGCCAACTTGCCGTCTACCTCTGTTAATCTAGCTGCTTCCTCGACACGTGTTTTCATTTCTTCTCGTGTGACTTGATCATTTTCAAGTGTAAATGCGATGTCTTCTCCAACGGTCAACCCTATGAATTGTCCATCAGGGTCCTGAAGCACCGTTCCGACAAGCTGGGAGAGGGAGAAAATGTTCTCTTTCTCTGCATTTTTCCCGCCGATGTGAAGACTTCCTTCCATAGAACCTTTATAAGACGCAGGAACTAGCCCATTGATACAATGGGCTAGTGTGCTTTTTCCCGATCCAGACGGGCCTGCGATGAGAACTTTTTCTCCTTCATAGATGGTCAGGTTGATATCCTTTAATGTTGGTTCTGCCTGACTGCGATACTTGAATCCGAAATGTTCGAATTGAATCATCGGTTTCTTCATTTATGTGTTCCACCTTGCTTCATGATGTTTCTTTCGATAGACTGCCGCTTTTGCTTCTCGTTTTTGCATAGGCTGCAATGATGATGGTTCCTAGTACACCAACTGTGATGATGTTCGAAATTCCTGCCACAATGCCTTGAACAAATACTTTGTTCGCAGGTTCTGCATAGATCACAATGTCGAGCACAGGAGCAATGATAAACCAGCCTAATGCCTGTGCGCCTGCTTGTACGGCGTTGAAAAGCGTGATTTTCTTCCAGCCGAAGTCTCCCTCTTCTACTTTTAAACGGTTAGAAATAAAGCCGATCAATAAACCAACGACACCCGAAACAATAATCCAGCTCCACCAAGGGCCAAATGTGGTCGCATCTTTAATGAGATGGCCAATAAAACCAATCAATGCGCCTGCAACAGGACCAAATAGCACGGCCATTAATGCAAGGAATGCGTATGAGGTTTCAATTTGTGTATTCGGAATTCCAGTTGGAATGGAGACAAATCGTCCTAAAATCACAAAGACGGCTGCGCCAATTCCAATAGCAACGACAGTTTTCGTTGAAAGTTGTTTTCCTGCCATGATGTATCCTCCTCTTATTCGTATATAATGCGCGGAGCTTTGCGAATCGAAAGGCGCCAGCCTGTGCCTGTACCGATGTTATAAGCCTTTGCAAATGACCCTTGATTGATCGCCACGCCTAAATGGTCTAGTGAATTGACATATACGAGTGGTTCGCCTACCTTTAAGTCGGCAAAAGATCGTCCATAGGTCATGATATTTTTATACACATTTTTTGGCCCGTTGGCAATGGTAACTTCTATTGCATCCCCATAATTAATTGAAAGCTGTTCAAATAGCGTGTGATGAATGTTTGTCCATAGGTTTCCAAATCTCACATCTAAAATATCAATCGTCCCTGTGATCACATCTTCTTCCGCATATGCCTGTACGACTGGAAGATGGATAATATCATCAATATTCGCCTTTGGCCCAACCTCTTCAAAAGAAATGACACCTGATGCAATTCTTGCCCCTGTATAAGCGTAAATATCTCTCCCATGGAATGTATGTGATTTTCCCGACTTTGGCAGCCGGTTAATGGTTTCATCTAAATAACGGGCTTCCACAATGCCAATATCCTGCGCGACGTGCGTGAGTGTCCCGTTATCTGGGGTAATGATATAGTGTGAGCTTGTCGTTTTAACAACAAGACTTTTTCTCTCTGACCCAACACCTGGGTCAACGACGGAAACGAATACCGTCTCTTCCGGCCAGTATGTGACGGTTTGAAGCAGACGATAAGAAGCTTCCCAAATGTCATACTGCGGAATATTGTGTGTTAAATCAAAAATGCGGATGCTGCTGCTGACCGTATTTGCCACTCCGTACATCGCACTGACAGCTCCATCATCAATGCCGAAATCTGATTGTAAAACCAATGCATGTTCACTCATGTCAATCTCCCTTTCATTTGAAAAAATGGATGTGGTGTTTCACGTGGAACATTTGAACAATTGTATGAAAAAAAGTGGACAATAAAAAATACCCCATCCTTATCTTTGAATCATAAGGACGAGGTATTTGTCTCGTGGTACCACCTTTATTTACTGTTTGCTCGCGCTAAACAGCCTCTACAAGTACAAAGCTCCAATCTGGCTCATATACTGTGGTTTTGATAACGAGTACCAACTCTCGTCGTCACCTACTAATATCATAGATATGTTCAGCACGAGGCTCAGAGACCATTTTTCGAATCATTATTTTTGCTTCTTTTCAGCTGCCGAAGCTCTCTGTGGAAAAATTGATGATTGTACTTTCTCTCGTCATTGCCTGTATAATTATCTTGAATTAAAGCTATCATACATGATATTTTTTCATAAATCAAGATATTTTTCTGAACATTTTTAAAAATGAGTCAACTGGTGCTGGAAGAGTCTTCTTTTTATGAAATTTAAACAAATGTTAAAGAGCAAGATATGGTGTCTTTCTATTCTAGGGGTATAATAAAGGTGAAGGGAGGTACAGCGTGTGTGGACCATCTGTATGAATGAGTTTAAGCAGCTCTTCAAAAGCACAAAATCTATTTTAACAATTGTTATTATTTTCATTTTATCTACTTTTGTTTCAAGTCTTCCATTTATCGCTGCTCATCAGGAACAATGGGAACTGGCAAAGGATCCTTATTCTATTGGGAATGAACTGGTGATTTCTTTATTTGGTTTTTTCCTTATTTTTTTGTTGTCTCATGATATTTTAAGCCGCGAAATTCATTTGAAAACCATTCGTTTTCTCGTCAGTAAAACAACCCGTTTGAACATCATCATCGGGAAATATCTTGGACTGATGCTGTTTTGGCTTAGCTGTATTATGACGACATATGTCCTGAATATGATGATTTCACACCGTTTTTTGTTCTCTGATGCGTTAAAAATCTTAACCTTTATCAGTGTCGGTATCTCATGTGCTTTATTTTTATCCATGCTCTTTCCAACACCGCAGAAATCAATGTTTGTCGGCATGTTATTTTCCTTTCTTTTCCCAATCGTCAGTATGATTTCTGTTCTTTCTTCAGAACGAATGATTCATTGGTTCCAATATATGACGCCTTATTATTATGCGCGCTGGAGTGAACCGCTGACCTACGTCCTAATGAACACGGCATTGACCGTTATCTTACTCATTGGAACTGCACTGCTGTTTCAAAGGAGGGATGTGTAGATGCTTCATACAAAAGGGCTTACAAAAAAATATCGTACAAAAGTCGCAATAGATGATATTAATCTTGATGTCAATCAAGGCGATATCTTCGGACTCATTGGACCAAAGGGATCTGGTAAGACGACGTTTTTCAATATTATTACCGGAATCTCCCGCCCTACCTCTGGTACGTTTACAGTGATGAATAAGCCTTCGCTAAAAAAAGTGAGGCAGCATATCGGTGTTCTGCCTGAATATACGGATTTATATGAAGGTCTTACGGCTCTTGAGCATATTGCCTATTTATCAAAAATCACCGGAACACGCCAGAAAACGAGTGATTATGAAGAACTGCTCGAATTTGTCGGCTTACATCATGATCATCAGGAGAAGGTCGGTGCCTTCACACCTGGTATGAAAAAGCGGCTTGGAATGGCGCAGGCCATCGCCCATCAGCCGGAATTTATTTTACTCGACGAGCCTTTTGCCGATATTGATGCAGATTCGATCTTGCACATCCAGCGGGTCATTGAAGCATTAAAGGATGAAGGAAAAACCGTCTTTTTAACAGCTGACCGCCCAAGGTTCACCAATAGTATTTGTACCAAAACTGCATTCATTTCTGAAGGAAAATTAGTGTCCCCACATACTCATCCTCAAGAGAAAACCATCACATCCTCAAACATACGTGCAACCTTCAAGCATGCATGGATTGATGATGAGGTGAAACCTGTTCTCACGCAGTACCTACAAACTGTCGGAACAGATCTTGTGATCAGTGATGACGAGACCTCATTGTTAATTCGTTCAGAAGCTCAAGTTCCAGCGATCATTCGCGCTTTCGTGAAGTGTAAAGTCGATTTATACAGAGTCACGGCTCAGGATGCCATGATGTCCTCATAAAAAAGTACCGTACGCTTTCTGCACGGTACTTCTTCTTTTTTATAAAGATTTACTCATATAGATCCCAGTTTCTGCAAATCCCGTTTTTTCGTACAGTGAACGGGCGATTTGATTGTGAGCAAAGACATGGAGCGAGAGTTTTTGCACACCTAATGACTTTGCCTCCTTTTCTAATGCAGCAATAGCCTGCTTTGCAAAGCCTTTTCCTCGATAAGCTTCAAACAAAATAAAGTTATAAATAAATCCTTCGTGCTGCGGGTGATTCGGGTCATAGCAAAGCCAAACCCAGCCAATCGCTTCATCTCCGTTTAAGAAATTCCATAGCTCATGATGCTCTGTCTGAAGTCCTTCTGGAAGAAGCCTGTCAAATTGTTCTTCTGCGTTCGCAAGTGATTCTTCCTTTTCCCATGTTCCTGCGAGTACCTTTTCTTCCGCGTACCGCTGAATGGCCTTCTTTATCAATACATCGTAATCGGTTTGTGACATCCGTTGTAGTGTAACCAATCGTACAACCCCCTTTTCTTCATCATATGTCAGTCATGCCAAAAAAACCAGTCCCTTACTGGAACTGGTTAGCTGCCATATCGGTCGGTTTGAGAAAGTTTAATCTCTGCTGATTTTTTCTTCCCGCTTCGGTAAAATTGCACTCTTACCTTATCGCCGACCTTCTTTTGATATAAGTATTTACGAAGATCTACGATATTCTGTACACTTTTGCCATCAAAGGAGGTCACGACATCCAGCTCTTTTAGTCCCGCTTTTCCTGCTGGAGATAAAGGCTCAACACTCATGACAACAACCCCAGATGTGACCTTGGATGGCAGTTTCAATGTTTCCTGCCAGTGGTAACTCGCAATATCCGCTAATGATTTCATGCCGACGCCAAGATACGGACGCTTCACCTCTCCGTAGCGCTCTAAATCCTCTATGACAGGGATAACCAAATTCGCTGGAATGGACAGCCCGATTCCTTCTACCTCTGATTCAGCAATCTTCATTGAGTTGATGCCGATCACTTTTCCGTCCATATTGATCAAGGCACCACCGCTGTTTCCAGGATTGATGGCGGCGTCTGTTTGCAGTACTTCTGCATTCCAATCCGTTTGTCCGTCTCCATTTGAGTCGACAGGGATCGCTCGCTCCGTGCCCGAAATGACCCCTTGTGTGACAGAGCCTGCGAATTCAAGCCCTAATGGATTTCCAATGGCGATGACTGGCTCACCCGGCTTCACATGATCTGAGTTACCGAAGGCCGCCGTTTTCTTGATTTTATCACTTTTGACAGTGAGAACTGCTAAATCCATAAGCTGATCACTGCCGACAAGATTGGCACCAATTCTTGTCCCATCATGAAGGCTCACTTCAAGCTGGTTGGCGCCTTTGATGACGTGATGGTTTGTGACAATATAAAACGTGTCACCCTTTTTTTTATAGATCACACCTGACCCGCTGCCTGCTTCTCCGCCTTCCTCCCAAAAGCTCGACTTTTGGATATTAATGACGCCGACTACCGTATCTGACATATTAGACACCACTTTCGTGACAGCATCATTGACGTTCACATTCACAGTTTTTAAAGGGCCCTGAGATGTTTGTCCATCACCATTTTGCTGCCATCCAAAGGGACTGCCGCTCTGTCCAGATACATAGGGGAAAAAGAATCCCATTAAAAAAGCTCCTACCAATACACCGATCAAACCAGAAAGAAAATATCCTTTTCTGCTTCGTCTCGGCTTCCACTCTACATCGCGATAATCCACTATGTTTCCTTCCTTTCAGTGAATAGATGATGTATATAGTGTTGGTAAGAAGCTCTTATCTTAATCATACGATTGTAAAAATCATACGGCGCAAAGCGGGGTTGCTTTTTTCGGGTCCGTATCAAATAAATCAAAGCCGTCCCCAACAACAAAGCCCTTCATTTCAAGCGTCTGCTGGACCGCCATACGGGCTAAATCCTTCATGTTGTTGTCTTGACTCAAGTGAGCCAAATAAATGCGTGAGGTGGCATCTCCAATGACATCTGTCATCGCAAGAGCAGCATCTTCATTCGATACATGTCCGACATCGCTCAGAATTCTACGCTTAATGCTCCATGGGTATCGGCCCATTTGCAGCATACCGACATCATGATTGCTCTCAAACACAAACGTATTGGCTGACTTAATAATGCCTTTCATGCGGTCACTCACATAGCCGGTATCCGTCATGAGCGCAAGTTTGCGCCCTCCATAATGGAATACGTAAAACATAGGCTCTGCCGCATCGTGTGAGACGCCAAATGACTCGACATCAAGACCGCCAAAGGATTGAACGGTCTCCATATCAAAATGGAATTTCTGCTCTGTATCAATTTTTCCGATATGAGACTCCATCGCCTTCCATGTTTTCGCATTTGCATAGACAGGAAGCTTGTACTTTCTTGCCATGACACCAAGCCCTTTAATATGATCGGAGTGCTCGTGTGTCACAAAAATGCCGTCCAAGTCTTCAGGCTTGCGGTCGATTTGGCCAAGCAGCTCGACCATCTGTTTGCCGCTTAAACCAGCATCGACCAAAAAGGCATGCTCGTCTGTTTCTAAATAAAAAGCGTTCCCCGTACTTCCGCTCGCTAGTACACTGAACTGCAAGCTCATGTTCTCTCACTCCATTGAAGATTTGTCATCTTTCTCTATATGATCAAGTGTTGAGCCATCGATGGCATTGATCAAATATTCTTCCTCTGTCTTTTTCTTTGAACCTGCTGATACGCCTTCAAGCTCCACACGCCATACAGGAACCATGACTTGCGTGCTTGCCCCCGGGTATTGCGTATAGTAACCAAGCTCTACCTTTTTCACGGTCGTGTTTTGGCTCAGCATATTTTGCGTATATAAGTCCTTCACGGTTTCAAGTGCTGGGACAAGTGTTTCTTTTCTCACTTCATTAATCGACGTCACCATTGACTGCTGATAAGAAACAACTTCGTTTTGATCGTTGAGATCTAAGGTGATTTTACCGATGGTTTCGGTGTCATCCAGGCCTTCTTGGAAGATGTATTTCCCTTTATACGTTTGGAAAAAGACGATTTTCCCTGTCTCTTCATCTATATTCCACAGCTTATAATTCTTCCCATCCAGCAATCGCTGGTTCACAAGGTTCGTCGCCGCTGTTTTGATATCCTTTTTCGGCAAGGCAACTGGCTTATTGAAGGTCATTTCAAGCAGCGTGACAGGATCATCTTTATCTGTTTTCGGGAATGTGCTTTTCGCCTTTTGATCAGCTAATCCGTCGACATCCTTTTTTGTATATTGCTTCTTTTCAGCTGTAATGCGGTATCCAATCTTCGCTTCATCTGATAGATTGCCATATTTGATCCCGTCTGCCTTCATTTCTTCCAGCGTATCCGTTTTTTCGATAATCGCAAAATGATCGGTTGACCGTTTTTCAAAGTATTGAAAACCTAGAAAGATATCGAGAACGAGAAAGGCTAGGATAAAGATCGTTTTGGTCTTATTCCACTCCATGATTCTCGCTCCCCTCTGTCAAAAGATCATTCGATAGAATCACGGTTTTGCCGTTATACTTCATACACCATACAGGCTCCAGCCAGACAAACATCCCTTGATCTTGATCTGATGCAGTTGAAACAGCTTGATATGCCGGGAAAATCTGTTCAATTTTCTCCAAGTCATCATATTTCGTCTGCTTGATGATCAAGTCCTTCAGCTCTGTCCCGTTCATCAGCTTGACCTGTTCACTTTGACTCGCTTTATTGCCAAGAATATAGTTTGGACGCTTGTAATTCAAAATGTCATCATTCGCCCATTGGACTTCAAGGGAGGTCATCCCAAATGGATGCTTTGTACTGTTCACAATCGGCAGACCGTCCATAAACATATTGAAGGACAGCTGCTGGTTTCTGTTGATGCCAAAGTATTGGTAGTCATCAGTAAAGCTTCCCGTATCATTGAAATATTTCACGCTTCGCTTGATCAAATCCCCCGTTTGGAAAACAGTGCTGGAATTGATATTGCGATGCTGATATTGAATGCGGTGGTCTTTTTGATTGGCTTCAAGGCGGCTTGTGCCATCTGTGTACACCGTCCGGTTTAAATTAGATTCCTCACCGACAAGACTCGGGTCCGTAAACAAAGCGTCTTTGAACTTGTTTGTCTTAATCGTTTCGATAAAGAACATTTTCGCTTCAAGCTGCTTTTGCTTTCTCGGAAGAAGGAAATCTCGTTTAGAATTCGTAGAGAATGTATAAAGATCATAGCGCGGCATCTCGTTTTGAGCGGCAGCGATACTGGCCATTAGATTACGGTAGTTGGCGGACTCAATTGTCAGCTCAAGCACCGTTTCCTTGCTGTATGAGACCAAGTACACTTTCTTATTGGCCTTATCCTGCTGAGCGAACGGCACAATCATCCGATCAAACGAGTTGTATTCAATGGACTTGTTCGGCCATTTAAAGAGCGCCTGGAAAATATCAATCGGAATCGGATCATTGAATACAAGATCCAATGTCTTTCCTTGCCCTTCGCGTCCATAGAAGAAATTCTTAAATTTCTGCTCGGAATATTGATCCGACACATCATTAACCTCTTTGACATCCCAAAGGCTCACATCATTCCAAAAGTTTTGAAAGAGTTCCTTTTGATCTACTTTAAAATGCTCCCCATTTGAATGGATAAACATCTCGCGCGGCTTCACGACATCAATGAGACTTCTAGGCTCGTCGCTTGAAATCTTCTTCGTTTCCACGACCTGTGTGCCTGTATCTGCCTGATCCTGCATGACGGGCTGGAACATCCAGATATTCCACGTAAATACAAGACTGATCGCAATTAGGATTGTCAATATTATGGTTTTAAAGGTCTCACGCTTCATCCCAATCATCCTCTTGTTCTTCATTGTACGGAAGGGTAAAGGTCACCGTTGTCCCTTTTCCTTCAATGCTGTCAGCCCAAATATCTCCGCCATGAGCCTGAACCATTTCTTTTGCAATCGCAAGACCTAGGCCGGTTCCGCCAAGCTTTCTTGTTCTTGCTTTATCCACTCGATAAAAACGTTCAAAGATTTTATCCATATCCTTCTTCGGAATACCGATTCCTTCATCTTTCACGCTGAATAACACAAGGCCTTTCTCCTCATCCAGATCGACGGTAAACGTGATGTGTCCACCCTCTGGTGAGTATTTCATGGCATTGGAAATGATATTATCGAGCACCTGTGTAATTTTATCTTGATCGATTTCCACATATACTTCACGCTGCGGCAGGTTGCGGATAAAATCGACATGCTGCTCCTTCGTCATCTCAAAACGATCAATGACGAGCGAGATAAACCTGATAAAGTTCGTCCACTCACGGTTGAATTGATAATCCTTGCTGTCGAACTTAGACAGCTGCAGCAGGTCATTGACAAGCCGGATCATGCGCTCAGTTTCATTTTGTGTGACACTAAGGAATCTTGGCGCAAGCTCCTTATCACCAATCGCCCCTTCAGCCAGCGCCTCAAGGTAGCTTCGCATCGTCGTCAGCGGTGTGCGCAGCTCATGCGATACGTTCGCGACGAATTCACGGCGCTCAGCATCAATTTTCTCCTGCTCAGTGACATCATAAATGACCGCAATTAAGCCATCAATTTTCCCATGCTCTTTCTGAATAACGGAGAAATTAACACGCAATACAGACAGCTGGTCTTCTCGTTCAATTTCGATCAGCATGGAGTCTTGATTTTCGACTAAATCTTCAAATGTATGAGTTTCCTCTAATCCAAGTAAAGACGTAATCGGCATCTCTAATGCTGTTTCACGTGAAACATTCAACAGCTCTAATGCGGGGCTGTTTAATAGAATAATTGCACCGTTTTGATTCGTTGCGATGACGCCGTCCGTCATATAGGCAATAACAGAAGAAAGCTTTTTCCGCTCACCCTCCGTCATCAGCTGAGCTTCCTCCAGCTCTCTCGTCAGATGGTTAAAGGTTGTCGCAAGCTGGCCAATCTCATCATGCCCATACTTCCGGACCTTCCTGGAGAAGTTTCCTTTGGCAAGCTCGATCGCTTGCTTTCTCATATCTGAAATAGGATGAGTGATCGTTCTGAAGATGAAAATACCAAGTAGAGCAGTCGTCCCAAGTGCAATCAGTGTCCCTGTTGCCAAAATGGTGTTAATGGTTCGCATTTGGTTAAACACACTTTCCATTGAAGACACAACATAAATCACACCAACGGTCTCTTGGTTCTCATTTTTTACGGCTGTCGCAGAAATACGCACCCTTTTATTTGATTCAGGGTCATAGAATTTTTTTTCATAGTCTTTGCCAACCGCGAAAATACGGCTAATGATTTGATCAGTGATTTTCTTGCCGGCAATCTCTTGGCTGCCATTATTGACAGAGGCAATGACCTCTCTGCTTTCGTCAATATAGCTGACTTCAGAGATTTCATTAGACTCATCTTTGTTGTTAAAATCGTTCAATATCTTTTGAGCATCCTCTTTTAATTCTGCCTTGCTTTTCGATGAATCTTGTTCTAGGTAATACGATAACGAGTAGATTCGCTGATTCAAGGAATTATCATATGAATTAATTAAGGACTGCTCTAGCTGCTTCACAAAGTACACGCCAATGATCTGCATGGCGACGATGATCAGCAGCACGTAAATCAAGGTCAATTTGAAGTGAATCGAGCGAAAAAAACCTACTTTACTCATAAGAATCTTAGTCCTGCTCTGGGTTTCTTAAATAGTAGCCGACGCCTCGTCTTGTCACGATCCAGCTCGGATGGCTAGGGTTGTCTTCAATCTTTTCACGAAGACGGCGGACTGTAACGTCTACTGTACGGACATCTCCGAAGTAATCGTAGCCCCATACGGTTTGCAGCAAGTGCTCACGTGTCATGACTTGTCCGATATGTTTCGCTAAGTAATGAAGCAATTCGAACTCACGGTGCGTCAATTCAATCGTTTCCTCACGCTTAGACACCACATACGCATCTGGATAAATGACGAGTGATCCAACCTCAATATCATTTGATTCAGATTCTTCCTCCGTCTGCGGAGCAGCGGTTTGTCTTCTCAAATTCGCTTTCACGCGGGCAAGCAGCTCACGCGTGCTGAAAGGCTTTGTCACATAATCATCTGCGCCAAGCTCAAGGCCGATGACTTTATCAATTTCAGAGTCTTTTGCTGTCAGCATGATAATGGGCATGTCGTATTTCTTTCTCACTTCACGGCATACTTCAACACCATCTTTATTCGGCAGCATAATGTCGAGCAGAATAATGTCCGGCTTAATTTCTTCTACCATTTCAAGGGCTTCGTTTCCATCATATGCACAATGGACCTCATAGCCCTCTTTCCTTAAATTAAATTCCAATATATCAGCAATCGGTTTTTCATCATCTACGACAAGAATCTTTTTTTCCATTGTGATTTCCTCCTGCATTTTTAGCATCTATGTCATTCCATTTTGCATATATCATTACGCCTTTTCCGTTTACGAAAAAAAGGCTCACTGTCTATTATAACGTTTTACGAGGCAAAGATAAAAATAATAACGGCTTTCTTTTCTAGTAAACGTTGGATAGGAAGGCGCCGCTCAAAAAAATTGATGACTTTTTCCTTTTTTATTGAAACTTTTCCAATCATCAGCCGTCTATATAGATGTAACGTCTTCTTCTTATGGAGCCGGGCCCTACCTAGGTCCGGCTTCTCCCTTTTTATGCCTTCTTTTCATAATAAAAACGCACCTGCGATTGCAGATGCGTTTGGAAGTGGCTCGGGACGGAATCGAACCGCCGACACACGGATTTTCAGTCCGTTGCTCTACCAACTGAGCTACCGAGCCATCATCAAAAAGATGAATATGTATAAATGGCGGTCCGGACGGGACTCGAACCCGCGACCTCCTGCGTGACAGGCAGGCATTCTAACCAACTGAACTACCGGACCTCAGTAACTTGCCCGAAAAAGCAATCGTGGTGCTCCTTCAAGCAAGTGAGGAAAAAATTAGCTTAACGCTAAAGTAAATCAATGACCCGTACGGGATTCGAACCCGTGTTACCGCCGTGAAAGGGCGGTGTCTTAACCGCTTGACCAACGGGCCAATACATGGTGAGCCATGAAGGACTCGAACCTTCGACCCTCTGATTAAAAGTCAGATGCTCTACCAACTGAGCTAATGGCTCTCGGTTTGTGAAAAGTAAATCTGAAGAAGTTGTATTGCGTCAAACCAATCGCTTTAAAAAAGCTGGAACATCGCATCCTAACAAGTTTCAGAGACCTTTGCAACAACGAGATTTATAATATCATAGAATAATTACATATGGCAATACGTTTTTCGACATTTTTTTAAAAAAAGTGTCGGATGTCAAATCTGCTTTCAAAGCCTCCACTTCTGCAACCGCATTCATTAAATACGTCTTTTCGGATGATTTCTGCCTATTCAAACACATAGACACGTTTCAGGCCGCTCAAAAATGGCTATACATGAAACAAGTGACATTGTCATTGAAAAAGGAGGAAGCAGTATGAGTTCATTCAAATTAGGAGATAAAATGCCCAACTTTTCACTTCCAACAATACAGGGCGATCACATTGATTTCGACAAACATTTAGAGGAGCATCAAAGCTGGCACCTGATCGTTTTCTTTAGAGGATCTTGGTGTCCGGTATGTGTAGAAGAATTAAAAGAGCTCGAACAGCAGCAGTCCTATTTTCAGGACAAGGATATTCACTTGATGGCGATTTCAACCGATAACCCTGATGACTTGAAGGCATTTGCGGAGAAAGAGGGACTGTCCTTCCCAATCATGTATGACCATGACCTCACGTCTTTAAAAGCATATGAAGTCCACTATCACGGGGAAGATGCCCCATATGAAGACCACGGGGTGCATGGTGAACCCGCCTATTTCTTATTAAATGAAAAAGGGCAAGTGCTCTATCAGCAAAGACAAACAAGTCCGTTTGGCAGACCGCATGCAAACGAATTACGCAAAATCATTCAGTACATCCGTAAAAACTTAAAAGGCCAATATAAAAGCCTGAAGTAAGAAAAAAGCCCTCGTGATGAGGGCTGTTTTTATGAATGTTTTTTGTTAAATAACCAGTCGGCGGAGAAAAAAACAAGGAGTCCCGCCATTAAAATGACAAAAGTAACCGGTGGCCTGTCACCTTGGAAATACGCGTACAACGCATGCCCTCCTAATGCGAGAAGATAAAAGACAAATGCCGGCACAGCCGCTTGATGTGCATTCGCTTGTTCTTTTTTCGTCATTTTTTTAAAAAACATATTGTCTATCCCCTTTATGATGCTTTTTTCATCGTCACCCTGCGAAGTGCCCGTGAACGGATATATTCCATTGGTCCAATTCTCCAAACCTTTAGGCAAACTGCTGAAATCGCGATTTGCAGAAGGGAAATTAACAGCCATGCCAATACAATAAGGGGCGCATTGATTTGACCGCCAAGACCCAATCCCCAACTATAAAAAAGAATGGAGCAGATGACATTTTGCAGGATGTAGCAGCTAAGCGCCATTTTCCCTACATATTCAAACCAATTCCACATGAACCATGACTCCGTGCGTGCGAGGAGCTTCGCAATGACAGCTATATAGAAAATAGAGAGGAATGGTGAAAAGGCGTAGCGCACCGCAAATTCCACTAGATCGTTTGGAACGAAGACTAGTGCATTCAGCGGCAGACCAACCCACAGTCCGATTCGGAACAATATTTTCCGGAGAGATTGTCCGCGTTCATTTGCATAAAATACACCGGCTCTCATCATCCGCACACCTAATAAAAACAGAAATGTGTTCATTGGAATGATAAAGATTGCTTCTTCTCGGTACATGAAAAAGTATTGTAACCGTTCTTGAACCTGCGAGATCCATGTCTCTGGAAGCTGCTCTTCCAGCGCCGGTTCACCGTTTTGATCATCGGCCGCTGACTCCATGTCAGAGAGGGAGTACACCATCAAACATGACATGACGAGTAGATGAATCACACCTGAGAATATCATGCCTTTTTTGATACGCCTGCTGCCTCCCCGTACAATGTAAGCCACAAGCAGCCCAGTAACGGCATAACTCATGAGCACATCATATTCCATCACGAGCGCAAAATGGACAAAGCCTTCGATAAATAAAAATAAAAGAATCCATAAATAAGTGCCCGGCCAAGGCGTGTTTTTCCTTTTTGCCTGCTGGTATTTCAGCTCCAATCCAACACCAAACATGATCGTGAGCAGCGAGAGCATTTTTCCATAAACGAACATGGAGACAAGGCTTTCAAGAAAACTGCCATTTTCATATTCATCCGCAATCTGATCTGTCGCAAAGGTATCCCCTGTGTACGCAAAAAACCAGACGTTCGTTCCCAATGTGCCTAGTATGGCAAAACCTCGTAAAATATCTAATAATCGTATTCTTTCTTTCACTAGAACGCTCCTTCCCTCTATACAGTTATCATATTTTGGTAATGACCGGAAGTCCGCTCTACTGAAATTAAGGAATATTTAAACAAAAAAACACCAGTAAAATGCGAGATTTTACTGGTGTCTCATCAATCTATTCTTATGGACGGTACACGCTGCGGACAACGTTCGTTTGTGAACGATCTGGTCCGACTGAGAAAATGGAAAGTGGAATACCTGTTAATTGTGAAATGCGTTCTAAATAATGGCGGACATTTGCAGGCAGTTCACTTAAGTTCTTCACACCTGTAATATCCTCTGTCCATCCAGGCATTTCTTCGTAGACAGGCTCACATTTCGCTAATTCGTTTAGGCTTGCTGGGAATTCCTCTGTGATTTCTCCGTTCAATTTATAAGCAACACAGATTTTCAACTTTTCAATCCCTGTTAGTACATCAATTGAGTTAAGAGATAAATCTGTAATTCCGCTCACACGGCGTGCATGACGGACAACAACGCTGTCAAACCAGCCGACACGGCGCGGGCGTCCAGTTGTCGTACCGTATTCACGGCCAACCTCACGAATTTGATCGCCAATTTCATCATGGAGTTCTGTCGGGAATGGGCCATCTCCAACACGTGTTGTGTACGCTTTTGACACGCCGACCACATGTTGAATTTTCGTTGGTCCTACACCAGAACCAATCGTCACTCCTCCAGCTACTGGGTTAGATGACGTCACAAATGGGTATGTCCCTTGATCGATATCAAGCATGACCCCTTGTGCTCCTTCAAATAGCACGCGGCGGCCTTCATCTAGTGCATCATTCAGAACAACAGATGTGTCTACGACATATTTTTTCACTTGCTGGCCATATTCATAATACTCGTCTAAAATATCTTCAATCTTGAAGCCTTCTGTGTCGTACATTTTCTCTAAAAGACGATTTTTCTCTTCTAGATTACGTGCAAGCTTCTCTTCAAATACTTCACGATCTAATAGATCTGCGACACGGATACCGACGCGAGCTGCTTTGTCCATATAAGCTGGTCCGATTCCTTTTTTCGTCGTGCCGATCTTGTTAGCCCCTTTCCGCTCTTCTTCTACCTCGTCCAATTTTAAATGGTAAGGCAGAATAACATGGGCTCTATTGCTGATTCTGAGGTTATCTGTACTCACATTCCGTTCGTGAAGATACGCAAGCTCAGTGACCAACGCTTTAGGATCAACCACCATTCCATTACCGATGACACAAGTTTTCTCTTTATAAAAAATACCGGATGGAATGAGGTGTAGCTTGTATGTCACTCCATCAAATTTGATCGTGTGACCTGCATTGTTTCCCCCTTGATAACGGGCAATCACCTCTGCATTTTCTGAAAGGAAATCGGTAATTTTCCCTTTCCCTTCGTCACCCCACTGCGTACCTACTACGACTACTGAAGACATATCGTGCACCTCCGTTAACCTTTCAAAACGTTATCTCTTTCAAACACATTTATTTTATCAATGCACACCGAAAAAGTCAACGCGAAATCCGAACATTAATATCTCGAAATCAAATTTTGTTCGCTTTAAATATATAGAAAAGCGCTTTAATCACTTCTTTAGCGCTTAGAAATGGAGATTTTGAGAAAAAACAACTTTTTATCGTGTCCACTGTTCATCAACATAAAAAAGACCCCCAGCAATGGGAGTCTTTTTTAAACCGGTGTAATACCATCTGTATTCATCAGCACAACCCGATACCCATCTGGATCTTCAATGGTTGCTCCTCCCCGGTCCCAGTAAGGATTCGTTGAGGTGACATGCCGGCCGCCAAATGAAATCAATCTCTCTTTCATTTGCTGAAATTCCTCTGCATCCGGAATATAGAAAACAAGCAGCTGTTCTGGATGCGGGGCAGGCAGGCTTTCTTCTTCTTCATATTTGGTGATTTCTAAATGAACATGCTGGTGAGGCAGCCCGAGCATCACACCATCGTACCCTTCATGCTGATCAAATGAGCCTATTCGTTTGAGCCCTAAGCCTTCTTCATAAAAGGAAACAACCTCTTTCATGTTGACGGTTGGGCGTGCGATACGTAATTGAGCGGCTTCAAACTGTTGAAATTTCATCAGTCTTCACTCCTTTTCTCCTTTTAGTATACGCTCTCTCTTTTTCTCTCTCCTCCTCATATTGACTGTTTTTTCAATCATTCTTTCGATGTAGATCAATCAAAAAAAGCCCAGCTTCTTGAGCTGGGCTTTAAGCACCGGGCGGAACACCCGCATCATCAAATCTTCTTTCCAGGTTGACGAATTTGTTATATTCTTTGACGAACGCCAGTGATACTGTACCAACTGGACCGTTACGCTGTTTGGCAATGATGATTTCAATAATGTTCTTATTCTCTGATTCTTTGTCGTAGTAATCATCACGATAAAGGAATGCCACGATATCGGCATCCTGCTCGATACTTCCTGATTCACGAATATCAGACATCATCGGACGTTTGTCCTGACGCTGCTCAACCCCACGTGAAAGCTGAGACAAGGCAATAACCGGAACTTCAAGCTCCCTTGCCAGCGATTTTAATGCCCTAGAGATTTCAGAAACCTCCTGCTGACGGTTATCACTTGATCGTCCGCTCCCTTGAATGAGCTGCAAGTAGTCTATCAGGATCATGCCAAGACCATTTTCTTGCTTCAAGCGGCGGCATTTCGAGCGAATTTCACTTACTCTGATTCCAGGTGTATCATCAATGAAAATCCCGCTGTTTGACAGCGAGCCCATCGCCATTGTCAGCTTGCCCCAGTCCTCTTCTGTCAGATTACCGGTTCTTAAGTTCTGTGCATTGATATTCCCCTCTGCACACAGCATTCGCATAACGAGCTGCTCCGCACCCATCTCTAAACTAAAGATGGCGACACTTTCGTCCGTTTTGGTCGCGACATTTTGGGCAATGTTCAATGCGAAGGCGGTTTTCCCTACTGATGGACGAGCCGCTACAATGATTAAATCATTTCGCTGGAATCCAGCTGTCATCCGGTCAAGCTCAGAGAAACCCGTTGGAATCCCTGTGATATCGCCTTTGCGGTTATGAAGCTGTTCAATATTATCGTATGTTTGAACAAGAACGTCCTTAATGTTTTGAAAGGCTCCTGAGTTTTTACGCTGAGCCACTTCCATGATGGTCTTTTCAGCATCACTCAACAGGTCTTCTACTTCATCCTCACGCGTGTACCCATCCTGTGCAATGGTTGTCGCCGTACGGATCAGACGTCTTAAAATGGATTTCTCTTCTACAATTTTTGCATAGTATTCAATGTTTGCGGCCGTTGGGACCGAGTTCGCAATATCGGTTAAATACGAAATCCCGCCTACCTCTTCTAGTAAATCTGTATTGGCAAGCTCAGATGTCACCGTGACAAGATCGACCGGTTCTCCTCTATCGCCAAGTATAAGCATCGCATTGTAAATCTTTTGATGCGACATTCTATAGAAATCCTCTGGAATTAATACCTCAGAAGCGAGCGTTAGCGCAGATGGTTCTAAAAAAACAGCACCTAATACGGCCTGCTCGGCTTCTATATTTTGCGGCGGCAGCCGGTCATCGAGAAGTTCCGTCATGCCAAGCACCGTCCTTTCATAAAAAAATACGCTACTCATCATTTTAACATTTTCATCAATAAAAAAGTGAAAAACATCGACTATAGTCAAAATTACCATGAGGATGTTTCGTTGAACAGCGAAACAACGCACTTCAATAGAAAAGACTCTGTAACATAAATTGTTATAGAGTCCTTTATTAACGGTATCTAGTTTTGTACCTGTCGTCCACGTTTTGTTAATCTATCGTTTTCTTAACCCCATAATTCTCTTTTTGTCCAATGTCTTGTAAAGAGCCATTTTGATAACCAATAGATAGCACCAAATCGGGAATAGAATCAAACCCGTTTTTCGCTAGGTCAAATAGTTGTGCACCATAATGTGAAGCAGCAATGCGTGCATTTTCAGCTGTGTATGGATTTTTCAGGAGTTCTTCTTTGTATAGATCAAAAATATTCGTTCCTTTATCCGTTACAAATTGACCGTTTACAATGCTTAAATCTTTTAAATTGTAGCCTGTCACCGTTTTGATTTGATTGACAAGATGGAACTTTGCTAGAGAATCAGGTGTGAATTGAGTAGAATCATCATTTTTGCTTTTCATAATATGGAAAAATAGTTCTCTTGTATTGTTAGTTGTATTTAATAGGTCTTCTATTTGTTTCATCAGCGATTCTTCTTTTGAACCACTTACCACTAATTTAAAATTGTTCGGGTCAATAGTAAAGGTTAAATTCGTGTTTTTAGGAATGGTTATACCGTTTTTAGAGAATAAATCTTGTAATTGTTCGTTCACTTTTTGACGATTGAGTATTTTCTTTTCTACACTTTCTTGTGTAGGATCGTACCGTTTTTCATTACGGAAGATGGCGTCATTAAAGTCATATTGACCTCCTTTTCCAGAATTAGCCCAGCCAATCTCCATCGTATAAGCAGCTTCTCTCTCTACTTTAGTTAGATCACTCCTGAAATAAGGAGAGCGTGGATTTCGATACTTATCGTGTATATGACTATGAGGATTTTTGAAACGTTTATTTTGTTCATTTATTTTTTGGTATTTTTCATCTAGTATTTTCATCCGTCTATCAGCTTCGGTCATCACCTCATTTGTACTTTTAATAGCTGAATGGCTATTGAAGTCCGAAAGGTTCTGCTTATTTAGAACGGCTGTCGTGTTAGATGTATTTATCTTCACTTTGATACTCCGTAATTCACCTTTTGTCCAATGTCATATAAGGAGCCGTTTTGGTAACCAATAGATAGCACCAAATCGGGAATAGAGTCAAACCCATTTTTGGCTAGATCAAAGAGCTGTGCACCATAATGTGAAGCAGCAATACGTGCATTTTCAGCTGTGTATGGATTTTTTAGGAGTTCTTCTTTGTATAGATCAAAAATATTCGCTCCGTTATCCGTTACAAATTGACCGTTTACAATGCTTAAATCTTTTAAATTGTAGCCTGTCACCGTTTTGATTTGATTGACAAGATGGAACTTTGCCAGAGAATCAGGTGTGAATTGAGTAGAATCATCATTTCTGCTTTTCATAATATGGAAAAATAGTTCTCTTGTATTGTTGGTTGTATTTAATAGGTCTTCTATTTGTTTCATCAGCGATTCGTCTGTTGATCCACTCACCACTAATTTGAAATTATTTGGATCAATGGTAAAAGTTAAATTTGTGTTTTTAGGAATGGTTATACCGTTTTTAGAGAATAAATCTTGTAATTGTTCGTTCACCTTTTGACGATTGAGTATTTTCTTTTCTACACTTTCTTGCGTAGGATCGTACCGTTTTTCATTACGGAAGATGGCGTCATTAAAGTCATATTGACCTCCTTTATTATTCCTTGCCCAACTCATTTCCATAATGTAAGCAGCTTCTCTTTCCGTTTTTGTTAAATCACTTCTGAAATAAGAAGAATAAGGGTTTCTATACTTATTATATATATGGTCTTGAGGATCTTTGAATCGTTTATTTTGTTCATTTATTTTTTCGTATTTTTCATCTAATATTTTCATCCGTCTATCAGATTCGGTCATCACCTCATTTGTACTTTTAATAGCTGATTGATCTTTAGAGTCGATTCGGTTCTGATTGTTTGAAGGTATCGTATATGACGTATTGATATTCATTTTGATTCTCCTTTTTTAAAAAAATTAGTGATTATTAAATATATCGGCAATTCAGTTAAAATTTGTTAGTTTTGATCCGATATAGTAATTATTACAAGGAGGGTTAAAATATGACAAATACTATCTTCAAACGTTTTTTATTACCTGCATTATTATTAGTGCTTTTTACTAGTTTTTTTGCACCTCATTCAGCAGAAGCAGCTATTACGGGGAATAACAGTCCTAACACAGCAAGCTCAATGGGATATTGGAAATATAGTCGTCCAGATACGACAATCTTACCTGAAGGTGAAAATGAAGCGTATTATCAGTTTACGATCAATAAAGGTGAAAGAGTTTATGTCAGAAGTTCGTATAATAAGCAATATACAGGGATGAATATCGAGGTGTATAATTCTAAATATTCTAGGACAGGGTCCGAAGTTATTAATCCTGATTCAGTAACGCCTTTTATTTTTGCTAATACTGGTGACGTGACTTCAACTTCAGAAACTTATTTTGTGAAAGTGACCCGTGGTACATATACAGGGAATATGTACTTTACTGTTTCCATTCAAGATCGTATTAAATCTGGGAATGGGACATTCAATTTTTCGGGGACTGCTACTAACTTGGGGAATTCTTCTTTAAATTTTTTAGGAGTTGATTCTTCAGTCATTACAATGGATTTAACTAATAATTCCACAGTTCCTAAACGTGCTGTAGTTAAATCGATTTCGACAACTAGTACCCAAACACCCAACCAAGGGAATGTCACTCACAAACTGATGGCTAGTGAAAGTAATATTTGGTACACATCACTTGTTTCATCTGCAACAAGTGGTTCTTACCGTATTTCTCTGGATGATCAATTAAAAGTCGCGCAAAAATGGAGCTTTAAGTACAACGCAAAGGCTACAGCGAGATCTACTATGAGCAATGTCAAAGCCGATATTCGTTACGAATATGATGTCACAGATGGATTTTAATTGAATGGTGTTTGCAGAAAAAAAGTAAGGGGACATCCCTTACTTTTTTAATTGCCGCATTTTTGATGCTATATGATCTTTTGCCACTCTTAAAACAGCACCGTCCTTTCATAAGAAATTATTGGGGTTTTTGCTTGAGGGCGTGTTGAAAGAGGAGGACGGTGATCATATCGGTGGCCCGCTGGTATAAATCCCATTGTTCATAAGCCGCGAATGACATCCGTATTTCATGTAATGACTGCTTCATTTCATGATATTCTTCCACTGTAAACGTATTTGTCAGTTTGAGCTGATTTTCAAGCAGTTTTAGCCTCAGCTTTCCTAATGAAGTTTTCATTCTGCCTACATTCCCTTCGATCTTGTCTTCCTTAGAAAATTGTATATGAATTTACGTATAATATTGAATAAGTTGTGAGATATGATCACCAGCTTTTCGAAAAATTCTCCTCTTTTTTCCTAAAAATACAAGAAGGTCTATAGACTTATTTTTCCTCAAAATGATTTCAAGAAGAAACACCTATATATATTCCTGAATCAAACAGAAGAAAATGGTAAATATCCCGAGACGGTCAAGGTCTTTTGGCATTTCTCCTCTTTTTAAATGACTCAGTCCGGCATTCCCTATTTCCATTCATTTGGTAGTTATTTAGTCCTTTATTTTCATAATATTTAGATTAAATGGTCAACTACACGACTTAATGAACATTTGACTTCATAATTGATAACCATTATCATTTGATTTGCTTGCGTGATAATTGAGAATCATTTTCATTTCAATTCTATTACTACACTCATCCTATATCCGCAAGCCTGCTTTTATCATCGTATGAGGCTCAATTTGAGGAAGGGGATTTTTTACATATGTCTAAACGCCCTGAAGGAATGGGTGCTGAGGATTCAATTTTCGGAGAAAGCCGGCCTTTTTTTATACCTGGGACGGAGCAACTGGATATCACAGCACACCCATATAGACTTTTTATATTTAAACCGAATACTACTCCTCCAGCGGCTGGTTTTCCAGTCATGTACGTACTTGATGGAAATTCACTTTTTGGCACAATGGTCGAAGCACTTCGTTTACAGTCAAGAAGACCTGAAAAAACAGGTGTCGTACCTGCCATCATTGTTGGAATTGGCTATCAGACAGAAGCGCCCTATCATCCGCTCAGGCATTATGATCTCACTCTAACCGGCCCTGACGCTTCCATTGGCGGCAAAAGACAGGACTTCTCCACCCATACATATGGCGGCGCCTCTTCGTTCTTTTCTTTTTTAGAAAAGATTGTAAAGCCTTATATCGAGCAGCGCTTTCCGATCAACCAGAGTCGTCAAACACTGTTTGGGCACTCTCTTGGCGGTCTTTTTGTATTACACACACTATTTGAGCACCCTGATGCTTATCAGACATATATTGCGGGCAGTCCTTCTATCCACTGGAACAAAGATTTATTTCTAGAAAAAGAACACCAATTCACCAATCATATACGTCAGATGTCTATGGATGCCAGGCTGCTTGTAGGTGTAGGTGAATTAGAAAAACATCATCCATGTCAAATGAATGATCATGCACATGCACTAGCAAATCGGATGCTGCCTTTATCTTCATATGGCTTGCATACGGCCTATCACGAGTTCCCTGAAGAAGGACATACATCCGTTTTACCAGTGCTGATGAATTACGCTTTTCGTTTTGCACTCTATCATGATGATCCTTTCACAACCACAGACATGAAGGAAAGGCAGTGAACACATGAAACATAGTGGTCTATCTCAAAAAATTGCTCTTATTACAGGCGCAGGACAAGGTATTGGACAAGCAGTCGCTAAAAGACTAGCCGAGGAAGGTGCGATTATTGCAGCAGTTGACGCAAATGAAGATCAGTTGCAAAGCACCGTCCAGCAAATGAATGATGAAGGCATACGTGCCTTTGCCTATCCAGGGGACATCACCGATCAAGCTTCTGTTCAGCACATTGTTGATCAAATTGAAAAGCAGCTTGGACCCATTTATTTACTGGTCAATGTAGCAGGCATTCTTCGAATTAGTTCTATTGACCAGCTTAGTGCAGATGACTGGCAACAAACTTTCGCAGTCAACACACATGGTGTCTTTTACGTATCTCAAGCTGTCTCCAAATACATGATGAAAAGATCAGAAGGGGTCATCGTGACTGTCAGCTCTAACGCAGGTGCCATTCCTAGAATGAATATGGCTGCCTATGCCGCTTCAAAAGCAGCAGCTACTTCCTTTACAAAAACGCTTGGATTAGAGCTGGCAGCCTACGGGATCAGATGCAACGTCGTCTCTCCCGGCTCTACCGCAACACCTATGCAATGGGCTTTATGGGCTGATGAACAAGGAGAAAATCAGGTGATTAAAGGCTCATTAGAGACGTATAAAACCGGAATTCCTTTACAAAAAATCGCTGATCCTCAAAACATCGCTGATGCAGTCATTTTCTTTGCATCTGAGCAATCCAATCATATTACGATGCAGAATCTCACAATTGATGGTGGCGCAACACTCGGAATCTAGCATTTCAATCAAAAGGAGGCCTTTTCATGAAACATTCATTATTGTCGTCAGAAGAAAAAGTACAGTTGCTTCAAGACTATCAGCCAGGCGCTTTTTTTCTTGCTTCACCTAAACGCACGATACTTGCCGAAGGGATTTTCCAGCATATTGAAACCAATCAGCTAAATGAACTATCTACAAAGGTAGCGCATGTATTTGACGCTGCCAAACAAGCTGGTATTCAAGCACCGATTGTGGCTGGTGCTGTCCCGTTTGATCCGGTGCAGCCCGTTCGTTTAAATGTTCCAGTCCATGTACAGTTTAGTGATCCACTCGAA
The DNA here is from genome assembly GCF_056098985.1 of Bacillus sp. 11B20. Taxonomy (NCBI): domain Bacteria; kingdom Bacillati; phylum Bacillota; class Bacilli; order Caryophanales; family Bacillaceae; genus Bacillus; species Bacillus sp. 11B20. Next base: position 974,730 of record NZ_JBLZWZ010000009.1, read on the forward strand.
TTTCAACAAGGTGATGAGGAGTCAGAAGCGGTATCGCCATCCTATGAGGTGACACCTGTCCCTGCTCCAGATGTCTACATGGAAGGTGTGAACGAAGGATTAGCTAAAATTGAGAACGGAGAGCTTAGCAAAATCGTACTCTCTCGATCTCTCCATCTCAAAGCAAATCGAGATATTCATACGAAAACAATACTCGAACGACTGGCTCGTCATAATACGACTGGCTATACGTTTGCTGCAAATATAGCTGACCCGAAGGCTTCCCAAAAGCGCACACTTCTTGGGGCAAGCCCTGAGCTGCTACTTTCAAAAACTGGTTCATCTGTGATTTCCAATCCACTCGCTGGTTCTCGGCCGCGCAGTTCAGATCCAGTAGAAGACCAGCGCCGCCGCGATGAACTCCTTACTTCAGCGAAGGATTTACACGAGCACGCAGTGGTTGTCGAAGCTGTCACTAAAGCGCTTACTCCTTACTGTCATACATTAGATGTGCCTGCATCACCATCCGTCATACAAACAGAAACGATGTGGCATTTGTCTACTGTGGTCAAAGGTGAATTAACAGATTCTAGTGTGTCCTCAATTGATTTAGCGCTTAGCCTTCATCCAACACCTGCAGTATGCGGAACACCTACAGCAGATGCACGTGAAGCCATTCAAGCGATTGAACCCTTCGATCGAGGATTTTTTACAGGAATGATCGGCTGGGCAGATACAAATGGTGATGGTGATTGGATTGTCACCATTCGTTGTGCAGAAGCTGAGGGTCACTCCCTTCGCCTCTTTGCTGGTGCAGGAGTGGTCAAAGGATCAAAAGCAGAGGATGAGCTAGCTGAAACATCTGCAAAATTCAACACGATGCTTCATGCGATGGGCATCCATCAGCTATAAAAGTAAATAGGAGATGACAAAAACATGTTCGTTCAACCACCTACATGGCCAGAAGAATTTGCAAAACGCTACCGTGAAAACGGCTGTTGGCGTGGGGAAACCTTTGGCGGTATGCTTCGTGCACGCGCCGCATCGTTAGGAAATAAAACAGCGATTACATACGCTGATACGCATATGAGCTACCAAGAACTTGATGAGCGCGTCAGCAGTCTTGCCGCTGGTTTTCATCAGCTTGGCATTCAAAAAGGAAGTCGAGTTGTCGTGCAGCTTCCTAACATTCCTGCTTTTTTTGAGGTCATTTTCGCTTTATTTCGAATCGGTGCTTTACCCGTCTTCTCGCTGCCATCTCATAGAAGCAGTGAAATCACTTATTTTATTGAGTTTGCCGAAGCAGACGCATATGTCATACCAGATATCGATGGCGGCTTTGATTATCGAACACTTGCACGTCAAGTGAAAGAAAAGCTTCCCTCATTACCTCATGTCATTGTTGCAGGGGAAGCTGAGGAATTCCTTGGCTTAGATGATCTGCGCAAGGACCCAGCACTTGATCCCCAAATTCATGTAGAGGCAAGCGATATTGCATTTCTTCAGTTATCTGGAGGCAGCACAGGCCTTTCTAAGCTTATTCCTCGCACGCATGATGACTATATTTATAGTCTTTGGAAAAGCAATGAGGTGTGCGAGCTCACACAAGAAAGTGTGTATCTAGCTGCACTTCCAGTTGCGCACAACTATCCATTAAGCTCGCCTGGAGTCCTTGGGACGTTATACGCAGGCGGAAGAGTCGTTCTTGCACCTGGATCAAGCCCTGATGTCGTCTTTCCACTCATTGAAAAAGAACGGGCGACCATTACCGCTGTCGTTCCACCTATCGCATTGATTTGGCTAGAGGCCGCTCCTCATCGATCAGATGACATATCGAGTCTTGAAGTCTTACAAGTCGGCGGTGCTAAATTCAGTGCTGAGGCAGCAAAACGAGTGATGCCTGCCCTTGGATGTAAGTTACAGCAAGTTTTTGGTATGGCAGAAGGTCTGGTCAACTATACCAGATTAGATGATCCTGAACATGTCATTATTCATACACAAGGACGCCCGATGTCTGAATATGATGAGGTACTAGTGGTTGATGATGAGGACAAGCCCGTCCCGCATGAAGTGGCTGGACATCTTTTAACAAGAGGACCTTATACGATTCGCGGCTACTATAAAGCCGATGAACAAAACAAAAAAGCATTTACACCCGATGGCTTTTACAGAACAGGTGACATCGTGCGATTAACCAAAGAAGGAAATGTTGTTGTAGAAGGCAGAGACAAGGATCAAATCAATCGTGGCGGCGAAAAGGTTGCCGCTGAAGAAGTTGAAAACCATTTACTTGCGCATGCTGACATTCATGATGCCGCCATGGTATCCATGCCGGATCCATTTCTTGGCGAACGCTCATGTGCCTTTGTCATTGCAAAAGGAGACAACAAACCAGCACCGCACGTCTTAAAATCATTTCTAAGAGAACGCGGGCTCGCAGCCTATAAAATTCCTGACCGCATTGAATGGATCGATGCGTTCCCACAAACAGGTGTAGGCAAAGTCAGTAAAAAAGCATTAAGAGAACTAGCTGCAACCCATACTGCCAACGTATAAAAAAGAGGAGTGAAAACCATGGCAATCCCTACTATTCCTGCATATCCAATGCCAAGCACACAAGATTTACCCGAAAATAAAGTGAACTGGATACCAGATCCGAAACGTGCTGTTCTGCTGATACATGACATGCAGCAATATTTTTTAAATGCATTTCAACAAGATACATCACCGATCACAGAGTTAGTTCAGCATATTGAACAATTACGTGACACATGCAATGAACTTGGCATTCCAGTCGTCTATACAGCTCAGCCTGGTGACCAAGACCCGAAGGATCGTGCCCTATTAACAGATTTTTGGGGACCTGGACTTGGTGATGATGAAGCATTGACAAAAATCATTGATCAGCTTGCTCCATCTGAGGCAGATACATTGCTGACAAAATGGCGTTATAGCGCATTCAAAAAATCTAATTTTTTGGATATTCTTCAAGAAGGCGGGCGTGATCAACTGATCATTACTGGCGTATATGCACATATTGGCTGTATGCTGACAGCCGCAGAAGCATTCATGCTCGATATTGAAACCTTCTTTGTCGCAGATGCCGTCGCTGACTTTTCATTGAAACATCACAAAATGGCCATGACCTATGCAGCTGAACGCTGTGCGGTCACCACAACAACAAATCAAATCATTGGTCGTTTAACAGGACAGGAAGCAGAAAGTGATGACCTATCTTTTGAGGCCATTCTTCAGCAAGTAGCTGAGTATCTCCAATTGGAGCCGAATGAAATACCGCTTGACGAGAATCTCGTCTACCTTGGACTTGATTCTATTAGAATGATGAGCCTAGCGGAAAAGTGGAGACAGCAAGGAGCGACAGTCAATTTCGTTGAGCTTGCAGCAAATCCAACACTCGCTCATTGGCGGACTCTTCTTTTCCCAGACAAACAGCCATCTATTCCAAATATCGATTACTTGTAAAGGAGGTATAGACCCTTGTCGATCCAGTCAGTCGATTCATTTCCACTAACCGGTGCCCAATCAGGCATTTGGTATGCGCAGCAGCTTGATCCATCTAATCCTATTTTCAATACAGCTGAGTATATAGATATTAAAGGTCCTATTGACCCCATACACTTTGAAGCAGCCATTAGAAAAACTGTCTTAGAAGCAGATTCTTTGTATATGCGATTCGTTGAGGATACTGACGGTCCAAAGCAATGGTTCTCATCTAAGAAAGAGATTCCATTCCAATTAATCAATTTACAAAATGAAAAACAGCCGCTTGATGCGGCTAAAGCATGGATGAAGGCAGATCTTTCAACGCCAGTCTCTTTAGAGAAAGATGTATTATTCCGTGAAGTACTTTTTCAACTTGCTGACGATCGATTTATCTGGTATCAGCGCATTCATCATATTGCCATTGATGGATTCGCCTTTTCGCTCATTGCGCGTCGTGTTGCTGAGGTCTATACAGCCCTATCGAAAGGGACACCTATGCCCCCTCAAACATTTGGATCCTTACATGACGTAGTCCAAGAGGAGCTCACCTATCAACAGTCCAATCGATATGAAGATGATCAAGCGTTTTGGAAAAATCGCTTTGCTGATCAACCTGAAATTGTCAGCCTTGCTGAGCTTGCCCCAAGAACGTCGGATCATTTTATCCGAAAAACGGCTAGCTACGATGCCGCAAAGGTAAGCAAAATGAAAAAAAATGCTCCAGCCTTCGGTGGTACGTGGCATGAAATGATCCTTGCTGCATCCGCTTTATATGTGCATCGTATGACTGGTGCACATGATATTGTTTTAGGATTACCTGTGATGATGCGCCTTGGATCGTGCGCCTTACAAACACCCGGAATGGTCATGAACCTAGTACCGCTTCGTTTAACATGTAAACCAGAAATGACGCTCTCAGTACTTGTTCGCCAAGTATCTGATGAGCTAAAAGCCATTCGTCCTCATCAACGATATCGTCACGAGGACATGCGGAGAGACTTTAAACTTATCGGAAGAAATCAGCGATTATTTGGCCCGCAGATCAATATCATGCCATTTGATTATGATCTCATGTTCGATCAGAGCATTGGTCAAGCACATAACCTCTCAGCAGGGCCCGTGGATGATATATCGATCAACATATACGACCGCGCGGATGGGAACGGATTTCAAATCGACTTTGATGCAAATCCTGCCGTTTACAAAGAGCAAGCAGTTGACGCTCATCAGCAGCGTTTCCTTCAATTGCTGGAAGAAATAACCGGACTAGAGCAAGATCAGACGATCAGTCAATTCAACCTTCTTTTGTCTGAAGAAAAAGAGACCATTCTCAAGCACTGGAATGATACAAAACGAGAATTACCAAAGGAATCTTTACGGGAACTATTTGAAAAACAGGTGAGCAAAACGCCACAAGCAAAAGCACTACAGTTTGAAGGAATCACTTTGACTTACGAAGAGCTAAATCAGCGGGCAAATCAATTAGCTCATTATTTGAAAAAACACGGCATTGGACCAGAACAATTTGTCGCCATTGCTCTGCCTCGATCCATCGATATGGTCGTAAGTCTATTAGCCGTCGTCAAAACGGGAGCTGCATATCTGCCATTAGACCCTGATTACCCTAACGATCGAGTCGCCTATATGCTAGAAGATGCCAAACCGGCGTGCTTGCTCACAGTCAAAGAGACAGCAGACGGTTTGGACCATCCGCACATCGTTCAACTGGATGATTCAACTGTTCATCAGGAGATAGCAGGCAGTCCAAATCTCAATCCGACATGGAGCGAGGGCTCTCCACATCACCCGGCTTACATCCTCTACACATCAGGATCGACAGGCAAACCAAAGGGTGTTGTTGTAACAAAACGAAATGTGATCAACTTTATATTGTCCATGCAAGATTCATTTTTATTAGATCAAGAAGACCAGCTTTTAGCGGTAACGACCATTGCCTTTGATATTTCCGGGCTCGAAATGTTCCTCCCGCTTTTACATGGAGCTGCTATTTTATTGGCAAAAAAAGAAACCATACAAGATCCAGCAAAACTTTCAGATATGATTCGTTCTTATCATGTCACCATCATGCAGGCAACACCAACGTTGTGGCATGCGTTGGCAGATGAATATCCTGACGTGATTACAGGTATGCGAGTTCTTGTTGGAGGAGAAGCACTCCCTGCCTCCCTTTTGCATACCTTGCAATCTCTTCAATGCGACATTACTAATTTGTACGGACCTACAGAAACGACGATCTGGTCTACGATGGAAAATGTCACAGCACATCGAGAGAATAGCGGGCCGGCAATCGGTAAACCCATTTGGAATACGAGCGTTTATATTTTAGATGAAGGACTAAACCCAGTCCCAGCAGGGTCAATCGGTGAACTTTATATTGCTGGTGAAGGAGTATCTAGAGGATATCTTGGACGATATGATTTAACGGCTGAACGTTTTGTCGCTGATCCATTCGGCACAAGCGGCACGAGAATGTATCGTACTGGTGATTTAGCCAGATGGCGTGAAGATGGTTCGATTGATTATATCAGCCGTGCCGATCATCAAATTAAAATCCGCGGCTTCCGTATTGAACTAGGTGAAATCGAAACCGTGATGATGCAGCACCAAGCCATTAAGCATACATCTGTTATCGTTCGTGAAGATCAACCTGGGCAGCAGCTGCTTTGTGCATATGTTGTGCTGACAGATGGCTCTTCTCTACACCCTTCAGAGCTCAGACAGTTTGTGGCTTCATTACTTCCTGATTACATGGTACCTTCTGCTGTTGTCGTTTTGCCAGAACTTCCACTTACGCCAAACGGCAAAATCGATCGCAAAGCATTACCAATACCAAATATGTCTTTAGTTAGTTCTGAGCGGACACCTAGAACACCACAAGAAGACATGTTATGTAGTTTATTTGCAGAAACCCTTGGCCTATCTCAAATTGGCATAGATGATAGTTTCTTTGACTTAGGAGGACATTCCTTACTCGCCGCTCGCCTGCTTAGACGTATACGCGATACACTTGGCGCAGACCTAAGCATGAGTACCATTTTTGAATCGCCTCGGGTTGCTGATCTTGCGCAGCATATTGACAAAGCGAAGGACATTCGGCCGCCGCTTCAGGTTGAAGACAAGCCAGATGAAATTCCATTATCCTTTGCCCAAAAACGGCTCTGGTTCCTTCATTGCCTTGAAGGGCCAAGTCCAACTTACAATATTCCACTTGTCATTCAACTGACAGGTACACTAGATCAAACAGCTCTAATTGGTGCTCTGGCAGATATCACTGAAAAACATGAAACCCTTAGAACCATTTTTCCAGATAAGAACGGCATGCCAAGACAGGTCATTTTACATCCGAAAAGTGTTCAGCCTGAACTCCATGTCACAGCTTCAGCCGATCAACAAATTGAGAGTCAGTTAAACGAAGCCATTCGCTATAGCTTTAAAATTGAAGAAGAACCTGCACTGCGAGCAGAGTTATTCACGCTTGATGCAAACCGATCCGTCCTGCTTCTATTGCTGCATCATATCGCTGGTGATGGCTGGTCACTTGCACCATTGACGCGAGACTTAGCTGCTGCTTACGAAGCCCGTATACAAGGAAAATCCATCTCCTTGCCAGCAGAACCTGTTCAATATGCTGACTATGCTATTTGGCAGCAGAAGCTGTTGGGTAGTGAAGAAGAGACGGATAGTCTATTTGCCAAGCAGCTCAGCTATTGGAAAGGTGCCTTACATGACTTGCCTGAAGAACTTGAACTTCCCTATGACTTCCCGCGTCCACAGGAAGGAAGCTTCAACGGTGCGACGATAGACTTTACGATTGAACCCGCTTTACATCAGAACCTCCTTGAGCTTGCCAAGCAGCATCAAGTGAGTTTGTTCATGGTGCTTCAAGCATCACTTGCAGCATTAATGACACGCCTTGGAGCAGGGACAGATATCCCAATCGGCAGTCCGATTGCTGGACGCAATGACGATGCACTTGACGATATTGTGGGCTTGTTTGTGAACACACTAGTATTACGTACCAATACAGATGGTAATCCAACCTTTAGTGAGCTATTGAAGCGAGTGCGAGACGTTGACTTAGCAGCCTATGAGCATCAGGATCTGCCATTTGAACGGCTAGTCGAAATCCTAAATCCTACCCGATCCAGATCACGAAACCCATTGTTCCAAGTCATGCTTGCCTTCCAAAATACACCGAAGGCAGAAATGAAGCTGACACAGCTTGACTCAGACCTTTACGTGAAACCAGTAGGGTCAGCTAAATTTGATCTGACCATCGAATTGACAGAACAAAGAACTGAAACTGGATCAGCAGCAGGATTAACAGGTTTGTTTGAATTCAGTACAGATGTGTTTAAAGAAAGCACCATTCGAGCAATCGCTGACAGAATGAAGCGCTTTTTAACTGAAGTGACTGAGCGCCCACACGTGCCGATTGGCCAAGTGAACATTTTATCAGATAAAGAACGGCAAACATTTCTCCCTGATAAAAAGACATTCGCTCAGTTAGATCAAGCACATAGTCTCCCAGCCTTATTTGAAAAAACGGCGCAGCAATATCCTGATCGAGTGGCTGTAACGTATGGCAATAAGCAGCTTACCTATGGTGAGTTAAACTACAAAGCCAATCGTCTTGCTCATTTATTAATACAAAGAGGCGTTGGACCAGAACAGTTCGTTGCACTTGCCCTGCCTAGATCAATCGACATGCTCGTAAGCTTGTTAGCCGTTCATAAAGCAGGCGCAGCCTATGTTCCGCTTGATCCTGACTATCCAGCAGACAGGCTGGCATACATGATACAAGATGCCAAACCAGTTTGTAGCATCACAACAAAAACAGATGCAGTGCATCTCCCTGCTGATTGCGATTTGATTTTGTTAGACGAAAAAGAAACGAGCGATCAATTGCTGACTATGCCAAATCATAATCCGGCTGATATAGACAGAATTGAACCGCTATCTTCTCTGCATCCGGCCTATATTATTTATACATCCGGTTCTACAGGGAAACCAAAAGGAGTGGTCATCCCACATCAAAATGTCATCCGTCTTCTGACATCTACTGAACATTGGTTCCATTTTGATGAAGAGGATGTTTGGACAATGTTCCATTCATATGCCTTTGATTTTTCAGTATGGGAAATATGGGGACCACTTTTATATGGCGGCAGGCTTGTCATTGTACCTCATACCATCTCTCGCTCTCCTGAAGAGATGCTGCAGCTTCTAGTCGAGGAAGGGGTAACTGTGCTTAATCAAACACCTTCTGCCTTCTATCAGCTCATGCAGATAGACAAGGAACAACAAACACTAGGCCAAGCATTATCACTCCGCTATGTCATCTTTGGCGGTGAAGCATTAGAGCTTAGCAGATTAGAAGATTGGTACAGCCGTCACTCAGACTGTAAGCCAAAGCTAATTAACATGTACGGCATTACAGAAACCACCGTACACGTTACGTACAATGAACTCAATCGAGACATAATCACAAAGAACTCCAGCAGTTTAATCGGCGAACCGATTCCTGATTTACACGTTTACGTACTTGATGAATACCTGCAGCCTGTTCCCCCTGGGACAACAGGTGAAATGTATGTAGCTGGAGCTGGCCTTGCAAGAGGTTATCTAGGCAGACCTGACCTGACATCAGATCGATTCCCTGCTGATCCTTATGGAGCACCTGGCACAAGGATGTATCGTACAGGCGACCTTGCGCGCTGGACAGAAGAAGGGGCGCTTGATTACATTGGCAGAGCTGATCATCAAATTAAAATACGCGGATTCCGTATTGAACTTGGAGAAATCGAAGCCGTTCTGGCACGCCATGATGCAGTTGCACAAGTGGCCGTCATGGTGCGAGAGGATCAGCCTGGCGACAAGCGCTTAGTTGCATATATCGTCACAACGGAAGAAGACTATTTCGATACTGAAGCCCTTCGTCATTTTGCAGCAGCCAGTCTTCCTGATTACATGGTGCCCGCAGCATATGTACAGATTGACGCCATGCCGCTTACAGCAAACGGGAAGCTTGATCAAAAATCACTGCCGGCCCCTCAATTGCATTTACAGCAAGCGGATGGGCGCGGCCCAAGAAATCCGAAAGAGGAAATCCTATGTCATCTCTTTGAAGAGGTGCTTGATTTGCCTAAAATCAGCATAGACGATCGCTTTTTTGACATTGGCGGACATTCACTGCTTGCGGTTCGTTTAATCAGCCGCATTCGTGATGCACTTGGTGTCAAACTAAGTATCGGAACATTGTTTGAAGCACCAAATGTAGCAAGTTTAGCAGAGAAACTAGAAACAGGAAGCGATGAAAATGCACTAGAAATCTTACTGCCGCTGCGAACAAATGGAGAAAGGTATCCTCTCTTCTGTGTTCACCCAGCAGGTGGTCTTAGCTGGTGCTATGCCGGCCTCTTGAATACATTAGAGAAAGACATCCCTATTTATGGATTACAGGCACGAGGAATCGCAAGAAAAGATGACTACCCGCACACACTAGATGATATGGCTGCGGATTACATCAAGCACATCCAAACAATTCAGCCAAAAGGCCCTTATCATCTTCTTGGCTGGTCATTAGGTGGAAACGTTGTACAAGCAATGGCTACACAGCTCCAGCAGCAAGGTGAAGAAATCGCACTCGTTGCGATGCTGGATGCCTATCCGAACCATTTCTTACCGATTAAAGAAGCACCTGATGAAGAAGAAGCACTAATCGCTCTTCTTGCGCTCGGCGGTTATGATCCAGATACCTTAACAGGTGAACCGCTCACGATGAAAAGTGCCGTCGACATTTTGAAAAAAGATGGCAGTGCACTAGCAAGCTTAAGTGAAGATGCCATTAGAAATCTAAAAGAAACCTATGTGAATTCAGTTCGATTGCTCGGAGAATATCAGCCAAAAACTTATCAGGGAGACATATTATTCTTTAGATCTACCATTATCCCAGATTGGTTTACACCAATTGATCCCGAAGCATGGGCACCTTATATCAACGGAACAATCGAACAGCACGACATTCATTGCCGGCACAAAGACATGTGCCAGCCTAAACCCCTAGCAGAAATTGGTGTCATCTTAGACAACGCACTGCATCGGGTCAAACAAAAGCACTAAGAATAAAGGAGAGATGACAAATGACAAATCCCTTTGATCGTGAAGACGGTGTATTTCTTGTGCTTGTCAATGAACAAGGACAGCATTCACTTTGGCCATCATTTGCACCAGTGCCAGATGGATGGGAAAAGGTCTTTGGTGAAGACACTAGAAATGCCTGCATCGATTATATCCAGACACACTGGCAGGACTTGCGGCCATTAAGCTTAACAAAAGAACCTGCACTAGCACATGGAAAAACGGAATAAATCATTGCACCCTGATCTCCATCAGGGTGCTTTTTTGACAGAATAAACATCACCATCTTTCAGCTCTTTCTGCTACAATTTAATTGAGAATGTTTATCAATCAATAAGAGATCAGGTGGTTTTATGGGAAACAACAATCAATTACGTACATTGGCAAATGCCGAACAATTCATCTATCGATTAACATATACTGAAAAAATAAATAATGCAGAGCTTCCACATACAGAGCAGCAGCTATCAGATACATTCTGCCTCCTCTTCAGCATAAGCGGCAGCGGTTTACTCACATTGAACGATCAAAAATGGCGATTGAAACATCTGACACTCTATACGATCATGCCTGGGGAAACATTTATGTTGAAAACAGAGCCTTATCAAAAACACGAGCTCTATCTGTTTCGCTTTCAGCTCTACACGCTGCAAGATCAAAACATAGGAGAAGTATCAACGGAACATGCCCGTTCTTTACTGAATAAATGGCAATTTATCGATATTAGTTCGATTGAACAAATTCATTCTTTACTGTCCGATATGACAGAGGAATGGCAAAGACCTGAATCTATTAGCTTTTTTAAAAGCCAAACTCTTTTTCAGCAGCTCATTATGCAGCTTTTCACACTGCATAAAGAAGATATTTGTGACACGGCACATGCCCTTTTCAAAACAAAACAATATATCGATCAACATTCCGAAGAACCCCTCAGCCTGACAAGTCTATCTCATATGGCTGGCATCAGCTCTAATCATTACAGTGAGCTATTTAAAAAGCATTTTGATGTGAGTGTCACTGATTATATCACCAAGAAAAGGATGGCTAGAGCCAAACAATTAATGGCAAAAGGCAGCGCAAAGCTCAAAGACATTGCACTTGAAATCGGCTATCAAGATCCGTATTACTTCAGCCGCATCTTTAAGAAAAAAACGGGCATGACCCCTTCTACTTATATGAAAAGCCGGCAACGGAAAATTGCAGCCTATGGCCATTCCATACTCGGCCAGCTCACACCCATTCATATCATCCCATATGCTGCCCCGCTTCACCCTAAATGGACAGCACATGATTTTGAGCATTATGCAGAAGAAATTCCGATTCACTTGAGTGCACATCGGATCAACGAGCATGCTGAAGCCAATTTACAGCTATTAAAGGAAACAAAACCTGAGCTGATCATTGCCAATGATCATGTGACAGAGGAAGAAAAACAAGTGTTAAAAACCATCTGTCCTGTTCACTTTGTTCCATTCACACAATTGGATTGGCGCACTCAATTCAGACAGACAGCTATGTTCTTAAACGAAGCGAAGGAAGCAGAAGAATGGCTGATTCATTACGAGGAACTCGTCATTCAAGCGAAAAAGGCATGCCTTTTTGATCATCCACCAAAAACTATCCTGCCTCTTCGTATCTTTCAAGATCAGCTCTATTTGTCTGTGAATCGCACCATGTCAGAAGTGATTTTTCAAGACATTGGTCTTCAGCCAGCTTTTCAGAATGACGGCCAGCTAATAGAAAAAAAAATCAGCATTCGCTCTATACAACAGCTAGATCCAGACGCCATCTTCCTTTTCCTGCATAAGGAGCCAAAAACGATTGATTTTTATCAAAAATTAAAGCAGCAGGAGGCTTGGCAAAATCTCAAAGCTGTGACGCAGCAAGCAGTCTATCCACTTACGTCTGACCCTTGGCGTGAATACACAGCAGCCAGTCATCAACGAGTCATTCAGGACCTTTTATCTTTTTTTCCGTAAAAAGTCCATCATTTGACAGATCATTGTCTATGGATAAAAGGACGAAAGACTACTACAATCTTTAATTGAGAACAATTATCAGTTAAAGGAGAAAACAAATGAAAAAATGGTTCGCATTTCTTATCCTTTGTATCATGACGATCATCGCAGCAGCCTGTGGTGCTGCAGAAAATAAACCTGCTTCAAACACAACCAAAGGCAAGTCAGCTGAAGCAGCTGAAACAAACATCAAATACTTAGAACAAACGTACAAACTCAAAACACCAGTGAAACGAATCGTCATTGCTGGAAGCCTAGAATCAATGGAAGATGCAAAATTACTTGGTATCGAGCCTATTGGTGCTTCTACTGTAGGCGGCACTTTCCCTGAATTATTTAAAGACATCACAGCAAAAACTGAAGGCATCGGGGAAAAAACAGAACCGAACCTAGAAAAAATCCTAAAACTAAAACCAGATGTGATACTTGGATCAACCAAGTTCCCGCCTGCAACAATTAAAAAACTAGATAAAGTCCAAACGACGATCCCAGTATCACATGTCTCTTCCGACTGGGAAAGCAATCTTTTATTACTCGGTGAACTGACTGGAAAAAGTAAAGAAGCCAAAACCATCATCTCTGATTATCAGAAAGATCTTAAACAAGCGAAAGAAACCCTGAAAGACAAAAGCAGCAACAAAACAGCTGTCATTTTACGCATTAGACAGGGCGACCTGTACGTATACCCTGAAGACGTATACTTCAACTCTACTTTATATGGAGACTTAGGTTTTACAGCACCAAGTGATATCAAAAAAGCCAAAGCACAAGCATTGATTTCATTGGAGCGCCTAGGAGAACTCAATCCTGACTATATTTTTGTTCAGTTCTCTAAAGAGGAAAACTCATCGAATCCGAACGCATTGAAGGACTTAGAGAAAAATAAAATTTGGACAAGCCTAAAAGCTGTGAAAAATGGGCACATCAATGAAAATGCCGTTGACCCTATGCTTCAAGGAGGAACAGCACTAAGCAAGACAACCTTCCTTGATAAGGCCGTGAAATGGTTAGATCAAAACAACTAAAAAAGATGTGACGAATGACAAAGGGCTAAAATGATCTTTATTTTTAGCCCTTTGTCTTCTTTTCAGCGGAGCTTGAAAACTTGGAGGAGAGATGACACATGAACGGAATGTTTCTATATGACGAGTTTAACGGGCGTCAGCTTGATATTTACCTACCACCGGACACTTCTATTAATGTTCCAGCTGTCTTTGTACAAGATGGCTCTTCTTTGTTTAGAACACACCTGCTAGAAATCGAAAGAATGATCGAAACCAATACCATCTCGCCAATCATCATTGTCGGCATACATCCCTTCAATCGTCTTGACGAATATACACCATGGAAGGCGTCATCACTGCGATCTGGGTTCCCTGACTTTAAAGGCGAGGCACAGACGTATGTGTCATTTTTAGCGAATGACTTGCTCCCATATATCAAAAGCGAATATCCAGTTCAAGAGACCTGTCATGAGCATAGCCACGTAGGTGCTTCATTAGGCGGGTTATTTGCTATTTATACTTTATTCATGCACCCTGATCTTTTTAAAAATATCGCATCGATCTCCGGGTCATTTTGGTATGAAGATTTTCTACCGTTTGCTAAACAACAAAGCATTCAGTGTGTGGATCACCTTGTCTATTTGTCTGTAGGCAGTGAAGAAGGGAAAGGCAAAACATCTGTTCAACAGCACATGCCGTTATTCACCAAACAACTGCATGATCTTTTATTACAGAAAGGGATGCAGGAATGGCAGCTGCACTATCACATCGAACAAGGAGAGGGCCATCATCTGAAACAATTTCAAAAAAATTTCTTATCGGCTCTAATGTGGTTTTATAAAAGAGAATGCTAATTTTTTATCAGCATGGCACATCCGATATGATATATTGGAACGTATAGATTGAAAGGGAGGGATTTGCGCATGAGACCTTTACAAATCTCAGCCGATACCGCACAAAAGCTTGCTGCATCACTCAATGTACCGTTAGAACAAATTATGCATATGCCGCAGCATATCTTATTAGCTAAATTAGCGGAGCTTGAACAGAAGAAAGATCGTTCTTCTTAAAGACATAAAGGAGTTTACATTCATGGAACAACAACTAGAAAAATCAACATTACATCCTCGCAGTACAGGACAAACCATCCTGCTGATTGCTGGGATTTTGCTCATTGCATTTAATCTGCGGCCTGCCATTACGTCCGTTGGCCCTGTTATCGGCGCGATTCGTTCCGATTTACAGCTTTCAAATGGACTGGCAGGTTTTCTTACGACATTACCACTGCTTTCATTCGCATTGCTTTCTCCAATTGCACCTAAAATCGGAAAACGCCTTGGCAATGAACGAACCCTCTGGCTTGGACTTGCTGTCCTTCTGTTTGGGATTGTGATTCGCTCGTTTGGCACCATCACCTTCTTAATGATTGGAACGGCGCTAGTCGGCGTCGGAATTGCGATTTGTAATGTGCTCTTACCGGGGCTTGTGAAGCATAAATTTCCTGCACATGCAGGTTTGATGACAAGTGTATACACGACTTCAATGTCCGTCTTCGCTGCACTTGCATCAGGTGTCAGTGTTCCGCTTAGTCATACGATGCCTGGCGGCTGGAATACATCATTCCTTGTATGGGCTGGACTTGCCCTTCTCGCCATGATGGTTTGGGCGCCGCAGCTTCTTCATCAGAATACAGCGGCCGTCAAAACCATTTCTCTTACAGAGCAGCCAATATGGCGCTCACGTGTCGCATGGCAAGTGACCTTTTTTATGGGCTTGCAATCATTCCTTTTCTATAGCAGCATCGCTTGGTTTCCTGATATCTTAACATCACATGGAATGAACCTATCAACAGCTGGATGGATGCTGTCCATTATGCAGTTCGCTGGTCTGCCATCCACCTTCTTAACGCCCGTTCTTGCAGAAAAATTAAAAACGCAAAGACCGCTTGTCGCCGGCCTTGTCCTTGTGTATTTACTAGGCATGATTGGACTTCTTCTCGGAGGATCGACACCTATTCTTGTCATCTCTGTCCTATTGATCGGCATTGGACAAGGTGCTAGTATCAGTCTAGCGCTCACCTTCATTGGATTGCGGACAAGACATATGGAACAAGCAGCTGCCCTCTCTGGAATGGCGCAGTCACTCGGTTATTTATTAGCTGCTGTTGGTCCATTCATGATCGGTATCCTTTTTGATTTCACACATACATGGACACCAGCAATTATCATCTTTATCATCATCCTATTTTTCATGTTTTTATCCGGTATGCGTGCCGGACGCAGCGTCTATATTTCAGATCCTTCATAAAAAAGAACCCGCCTCCTCGTGAGACGGGTTCTTTTCTGCTTATGCCTGCTCTGTCACATGTACCTTTAACGTTGCTTGTACCTCTGGATGAAGCTTTACCGGTACATTTGTGTAACCTAATGCACGGATGGCATCATTCAGCTCGATTTTGCGCTTATCGAGTTTAATTTGATGATCTTTTTGCAATTTATCAGCGATTTGTTTGCTTGTAATGGAGCCAAACAAACGGCCGCCTTCACCTGATTTTGCAGTGAGTTCCACTGTTAACGCCTCAAGTGTTTCTTTTAATTGTTTTGCTTGTTCAAGCTCTTGGATGGCATTCTTTTTCTCTTTGTTTTTCTGCCCTTCCAATGCACTTAGGTTCGTTGGAGTTGCTTCAACAGCTAACCCTTGTTTGATGAGAAAGTTGTGAGCGTATCCGTCAGCTACATTCTTGACTTCGCCTTTTTTCCCTTTGCCTTTTACGTCTTTTAGAAAGATGACTTTCATCTTTGAACCCCTCCTTCGAAATATTCGTCTATGGCAGCCTTTAACTTCCCTACCGCTTCTTCAATGGTTATACCATAAATCTGGGTAGCAGCGTTAGTCAAATGACCGCCGCCGTCTAGTGCTTCCATAATAATTTGAACGTTGATATCCCCTAATGATCTGGCACTAATGCATACCGTATCGTCATCTCGTCTAGCGACAGCAAATGACGCTTCTACCTCACTCATTGACAACAAGGAATCAGCCGTCTGGGCAATCGTAATTTGATCATAATACTCCGACCTGTCAGACGGTAATGAAGCAATAGCCACCTGATTTTGATACAGCTCTGTATGCTGAATGAGTTTTGCCCGTTTGATGTAATGATCGACTGTTTCTTTTAAAAACTTTTGCACAAGGACAGGATCTGCTCCCTTTGCACGAAGGTAAGATGCTGCATCGAACGTTCTTGACCCCGTTCTCAGAGAGAAACTCTTCGTATCCACGATGATCCCAGCAAGAAGCGCAGTCGCCTCAATCATGTTAATCCGCAATTTCTTCGGCTGATACTCTAAGAGCTCTGTCACAAGCTCTGCTGTAGATGAAGCATACGGCTCCATATAAACAAGTAAAGGATCACGGATAAATTCCTCGCCTCGTCTATGATGGTCAATGACCACGACGTTTTCAATCTTATTCAGTAGTCGTTCCTCCATGACGAGAGACGGTTTATGTGTATCCACGACGACAAGCAATGTGTCATCCTTTGCAAGCTCCATTGCTTCCTCTGGCGTGATAAAACGTGACCAAAGCTCTTCATAATTTTTAATTTCACTAATTAAGCGTTGAACACTGTCGCCAATCTGGTTGGCATCAATGACAATATAGCCTTCTTTTCCATTGGCCTGAGCGACCTTTAAAATCCCGATGGATGCACCGATTGAGTCCATGTCTGGGAACTTATGACCCATGATCATGACATTACCGCTTTCAGATACAATTTCTTTTAAAGCATGAGAAATGACCCGTGCGCGTACGCGTGTCCGTTTCTCCATTGGGTTCGTTTTTCCACCGTAGAACTTCACTTTTCCATTCGGCTGTTTAATGGCGACCTGATCCCCGCCTCGTCCGAGGGCAAGGTCAAGACTCGACTGTGCTAGTGCTCCAAGCTCTTTCAAAGAAGGAACGGACGCACCAATCCCGATACTCAAAGTAAGCGTCGCACTATGTGCCCCTGTTTTCTCACGGACCTCGTCTAAAATGGAGAATTTCGACGCCTCAAGCTCAGCTAAAATGCTCTCATTTAGGACCGCCATAAATCGTTCAGACGAAATTCTCTTCAGGAAAATTCCGTATTCTTGTGCCCAATTGTTGAGCAGAGACGTCACTTCACTATTAATCGCGCTGCGCACTTGATCATCAAGGCCCTGCGTGACATCGTCGTAGTTGTCTAAAAAGATATAAGATAAAACCGTTCGTTCATTTTCGTACTGTCGTTCAATCTGCACCTGTTCCGTGACATCAAAGAAATATAAAAGGCGCTCTGATCGTTTAATAATGACTTTGAATTTCCGGTCATTCAGCGTTACATTTTCGGTCTCGACCTCTTGTTTAATAAGAGGCACAATGGACTCGAATGTATCGTACAAGGATCTGCCGACAAGTGTGCTTTCATGAAAGCATGAAGCGAGAAATGGATTCGTCCATTCGATATAATACTGGTCATTAAACAGCATAATACCAATTGGCATCTCCATTAATGCTTCTTCTCCAACCTTTTTGACTCGATAGGATAATGTTGAAATATATGAATCAATCTCTTTCTGCACTTGCGTATCTGCCCACTTTAAGAAGTAGAGCACACCTGCAAGGACGAAAAGACCAACCGCTCCTATGATCCAATTAAAATAAAGGTTGAGGAGGACTGTGACCACCGCAAGGACAATTAACGCGATGATCGGATACTTGATGACAGGTTTTCTATAGAAGCTTGGCACTGATATCAACTCCTCAACATTCAGAGTGAATTATTTGTTTTTTACTTTTTCTCTTAAATCAAAGCCTATGTCAGCAATCCCTATAATTCGCACAATCACACCGATCGGCGGAAAGAAAACCGTTAACACGACAGCGAAAATGGGTACCGCTTTTGAGATGTTTTTTTCGTGGCAATAATAGAAGAGAAAAGAAAATCCCTGAATAAGCACCAGTATAAATAAAATTTTAAACAAACTCGATTGAACGAGCCATAAAAAGCTGTCTTTTTCCGTCTGAATCAGCATCAAAAGCAATGTGAGTAAATAATACCATACCATGCTTTTTGGCAGCCGCATATCCTTAAATTTCTTCAAGGACGGCATGTCTGAAACAAACCGTTTGAGCAAAGGCCGCACGAACCAATGATTCACAAAAGCCATCAGCGTGACCAAAATCAATAACGCTATAGGTAAAGCACTTAATGCCGTATCCTGCAACTCTCTGAACTGCTTCAGCTGCTTCGCAATGTCCTTCTCAGACGCGCCGGATTGCTTTAAAGTACTCTCTACCATCGGCATCATTTGCTCAATCGACTCTTTCGCAATATTCATAATATCGATTTGAAAGAGCTGAACACTGACAACAAAGGAGATGAGAAAACTGAATAAATAAATCAGCGCACCTGTTATGATGGCATTCCCGGGCTGCCTTCTGCTGTAGAAAACACCCATGCCTAATCCGGCGGCAATCAATATTGGTGCAGTCATAAGACCATTTATAGACCCAATTAAAAAGCTGATCACTATGCCAATAGCGCCAGCAGCAATTCCTTTTTTCAAGCCGTGTCTGATTGTATAGAGGATGATCGGAATCGGAGCAGATAGAAAAAAAATAATGGATAATAGCGGCACATACAAATAAAACAACGTCATGACCGCGAAAATACTCATCATGATTGCGCCCTCTACTAACGCTTTTGTTTGTTTCACACCTTCACCTCTATCCAATCCTTTTGTCTATATCTTGCTCAATGTGTACTTCTATGTATACGTATGATGTCAGCTCCATCATGTCTTGCCCCAACCTTTATTTTACCATAGCGGCAAATCTCAAGTAAAATGCAGGCTATTCTGGGAGCGTTTCACGTGGAACACCGATATGGAATCGTACATGCAAGTTTTCAAACAGCATGTTACAATTTTTAAGATAATTCTTAGCTATAAACCCTGAATTCAAGGTCAAAAGCTGTTAGAATAGAAACATCATCAATAAAAGTAAGAAGGAGAATTCACATGGGAAAAACACTCGTATTCGGACACAAAAATCCTGACACAGACACGATTTGTTCTGCTATTGCTTACGCTGATCTGAAAAACAAAATCGGCGCTCAGGCAGAAGCCGTCAGACTTGGAGAAATCAATGGAGAAACACAATACGCATTAGATTTCTTTAAACAAGAAGCACCTCGTTTCATTGAAACGGCTGCAAATGAAACAAAGCAAGTCATTCTTGTTGATCACAACGAATTCCAGCAAAGTGTAAGCGACATTGATCAAGTACAAGTAACTGAGGTCATTGACCATCACCGTATTGCCAACTTTGAAACAAGTGAACCTCTTTACTATCGTGCTGAGCCTGTAGGCTGTACAGCAACGATCTTAAACAAAATGTATAAAGAAAACCAAGTGACGATTGAAAAGGAAATCGCTGGTTTGCTTTTATCTGCGATCATTTCTGATTCCTTACTATTCAAATCCCCAACATGCACACAGCAAGATATTGATGCTGCGCATGAGCTTGCAAAAATCGCAGGGGTAGATCCAGAAGTTTATGGCCTAGACATGCTGAAAGCAGGCGCTGATTTAAGCCAAAAAACGGTTCAAGAATTAATTACACTTGATGCAAAAGAATTCGCACTAGGCAAAAGCAAAGTGGAAATTGCGCAAGTCAATACAGTAGATATCGCTGAAGTGACAGCAAGACAGGCTGACATTGAAGCGAAAATCAATGAAGTCATTGCAGCAAAAGGTCTTGATCTATTTGTTTTAGTCATCACAGACATTTTAGAAAATGACTCCCTTGCTCTTGCACTCGGTGCAGAAGCAGCAAAAGTAGAAAAAGCATTTAACGTCACGCTTGAAAACAACACAGCTTTACTAAAAGGTGTTGTATCAAGAAAGAAACAAGTCGTACCTGCATTAACAGACGCACTTTCTTAATAAAACAAGACAAGACTGCTGAATCATTCAGCAGTCTTTTTTGTCTGTCTTCTTTTTAATGAACGTACGTATCACTCACGAGAATATCCTTTAGTACGCTTGTTGGAATCGTGAATTCAACTACGCCCATGTAACCAGGTGCCACATCATATTCATTAAAGGAAATCACCAGTTTGCCTTTTGAATTGATATAGAAGTTTTGATCTGGTTGAATCTTCTTAAACGGTTCAACCGTATCTTGCTTAGTAATCCAGTAAATCTTATTTGAATCCTCTTTCATCTGTTTCTTCATTTGTACTTTAATATTTTCACTAATCACATTAATATAACGATCATCTTTAAACAGACTTGGTAATGTAATGAGGACATGATTTTTCTTATCCACCGTATCATATGTCATTTCCTCTGCCGCAGAAGCCTGAGTCGTCACCTTGTATCGACCTAGTGAAAGAACTTGGTCATTGTTTGTTTTTACTTCATATCCGCTCTCTACACTCAAATGACCATTTTTATAACCCTTTGTTTCCTTTTCAAAATCTTGATACAGCTTTTTGTTTTCAGCTAAATATTTTTCATTCAGGCTGTCTTGTAATGTTCCGTCCCCAAGTCCTGAAACGTGTGGTGTTTTAAGATCAATATTCGTTCCTTGATCGCTCTTTTTAAATTCTGTAAACGTCACGACTTTCACCAGCTCGCCAATGATAGGTACTTCTGAAATCGCTCTTGCTGCCTGTGGACTAACATTAACAGTTGTGACAAAAAGAGCAGCCGCTGCAACAAGTCCGATGGTCCATTGCTGAAAATGAGGTTTTTTGTTTTTTCTTTTTAACGTTCGTTCAATCATCGCATCATATTCCGGTGGTATAGGGATTTCTAAATATTCATCTTTTAAATGTTCCAAATACTTATCCATTTATATTTCCTCCTGTGATAATTCTACTTTTAAAAGCCGCAGCGCCTTATATAATCTTGTTTTAATGGTGTTTTCATTTTCATCGAGAATCTGGGCGATGTCCTCTAATTTTAGATCTTCAAAGAATCTCAAAATAATGATGACTCGATACATCTCAGGCAAATCTTCTATAGCCCGTTTGACGTCTTGATCCTCGTATACATCTGATTCGCCCTGTGATAAGAATTCAAGCGTATCATCATCTGTCACCTGCACCCGCTTCTTCTTTCGTAAAAAGTCTAGGGCAGCGTTCACCACGATTTTATAAAACCAGCTATGCATCTTGCTCGTATCCTCTAATCGATGAACAGATTTAAGTGCTTTATGAATAGCCTCCTGAACAACATCCATAGCATCTTCCGGGTTTTTGACATAACTATAGGACAACCGATAAAAACTGTGTTTATGCTCCATGACGTAATCCGCAAATTGATCGTCTATTTTTCGTTTCTTCATTTTACAAAGAGCTCCTTTATCTTAAATGCGCATCTGTTATTTCTTACATTGGATAGACGCGCGCCTTTTAAAAATAGTTTGCGCTCGGTTATTTTTTTAACATGTCATCGCATTTGCATTCCTATACAAAAAGAGCGAACCTGATGGGTTCACTCTTTCCAGACGGATAGTGTTTGATGGACAAACTGTTTTAGTGGAGAAAGCGGATGAATGATAGGAACGCCTGTCTCGCGCTCCATCTGCTGTGCCGCATGAACCATCGAAAGCTGCATCACACAAATATCTCTGCCTTTTTGCTTCATACATTTTCTCAGCTGCTCCTTGATTTGTTCATCATAGGCTTGCATATCACCGTTTAGGCAAAGATGAAAGACATCCTCCATCACAACCATTTCTACTTCAACCTGTTTACCCCGCTCTGTTGCATATGATTCAAGCCGCTGCATCGTTCCCTCCACTGTATTTGGGTTGGAAAACACAAGCTGAAGAGGCCCTTTTTTCTCACAAATCAGCTCAAATAACGGTTCATCGATCGGAACAATCGGTTGTTTAAAGAGGTGCTGCTGATCACCTAGAGCAGCAATGTATTGTGTACACGTGAGCAGAATGAGATCGGCTTCACTTTCTTGCTTTAATCTGTTGATAGCATACGTTTGCTGCTTGTGTTGATCAAACGAGGGATCTTGAGTGGCGCGTTCTATAAATGATGAATCGACTGTGTGATGCAAATCAACATCTGTATCACCAAAAACATCTTCTATATATGACTGATTGGACGGATGGGCGTGAAGGCAGTGTAATCGAATCATCAGGCTCTCTCCTCGTGAAAGTTTTCAATCATTATATCAATCCTTGTATGAAATAGGGAGCAGCATGACCATATTGTTAAGGAGATATTGAAGGAGGGATTTGAATTGAAAGAAGATCAACAGCCTAAATCATCTTCAGAGTCAGAAGAAACCTTAACGAATCGGCAAGGTCATCCCGTCACAGACAATCAAAATATGAGAACTGTTGGGAATAGAGGACCCACTACACTTGAAAACTACGATTTCCTAGAGAAAATCAGTCATTTTGATCGTGAACGCATCCCTGAACGTGTTGTGCATGCACGCGGTGCCGGAGCTCACGGTTATTTTGAAGCCTATGGCACATTCGGCGATGAACCGATCTCCACCTATACGAGAGCGAAATTGTTTCAGGAGAAAGGGAAAAAGACGCCTGTTTTCGTTCGTTTTTCTTCTGTGATTCACGGCGGGCATTCGCCAGAAACATTACGCGATCCGAGAGGGTTTGCAATTAAATTTTATACAGAGGAAGGCAACTGGGATCTCGTGGGGAACAACCTGAAAATTTTCTTTATCCGAGATGCTTTAAAATTCCCTGATTTGGTTCATGCCTTTAAGCCAGACCCCGTCACCAATCGTCAGGACGGCGAGCGTATCTTTGATTTTGTCTCACAATCACCTGAAGCGACGCATATGGTGACATTTCTCTTTTCACCGTGGGGCATCCCAGCAACATACCGGCATATGCAAGGCTCAGGTGTCCATGCGTACAAATGGGTGAATCATGAAGGAAAAGCGGTGCTGGTTAAATATCATTTTGAACCGAAACAAGGCATTCGCAATCTGACCCAAGAACAGGCGCAAGCGATTCAGGGAGAAAATTTTAACCATGCCACACAGGATTTATATGAAGCCATTGAGCAAGGAGATTATCCTGAATGGGAGGTATATGCACAGATCATGGAAGATGATGCCCACCCTCACCTCGACTTTGACCCGCTTGATCCGACAAAGCTTTGGTACAAGGATGACTATCCATGGAAACCAATCGGACGGATGGTATTAAACAAAAATCCAGAAAACTATTTCGCAGAAGTCGAGCAGGTTGCCTTTGGGACTGGTGTACTCGTAGATGGTTTGGATTTCTCAGATGATAAATTGCTTCAAGGCCGTACCTTCTCCTACTCTGACACGCAGCGATATCGTGTAGGACCAAACTATTTACAGCTGCCGATCAATGCACCGAAAAAGCAAGTCGCCACCAATCAGAGAGACGGCCAAATGGAATACCATGTCGATCAAGGCAAAGGGCAAAATCCCCATGTGAATTATGAACCATCGATCCTCGGGGGATTAAAAGAAGCCAAACAGGATGGAAAGGATCATACGCCTTTTGTAGAGGGTGAAGTCAAACGAGAAGCCATTGACCGACCGAACAACTTCGGACAAGCGGGAGAAACGTATCGCCGTTTTAATGATTGGGAGCGAGAGGAACTGATTAAGAACTTAGTCAACACCCTTGCGACATGTCAAAAGGACATTCAAGACCAAATGATCGAAAACTTTACAAAAGCAGACCCTGATTACGGAAAGCGTGTCGCTGACGGTTTAAAAGCCTTTAAACAAGAGCAGCCAAGCGGACCTATCGGCTCTACAGGCGCTGCTCAAGCCGTGGACGAAGCCATCAACAACAGCACACCATCAGATCCTTATTAATGAAAAAAAGAATGCAGCGGCGAGGCTGCATTCTTTTTGTATACATCTATTAAGCGTTTTGACCTTTTTTGATCCATTCTGCCACATTCACTGTACGTTTTGCCTGATGTTTCACAGCTGCTTCTGCATCCTCTTGGATTTTTCCATTTTGGTCAACGGTCACACTCACACCGTAAGGGTTGCCCCCTGCACCGTATAAGGAATCATCTGTGTATCCAGGAGCGGCAATAATTGCTCCCCAGTGGAACATTGTCGTATAAAGGCTGAGAACCGTCTGCTCCTGTCCGCCATTTGCATTTTGAGCTGAAGTCATCGCACTGACTGCTTTGTTTGCCAATTTACCTTGGAACCACAAGCCGCCTGTCGTATCTAAGAACTGCTTCATTTGAGCTGGCAGGTTACCGAAACGTGTCGGCATGCTAAAGATGATGGCATCTGCCCACTCTAAATCACTTAATTGAACCTCTGGCACATCCTTTGTTTCGTCTAAATGTGCTTTCCATGCTGGATTTGAAGCTACAACTGCTTCTGGTGCCAATTCAGCAACCTTTAATACTTTAACTTCTGCGCCAGCTTCTTTTGCTCCAGCTTCAGCCCATTTCGCCATCTGATAGTTTGTACCTGTTGAACTATAATAAATAATCGCTAATTTTACGTTTTCCATTTGATCCATCTCCTTTTGTTTGTTTTGCCCAAAAAGCTTCTGTAAAAATCCCACCTGTATTCCCCACCTTATTTAAAATTGACGACGATACCATAAAGCCGCAGCATCGACTTCTTCTCTCGTTAACTGATGTCCGCGATTTTCCCAATGAAGTGTAACCGATGCGCCTGCACCCTGCAGCAATTGCTCCAGCTCCTGCGATTCCTCTGGACGGCACATTGGGTCATTTTCACCAGCTGCTATAAAGACTTGTTTCCCCGCTAATGAAGGCAATGAAACCCCGCGTCTTGGAACCATTGGGTGATGCAGGATGGCTCCTTTTAAAGCATCCCCATAATGGAATAACAAGCTTCCAGCAATGTTTGCCCCATTGGAATATCCGATAGCCACCACATTGTGACGATCAAACCCATATTCATCGGCTGCTTCTCCGATAAATGTATACAGCTCCTCTGTACGAGCAATCAAATCCTGCTCATCAAATACGCCCTCTGCCAAACGTCTGAAAAACCGCGGCATGCCGTTTTCTAATACATTCCCTCTCACACTAAGAACAGATGCGTCAGGATCTACTATCTGTGCAAGCGGCAATAAATCTTCTTCCGTCCCGCCAGTTCCATGCAGTAATAGCAGAACAGGTCTTTGTTCATTCTTTCCTTTTCGAAAAAGATGCTTCATCATGAATCTCCTTTCCCTTTAACTTCTCTCACTTCAATTGGCAGTACAATTTGTTCAATCTGACTGCGCTGCGCCTCATATTGCGGTGGCAGTTTCAATGCTTCACCCATTGTTTCCACTGATTCGTCATGTGCAAACCCTGGAGGATCAGTGGCAATCTCAAATAATATGCCCCCAAGTTCTCTAAAATAAATGGCATTGAAGTAATTTCGGTCTTGCACAGGTGTCACTTGATACCCACTTTGTGCAATATGCCTTTGCCAATCTAATTGGTCTTGATCATCTGTTGCTCTCCATGCAATATGGTGCACAACTCCAACACCCATACGTCCTCGTGGAACAGGTGTGATGTTCACATCAATGACATTGCCTATTTCGCCAAACGAACGGAATCTCACATAGTCTCCTTCTGCTCCGACTCTTTCAAGTCCCATCGTTTGCTCTAGCAGCTGCATCGTTTGTTCCGGCTGCGAAGTTAATAAAACAGCTCCGCCAAAACCTTTAATCGCTACATCTGGTGTGACACCGTTAAATGTCCACTCGTTTTGCTTTCCTTCCGCACGCTCTACTAGCTCAATCAATAAGCCGTGTGGATCTTCAAATGAGAGAAAAGCTTCACCAAAACGTTCAACCATTTCATAAGAAACATTAAACTGCTCAAGACGATCCTTCCAGAAAGAGAAAGCGCCTGTCGGTACGACATATGTCGTCACGCCCACTTGACCTGCACCAATTTGACCTTTTTGTGCTCCCGGCCAAGGGAAAAATGTAATAATGGTCCCTGGAGAGCCGCCTTCATTTCCAAAATATAAATGATATGTGCCCGGATCATCAAAATTCACGGTCTTCTTCACGAGACGAAGCCCTAAAACACCTGCATAAAAATCAACGTTCTCCTGAGGATGACCCACAATAGCTGTAATATGGTGAATTCCTTCTGTTTTTTTCACTTCTAATGACCTCCTAATCATGAAGTAATAAACCTCTATTCATTATTCATTATGTCTTTACTGACGTCTTTATATTATCTCGAATTCGAGATATTAAATCAAAAAAATATATTTATCTCGAATTAAGGATATGATGTTTTTAAGTAAATGTCAATGATTTTTGTTTTTTCTTTTAAAAAGCAGAGCTGCTTTGCCATAAACAGCCCTGCTTTTCCTTGATTATTGCAGCAATTTTTTCTTTTTTAAATAGGCTTTCGCTACCTGAAATGCATCCTTCCCCTTCACATTGACTTCATAATTCATTTCTCTCATCTCATCGTCTGTGATTTGACCCGCAAGCTTATTGAGAGAGGTCTCAATCTCAGGGAATTCAGTTAATGTCTCCTGCCTGAGCAGCGGTGCTCCTTGATATGGCGGGAAAACATGCTGATCATCATCAAGCACCTTTAATTTGTATTGTCTCAATTCACTATCTGTCGAATACGCATCGACCAAATTGATATCCCCTTTTTGAATCGCTCGATAACGAAGCTTTGGCTCCATCGTCACGACATCATCAAAGGAAAATTGATAGGCTTTTTGAATGCCTCGATACCCATCCTGACGATCAGAAAACTCTAAGGTGAATCCAGCTTTTATACGGTTTTTGATCTTACCTAGATCTGAAATGTTGGACACCTTATATTGATCAGCCAGTGACTGCGGCACGGCTAAAGCATACGTATTGTTGTATGCCATGGGCTCAAGAAGGCGGAGCTGAAAGGATGATTCCAATCCACGCCGAGCTTGCTCATACACTTTTACTTTATCTGTGCTTTTTGCTGTTTCCTTGAGGAATTCAGAAATCGCTGTACCCGTAAACTCAGGATAAATGTCGATATCACCAGAGCGTAAAGCCTGAAAAACAAAGGACGTCTTACCAAGACCAGGCTTCAGGTTCACTTGAATATCTGTATCCTGTTCAATTAAAAGCTTATACATCGAGATCAAAATCTCAGGCTCTGAACCTAACTTTCCGCCAATGGTGATTTCTTTCTTTTCTTGCTGAAACAGCACGGGGGAAGCGACAACTGCTCCAGCAATCAGAGCAAAAACAGTCACAGAGATCACCGTCTTTTTAAAGGAAATCTTCTCAAAGGTTCGCAGCACCACATCAAATAAGAGTGCGAGTAAAGCAGCTGGTATCGCACCAATGACAATGAGCGACATATCATTTCGATCAATTCCCAGCAGGATTAAGCTTCCTAATCCCCCAGCCCCGATCAGTGCGGCCAGAGTGGTCGTTCCCACAATGAGAACCATCCCGGTTCGGATACCCGCCATGATCACTGGCATCGCAAGAGGGAGCTCCACCTTTAATAACCGTTTGCGATGATTCATCCCCATAGCAAGCGCCGCTTCTCTCAGAGAAGGATCAACCTCCTGAATGCCTGTATATGTATTTCTTAAAATAGGGAGTAAGGCATAGACCACAAGCGCAATAATCGCAGGCACTTGCCCAATCCCCACGAGAGGAATCAGCAAGCCAAGCAGTGCAAGCGACGGAATTGTTTGCAAGACTGCCGTCACCCCGATGACCCACTCCGCTAGCTTTGGAACCCTCGTTAAATAGATACCTAATGGAATGGCAATCAAAATCGCTAAAAATAAAGCAATAAAAGAAATTTGAATATGCTCAAGTAAGGCGTGTCCCAATTGTTCTTTTCGTTCCCATAACACACGAGTCCAATCATTCATGTGAATCGCCCCTCTCTCTAGGAGAATCAGCTAAAAACTGAATCACTGCTTGACGGTTCACTAGTCCTATCCGATCTCCATTCTTTTCAACAGCCAATTCCTCATGCCTTGCCAATTGAGATAAGACTTCATCCAGTGTGGCATGTGCTGAGACCGCCTCATAGGATAAAAGAGCTTCGTGAGCCATCGGTTGCGCCAAGGTTTCCAGCTCAAATGCTTGATGTCCTTCATGATGGGCAGCCCCTGAGACAAACTCCTGTACAAAGGCATTGGCTGGTTGCTGAACCAATTCCTCAGGATGTCCGATCTGCACTACTTTTCCTTCATTCATCACACAAATTCGATCACCCAGCTTCATAGCTTCCTGCATATCATGCGTCACAAAAACAATGGTTTTTTGAATACGGCGCTGCAAATCAAGCAGATCATCCTGCAATTTCTCCCTCGTTAGTGGATCTAACGCACTAAAAGGTTCATCCATCAGGACAATCTCAGGATTAGCTGCAAGTGCACGTGCCACACCGACACGCTGCTGCTGCCCACCAGAAAGCTCTGCTGGCTTTCGATGTCGATACATAGCAGGATCAAGCCCGACCATCAACATGAGTTCATCGACACGCTGTCTGGTCTCATTCCGGCTCCATTGTTTAAGCTCTGGCACCACAGCAATATTTTCTTCTATGGTCATATGAGGAAAAAGCGCAATTTGCTGCAAAACATAACCGATATCCCAGCGCAGCTCATACATATCATAATCACTTATTTTTTGACCTTTTATGTAAATCTCACCTTCTGTTGAAGAAATGAGACGATTGATCATTTTCAATGTCGTCGTTTTCCCGCTGCCACTAGGTCCAATCAATACAAAAAACTCACCTTGCTGAATCTCCAAATCAACAGATTGAACGGCATAGCGCTCATCAGAAAATTGCATCGATACCTTTTTAAATTCAATCATCTTCCCACGCCCTGACTGCAATTATTTTCTAGACTACCAATATGACAGATCAACCTCATATTTGTATAGAATAAACTGTCACTTTTACATACTTCCCCTCGGTTGACTGCCAAAAACAGTTCTAGCAAAAATAGATGAGATTCTTAGTGAGACAAATAAAAAAAGCGAAGAGCTCGGGGCTCTCCGCTTTTAAGTCAACGACTTACTCACCAGTAACGTATGGAAGTAATGCCATTTGACGTGATCTTTTGATCGCTAATGTCAATTTACGTTGATACTTAGCGCTAGTTCCTGTTACACGACGAGGTAAAATTTTACCACGCTCAGAAACAAACTTTCTAAGAAGATCAACATCTTTGTAATCGATGTGCGTGATACCGTTAGAAGTAAAGAAACATACTTTACGACGTTTCGCACGACCGCCTCTGCGTCCACCTGCCATTTGTTTTCACACCTTTCCTTTAGTCATTTTTTCAGATCAATTAGAATGGCAAATCATCATCGGAGATGTCAATCGGTTTACCATCGTTCGCAAATGGGTCATCATTGAAGCTATTTCCCTGATTACGATTTTGGTTATTTTGATTGCCATATGGATTTTGACTTGGTTCATTTCCAAATGGATTCTGATCGTTTTGGCTGCCGCCATAATACTGGCCTCCGCTATTGCCACCGCCGCTGTATCCACCTGAACCAGCACCGCCGCTCTTAGGCTCAAGAAATTGAACACTTTCAGCTTGAACTTCTGTCACGAAGACACGCTGTCCTTGCTGATTTTCATAGTTTCTTGTCTGCAAACGACCGTCTACACCGGCAAGACTTCCTTTTTTCAAGAAATTAGCCACGTTCTCGGCTTGTCTTCTCCAAGTAACACAGTTAATGAAATCGGCTTCACGCTCTCCAGATTGATTCGTAAACGTACGATTCACAGCTAGAGTAAACGTGGCTACAGCCGCACCATTAGGCGTGTAGCGAAGCTCAGGGTCTTTTGTTAGTCTTCCGACCAATACAACACGGTTTAGCATATTGAAAGACCACCTTTAAATATATATTTCAATGATTTATACTTCTTCTTTAACAACAATGTGGCGAATGATATCGTCACTGATCTTAGCTAAGCGGTCAAATTCTTGAACTGCTGCAGCGTCAGATTGAACGTTTACGATTTGGTAGAAACCGTCACGGAAATCGTTGATTTCGTATGCAAGACGACGTTTACCCCAATCCTTTGTTCCAGTGATCTCCGCACCGTTAGAAGTTAACACGTTATTGAAACGCTCGATAACTGCTTTTTTAGCCTCATCGTCAACTGTTGGGCGGATGATGTACATAACTTCGTACTTTCTCATCTGATTGCACCTCCTTTTGGTCTAAGCGGCCCTAAACGGGCAAGGAGCAATAAATTATATTACTCACAATTGTATATTATAACAAATCACTTGGCCTATGACAAGAACCTATACGTTAAAACGGAAATGAATGACGTCTCCATCTTTCACTACATATTCTTTACCTTCTAGACGAACTTTCCCTGCTTCTTTAGCAGCAGACATGCTTCCGCCAGCTAGTAAATCCTCATACGCAACCGTTTCAGCACGAATAAATCCACGCTCGAAGTCTGTGTGGATGATTCCAGCACATTCTGGCGCTTTCATTCCTTTTTTAAATGTCCAAGCACGTACCTCTTGCTCACCTGCTGTGAAATACGTAGCTAATCCTAGAAGAGAATAAGATGCTCTAATTAGCTGATCAAGCCCAGACTCATTAATACCAAGCTCTTCAAGGAACATTTGCTTCTCTTCTCCTTCAAGCTCTGCAATTTCAGACTCAATCTTCGCACAAACGACGATGACTTCAGCGTTTTCACCAGAAGCAAACTCACGGATTTGCTGCACATATTCGTTGCCGTCATGATCCGCTACTTCATCCTCACTCACGTTTGCTACATAAAGAACTGGTTTAGATGTGAGTAAATGGAGCTGTTTCACAAGCTTTTGCTGCTCATCTGTAAATTCTACAGATCTTGCCGATTTCCCAGCTTCAAACGCGGTCATTAGCTTCGACAAAATCTCAAATTCAGCTACTGCTTCCTTGTCCTTTTGTTTTGCAAGCTTGCTCACACGAGCTAAACGCTTTTCAACTGTTTCTAAATCAGCCAAAATCAATTCGAGATTAATCGTTTCAATATCTGCAACAGGATCAACCTTACCAGCTACGTGTGTAATGTTATCGTCTGCAAAAGCTCTGACCACGTGACAAATCGCATCTACTTGACGAATATGAGAAAGGAATTTATTCCCTAAACCTTCACCTTTAGATGCACCTTTGACAATACCCGCAATATCAGTGAATTCGAAAGCAGTGGGAACTGTCTTTTTCGGCTGCACCAATTCTGTTAGCTTTTGTAAACGCTCGTCTGGAACTTCTACAATTCCGACGTTTGGATCAATGGTACAAAACGGATAGTTAGCAGACTCCGCTCCAGCCTGTGTAATTGCATTAAATAGCGTTGACTTCCCGACGTTAGGTAAGCCAACAATACCAGCTGTTAAAGCCATTCTTTCATCTCCTCTATATCAAACGTGCTCGTTATACTGCGTAATATGAACCTAGAGCAATTATAAGTAGGTTTACATGAAAAGACAAGCTAACCATCATGCATTTTCAATAGAAGAAACATCGTCAAAAAGAATAAATCAATGCTTCAAAACGGAAAATTGCACCTGGCTTTGCTGTAGAAAAGACAAATTTAATAAAAAAAGCATGAGGCCTACTTAAACAGTTGGCTCCTCATGCTTGACGAGAATTTTCTTCATTTTTCGTTCAAAATCTCTTCTTGGGATCATCACGCTGTGTCCGCAGCCTTCACATTTAATACGGATATCCATGCCCAAACGAATGACCTTCCACCGATTGGCACCACATGGATGGGGCTTTTTCATTTCAACAACATCATGTAACCCAAACGCTTTGTCTGCCATCAGCCTTCACCTCTCTTGCTCACTTCATTGCATCTATTGTACAAAAAAACGGCGATGGAGGGCAATGCACAAAACAAAGAGTCTCTTTCAATCGTTCATCCTATTCTTTTTTAAAGAAAAAACCCTCCTTTTAGATCATTTTATTTGTGACCAATAGTTACTTAAACTCCGCTTTTTTTCAATATTGTCACAAACACTGTAGGTCAAAAGGTTTTTATTGGTAGAACGCGGTGGTTTTTCCATATTTTTTGATTTATGATATCTGCATAAATGTTATGTGAGGGAGCAGGTACGATGGTCAATCGAAAGGATAGATTAACTGATAAAGAATATAAAATCATATCCGATCATGCTGGAAATATCGACAATTACCAGCAGCACCATACGATAGAAATAGGTCAGCAAACACTCACTGTCCACGATTTTCTAAAGATCGACCAAAAATTATATGGTTTAACGATGCAGCCGGAACAATCAGACGAATTCATTGTCGCTTTTCACTGTCCGCTGCCACATCAAATGACGGTGACATCTAAGCAAGATGTACACAACGCTGCACAGTCATTGCTCAAAACAGATTATGCCTATCCAATTGAAAGAAAGTCCCTTGACAGCAATCAAGAACATGTCTTTTTTAAAGGGAAGGAATACATAGAGAAAGTCTGTCAGAAGCATCCGAATGCAGGTATACATCTCACTGGACAAGCACTTGCCGGTGCTGTTTGTGCTTATGTTGCAACAGAACAGCCAGCTGTCAAAAAAGCCGTCACTTTTGACAGCCCAAATATATGGAGCAGTCTATCGCCTTCGATTCAGCAAAAGGCGCAGCAAGGTCAATATACACACATGTTGACTGAATATATTCAGCCTAGTCATTACGTCGGTTTACTCAATCGTCATGATCAAGGGGTTGGACAAGTCAAGTACACCGTACCGCCAAAGCAGCAAGGCTCAGTCCAAGAATCCGTTAAATACAAAAAAAGAGAAATAGACACCTTTTTAAAATCAGCTTTTGCATCTATGAATATAGAATGGAACGAATCCTTTGATACAAATGCTTTTTTAGCTCTCGTTTCAGGAGAATTTAAAGAAAATGGATATTCATTCCATCCGAATGGAT
This sequence comes from Bacillus sp. 11B20, assembly GCF_056098985.1. Classification (NCBI taxonomy): domain Bacteria; kingdom Bacillati; phylum Bacillota; class Bacilli; order Caryophanales; family Bacillaceae; genus Bacillus; species Bacillus sp. 11B20. Next base: position 1,008,367 of record NZ_JBLZWZ010000009.1, read on the forward strand.
CTGCCCGTATTTTAGATGAACAGCTTGATCATAATACAAGTTTTACAGCCATGCTGCTGCAAGAAATTCATTCTGGACGTGCATATGCACAAAGCGGACTTGAAATTATCATAAAATCCCATTTACTGAAAAATTCATCCTATGATCTGCAAAGTATTATTGAACATGAAGTACACACTGTATTTGAAAAAATCGATGGAATTGATGAAAGCGTAAAAGACGCCGTTCATCATGTAAAACAAGAGCTCAAAGGACTCGTCGGCTTTGGCCACTATGATTTATTAAGTCATAGTGATGTGGAAGCACTCGTAGAGGAAGTGAGAATGGAACAGACCCATTCCTCCTTTTATTCACACGAAAAACAACTGAATGCCTTGTACACCCTGAGAGATTACGAACAAGAGCTTTCTACCCTTTCAAGACATATGTACACAATGGGTGATGACTACGCCAAGGCAGATAGACGCCTTGCGGTGCAAATGGGTATTCATTAAGAAAGGAGTCATCGCATGATCAATCAAAATAAACCTCCTAGTGACGCCCAGCGTTTCTTGCAAAATGTGAGTGCCCGCCGCTCCATGTCTGTATTTGAAAATCAATCGGCACCACACACACAAACACAGTCTCCTGAAGAAATTGCCGCCATTCAGGCCATGCGCAGAGAAGGACAGCGTAAGGATTTAAAACGGCTGCTCAAAATGCGGCTGCACGACGAATTAGCAAATACTCGCGTGCACTTGGAGTATCAATTGGCTAAAACAGAAGACATGATAAACCAGACGACCATTGTCAAACAACACATTTCCCAGCATTTAAAGGGACAGGCCATTTCTGAATTAGAGGATCGCCTCCAGCGTCTTAAACAAATGCCTGTCTACGATGACATCAAAGAAGCTATTGATTCAATTCAGATCAAATAAGCACAGCTCTTAAAAAGAGAGGTGCTTATTTTATTTTATCAATATAATTTTTAGGGCGAGAAAATATCTTTTTACTTAAAATCGGATACAGCATTAAACAGACGAGCAAATAAAGATTCAACAAACTATAAATTGGATACAAGAAAGCAATCAAATCAGCAAATCCAAGAGATGTTAAAGGTGCCATCAAAAGAAGCATTACCAATACAACCAGCCAGCGGGGCATTCGTACAAAAGAAAGCATCCGGCTGGATAATCCAAATAAACCTGCTGCCGTCGTCGTATAAATGGCTAGACAAAGGACAACCGTCATAAACACAAACAAAGACGCCGGCGCCCCTTCTAATACTGTAAACAAAGGAATTCCCTCTGCTGAAAGGCTTCCAGAAATATCAACCAGTATTTCGTTATACACATACGAGATGACACCAAAAATGAGACCGCTTAATATACTCGCCACTTTGGCTTCCCCAAGCCCCTTCATTTCTTTCCCAACCGAAGACAGCACTGCCACAACGGATAATATATTCAAAGAAGCAAAGACAATGCTGGCAGGCCAATTGTACTGCTGTCCAAAATCAATCCGCCACATATGATCATGGTTCATATAATAAAAAACAAACGCATAGATGAGCCCTGCCACCAAAATTGGTATAATGAAAGCATTCACAGATAAAAGCCCTTTCACATCCCAGAAAAAAATCATAAACGAAAACAAACAGAACGCGCCGATGCCAATCCAAAAAGGCACATGATACATCTCAAGAGTCACCCCGCCGCCTGCAATCATGACCGTCGTTGTCGTGAATAAATAAAGGACAATTAACACGTCATACACCTTAGCCAGCCATGGACCGACAAGCCGCTCCAGCACTGGCACAAAGTGATCGGCACGCACCTCATAACTGATTTTTAACACCACATAGGTAGACAGCATAAACATCAATGTAAACAGTAGAATGGCTAGTCCGCTATCAATGCCAAAAAACTGCCAAATTTCCTGGCCGGAAGCATATCCCGCTCCTATTAAGCTTCCTAAAATTAAAAGCGTCCACCTTGAACCAGCCTTCCACACAATCATCACCTCATAGGTATAGAATTAAGCTTGTTTCCGTATACTGTTACTAACTACTATGACAAGGAAGTGAGACCTATGAATAGCAAGAACGGTCTTTTTTTTAGAAATAGGGTGAAAGAATACGTGTCCCATACGGATACAAATGCCATTCAACAGCTTAAAAGTATTTTATTCTCGCATCTTCAGAAAGCAGGAAAAAGACCCGTTGCCATCGTTTGTATTGGAACAGACCGCTCAACTGGCGACTCTCTAGGTCCACTTGTTGGTACAAAGCTTTCAGGTCTGAATTTGAAAAAGCTTCATGTATATGGAACACTCTCTGATCCAGTGCATGCAGTCAATTTAAAAGAAAAACTCGCTGAAATTGAACAAGCTCATAAACACCCGTTTATTGTAGCGGTTGATGCCTGTTTAGGAAGAGTGAAAAGTGTCGGTTCCTTCCAAATTGGAGATGGACCGTTAAAGCCCGGGGCTGGTGTGCAAAAAGAACTGCCAGAGGTAGGAGATATTCATATTAATGGAATCGTCAATGTGAGTGGTTTCATGGAATACTTCGTTCTCCAAAACACACGTCTTCATCTAGTCATGTCTATGGCCAATACACTTTCTGAAAGTCTATCTCACATTGACCAAATGGATTGGACAAGAGAAAAAAGCCGGTCTCTTTTCACCCCTATTCAAAATATCACTGGGCGAATATAAAAAAGACCATCCTGTATCAAGATGGTCACTCTGATGATTCCCTCGTAGAAAGCAATTCAAGGATTCTTTCTAAATCTTCATTGGAGAGAAATTCAATCTCAATTTTCCCTTTTTTCTTCTGTTTCTTGATCGTCACGGAAGTACCAAAGTAGTTCTGTAAGAAAGACTCTCTTTCTTTCAACACTCGATCCTTTGGTGCTTCTTTTTTCTTTGTTTCACGTGGAACATTTTCGTTTAACTGCTGCACAAGCTTCTCAACCTGGCGTACGTTTAATCCCTCATCCACGATTTTCTTTACTAAAGGCGCAAGCTTCTTTTTGTTTTTTAAGCTAAGCAATGTCCGGCCATGTCCCATTGATAACGTTCCATTTGCAATCAGCTTTTGTATGTCATCCGGTAAAGTCAACAGACGGAGATGGTTCGCAATATGCGGTCTGCTTTTCCCTAATCGCTTCGCTAATTCCTCTTGCGTCACACTTAGATGATCCAGCAAGGAAGCATACGCTTCGGCTTCCTCTAGTGGAGATAGATCCTCGCGCTGCAGGTTTTCTAAAAGGGCAATTTCTCTCATCAGCGTTTCTGAAAACTCTCGAACGATCGCAGGAATTGTTGTCAGACCAGCTTGTTGTGCCGCTCGAAAACGGCGCTCCCCTGCTACAATGTCATATCCTTTAATCGATTTACGAACAATGATTGGCTGTAAAACACCGTGCTGCTGAATCGATTCTTTCAGATCAGACAACGCATCATCATCAAACGTTTTCCTTGGCTGATACGGATTCGGGCGCAAATCCTTTAGTTTGATTTCTTCAACCGTTTCTTCATTTGAGTCTACGTTGTTAAATAGTGCATTAATACCCTTTCCAAGACCTTTAGCCATTCGCATCCACTTCCTTTGCTAAGTCTAAATAGACATCTGCACCTCTTGAACGTGGATCATACAAGATAATCGGCTTTCCATGACTTGGCGCTTCACTCAGCCTCACATTTCTAGGAATCACGGTTTGATAGACTTTATCTCTAAAGTACTTCTTCACTTCTTCGATAACCTGAATCCCAAGATTTGTTCTGGCATCAAGCATTGTCAGTAAGACACCTTCAATGGCTAAATCGGTATTTAAATGTTTCTGCACGAGACGAACTGTGTTTAACAATTGGCTCAATCCTTCAAGCGCATAATATTCGCACTGAACTGGTATTAAAACGGAATCAGAGGCAGTTAACGCATTAATCGTCAGTAGTCCAAGTGATGGCGGGCAGTCAATAATCATATAATCATAATTCTGCTTAACAGATTCAAGTGCTCTCTTCAGCCTCACTTCACGTGAGATTGTAGGCACAAGCTCTATTTCAGCCCCTGCAAGCTGTATCGTCGCAGGAATGACATCAAGATTCTCGACCTCTGTCGTCTTAATCACATCAAGAACATCTGCATCATCAACTAAAATATCGTACACACACTTCTCTACGTCGGCCTTCTCAATCCCAATACCACTCGTGGCATTGCCCTGCGGATCAATATCAACTAACAACACTCGTTTGCCTATGTATGCTAAACACGCACCCAAATTAACAGAAGTTGTCGTCTTCCCGACGCCGCCCTTCTGGTTGGTAATCGCTATGATTTTTCCCACGATGTCACCCACTTTCAACTTAACAAGTTTCTCATTCATTCATACTTCCTATTCTATCAAAAAAAGTATGAAACGTTTGCTTTTTTTGTTTCCCTATTATAAATTCGTCGGTGAATGTGCCTTTTCGTACATAAAAGGATGAATGAAAACACACCCAAAAAGTATATCGATATAGCTTTTTCAAGAAATAGACATGCTCAAAACCCTCACTTTCATCAAAAGTGAGGGTCACATGTCAAAAGTTTAATTCACCTATTTTACGGCCTTCACTCACAATGACCTTAGGAGTTACTGTTTTATAGCTTTTCTTTTTTAAAAATCCGTAGGGTGTCTTAATGGTAAAGTTCGCATGTCCCAATGCGTCCCCTGTTTTGCCATAGGCCTGCCACACAATCTTTGAACAATAAGTCGGATCCAGTGATTGAATGGACATGGTGATCGAGTAGCGAGCCTTCGGATGACCTTTCACATAATCGTGTGCCCATTCTCCTGCTAAATCTGCCTTTTCCTCTTGATTAATCCGAATTACCTTTGTATTGGCACTATAGCGAAACCAGTTATGAATGGAATCTAGTTGCGGATGCTGCCGTAACCCTGGAATAGAAGCATAGCTTTTCTCATTAATGACGATACCTGCATGTCCAACCAACCCCTTCACAGCATCAGTGGTTGTCACCAAAATATCTCCTTTTTTAGGGATAATATCGGTACCAGGATACGGCTTTCCTAAAAGGAGCTTGAGGGTGTGCGGCTTCTCATCCGTCACCAGCTCATCCTGCTTATTTTGTCGTAATCCATAGTTCTTCAAATCATCGTCAGCTGTAATCAAGTCGATCGAATCGTCGGAAGACACATAGTCTTGATTGAATTGCTGTACAGTCACATCTTGAGAAACAGCACCTTGCTCCTTCAGAACGTTCAATTCTTCGTTGGTCATCAAACTTTCATCCGCATGATGAGCCGTTGACGATTTCACAGCGTATATTGTCGCTTCATTTGAAAAAAGAGAAAAAGAAAATAGTAAATAACAAATAATGGCGAAAGTAGTCTTCTTCATTTTCATCAAGTAGTTGTCACCTCCTTTACACTTCTAAAATCATATTTTACCAATTTATAAATATAATGTATATTGAATGTGTGCTAGAAATAAGACAAAAAAAAGCTGACGAGTGGCGCTCATCAGCTTTTTTCTATTTAGGGATTCGAATTGTTAATTGGATATATTCCTCAAACTCTTCTTCCTCGGTATTTATCTTAAGTCCGCTGTCTTCTACCATGTGGAGAGACTGACGAATGGTATTCATCGCAATTCGTGTATCACGACTAAACGCCTTACGTTTTGGCTTCGGTTTGCGATCTGTTTTTTGTTCAAGCATCTTCACTACACGCTCTTCAGTCTGTTTCACATTCAACTGCTTTTCGATGATTTCCTGCAATAGCGCGATTTGTAATTCTGGAAGCTTTAGGGGCACAAGTGAACGTGCATGCCTTTCAGAGATTTTTTTCTCTAAAATGGCTTGTTGTACCTCTTCAGGCAACTTTAAAAGTCTTAATTTGTTTGCAACAGTTGATTGTCCCTTGCCTAAACGCTGAGCAAGCGCCTCTTGTGTTAAATCATGGAGCTCTAAAAGACGTGCATAAGCATGAGCCTCCTCAATAGCAGACAGCTCTTCTCTTTGCAAATTTTCAATCAATGCCACAGATGCCGTTTCCGTATCAGTAAAATCTTTTATAATAGCGGGGATTTTCTCCCATTGAAGAGTCTGTACCGCTCTCCAACGTCTTTCGCCGGCGATCAGTTCATATTTTCCTTCTTCTTCTGTTGGTCTAACAACAATCGGTTGGATAATGCCATGGGTATGAATCGTCGTGGCCAGCTCTTGTATCTTTTCTTCTGAAAAAATGGTGCGTGGCTGAAAACGGTTTGGCATAATTGTGTCGACCGGGAGCTCCTGTATCTCTTCCTTTAATGTATCATGCTCAGCAATCTCTGCCTCTATTTCGGTTTCACGCTCAGGATGTTCTTTGTCACCAAGCCCGAAGAAGCGTGAGAGTGAATGCTTCATGAACCTACACCACCTTTAAAAACTACCTTTTTATAATTCTATTTTCTCATGTTTTTTCCTTCTGTAAAATCATAAATATTGAAGAAAAGCCGACCTTTTACATGATCAACCTTCTATTGGTGATTTATTAGGTGTTCCTGGTTTTCTAGGATATTTTTTTGGTGTTTGCTTTTTCTTTTCAATGACAATGATGTTCCGTTCGCTTTCTTCTAAAGGCAGAACAAAGGAATGCTTCTCAACAACCTCTCCTCCGAGGACTGTGACGGCTTTTTTCCCTGCTTGCATTTCTTCGTCAGCGGCAGATGCTTTTAAGGCAACAAACAATCCTTCCTTTTTCACTAGAGGCAGACAAAGTTCGCTCAAGACAGATAAACGTGCAACTGCTCTAGCAGTGACAAGATCATAGCTTTCACGCTTTTCCTTACGTTGTCCAAACGTTTCCGCACGATCATGATAAAAAGTAGTATCTTGTAAGTTTAATCCTTTTGCTAACTCATTGAGAAACGTAATTCGTTTCTGAAGAGAATCAACAATGGTCACATGTAGATGAGGGAAACAAATTTTAAGAGGAATGCTTGGAAAACCAGCACCAGCTCCAATATCACAAATCGTCGTCACTTTGTGAAAATCAATAAAAAATGCTGCTGATATTGAATCATAAAAATGCTTTAAATACACTTCTTCCTTTTCAGTAATGGACGTTAAATTCATTTTCTCGTTCCATTCTACAAGCATGCGGAAGTAGGTTTCAAATTGTTCAAGCTGCACAGGAGAAAGAGTGATCCCTTTCTCCTCTAGTGCTGCTGTAAATTGTTCAATGTTCATGCCGACATCCTTTCTATTCTGCTATCTTCGCAATACGCCCCTGCTCTAAATATACTAAAAGGATAGAAATATCAGCAGGGTTAACGCCTGAAATACGAGAAGCCTGTGCAACAGAAAGCGGTCGGACTTCTTTCAGCTTTTGTTTCGCTTCAGTTGCAATTCCTTTGATGGCGTCATAATCAATTCGGTCAGGAATCTTTTTGTTCTCCATCTTTTTCAGTTTTTCAACTTGCTGGAGTGACTTTTCAATATAACCTTCGTATTTAATTTGAATCTCTACCTGCTCACACACATCAGAAGGAAGCGGTGTTTCAGCAGGAGCTAATTTCACAACAGATTCATAGTTCATTTCTGGACGCTTCATCAAATCGCTTGCACGAATACCGTCCTTCAGCTCACTTCCACCGAGTGAACGAATAAATTCTTGAGTCTCTGCTGTTGGTTTAATGATGACAGAATATAAACGTTTTTTCTCTGCTTCGATGGCTTCTTTTTTCTGCTGGAATGACTGGAATCTTTCTTCAGAAATTAATCCAATTTGATACCCAAGTTCAGTTAATCTTAAATCAGCATTGTCATGACGTAGAAGTAGACGATACTCAGCACGTGATGTCAAGAGACGGTACGGTTCATTTGTTCCTTTTGTGACAAGGTCATCGATGAGAACACCGATATATGCATCAGATCGGCTTAAAATGACTTCTTCTTTACCTAATGCTTTTCTTCCTGCATTAATACCTGCCATAATCCCTTGACCTGCTGCTTCCTCATAACCGGACGTACCATTAATTTGGCCGGCTGTATATAATCCAGAAATTTTCTTCGTCTCAAGTGTAGGCCACAATTGAGTAGGTACAATCGCATCATACTCGATGGCATAACCCGCTCTCATCATTTGTACATTCTCGAGTCCTGGGATGGTTGAAAGCATGCGCTGCTGTACATCCTCAGGAAGACTTGTAGACAATCCTTGAACATAAACTTCCTGTGTATTACGACCTTCTGGCTCTAAGAAAATTTGATGTCTCGGTTTATCATTGAAACGCACCACTTTATCTTCGATGGACGGGCAGTATCTAGGGCCAGTTCCTTTAATCATACCTGAATACATTGGAGAACGGTGTAGATTCTCATCAATTATTTGATGAGTCTCTAAACTCGTGTATGTTAGCCAGCATGGCAGCTGGTCAGTAATATATTCAACCGTTTCATAGGAGAATGCCCGCGGGACATCATCACCTGGTTGAATTTCTGTTTTACTATAGTCAATCGAGTGACTATTCACTCGAGGAGGTGTTCCTGTTTTAAAACGAACCAAATCAAATCCTAGTTCTGCTAAATGATCCGATAATTTAATAGAAGGCTGCTGGTTATTTGGACCGCTTGAATACGAAAGGTCTCCTAAAATAATGCGGCCTTTCAAGAAAGTCCCTGTTGTTAATACAACAGACTTCGCACGATAGTTCGCCCCTGTTTGAGTAACAACACCTTTACATTCATCATCTTCTACAATTAAATGATCTACCATACCTTGCAGCATTGTCAGGTTTGGTTCATTTTCCATTGTTTTTTTCATTTCATGCTGATATTGGAACTTATCTGCTTGCGCTCTTAACGCACGGACAGCAGGTCCTTTCCCCGTATTCAGCATGCGCATTTGAATATGCGTCTTATCTATATTTCGTGCCATTTCTCCGCCTAGAGCATCAATTTCTCTGACGACAATCCCTTTTGCGGGGCCGCCTACGGACGGATTACATGGCATAAAAGCAACCATATCGAGGTTGATAGTCAATACAAGTGTTTTGGCGCCCTGTCTTGCAGATGCAAGAGCAGCCTCAACTCCAGCATGACCGGCACCCACGACGATTACGTCATAATTGCCAGCTTCATAACCCATTTCTTATGTTCCTCCCTTTACTTTCCTAAACAGAATTGAGAGAATAACTGATCAATCAAGCTTTCATGAACAGCATCCCCAATAATTTCACCCAACTGTTCCCAGCAGCGTGTTAAATCTATTTGAACTATGTCGATCGGTACGTCCATTTCAATTCCTTCAAGAGCATCCTCAATTGATTGTTTTGCTGCCTGAAGGAGCGCAATATGCCTTGTGTTACTTACATACGTTAAATCTCCACTTTCAATTGAACCCGTGAAGAATAGTGATTGAATCGCAATTTCAAGCTCATCAATCCCCTTTTCTTGTAATAATGATGTCGTAACCACCGGACGATCCTTCGCTAACTGCTTGACCTTTTCGATATCAAGCTTAGGCTCAAGATCTGTCTTATTCACGATCACGATGATATCCATGCCTGAGACGGCCTCAAATAGTTTGATATCCTCTTCTGACAATTCCTCGCTATAATTGAGCACAAGTAAAATCAGGTCAGCTTCTTTTAAGACCTGTCTAGATCGTTCAACCCCTATACGCTCAACAATGTCCTCCGTCTCACGTATACCCGCAGTATCGACTAAACGAAGCGGTACACCTCTAACATTTACATATTCCTCAATGACATCTCTCGTTGTTCCAGGAATATCCGTTACAATCGCTTTTGTTTCCTGTACAAGACTATTCAACAAGGAAGACTTCCCAACATTCGGTCTTCCAATAATGACAGTGGATAAGCCCTCGCGAAGTATTTTCCCCTGCTGAGACGTCGTTAACAGTGACTCAATTTCCTTTTTCACTGATGTTGCCTTTTCAACTAAGACCCGATGCGTCATTTCTTCAACATCGTCATACTCAGGATAGTCAATATTGACTTCAACATGGGCCAAAGTTTCCAATATCTCGCCGCGAAGTCGTTTAATCAAACCGGAGAGGCGTCCCTCCATTTGAGTAATCGCTACATTCATCGCACGATCTGTCTTTGCGCGAATCAAATCCATTACCGCTTCAGCCTGTGAAAGATCAATTCTTCCATTTAAGAAAGCTCGTTTTGTAAACTCACCTGGCTCCGCTAATCTTGCTCCTTCTCTTAAAGCAAGCTGCAATACTTTATTGACCGTTACAATTCCGCCATGGCAGTTAATCTCAATAACGTCTTCTCTCGTAAATGTTTTTGGCGCTCTTAATACTGACACCATGACCTCTTCTATTACTTGCTCAGTGCTAGAATCCACAATATGACCATAATGAATCGTATGAGAATCCACCGATATAAGTTTTTTCTCCTTAGGACCTTTATACATCCGATCAGCAATCTGTACCGCATCAGGCCCGCTTAAACGAATAATCGCAATTGCTCCTTCACCCATCGGCGTAGAAATTGCTGCAATTGTATCCATCACTCATTCACCTCTTTCTCTACTGAATAAACAGTCTGTTATCTATTAAATGGACAATGTCCATCTCTATATCAAAAACGCTTAATCCAAAATTTAAAGATACCATAAATGAAAGCGAAGTGAAAGTATCCCATATCTAATTATCCACAGCTTTGCATCTTATCTATTTTAACACTTAACTTATCCACATGTGAATAACGACGTTTGAAACTTGTCTTCACATCTTACACCTAAATCCAATAAATTTAAACGCCCTGACCCCTTTACTTACTTGTTAAAATGGCGTTTTACACTCATATCTCACACTTAATTTTTAGAAATAAAGGATGAATCATCTATAAAAAGCAATTTTTCAATAAAAAAAGACTAAAATCCAGCTTTGCTGAATCTTAGCCTTTCTGCTATTTTTTATACAACACCACAACATGACGCTTGCTGCCTGTATCTTCAGATGCCGTTGCAAGTTCTTTAGAGAATGCAGCAATCGCATCATGGACAATTTTTCGTTCATTCGAAGGCATTGGTTCTAAATGAACCTTTCTCTTCGTTTTTAAAACCCGATTTGCTGTTTTGACGGCATATTGTTCAAGTGCTTCTTGTCGTTTCTTCCTATAATCGCCAATATCAATTGTTATATGATGATACTGATCAGAATAACGATTAAACACTAGCTGTACCAACGTTTCTAAAGAGTACAATGTTTGGCCTCTTTTTCCAATCATTAATGACGTTTTATCTCCATCAATGTGGAAAGAAATCTTTTTCGGTTCCTGTTTGGAAATAATCTTTGCTTTAGGATCAATAGACTTAACAATTTTATCTAAATACTGTGTAGCTAATTTAAGTGCATTTATCTTTTCTACTAACTTGACCACAGCTTGTCTTTTACCAAATAATCCTAAAAACCCTTTATTTCCTTCATCTACTATTGTGATTTCTACTTCTTCTTGTAGTAGCTGAATTTGTTTAAGTCCGGAATCTACTGCTTCTTCGATTGTGCGACCGACAGCAGTTATTTCCTTCATTTTTTATTCCCGCCAGCTTTTTCTTTTGTATCTACTTTTACTTGAGGTGTTTTAATCACCAATGTTTGAATGATCATGAAAATGTTACCTACAACCCAGTACAATGAAAGTGCTGCTGGGAAACTAATTGCAAACACAACGATCATAATCGGCATCACCCATAACATGATAGCCATTTGAGGGTTGTCCGAAGGATTTCCAGCCATCATCAGCTTTTGCTGAATGAAAGTAGCTACACCCGCAATAATTGGTAATAGGAACAATGGATCTGGGCTACCTAAGTCAAACCATAAGAATGTATGCTTTTTAATTTCTGCTGTTCTCATAATTGCATGATAGAAACCAATAAGGATTGGCATTTGAATTAAAATTGGGAAACAGCCTGCTAACGGATTGACGCCATTTTTTTGAAAAAGGGCCATTGTTTCCTGCTGAAGCTGCTGCTGTGTTTTTTGATCTTTAGAGCTATATTTTTCACGAAGCTTTTTCAATTCAGGCTGCAATGCTTGCATCGCTTTTGTACTTCTTAACTGTTTAATCATTAATGGTAAAATAAGCAAGCGAATTAGCAGTGTCACAATAATAATCGCTACACCATAGTTTTCACCAGTTAAGTTTGCCATGTACGTGATTAATTGAGATAGCGGGTAAACAATATAAGAATTCCAGAATCCCTTACTATCTGATGTAATTGGTTCATTGATCTGTGTACACCCTGCCAATAAAACCAATACGCCAATCAAGCTAAATATTAGTAATAATCGCCTTTTCAACAAGATTCCTCCCATTACTTCAAACTTTATTTAAGTTGGAATTGATTAAGAAAGTGACTCACCTAATCAGTATGGTAACATTTTTTCTTTGCAAAGTGGTGGTTTCATTTTAATTCACTAGATGAAGGAAGCGCTTTTAAAATTGATTCAACGAAAGTTTCTATTACGAAGACTTTTTCGGTTGTTGTTGATAAACAGCGGATTTTCTAAATAAATGTTGGAGAGACTTCTTTGTTTCTTCAAAGGTCAATTCACTCGCTGGTTTTCGTGCAATGACTATGTAGTCTTTTTCTTGCTTTAACTTATGACCTTCCTCTAAAAACACCTGACGGATCAGTCGTTTAATTCGGTTTCTTATCACTGCATTACCAATCTTCTTACTGACAGACAATCCTAAACGCAGTTCATCTTGATTTGGCTGATCCAGCTGGTAAATAACGAATTGGCGATTTGCCATTGATTGACCTTTTTTGAACACCTTTTGAAACTCTTCATTTTTTTTTAGCCTGTTTCGCTTCTTCATGTTTTCTTCCACTCCGATAAAAACTGACAGTTCATTTACGATTCTATGTAAAAAAGACCACTGACATTATTCAGTGGCCTAAGCTGATAATTTTTTTCTACCTTTGCTGCGGCGTCGCTTTAAAACTAGACGTCCGTTTTTAGTACTCATACGGCTGCGGAAGCCATGAACTTTACTACGCTTACGGTTATTTGGTTGAAACGTTCTTTTCATTTATGACACCTCCCTGAGGAATAGCTGTTTAAGACAGTCTAACTCATTATATTTGTGTAACCCATCGATTGTCAATATCAATGATAAAACTCTTATTATCAACCTTATAAGCATAACATAAGTTATCAAACGAAGAAACCTTCTTTTTTAGTTTCCAGCATTTTATTCTTTTTTTCCTCCTAAAAGACCTTCAAAACATGGATGTGGATATTTTTCCGGCATATTTAGACTATCCACACCCATTATCGACATTTTTTTCACACAAATAACCGATGTGGATAATTATTTTTCAACAGGATGTAAAGTGTGTGGATAAGTTTGTGACACCCATTGCACCATCTTGTTTATTTTGATATTATATTTGTGTTTTAACTCTTAATTACTTATCTGGCCCATTTATATTATCCACAAATTGTGGATAACCTGTGGAAAGTTATTACACAGCCTGTTGAATTGTTTATCCACAGCTTGTGTAATTTGTCGAAAAGACGTTTTTCTACTATATTAATTGTTTTCAACAATGTATGTGCACGAATGGTGATGACCATTTGCTCTTTTTCGTGTTCTATAACAGTTTGATACTGGTCATTTTAAAAAGAAAAGGAGGGGGGAGAGGCCTTATGGAAAATATTTTGGATCTGTGGAATAAAGCACTTCAGAAAATAGAGACAAAATTGAGCAAACCCAGTTTTGAGACATGGATGAAATCGACAAAAGCCCATTCTCTTCAGGGAGATACGCTTACAATTACGGCACCAAATGAATTTGCTAGAGATTGGCTCGAGTCAAGATATCTTCACTTAATTGCTGATACCATCTATGAACTAACAGGTGAAGAGCTCAGCATTAAATTTATTATTCCTCAAAATCAGGACGAAGAGGAAGCCATGCCAAAGTCTCCAATCAAAAAAATGTCTAAAGAAGAGCCTGTTGACATTCCACAAAATATGCTGAATCCAAAATATACATTTGATACTTTTGTTATTGGTTCAGGCAACCGTTTTGCTCATGCCGCTTCACTTGCAGTCGCGGAAGCACCAGCAAAAGCATATAACCCGCTTTTTATTTATGGGGGCGTTGGTTTAGGAAAGACTCACTTGATGCATGCGATTGGTCATTATGTGATCGACCATAATCCATCAGCCAAAGTGGTCTATCTATCATCTGAAAAATTTACTAATGAATTTATCAACTCAATCCGAGATAACAAAGCTGTCGACTTCCGTAACCGTTATCGGAATGTAGACGTGCTTTTGATAGATGATATTCAATTTTTAGCAGGAAAAGAACAAACTCAAGAAGAGTTTTTCCATACATTCAACACACTTCACGAAGAAAGTAAGCAAATCGTCATTTCTAGTGATCGGCCTCCGAAAGAAATTCCGACACTTGAAGACAGATTGCGCTCTCGATTTGAATGGGGCTTAATTACAGACATTACCCCGCCAGATCTAGAAACACGTATCGCAATTCTGCGCAAAAAAGCAAAAGCAGAAGGCTTAGATATTCCAAATGAAGTCATGCTTTATATTGCCAATCAAATCGACAGCAATATTCGTGAGCTGGAGGGTGCTTTAATTCGTGTCGTTGCTTACTCATCTTTAATTAATAAAGACATTAATGCAGATCTAGCAGCTGAGGCACTAAAGGACATCATTCCTTCATCGAAGCCAAAGGTCATTACAATTAAAGATATTCAAAGAATCGTAGGGCAGCAATTTAATATTCGATTAGAGGATTTCAAAGCGAAGAAACGTACGAAGTCAGTTGCTTATCCAAGACAAATTGCCATGTACCTCTCTAGAGAAATGACCGATTCCTCTCTGCCTAAAATCGGAGAAGAATTTGGCGGTCGTGATCATACGACTGTCATTCATGCTCATGAGAAGATTTCGAAATTAATCGTTGAAGATGAACAGCTTCAGCAGCATGTCAAAGAGATCAAAGAACAATTAAAATAACCAAGCTGATATAATGAGTACGGGAAAATGTGAATAACTAGAGCATAGTCATACACAGTCTGTCCACATGTGGATAGGCTGTCTTTCCTTTCTTTTTCTTGACTTATCCACATATTCACAAGCCCTACTATTACTTCTACGATTTTTATTAATAAAATATATATACATGTCATTAAGAAAATTTAGGAGGACCACTATGAAATTCACGATTCAGAAAGATCGTCTTGTCCAAAGTGTCCAAGATGTATTAAAGGCCGTATCCTCTAGAACAACGATTCCTATTTTGACAGGGATTAAAATTGTTGCGTCTGATGAAGGAGTTTCTCTAACAGGAAGCGATTCTGATATCTCAATTGAATCTTTCATTCCTCAAAGAGATGGAGATTTAGAGGTTATCACCATTGATCGTCCGGGAAGTATTGTGCTTCAAGCCCGCTTCTTTAGTGAAATTGTAAAGAAACTGCCTATGGCTACTGTCGAAATTGAAGTAGAACAAAACCACCTGACCATCATCCGCTCTGGTTCAGCAGAATTTAACTTAAACGGCTTAGATGCTGAAGAATATCCGCATCTTCCACAAATTGAAGAGCATCATGCATTTCAAATTCCGACAGATCTGCTTAAAAACTTGATTCGTCAAACTGTTTTTGCAGTGTCCACCTCAGAAACACGACCTATCTTGACAGGTGTAAACTGGAAAGTTGAAAAAGGTGAATTAATATGCACGGCGACGGATAGCCACCGTCTTGCTTTAAGAAAAGCGAAGTTAGATATTAACGAGGAAAGTTCGTATAATGTCGTCATTCCAGGGAAGAGTTTAACAGAGCTAAGTAAAATTCTTGATGATGGACAAGATCTTGTGAGCATCGTCATTACAGAAACACAAGTTCTTTTTAAAGCACAAAACGTCTTGTTCTTCTCAAGATTGCTGGATGGTAATTATCCAGATACAGCTCGTCTGATCCCGCAAGAAAGTAAAACAGATGTCGTGGTCAACACGAAAGAGTTCCTTCAAGCCATTGATCGTGCATCACTTTTGGCAAGAGAAGGACGTAATAATGTCGTGAAACTGTCAGCTGACCCTGAACAAAGCCTTGAAATCTCTTCTAATTCGCCTGAGATCGGTAAAGTGGTGGAGACGGTTCAAGCAGATGATATTAAAGGGGAAGATCTTAAAATCTCCTTCAGTCCAAAATATATGCTGGATGCGTTAAAAGTATTAGAGGGAACCGATATTCATGTAAGCTTCACTGGTGCAATGAGACCGTTCCTGCTGCGTACGCCGAATGATGATTCTATCTTGCAATTGATTCTTCCGGTAAGAACGTATTAATTCAATCTAAAATGGCTGCTGTGTGAGTGCACAGCAGCTTTTCTTCTCGTTTTCCATGCTTTCTTTTATCCCAGTTCGCTTTCTCCCTTTCCTTCTTGTCTTGTTTTTTAGTACAATTAGATATTAGTGATATTGAAAGAGGTCGATACAATGCCTAATCTTATAACCATTGAAACAGAAATGATTACATTAGGGCAGTTTTTGAAATTAGCCGAAGTCATCCAATCTGGCGGAATGGCGAAATGGTTTTTAAGTGAACATGAGGTGTTCATTAATCAAGAGCCAGATAATAGACGGGGACGCAAACTATACCCAGGAGATGTTGTCGAGATAGAAGGTTACGGCACATTTCAAGTTGTGAATTAGAAACGGGTGACAATACATGTACATTCAAAGTCTGGCGTTAACTTCATACCGAAATTATGAACACACCGAGCTTCAATTCGACAATAAGGTGAATGTCATGATCGGTGAGAATGCCCAAGGTAAAACGAACTTGATGGAAGCGATCTATGTATTGTCGATGGCAAAGTCTCATCGTACGTCAAATGATAAAGAACTTATCCGATGGGACCAAGACTATGCTAAAATAGAAGGTAGAGTCATTAAAAAAAATGGTCCACTCCCAATGCAGCTCGTGATCTCAAAAAAAGGGAAAAAGGGTAAGGTCAATCACATTGAACAACAGAAGCTCAGTCATTATGTTGGTGCGTTAAACACCATCATGTTTGCGCCAGAGGACTTAAGTCTTGTGAAGGGCAGCCCGCAAATCCGCAGAAGATTCCTCGACATGGAGATTGGACAAGTTTCTGCTGTCTACTTGCATGATTTATCGCTCTATCAAAAAATCCTCTCTCAGCGTAATCATTACTTGAAACAATTGCAGACAAGAAAGCAAACTGATCAAGCGATGCTGGAGATTTTAACAGAGCAGTTGATTGATGCGGCAGCGAAAGTTGTCAAAAGACGACTGACTTTTACGAAACAGCTCGAAAAATGGGCGCAGCCGCTGCATTTTGGGATTTCTAGAGAGCTAGAAACACTCACGCTCCAATACCAGACGGCAATAGAGGTATCAGAAGCGTCAGACTTGTCGAAAATAAAGAATAGCTATGAAGAATCGTTTCAGAAACTAAGAGAGAGAGAAATAGACCGAGGGGTGACACTGTGGGGACCTCACAGAGATGACCTGCTTTTCTTTGTAAATGGTCGGGATGTTCAGACATATGGCTCTCAAGGGCAGCAAAGAACAACAGCTCTTTCACTAAAGCTGGCAGAAATTGATCTGATACATGAAGAAATCGGAGAATATCCTATTCTTCTACTTGATGATGTGTTATCTGAACTTGATGATTACAGACAGTCTCATTTGCTCCATACCATTCAAGGACGTGTCCAGACCTTCGTCACCACAACAAGTGTTGAAGGTATCGATCACGCCACCCTGAAAGAAGCGGAAATTTTCAGAGTAGCCAGTGGAAAAGTAATTGACTGATAAATGAGGTGTGAGTCTTGTATATTCATTTAGGTGATGATTGTGTTGTTTCTACACGAGAGATTGTCGCAATTGTTGATTACAAAATGAGGTCGTCTTCTGTTGTAGAAGAGTTTCTACAAAAACAAGAGAAACAGATCATTTCGTTATCCCAAGGGACACCCAAATCCATTGTCGTCACAACTGAATCTGTTTATTACTCTCCTCTTTCCTCAAGCACGCTCAAAAAACGTGCTTCGTTTGTGATTGAAATTGAAGTCTAAAAGCTCAATTCATATAAATATATCGTTTAAGAAAAGTGTAGGTGAATGTACGTGGCAATGGAACAGCAACATAATAGTTATGATGAAAATCAGATACAGGTGCTTGAAGGACTAGAAGCTGTTAGAAAACGTCCAGGAATGTACATTGGGTCAACCAATGCAAAAGGACTTCACCATCTTGTATGGGAAATTGTCGACAACAGTATTGATGAGGCATTAGCTGGTTATTGTACAGACATTACAGTGCAAATTGAAAAAGATAACAGCATTACAGTAAAAGATAATGGCCGCGGGATTCCTGTTGGGATTCATGAGAAAATGGGGCGTCCTGCCGTAGAGGTCATTATGACTGTTCTTCACGCTGGTGGTAAATTCGACGGCAGCGGTTATAAAGTATCAGGCGGTCTGCATGGTGTAGGGGCATCTGTTGTAAATGCATTATCTACTACCTTAGACGTGACTGTATACCGTGACGGGAAAATTCATTATCAGCAGTTCAAACGCGGCGTTCCAGTGGGAGATTTAGAGGTTATTGGTGAAACAGATGTAACCGGGACAACCACTCACTTTGTGCCAGATCCAGAAATTTTCACGGAAACCATTGAATTTGATTACGATACACTTGCCAACCGTGTTCGTGAGTTGGCTTTCTTAACAAAAGGTGTAAACATCATCATTGAAGACTTGCGTGAAGGCAAAGAGCGGAGAAATGAATACTGCTACGAAGGCGGTATTAAGAGTTATGTAGAACATTTAAACCGCTCAAAAGAAGTTGTTCACGAAGAACCTGTTTATATCGAAGGTGAGAAAGACGGAATCACGGTGGAAGTGGCATTACAATACAACGATTCCTATACAAGCAATATCTATTCCTTCGCCAACAATATCAATACGTATGAAGGCGGAACACACGAAGCTGGCTTTAAAACCGGTCTAACGCGTGTCATCAATGATTATGCTCGTAAAAATGGCGTATTCAAAGATGGGGATGCGAATTTGAGCGGTGAAGATGTGCGAGAAGGCTTAACAGCCATTATCTCCATCAAACATCCAGACCCTCAATTCGAAGGACAAACGAAGACGAAGCTTGGGAACTCAGAAGCGAGAACCATCACTGACTCCCTCTTCTCTGAAGCACTTGAGAAATTCTTGCTTGAAAATCCTGATTCTGCGAAAAAAATTGTGGAAAAGGGACTGATGGCGGCTCGTGCAAGAATGGCGGCCAAAAAGGCTCGTGAGCTGACAAGACGTAAAAGTGCGCTGGAAGTCTCCAGCTTACCTGGGAAACTGGCAGACTGTTCTTCTAAAGATCCTTCCATCTCTGAACTCTATATTGTAGAGGGAGATTCTGCGGGCGGGTCTGCTAAACAAGGACGTGATCGTCACTTCCAAGCGATTTTACCGTTAAGAGGGAAAATCCTAAACGTAGAAAAAGCTCGTCTAGATAAAATTTTATCGAACAACGAGGTTCGTTCAATGATTACAGCGTTAGGAACTGGAATCGGAGAAGACTTTACTTTAGAGAAAGCACGCTATCACAAAATTGTGATCATGACAGATGCCGATGTGGATGGTGCACATATTCGAACGCTGCTCTTAACATTCTTCTATCGCTACATGCGTGAAATTATTGAAAACGGTTATGTGTATATTGCGCAGCCGCCTTTATATAAAGTGCAGCAAGGAAAACGTGTGGAGTACGTGTATAACGATAAACAGCTGGATGAGCTGTTAAAATCACTTCCTCAAACACCAAAGCCTGGACTTCAGCGTTATAAAGGTCTTGGAGAAATGAATGCTGCTCAGCTTTGGGAAACAACAATGGACCCTGATGCGAGAACACTTCTTCAAGTCACACTTGAGGATGCGATCGATGCTGATGAGACATTTGAAATGCTGATGGGAGATAAAGTAGAGCCGAGACGAAACTTTATCGAAGAAAATGCACAATACGTGAAAAACCTTGATATTTAGATAGATCCCTCCTGAGAACAACCTTATTTCTTGTTTGGAATAAGGTTGTTTTTCAAGAAATAGGGGCGTGTAACGAATGTCCTGGTTTTCCGTGTTTTCGTTGATTTTCTAGTAAATAAATGTGTATAAAGCCGAGATTATTGATATAATGGAGAATAGTCTTGTGAAGATAAATACATATTTTACTCCCACATAATTTATTTCATGTGATACGTAAAGGGAGGTTCTTATAGTGAGTGAACAACATACACCAAATGTACGCGAAGTAAATATTAGTCAAGAAATGCGTACGTCCTTTTTAGATTATGCAATGAGTGTTATTGTTTCGCGTGCATTACCAGATGTGCGAGATGGATTGAAGCCCGTGCATCGAAGAATTTTGTATGCGATGAATGACCTAGGTATGACAAGTGATAAACCATTTAAGAAATCTGCACGTATCGTTGGGGAAGTTATCGGTAAGTACCACCCTCACGGTGACAGCGCTGTATACGAAGCGATGGTTCGGATGGCGCAAGATTTCAACTATCGTAATATGCTGGTTGAAGGTCATGGAAACTTTGGTTCTGTCGATGGAGACGGTGCAGCGGCAATGCGTTATACTGAGGCGCGTCTATCTAAAATTTCAATGGAAATCCTGCGTGATATCACCAAGGATACGATTGATTATCAAGATAACTACGATGGCAGTGAAAGAGAACCAATCGTTATGCCAGCTCGATTCCCGAACTTATTAGTCAACGGGGCAACAGGTATCGCTGTAGGGATGGCCACCAACATTCCCCCTCACCAGCTAGGTGAAGTGATTGATGGGGTACTTGCGATTAGTCAAAACCCAGAAATGACAACACAGGAACTAATGGAGATCATTCCAGGACCAGATTTCCCAACTGCGGGACAAATCATAGGCCGAAGCGGAATTCGCAAAGCATATGAAACAGGCCGGGGCTCTATTACATTACGTGCAAATTCTATTATCGAAGAAACATCCAGCGGTAAGCAGCGGATTGTCATCAATGAAATTCCATATCAGGTCAACAAAGCCCGTTTGATCGAAAAAATCGCTGATCTTGTGCGCGATAAAAAGATTGATGGCATTACAGATCTGCGTGACGAGTCTGATCGTAATGGAATGCGGATTGTAATTGAACTGCGAAGAGACGCGAACGCCCACGTTCTATTAAACAATCTTTATAAACAAACGACACTCCAAACGTCATTTGGGATCAACTTATTGGCACTAGTTGATGGACAGCCGAAAGTCTTGTCCCTCAAACAATGTCTTGAATATTATCTAGAGCATCAAAAAGTGATCATTCGCAGAAGAACAGCATATGAACTTCGTAAAGCTGAAGCAAGAGCTCATATTCTAGAAGGTTTAAGAATCGCTCTTGACCATTTAGATGAAGTCATTGCATTAATTAGAAGCTCTCAAACTGCTGAAATTGCGAGAAATGGCTTAATGGAGAACTATAGCTTGTCCGAAAAACAAGCACAGGCCATTCTTGATATGCGTCTTCAGCGCTTAACTGGTTTGGAAAGAGAAAAGATAGAAGAAGAATACAAAGGACTTGTTGATTTGATTGCTGAGTTGAAAGCCATTTTAGCAGACAATGAGAAAGTTCTTGAAATCATTAGAGAAGAATTAACAGAAATCAAAGAACGTTTCAATGATACGCGCCGTACTGAAATTGTGACGGCAGGTATTGAAACAATTGAAGACGAAGATTTGATCCCTGTTGAGAATATTGTGATTACGCTGACTCATAATGGTTATATCAAGCGTCTGCCTGCATCAACATACCGCAGCCAAAAAAGAGGCGGTAAAGGTGTTCAGGGCATGGGAACCAATGAGGATGATTTCGTAGAACAGCTGATTTCAACATCTACCCATGATACGATCCTCTTCTTCTCTAATAAAGGGAAGGTCTATCGTGCGAAGGGATATGAAATTCCTGAATTCGGACGAACGGCGAAAGGGATTCCGATTATTAACCTGCTTGAAGTAGAAAAGGGAGAGTGGATTAATGCCATTATTCCAGTAAGCGAATTTGATGAAGATTCGTATCTCTTCTTTACAACAAGACACGGCGTATCAAAACGAACATCATTATCTCAGTTTGCCAACATTCGAAACAATGGACTTATCGCATTAAGTCTTCGTGACGAAGATGAACTGATGGCTGTCCGTTTAACCAATGGAGAAAAACAAATCATCATTGGTACGAAAAAAGGTATGCTGATTCGTTTTGACGAGACAGACGTTCGTGAAATGGGACGTACGGCGGCTGGCGTGAAAGGAATTACGCTTTCAGAGGATGACATCGTCGTTGGGATGGAAATCCTTGAGCCAGATGCAAACGTATTGATCGTAACCGAAAAAGGATATGGTAAGTTAACACCTGAAAAAGAATACCGTGTTCAAAGCCGGGGCGGTAAAGGTCTTAAAACATGTAAAATCACTGATAACAATGGTCCGCTTGTCGCAGTGAAGGCAACAAATGCTGAAGCTGAAGAGGACTTGATGATTATTACAGGAAGCGGCGTGATCATTCGTATGGCCGTTTCAGACATTTCAACAACAGGTCGAGTCACTCAAGGTGTCCGCCTGATTCGTCTTGGTGATGATGAACATGTCGCTACAGTGGCATTAGTTGAACAATCACAAGAAGATGATGAAGAGAATAGTGAAGAAAACGTAGAAACTATAGAGTCAGATCAAGAGCAATCTGAGTAAAAATAAAGCCGGTTCTTCACCGGCTTTATTTTTTTCTAAAAAAACATGAGTTTTTTTGAAATTTATAATGCTTTTTTCATAGATATGTGTTAATCTTTCAAAGGAGCAAAAAGAGGCTCTATTTTTTATCTCTTCTACAGTGGAAACTTCTTAAAAAAATAAAATGTTTTTTAAGAAAAATGTTGACTGTTGATAGAGATATATGATATATTCAAGTGGTCGCTTTGAGAGAGTGACACACAAGTTCTTTGAAAACTAAACAAGACAAAACGTACCTGTTAATTCGAGTTTTTATAAAAAAATCCTATGATACTTCATAGGTAGTCAGTCAAACGCTGACGAAAAACAAAACTTCGGTTTTGTACTTTTTCGGAGAGTTTGATCCTGGCTCAGGACGAACGCTGGCGGCGTGCCTAATACATGCAAGTCGAGCGGACAGAAGGGAGCTTGCTCCCGGATGTTAGCGGCGGACGGGTGAGTAACACGTGGGTAACCT
>NZ_JBLZWZ010000010.1:0-7418 GCF_056098985.1 Bacillus sp. 11B20
TCCCCGCAGGGGGAGATTTTTTTTTGATTTTTTGACCATGCTGCGCAACAAAAAAACAGACCCTAAAGGTCTGTCATGTTTCACGTTACAAATCGAATAGCCAACTCCATACTAGTCTCTGTATGATTGAGATATGAACCACCAACCAACATAGTGATAGCAAGACCAGCTAAAGCAAAGCTCTTTTTAATGCTCATACAAACAGTCGCCCCTTCGAATTTGTTTTTGGGCGTACACCATTTGCTGATACAAATATACAGAATCCTCCATACGCCCACGTTCAGTATAAAATTCTGCGGACTCTAATGCCAGTTCTTCCAAATATGGATAACCCCTAATGTCATCAAACTGCTTGAGAATATCCTTCAGATCGTCAAGACACAGTGGCTTTATATATAGACTTACAAGAAATTTGTATAAAGACTCAAATAATTCATCGGGTTCCTTTTCAAGAAATTCAATACCCTTTTGAATATACTCTTTTCCAATTTCACCGTTTCCCATTTTGAAATTAATAAGAGCCAGTTGATAAAAAATAGCTCGCATATGAACATGACTTTTCAAATAAATTTGAGCTTCCTCAAAATAATCTAATGCTATTTGATACTTCTCTAAGCTAGAGTAACAGTTACCCAAATTGATTAAACTCATACCAATCATGAGTTCATCCTTAATCGCATGTGACTTCTCTAATGCTTTCTCTAAATGAGGGAGTGACTTTTCAGCACTATTAAGATCAACATAATTTCCTGAAACAACAAAGCGAGACTGAATTTCTCGGACAAGATATGTCGGGTGTACCTTATATGTATCAAGAGCCAACATGATGTAATACATAGACATTTGAGTTTGCTTCATGTGATAGAAAATCTCTGCCATCTTGAAATAAAACTCTGCTCTTTCAACTTCATCTGCGACCCGGTCTAAACGCTTTTCTGCTTGTCTATAAAAAGTAATCGCAGTAATATAATCACCTTGCGAGAACTCAAACATCCCTCTGAAAAAATTAAAGTAGTATTCCAAGATTCCAGTAAACTTTCGTCCCTGCCCTTCCACTGAACGCAGGTACTCCGCTTTGTTTACTTTCCTTGCTCCTAGATTCATGTATTCAAGCATTTGTTCGTGGCGAAATTCCATAAGCTGAAAATAAAGAACAGCTTGCTCATCTTCTTCCATCATATCCAATTCTTCTCTTATCTCGCTCCGAAGCATTTCAGCATCTGTCACATTAAGTTTTTTTATATGTCGATACCACTCATTTATCTTTTGACCGATCACCGCTGCTGAAATAGTTTCCATTCCATCAATCCCCCGATCTCTGTCCCTTTTTATGTTAAATCCTAGCATATGAAATACGGGTGTAACCCGCTTGCGTTTCCAATTATGCAAATTTTCGGCATCTCGCAAACGAATTTTCAAATGGATTACAGCAGACAAAACGAAAAAACGCATTTAAATCCCCTATAAGCGTTTTTGACGCATCCTCCTATTTCAATTACCTGTACAAAAATAAAAGCGCTCAGAATCGAATCTGAACGCTCTCAACGGCATTTTTGAATTACAACCTCGGTATTTTTATAAGTTTAATCATTCAAATAAATCTTTGTCACAAACTCAAAACGAGTCAATCCATTGCTATGACTAGCCTTAATTTGCTTTTTTCTTCCGTAGTACCCCCCTGTTAGAGTGGGGGGGTTCCCGTTTGGCTCTCAGTGCTCGCTTTTCGTTGCCACTCGACGACTGTCGTCGTCTTCCGCTGCGCACTTTCGCCAAACAAAACAGACGCACAAATATTTCTTTAATCGTATCATTTTTGATACTTTCATGCCAACGGTACAATGCCCTGGCATTCTGCTTTGAACGGAAAGAAAACCCACCGCACCTATTTAGGTGCATAAGTGGGCACTGGTTCTCCAGTGACTCTTTTCGGGCTCTGCCCAAACCCGCCAACGGTCTGCCCGTTGGATCGCAAATATTCAAACCCCCTACCCCCGATCTTCGGGGGATGCCCCTTCGGCTGGCGCAAACAAACGGGGTTTGTTTGAATCAATAGGCTTTGGGTGTAGTGAATGAGTCAACTCCTTAATGCTCACTTTCGTTCCGCTTACCGTTGACTCATGCCTTATGTTCTTCTTTTACATCAGATTTAAGACTAAAAAAAAGACCCTGTAAAAAACAGAGTCAGTAAAAATTCAAAAACAAACCTCTTTTTTAAGTGTTTTATTCAATAACAGTTTTTACTGGTGGAATTCCCCAATCAAGATAGAAAGCTACACCTTTACCCTGAGTCATAGCTCCAGTTATTTTCAATGCAAGATCTGCAAAAAAGGCTCCACCTAAAACTGCAGTACTTATTCCAGCCACAGTGCCTAATGGTCCTGCTAAAGCTGATGAAACTGCTGTCCAAGCAGCCATTAATGCAGCTGGACCTGATTGCGCTGCAACGGTTAAAACAGCAAATGTTCCAGATTTCAAAGCAGTATTAGATAAATAACCTGCTCTATAACTAGAAGTTTTAGCTACTTGGTTACTTTTTAATATGCTTTCTTTTGAAGCAGAATAATTATATGTACCATCAAGTATAGCTTTGAAATCTTTAAGTTGTGTTTTTGTAAAATCATATTTATTCATAAGAACATCATCACTTAAATCTACACTTAATGTTTCTTGATCTTTCTTGAAATGAATATGATTCGAAACTTCCAACAACTTAGTAACAAGCTTTGTATCTACACCAGATTTCTCTAAATCACTTATGCTATTTTTTTCTGATTCTGTTAATGTTACAGCACCCTTACTTCTGTCCGACGTCTGTGCTTGTGCTACTACGGGCGAAACCAAAGATATAAGGATTACTGAAGCAACCACAAGAGACAAATAACTACGTAACTCTTTTTTCATAGTGACCTCTCCTTTACTAATGTTATAAAAATAACCAAGTAATAGTTTAACATAAATGTAAAAAGAATTCCTTTTGATCTATATTAACTATGCTGGAGAGTTTTTATAAATCTTAAATTTATTTGTCTAATGACCTTGGTTTCCTCCATGTAGGAATGAAAAACTTAATATTTTTAATAACCAAAATCACAATGCCAAAAAGTAACGTAACTAATGTATTTATACTTCTTTCAAAAGGCAACATTTCATATAAAAAATAAGAGAAAACAAATAACAGATCAAGCCATATAACTTTTTTAGAACCAGATTTTCTATTAAAGTAATCCCTTGCCCCAACAAATGTTAGAACTACTCCGGTCAAAAATAGGACACCCCACCAAATTTGTAAATACCAAATAGGAAGTTGATAAGAAGAAAGATCAAATAAAGCACCAATGTAACCTAAAAAACTAATCAGCATAAGAATTCGACCAAAGACAGCTGACATTTGCATTTTTATATCTTTTTGACTTTGTTCAATCCGAGTTTCTAAGTCTTTTTGTTCCTCAGAATATTGCTCTGGAGAAACTAATTCTTTAATATCACTATCAAATAATTCAGCCAACCTTATTAGATTATCCATTGATGGTTCTGATTGATTTGTCTCCCATTTCGATATTGCCTGCCGACTAACCCCTAATTGTTCTGCTACATATTCTTGCGATAACTTTAAGGATTTTCTTTTATTACTAATATTAGAACCTAAAGACATCATACAACACCCCATTTCCATATGATTGCTGTAATTGTATTAGTTTCACAGGTTGCACACCACCAACCACTATGCAACTATTGGTTGCAAAAGCTTGTTTTAACTAAATTCTGTGAAAGATTATTATCAAAAGGCACTTCCACTTTATGAGAGACTTTTATGAGTCTTTAAATAAATTTATAACCGTTAAAACGTTCTTGTCATATTTCTCATGATCGAATGATCGTATTCATGGACGCAACCATGATCGTGATCGTAGGAATCCATTGATATAACTAGAATAATCAATGTATGATCGTATGGTGAACGAGGTGGTGAAATTATATGGATAACCAAGAAAAATGGCACTCTATCAAATCATTAGAGAAAGAACTTCAAATCCCAGATACAACATTGCGAAGATACATTCGTCAACATGGCCATCATTTGAACATAAAGAAAAACGGAAAAAGCTATTTAGTAGCAAATGAATCCATTCCTTTGCTAAAAAAAATTCGTGGTTTATACGTAGAAGGAAAGTCCATAGAAAACATTGAGACCATCCTCACTAACGAAGGACATCCAATCACAATCACGATAGACAATCATACAGAAAGTACAGCATTGACGCTGAATGAGTCGATAGAGGACATAAGGAATACTCTCA
The DNA here is from genome assembly GCF_056098985.1 of Bacillus sp. 11B20. Taxonomy (NCBI): domain Bacteria; kingdom Bacillati; phylum Bacillota; class Bacilli; order Caryophanales; family Bacillaceae; genus Bacillus; species Bacillus sp. 11B20. The sequence goes on from NZ_JBLZWZ010000010.1 coordinate 4,299, forward strand.
ACTCACAAATGAATGAACAAAAACAAATCATCCAATCTCTTATTCAGACAATTCACGAACAACAACACTACATTGAGGCTAAGCTTGAGGAACGCGACAAACACCTCATAGAGGCTCTCAAAGAGAATGAAGAAATGAAAAAACAGATTGCTGCATCTCAACAAAAAAAGTGGTGGCAATTTTGGAAATAGGACACCCATGACAATGGCGCACTTATACACACCCCTGTGTGCGTGCTAAAATCTCTCGATTTCCGTCAAGCGTGTAAAGAAGAAGCCGACTTAATAGCCGGCTTCTTCTGATTCTTCAAACCACAATGCAATGAACAGCAAAGTACAAATAATGAATGCTCCTAAATCCATCACATTAATTACAATCGTCATCACATTCACCTCCACAGTGAACGGATTCTATCACAAAAATATTCCTCAAAACGAAGCACTGAAAAATAAAAAAAATGCTTGCGGACACCGCAATGGAATAATAAATTTTTTATTCTAAGAATCTAATTGGGAACGTTTTATTAAACGACATTTTCAATTATTTTTATCTTGTATTTTTTTCATCATTAACCCATAGATCCTTTTTGAAACTGGATATACCAGAGCAAACAACAAATACAAAATAAATAAAAATAGAGAAACCCACAACACGCCTGTATCCCTTATAACAATATCTTGAGAGTTAAACGAATAAATTAAAACATAAAGATAAAACACAACAAACATTAACACAGCTTCAAGAGCAAAATTGAAAGGACCCTTTTTTTTCATCAAAATTTGTGAGAATACTATATCGACAACTCCAACAACTACTACTGTAAGGAAAAAAAACTTAAATAAAGCTAAAACAGAATCAAAGGTACTGGTTGTATTAATAGAAATATAGGGGAACAAAGACACGAATTTAAATACACCTAAAAATATCAAAAAAGGTGAAGAAATAATAAAGACAAACATAAGAAAAACAATTAAAATCGCAAATACATGGTCTCCAGTTGAATATTTTTCTTTTTTATTTTTTTTACTCATGTGTAACAATTCCTCTCTTTTATGGTATTATATTACTTGGTTAAAATATCAAAAAAATAGGAGGATTAAAATGAAATTTACTAAAAAAAGATTTTCTCAAAGTGTGGTAACACTTACAGCTACAGCCCTTATCATTTCAGGATTTAGTGGTTTTGCGTCATCTGCTTCAGCTGCTGAACAAGACCAAACAGTTCAACCCACAACACAAATTGCAAGTAACTCATTGCCAAACTCATTAGAGAAATATATAGAAACACATAAAACTCCTAGCACATTAGAAGATTCTAAAGCATTTATTAAATTCGCATCACAAACTCGCGAATTTAACACTTATAACCAATTAAACCAAAATGGGCAAGTACATACTAATGGTATTGTTGGTCATTCTCTTAAAGCAATAAAAGCATTTGGATGGGTATGTAGAGTCGGAGGAAAAGCTCTTAAATGGGCCATCAAACCTCTATCTCCATCAAAAGCTAAACTGGTAGACAAATATGCAAGAAAAATTGCATATGCCACAGAAAGACTGAATAGTGCATCAAAAGGCGCTCTAGTAAAAGCTTTGAAAAAAGCAGGAGTACCTTCAAAAACTGCTGATTCTCTAGCAGAAATTATCTTATGGATTGTATAAAAATAAAGCAGACAAAATTGTCTGCTTTATTTAATTAATTATGTAATTCTTAATTCCTACATGCCAATGCGCCATAACCTCGAACGTCTCATTAGCTACCTCGTCTTCATCTTCTTCAATTCTGACAAGATCCCCGTCCTCGGCGTCCGTCAAATTCAGTTCCTTATGAATCTCTTTCAAGATCCCGCCGTAGCCGATCAACCGCCTGGCATTTAACGCATCATCCAAATAATAGACCGTATCCAAATTTTCCTCGGTCACTTCATTCCCACGTATCACATCAGTGTCTTTCACTGGATACTTAGAAATCTCTAAAATAGCTTTCTGTTCTTCCATTTCTTTGCGTACTTCTTTTTCAATCGCTTCCGCATCGATTCCCTTTTTACCTTTGACCCTTTGCACATGCACAATAGGTGTGTAATCCAATTTCATTGCTCTTTTCCAAAGGCTTGTCCATTCTTTTTGATTAATATAGTTCTTACCAAAGTAATTAGTACGAACAGGTATTAACACATGAAAATGCGGATGATATGTATTTTCTTCATGATTTTTCGTAATCTCTAAAGCTCTGAAATACCCACGCACCGCAGAATCAACTTTTTTATATTTCATCAATCTATTAAAGCCTTTCATCATATCCGAAATGGTCTGTTTCAGATCATCACCCTCAACGTTTTTTACTGTCAACGTGAGAAATATCCATGCTGGCTTATATTGCCGATTGGCTTCTTCAACGATCAATTTGTTGTGATAAGCAATTTTCAATGACCTTCGCCACGCACACATAGGGCATAACCTCACTTTACAAAAATAGGCTTGATATAATCGTAGTCTGCCCGTTTCTCGATCCCTCTTAAACGCAAGACATTCCGCACAATCACATACTTTCTCTGCCTTTTTTCCGTAGTAAGGCGCACCGGTACGCTTTTCAAGTCCTTCATAGTGAGCCGCCATAAGCGACGATCTCACCTTTTTCCCCTTCCAATCCCGCTTTTTACCTGTTGCGGTTTTATCCTCGAGGATGGTATAATTCGATTCAGATGAATAAAACAAAGAAAAAACCCCTTCTGCCGCTAGTTCTCTAGCTATCTATTATTTGGTGTGGTAACTTAATAATAGCAGACGGGGTTTTTCCCTGTCAAATTACCTTCAAACCCTTGACACCACTGGATTCATATCACTTTTTGAAAATCTCAATGTTTCTATATGTATCAAGATAAGAAAAGACACGATTCTGACTCCGTCAAAATCGCCCAAAAAGCTGGCGAAACCGCCATCTTTTTAAAAGATCAAAACCCAAAAACCTAAAAGTCCAAAGACTAAACCAAATTTCCCCGCAGGGGGAGATTTTTTTTTGATTTTTTGACCATGCTGCGCAACAAAAAAACAGACCCTAAAGGTCTGTCATGTTTCACGTTACAAATCGAATAGCCAACTCCATACTAGTCTCTGTATGAT
>NZ_JBLZWZ010000011.1:0-1139 GCF_056098985.1 Bacillus sp. 11B20
AATGCTGGCAACTAAGATCAAGGGTTGCGCTCGTTGCGGGACTTAACCCAACATCTCACGACACGAGCTGACGACAACCATGCACCACCTGTCACTCTGTCCCCGAAGGGAAAGCCCTATCTCTAGGGTTGTCAGAGGATGTCAAGACCTGGTAAGGTTCTTCGCGTTGCTTCGAATTAAACCACATGCTCCACCGCTTGTGCGGGCCCCCGTCAATTCCTTTGAGTTTCAGTCTTGCGACCGTACTCCCCAGGCGGAGTGCTTAATGCGTTAGCTGCAGCACTAAGGGGCGGAAACCCCCTAACACTTAGCACTCATCGTTTACGGCGTGGACTACCAGGGTATCTAATCCTGTTCGCTCCCCACGCTTTCGCTCCTCAGCGTCAGTTACAGACCAGAGAGTCGCCTTCGCCACTGGTGTTCCTCCACATCTCTACGCATTTCACCGCTACACGTGGAATTCCACTCTCCTCTTCTGCACTCAAGTTTCCCAGTTTCCAATGACCCTCCCCGGTTGAGCCGGGGGCTTTCACATCAGACTTAAGAAACCGCCTGCGAGCCCTTTACGCCCAATAATTCCGGACAACGCTTGCCACCTACGTATTACCGCGGCTGCTGGCACGTAGTTAGCCGTGGCTTTCTGGTTAGGTACCGTCAAGGTGCGAGCAGTTACTCTCGCACTTGTTCTTCCCTAACAACAGAGCTTTACGATCCGAAAACCTTCATCACTCACGCGGCGTTGCTCCGTCAGACTTTCGTCCATTGCGGAAGATTCCCTACTGCTGCCTCCCGTAGGAGTCTGGGCCGTGTCTCAGTCCCAGTGTGGCCGATCACCCTCTCAGGTCGGCTACGCATCGTCGCCTTGGTGAGCCATTACCCCACCAACTAGCTAATGCGCCGCGGGTCCATCTGTAAGTGACAGCCGAAACCGTCTTTCATCCTTGAACCATGCGGTTCAAGGAACTATCCGGTATTAGCTCCGGTTTCCCGGAGTTATCCCAGTCTTACAGGCAGGTTACCCACGTGTTACTCACCCGTCCGCCGCTAACATCCGGGAGCAAGCTCCCTTCTGTCCGCTCGACTTGCATGTATTAGGCACGCCGCCAGCGTTCGTCCTGAGCCAGGATCAAACTCTCCGA
>NZ_JBLZWZ010000012.1:0-468 GCF_056098985.1 Bacillus sp. 11B20
GGCATCCACCGTGCGCCCTTTCTAACTTAACCATTTCTTACTTTAGAAAGAATCACTATGTGTGATGAACTTTGCATTGCATTCAATGTGAATGTATTACTTATTGTTATCTAGTTTTCAAAGAACACGTTGGTGGAGCCTAGCGGGATCGAACCGCTGACCTCCTGCGTGCAAGGCAGGCGCTCTCCCAGCTGAGCTAAGGCCCCGATTTAATAGAAGATGGTGGGCCTGAGTGGACTCGAACCACCGACCTCACGCTTATCAGGCGTGCGCTCTAACCAGCTGAGCTACAGGCCCATCTTTCATATCGAAGATATGATGTTGTAGGATCTTTTGCAAGTTCCTTCAAAACTAAACAAGACGAAAACGCACGCTGCTCCATATATCCTTAGAAAGGAGGTGATCCAGCCGCACCTTCCGATACGGCTACCTTGTTACGACTTCACCCCAATCATCTGCCCCACCTTC
>NZ_JBLZWZ010000013.1:0-457 GCF_056098985.1 Bacillus sp. 11B20
AGTTGGGCACTCTAAGGTGACTGCCGGTGACAAACCGGAGGAAGGTGGGGATGACGTCAAATCATCATGCCCCTTATGACCTGGGCTACACACGTGCTACAATGGACAGAACAAAGGGCTGCAAGACCGCAAGGTTTAGCCAATCCCATAAATCTGTTCTCAGTTCGGATCGCAGTCTGCAACTCGACTGCGTGAAGCTGGAATCGCTAGTAATCGCGGATCAGCATGCCGCGGTGAATACGTTCCCGGGCCTTGTACACACCGCCCGTCACACCACGAGAGTTTGCAACACCCGAAGTCGGTGAGGTAACCTTTATGGAGCCAGCCGCCGAAGGTGGGGCAGATGATTGGGGTGAAGTCGTAACAAGGTAGCCGTATCGGAAGGTGCGGCTGGATCACCTCCTTTCTAAGGATATATGGAGCAGCGTGCGTTTTCGTCTTGTTTAGTTTTGAAGGA
>NZ_JBLZWZ010000014.1:0-343 GCF_056098985.1 Bacillus sp. 11B20
GTGACAGGCAGGCATTCTAACCAACTGAACTACCGGACCATTTTGGTTGCGGGGGCAGGATTTGAACCTGCGACCTTCGGGTTATGAGCCCGACGAGCTACCGAACTGCTCCACCCCGCGATGATATAAATATTACAAGCTTGGCGGCGTCCTACTCTCACAGGGGGAAACCCCCAACTACCATCGGCGCTGAAGAGCTTAACTTCCGTGTTCGGCATGGGAACGGGTGTGACCTCTTCGCTATCGCCACCAAACCTGATGGAGAGAATGTTCTCTCAAAACTAGATAACAATGTTCATGTTTCACATTAGAATATAGGTTAAGTCCTCGATCTATTAGTATC
>NZ_JBLZWZ010000015.1:0-308 GCF_056098985.1 Bacillus sp. 11B20
CCGTAGCACCAGTAGGTCCGGTAGCTCCAGTGATACCAGTAGCGCCGGTAGGTCCGGTAGCTCCAGTGCTACCCGTAGCGCCAGTAGGACCGGTTGATCCAGTAGAACCTGTGGCACCAGTAGGACCAGTATCTCCAGTGCTACCCGTAGCACCGGTAGGCCCAGTAACTCCGGTAGGACTCGTTGGTCCAGTGATACCAGTAGCCCCGGTAGAACCAGTAGCTCCAGTGCTACCCGTTACGCCAGTAGGACCCGTTGGTCCAGTAATACCTGTTGCGCCGGTAGGTCCAGTGGCTCCGGTAATACCC
>NZ_JBLZWZ010000016.1:0-290 GCF_056098985.1 Bacillus sp. 11B20
GAAGGTGGGGCAGATGATTGGGGTGAAGTCGTAACAAGGTAGCCGTATCGGAAGGTGCGGCTGGATCACCTCCTTTCTAAGGATATATGGAGCAGCGTGCGTTTTCGTCTTGTTTAGTTTTGAAGGATCATTCCTTCAAAACATGTCTCTAGCGAGACAGGATTGTTCTTTGAAAACTAGATAACAATAAGTAATACATTCACATTGAATGCAATGCAAAGTTCATCACACATAGTGATTCTTTCTAAAGTAAGAAATGGTTAAGTTAGAAAGGGCGCACGGTGGATGCC
>NZ_JBLZWZ010000017.1:0-258 GCF_056098985.1 Bacillus sp. 11B20
AAAGTACAAAACCGAAGTTTTGTTTTTCGTCAGCGTTTGACTGACTACCTATGAAGTATCATAGGATTTTTTTATAAAAACTCGAATTAACAGGTACGTTTTGTCTTGTTTAGTTTTCAAAGATCATATTGGTGGAGCCTAGCGGGATCGAACCGCTGACCTCCTGCGTGCAAGGCAGGCGCTCTCCCAGCTGAGCTAAGGCCCCATAAAAGATGGTCGGGAAGACAGGATTCGAACCTGCGACCCCTTGGTCCCAAA
>NZ_JBLZWZ010000018.1:0-255 GCF_056098985.1 Bacillus sp. 11B20
CCTAGAGATAGGGCTTTCCCTTCGGGGACAGAGTGACAGGTGGTGCATGGTTGTCGTCAGCTCGTGTCGTGAGATGTTGGGTTAAGTCCCGCAACGAGCGCAACCCTTGATCTTAGTTGCCAGCATTCAGTTGGGCACTCTAAGGTGACTGCCGGTGACAAACCGGAGGAAGGTGGGGATGACGTCAAATCATCATGCCCCTTATGACCTGGGCTACACACGTGCTACAATGGACAGAACAAAGGGCTGCAAGAC
>NZ_JBLZWZ010000019.1:0-255 GCF_056098985.1 Bacillus sp. 11B20
GTCTTGCAGCCCTTTGTTCTGTCCATTGTAGCACGTGTGTAGCCCAGGTCATAAGGGGCATGATGATTTGACGTCATCCCCACCTTCCTCCGGTTTGTCACCGGCAGTCACCTTAGAGTGCCCAACTAAATGCTGGCAACTAAGATCAAGGGTTGCGCTCGTTGCGGGACTTAACCCAACATCTCACGACACGAGCTGACGACAACCATGCACCACCTGTCACTCTGTCCCCGAAGGGAAAGCCCTATCTCTAGG